>JAPPJY010000051.1 GCA_028874335.1 Gemmatimonadota bacterium | reverse complement strand
TTCCTTTTGGTCGCTTCAAAAGGAACACGCCGTAGGCAGGGAATTTGGGGAAAGGGTCTTTTGATTTTGGAGTTTTCTTATATTCTGTCTCTTGCCCGTCCAACAAAATAGCCGTGCCCCCAACACTCTGAGTTCACGGCCGCGTCGCGTCCCAATCGGGCCGCCTTTAAGGTCTTCCGGCTGCCTTCTGAGGCGCCGAGGGATCGCCTTCAATCCATTCTTCGCCGTCCGTCCACACTTCCTTCTTCCAGATAGGCACGGTTTCCTTCAGCCGGTCGATTGCGTAATGACAGGCTTCCAGGGCCGGTTTGCGGTGCGGCGCGGAGATCGCGATCAGCACACTGGTCTCGCCGATCTCCAATCGCCCCACGCGATGCAGCATGCCCACCCGGTCCACCTCCCACCTCGCCTTCACCTCCCGGCCGATTGCTTCCATTTTCTTTTCGGCCATTTCCCTATAGGCATCGTACACCAGATAGCTCGTCCTGCGGCCCATCGAATGGTCTCGCACCACCCCCGCGAAGGTCGCCACCGCGCCATCCGAATCTCTCAGCACGGCGTCGTGCAGCGCGTCGGCCGATATGGGTCCTTCCTGGATGCGGTAAAGATCACCGGACATGCGGCCTCTTCTCCTTCGATTCGGCTTTTGCGACCCGCCCCACGGGCGCGCCCCCGCTGACCGGCGGGATGAACGCCACCTCGTCCCCGTCACCGAGCCGCCGGGTTCGATCCACGTACGCCTGGTTGACCGACACCATCAGGCTGGCTTCCATATCCTGTAGCCGGGGATGCTCCTCCGCCAGACGCGCGAACAGGTCAGTAACGCGTGCGCAATCGGGCAGCGATATCAATGCCTCCGGGGTCCCGACCAGATCCCTGCACGACGCGAAGAACAGGACCTTGACCACCATGAACCGTCTCCACACCTTTGTTGGGTGAACCCTCCGGCGGAGGGGTAATTTCGTCAACGCACCCGCCTGAGCCTGGTATTTTCGGTCACCCCCGGCTTTCGTCCCCGCTTCGACACGGGCCGCCTTCCGACGACTTTGATGTCGGACGTAAAGTCGATGGGCGAGGCGCCGCTGATTGCGCTGCCCACGCCGAACCCGTCCACCGCGGACCCTGCCGCCACGAACTCCCGGATGCGGTCCGCCGTCATTCCGCCGCTCACGTAGATCTTCACCTCCCGATGCCCCGCGCGATCCAGCCCCTTTCGAACCCGGCTCACGAGATCGGGCGTCACACCACCCAATTCAGAGGGCGTATCCAGACGCACGCCCTGCAGCCGTCCACCCATCTCCCGGGCCAGCCGCACACTCTCCTCCGCTTCGTCCATAAATGTATCCACCAGCACGAGCCGCCGGATCGATTCGGGCATGTGCCGGTCGAAGGCCTGGGCCGCCGGCAGCGTGTCACCCATGATCAACATCAGCGCGTGCGGCATGGTGCCGGTCGGATCGCGGCCGGCCAAACGCGCCCCCGCCGGTGTGGCGCAACCTGAACACCCGCCAACAAGGGCCGAGTATTCCATGACGTCCGAAATCGCCGGATGGACGTGCCGCGCGCCGAAGCTGATCACCGGAATTCCCTTTGCAGCCTCGACGCATTCCCGCGCCGCCGTCGCCCAGCCGCTCTTCTGGGCGAGCGTACCGAGATAGGCGGTCTCGTAAATGCCAAAGCCGCTGTATCGCGCCTGTATCCGGAGAACGACTTCCTTCCGGGACATCGGCTCACCCTCGCCCAGCGCCCAGACGGACGCATCCTCGGGCAAGACTTCAGCCAGATTTTCGAGCACCTCGGTCATGCCGCAAAGCCTACCGTGCCCGTTGGGAAATACCTCCATCGTAACAACCGGATCGATCCGCTCCCGCGACAGCACCTCGCGAGTGTTCGAAAAATAGAGATCGGCACGGTTTTCGTCAAAAAAAGCCCTGTCCGGCAGCATCGGATTGCACCATCCAGACTCAGTCGTCGTGATTCCGTCGACGTATGCACCAGGCGAACCCACGGCCCAGGTCGCCGCAAAGCAAACTCAGTTTCCTCCGGATTTCAGGCGTTCCCTCATCGCCTCCAGGTAGGAAAACGGCACATCCACAGTCCCGACGATCGGATCCCCCCTGCCGTCGCCATGGCAATCGGACCCGCCGGTACACAGGAGGTTGTTCTCCGCTGCAATATTCGAATATCTGGCGACCTGCGAGGCATTGTGCTTGGTGTGCCGCACCTCGATACCGTCCAGTCCGGCGGATACCATCTCCGGAATCAGGTCGTCCCGCCGATACAACCCGGGGTGGGCAAGGCATGCCAGCCCGCCGGCGGCCCTGATCACCTGGATGGCCCGGGCGGGCGACTGCGAGTATTTGTCGACGTAAGCCGGCTTCGAATACCCGAGGTACTTATGGAACGCTTCGTCGACCGAAAAAACCAGGCCATTTTCCACCATCACATCGGCAATATGCGGTCGTCCTATCGCGCCGGGTCCCGCCCTGGCCAGCACCTGCTCGAGGGGCACGCGCAACCCCATACGATTCAGCTTGCTCACGATTCGTTCCGCCCGCTGCAACCTGGCCTGTCGAAACGTGTCGAGCCACGAGATCAGATCCGGGTGCTCCGGGTCGATGAAGTACCCCAGAATATGCACGTCGGTGCCGTCGTTCCTTGCGCTCAGCTCGGTTCCCGGCACCACCTCGACACCCAGCCGGTCGCCTTCGCCCTGTGCCTCCGCAACACCCTCGGTCGAGTCGTGATCCGTCAGGCTGATCACGCTGAGTCCGGCTTCCGCTGCCCGCCGAACGACTTCCCTGGGCGTGGATGTCCCGTCGGAGCAGGTCGAGTGCAGATGCAGATCGATACGCTGGTTCACGTGGGGGCTTTCGAACTGTCCGCGGGGACCGGATCCGCATGGATCGGCCCGCGCCTCTGGCGACTGCCTTCGCGCTTCAACGCAACGAGTTGGCTACGCAGGAGGTTCCGTTTGATTGCGCTGAAGTGATCCGTCACCAGAACGCCGTTCAGGTGGTCGACCTCGTGCTGAACAGCGCGGGCCGAAATATCCGACATCACCGCGCTGAAGGCGTTTCCGTCTCTGTCCAGGGCGTCGACCCGGACCTGCGCCCGGCGTTTGACGTCACCCACAACGCCCGGCAGGCTCAGGCACCCCTCCTCTCCGACGACCTCCCCCTCACCCTGGCTCAACTCCGGGTTGATCAAGACCGTTGCCTCGGCCTCCGGATCGCCGGGGCTGACGTCCAGGACCACCACACACAGACTGACGCCAACCTGGGGCGCCGCCAGCCCGATCCCCTCCGCGGCGTACATTGTCTCGAACATATCGTCCACGAGGGTGCGCACATCTGCCGTAATCGCTTCAACCCGCCGCGCCCTCCTTCTGAGTGTCGGGCAGCCGAATTTCTTTATTTCGAGGAGTGCCACTGTTCAGGTCCCGTATATGCTTCTGGTCCTTTGAAGCTGTTCACTTAGATTGAATGTTGAGAAACGTCTCGTTCAAACTCCCGCTGCGGTATCCCTGCATATCCAGCGTGACGTATCGGTATCCGATTTCCTTCAGGTGCGCCACGACCCGGTCGACGAGTCCGTCCAGGAAAAATCGGCCGATCTCCTCAGGCGAAACTTCAATGCGGGCGATATCGTCATGGTGCCGTACCCGGACCACGCTGAATCTCAGCGTCTTGAGATATGCCTCGGCCCGGTCAACCATTGACAGCGCTTCCGCGGTCACCGGGGTACCATAGGAAATGCGGGACGACAGGCAGGCCGACGCCGGGCGATCCCAGGTGGGCAATTCCCAGCTTCTGGACAACAGGCGAATATCCACCTTTGTCAGGCCCACCTCCACCATCGGAGCCCGCACGCCCCGGTCCCGCGCAGCCGTCATGCCCGGCCTGAAGTCACCCACGTCGTCCGCGATGGCCCCGTAAACCAGAAATCGATACCGTCCCCCATACTTTTCGATGACTTCATCCAGCTTGTCGGCCAGCGCCGTCTTGCAATGGTAGCATCGGTCGGGCTCGTTTTTTACGTAGTCCGGATTCTCCATTTCCCGGGTGTGGACCACCTCCATGGAAATACCGATACGGCCCGCGAGAGCCCGCGCGTTCTCGAGTTCCCCGGTGGCATAGCTGGCCGAAACCGCGGTCACCGCGAGCGCCTTCGTTCCCAGCGCCCGATGCGCCGCCGCCGCCAGAAACGTGCTGTCCACGCCCCCTGAAAACGCCACGACCACACTCTCCATCTCCTGGAGAAGCTTCTCGAGCCGGCACAGTTTTTCCTCGGCTTCCGGTAGCCCCGACCCGGCGCCTTCGTTCATATGTCGTTCCACCGGTGACATCACTCGGGATCCTCCACCCCACCCGGCATCACCACCGCATCGACCATCCCGTGCAGTACTTTCTTGTCCGGCGGGCAAACCGTGGCCTGCACGCCCGACAATACGGGCCGCCCATCCTGAATGAAATAATAAGGCTGGATGCGCACCCGTCCTTTGAGGCGCATCATGCGATCCGTCTGGAAATCGTAGTACGACACCGAAAAGCGGGAGCCCGTGTGGAACTCCTGCAATATGTGCGGCGATCCGGGATATTCGGCGAGCGCGGACTCTATCGTGGTCTGCCAGTCCGACTCCGACATATCGTGGCCGACGGCTACGCCGCGGCTCCCCCAGGCCTGATCGGAGAAACCGGACGGCTTAATCACAAAACGGCGTTGTTTCTGTCCCAGGGAGCCGAGGTCCTGCCAGTTTCCGAAATACCTGCCGTTCACGCTCAAACCCGGAATAACGGCGTGCGGCGGCAGAGGACGCGGATCCAGAACCCACGTCTTAGGAAAGGTCTGCATAAGGAACGCCACCCCTTCTTCTCCAAGTTCGCGAAGCCAGAACGAACGCAAGATGGGATGGTGGAACAGGGCCATCAGCATTTTCTCTTCCAGGTGGGCTTTCAACGGCGGCGTTGCCTTAACCGTTCCCTTTCGAATGGCATATAAGATCAGATCCATCTTCGGAATGTTTTTCAGGTCGAACAGTTCGAAAAACCGATAAAGCACGTCGATCTGCCGTCGTCCGCCGGCGCCGTTCACGAACAGACCGGCTTCGCTGAAAATAACCTCTTCCGGGCGCACCACGCAGGTTTCAAGTCCCGCCCGGTTCAGGGCTTCGCCCAACCAGGTCATTTCGGGACGGTACCCCGAAGATTCCTCTGAGACCACAATGCCCAGCACCGGCTCTGCAATCCCGGCAACCGAACGCACCATCCCCATGAATCCGTTCACCATACCGTCGGCGCCGCCCACAATTTCGAATCCAAACCGGCCGTACCGCTCCGCCAGGCTGGCCGTGAATCCGATCCCCCCCGGCACCGAATCCAGTTCCGAAGCGATCGTCCCCGCGGGGGTCGGAATCAGGTCAGGCCGGATCACCAGGGGCAGATGCTGCTTGAAACGGTTCATCCGGCCGTATCCGATTACGGTTTCCGGCTTCCCCTGATCCAGGTAGGCCGCCACCCACTCCGGCTGGATTTTCCGGACACTCTGAGAATACAGAAGGTTGCAGGCCTTATAGAATTCGTACAGATGTGTGCCCAGGCGTTCCAGATGTTCGATCACCCGCGGTGGCATCCAGAACGGTTCGGGCGACACCCGCCAGGGGCTGTTGGATTTGGGATGCACCGTGCGCTGCACATCCGTATACAGGCCGCCACCGGGCGTCATTCGGTCAATACAGAGGCTGCGCTCCTTCGCGTCGGTCACTTGAATCGTCTCTTCCTCTGCACAGATTCCCATGTCGATATCACCCGGCCTGGTGTGTTAACCTTGATTCGTCGTTATTCGGGGACGTTAAATGGATCGTCCGACCTCAGGCGGATGCGGACAATCGCCGCGAATCTTACGGGACAGGTCCCCTGCGCGAATGCTCAGGAAGCCTGACTCCTGCGCTGGCTGCGGCGCCGCTTCGGTTTCTTAACTCGCTTCCATACCAGGGTGGATCCGCCAATCTGAAACCGGCGCCATGATTCGGGGGGGTCGTCTTTCTCCCCGCCCTGTTGCCGAGTTGTCAACCCGGCCGTGGAGTGATTCCGGGGGCGGCTCCGCAACGCCCTGGGTTCGTCATCCGACAGAAGCGCCTGGACGGATGCCAGCGATTCAGAAACAGAAAGACCCTGGCCGTCCGACTCGTCCTGCAGATTCAGGCGAGCGGCAGCGGCTTCGTAGACGGCCTTCGCCGCCTCGACACGCGCTTCGAGCAAGTTGAGCGCACGTCTCAGCTCTTCAACCTGTGAGGCCGATGCATTTATTTCGCGGCGTGCGTGTTCGAGTACCTCTTCGTAGAGATCGCCCCGATCACCGTTTGCGTCTTCCATGATCTCCGCCCACGTATCGTGGTTGTCCCGCGCAAGGAACGTCGGTTTTGCATCTGGCTTCGCGTTCAACGCCCGCTATCGTCGGCGAGCGCCAGCTTCATATTCCTTCGGTACCGTTCCGGGTCCTTGAGAATTCGGACGGCCTCGTGAAACTGTTCATCGCCCTTCAGCCGTGCCAGAATGCGCCCCTTCTTCCCCCAGACCCGGTTTCCCAGTTCCCTTCCGATTTCCAGCCGGATAAACGGTTCCGCCTTTTCGAACTCCGCCTCCCGCTCCGACTCAACGACGTTCCGCAGGACTTCCAATGCCTGGTCCGCTTTCGCGTCCAGGCCCGCGGCCGACAGGGCCCGGTTCAGATTCTCCAGTTCGTTCTGTGCCGGCGTGCGGTAACGACTGAAATTGCCGAGTTTCGACGAGTCCGCGAGAAATGCCCGGAACGCGTTGATTTCCTTCTCTCCCACCTCGTAGCCCTCCGGATTCCGGGGAAACGTGGTCCGCGCGGCGTATTCCACGGCAAAGTCGAAAAACAATCCGGCCCGGTACATTTCGAGTATCAATCTTGGTCTGCGCTTCGGTTTCACCACCACGTCGGGCGTGATTCCGCCTCCGCCGAAGACCGTGCGCCCGCCGGCAGTCTTGAAAACCCTGGCCGAATCCGAGACTTCGTTTGCGACGCGGTCCTCTCTCAACGCCATTCCCAGCATCTGACCCAGTTCCGTCTCGAACAGCTGCTCTGCCTGTTTTGTGGATTCAAGATCGAACTGTTCGAAAAGCCGCGTGATCGCGTCCTCCCGACTCTCTTCCCCCGCAATCGTCGCAACCGTCTGATACAGAGGCACCTGCGACTCCCCGACATTCAATGCCAGGTTGCCCAGCCGTCCGAACCGCCTGCTCTTGTGGATGCTGCGACCACTGGGGGTGTAATAGAGGGCTGTCGTCCACTTCAACGCTTTTTCATTGCTGACACGCTGAAAGGACTGAACGGAGCCCTTGCCGAAAGTTGGTGTGCCCAGGATCAGCCCCCGGTCCGAGTCCTGAATCGCCCCGGCGACAATCTCCGATGCGCTCGCGCTGTGGCTGTTGACCAGAACCACGAGCGGGATATCCTTAACCCTGGACGCTTCCGCGGTGCGATATTCTTTATTCTGGGAATCCACGCGGCCCCGCGTGGTGACAACCAGCAGATCGGGTTCCAGAAACACGTCGGCGACGGCGACGGCCTGCGCAAGCAGCCCGCCCGGATTCCCCCTCAGATCCAGGATAATACCCCTGGGATTCTTCGCTTTCAGCTCATCCACGGCGGCTTTCAGCTCATCCGGGGTGGACTCTGAAAACCGGCTGCTGATCAGACCGGACATGGCGATGTAACCGATGCCTTCTTCGATTCCGTCAATGCTCGCCACGCTTTTCACGCGAATACGCGCCCGGATAATCTCCTGGTCGAACGTCCGCGACCGGCCCGTTCGGTCGATCGTAATCACAACCCGATTGCCAGGCGTCCCACGCAGCACGTCCACGACCTCCTCGAGCTTTTTATTCAGCGTGGGATCTCCGTCCACCGCGACGATCCGGTCGCCGACCACAAGGCCGGAAGTATCGGCAGGCGTACCCTCGATAACACTCAGAACGACGGGTACCTCGACGCCGTTCCTCTTCATGGTGCTGATGGTGATGCCCAGCCCGCCGAATTTGCCCTGGGTATCGATGATCAGATCGTCCAGACCGCGCTTGTTGAGCATCTGCGTATACGGGTCGAGTTCGTCCAGCATGCCTTCGATGGCTGAAGTCGTGAGCGAGTCGGACGCCAGTGGTTTGTAATAACTCGTGGTCAGCAGCTTCAGTGTTTCGATGTATTCGTCGATACTGTTCTCCACGGCGGCGTAGCCGTCTTCCCCATTGACAAGCCGCGAGTCCAGAACCACGCAGGTCCCCAGAATGCCGATGAGTGCCGCTCCTACCCATATCCGTCTGCGTTTCCGTCCGCTCATATTCCGCCTCCGCATTATCAGGTCCCAACCTTCCACGTTGTCGCGGGTCCTGTCCCGGCAATCTCTCGCCATGCTTCCGGGAAGCCGTCGCGTGCCGCCGTCCCCGCCCCGAACTCGCTGTGAATCAACCGTTTGGCCGAACCGCGCCCGGCAGCCGATCCCGTACCGCTTTGTGGATCCGGCACGTGAGTTCCTCGACAGGGAGCCGGCCGTCAACCCGAAGAACCCGTTCCGGCTCCGCCTGCCAGATCCTTTGGTAGCCGTTCCTTACACGGTTGAAAAACGCGTCGCCGGCGGCCTCGAGCCTGTCGGCATCTTCTGGTATCCGTCGCTGCTTCGAGGTTTCGAGGTCCACGTCGATCCAGACGGTCAGGTCCGGTCTCAGCCCCCCGGTGGCCACCTCCTGGACCGCCCGAATACGATCTACGTTCAGCCCGCGCCCGTACCCCTGATAGACGACCGTGGAGTCGAAAAACCGATCGGATACGACCACTTCTCCCTGCGAGAGCGCCGGACGGATCACCGTATTGACGTGTTGGGCCCGATCGGCCGTGAATAACAGCATCTCCGCAATTGGGTCCACTTCCGATCGACGCTCCAGCAGCAGACTGCGAACCTTCCGGCCCAGCCCGGTTCCGCCCGGTTCCAGGGTGAACACCACGGATCGCCCCTCCGCGCGAAGCCGTTCGGCCAGCCGTTTGGCCTGAGTGGTTTTCCCGCTTCTGTCGATGCCTTCAAAGGTAATAAAGAGTCCCGCCACGCCGATCCATACTCCCGTGCCGCGGGGGCGGCTCCGTTATCCGAGCAACTGCGTCAGGATCGCCTTCTGGACGTGCATCCTGTTTTCCGCCTGGTCCACCGCCACGCATCGATGGCTCGCCATCACTTCCGCTGTCAACTCGTACCCTTTGTGTGCGGGCAGGCAATGCATGACCAGCGCTCCGGTTTTGTCCAGCAGGTCCATATTAATCTGATACGTGGCAAAGGCCTCGACGCGTCGCTTCTTTTCCGCTTCATACGCAGGATCTTCGAAGAATTCCATGTCGATCCAGGTATCCGTATACAGGAAATCCGCTCCGGCCACCGCCGCCTCCAGGTCCAGGGTCTCCCGGTAAAGGCCGGTCTTCCTGGCCCGATCGGTGAGGTCTTCGTCTTCGGAGGGTTTGTTTACTTCCGGCGTCACCGTCGTGATTCGCACTCCGGCCTTGGTACATCCGGCGATCAAAGAATTGCACACGTTGTTCCGGATGCCCACGTAGACCAGGTGGGCGCCTTCCAGTTTTCCCCGGATTTCACGTACCGTCATCAGATCGCCAAGCGCCTGGCACGGGTGGTACCGGTCGCAACACCCGTTAATCACGGGAACCTCCGCCCCGGCCGCAAGTTCACGGAGGTCGCAATGATTCAACATCCTGGCCATAATGACGTCGGAATACCGGGAAAGCACCTGGGCTTCGTCCCTGAGGTCCGCCAACTGGAAATTGGTGGCGCGCCAATCCAGATTCATGGCGTACCCCCCCAGCTGGTTCATCCCCGTCTCGAACGAACATCGGGTCCGCGTCGATGGCTTCTGAAACAGCATCGCCAGCGTTCGGCCCCGCAATGCTCCCGAAAACCGTTTCGGGTCTGCCTTCATCAACAGACCCGCCTCGATCGTTTGCAGGATTTCCTCAGACGACCATGTCTTGAGCGTAATCAAATCCATTGCCGAACGACGTTCCTCCTCGCCCGGGCGAGCGTCAGACGGCCGGCGTCGGGTCGTGTCCGCGCGGCTGCATCGTGCGGAATCAGTTCAATTGCTTCTCTACTTCGGCCAACAGCAGGCGTTTCGCCTCTTCAACGGGCTTTTCAATCCTGCACCCCGAAGCGCGCCTGTGCCCGCCGCCGCCAAACGCTGCGGCGATTCGATTCACATCCACCCCGCCCCGCGAACGCAAGCTGACGCGGAACCGACCGTGTGCCTCTTCCTTCAGAACCACCGCCACCTGAACCCCGTCGATTGCCATGGCGTGGTCCACCACGGGATCCGGGTCGCCACCCATCCGGTACGTCTCGTGGTCCACCACCAGCGTATTCACCCGGCCATCGCAATGAAGTTCCAGCGTACCCAGAGCGGCCGCCAGCGTCACCATGGTTTCAAGGCTTTCCCGGGCGAACAGCGCGTCGGCGATCGCTTCCGGGGCCGCGCCGTAATCCACCAGTTCGCCGCATACCTTCAGCGCACGTTCCGGATGCGAAACCCTGAACAGCTTGGTATCGAAAGCGATTCCCGCGTAAATCTGGTTGGCGACCGCAGACCCGATCTCCGCCTCCGCCGCGAGAAGCAGCCCATAGACCAACTCACTGGCGGAACTGGCCGCGCTGTCGACGATGCGGACGTCGCCCTCCGGCTTCCGCGCCGCGTGATGATCGATAATCATCGTGCTGGCGTGCTCTCCGAGCAGCCGGCAAACGTCGCCCACGCGCTGCGGGTCGAGCGTGGGCGTGTCCACAAATACCGCCCTGTTAAAGGACGGTCGATCCGCAAGAGATCGGTACAACTCAATATGCTCAAATCCCGGTAGAAAAGCAAACTTCGGATTCAAAGTCTCGTCGCTGACGATGAGCCTGCAAACCCGCTCTTTCCGGACAAGCATCTCCCTCAGCGCCAGGAGGCCCCCAATACCGTCGCAGTCCGCATTGACATGGGTTGCAAGCAGATACGGTACGTCAGGTTCAAAAAAAGATATGGCTGCGGTATAATCCATCGTCAGGTCTGGTATCCTTCCACCCGGTTATCCCGTCACGTCCCCGGAACCCTTCGTCACGCGCCCCAACGCGTTACCGGCGCCGGCTTTGCGCAGTACGAAATGCACCCGGTCCGAATGTTCGTCAGGCCTGCAGAAACCAAATCCATCGTAGGTCCCTTCCAGCGAAAACGGTGACTGTTCCAGTACGGTCAATAGGTCCGGGAGCGCATAAATCCGCTGACGGTGTTCCTCTTCCACGGATTCGCCCGTCTGTTTGAACCTGATGTCGAATCGATTGAACTGGATCCCTTTCCTGTAGAAGCTCTCCCTGACGTACGTGAACCCGTCGCCGCCGTCCTTATCCGTCAGCCTGCGAAAATATCGCAGCGAGTTCGTTTCAGTACAGACGTCGAAAATGAATATGCCGTTCGGCAGCAGAATCCGGTGGACCTCTCTCAGCGCCAGGGCGACGTCCTCGATTGTCATCAGGTAATTCATGCTGTCGTACAGACACAGGGCCGCTTCCATCGGCGGCAGGCCGGACAGGTCCATCAGGTTTCTCTGGAAGAATTCGACGTTTTGCCCTGCATTTGCCGTTTTGTCTACGGCCACGTCCAGCATTTCCCGGCAATTGTCCGCTCCGTATGCGCGGTAGTTCCGCTTTCGCAGTTCCAATGCCATGCTGCCCGTGCCGCATGCCAGGTCGAGTACCCGTGGCGGCGCAACGTTATGTCTGGCAAAGACGGCCTCGATGTAGTCCGCCCATTGCACATAGTCCACGTGCCGCATGACATAATCATAAATCTCCGCAAGCCGGGTGTAGGGCTGCGCCACGCGATTTTCCCTTTTTCTTCCGAACATAAATCCAATATAGGCAGGTCAAAGCGAAAGGGCAAACGACACGCCCGCGCACTTTCGACTCGGGGTACGTTAAAAAAAAGCCCCGCCCCGCGGGGCCGGACTTGACGCCTTGACGTCCTGTCGATGGGTGTCTTTAGAAGTCAGTGACCTCGCGCGCTTCGTCCCGAAGCACTTCGTAATAGGTCCTGGCCTCCGTCCTTGAGACGTTCCCGGCGGGCAGCTTGAGGATTTCCAACTCCAGGTATCGATCCAGAAATGAAATGCTCACGCGCCTGCCCGGCGCGACGGGCTGACCCGGCTTCGCCCGCCGCCCGTCCAGCATGACGATTCCGTTCTCGCAGGCGCGTTTTGCCTCGGAACGCCGCCGTGTCAGACAACATCGCTTAAGGTACAAATCGAGCCGCATATCGAATAAAACGCATTGCCGAAACCTGCTTGAGGAGCGTTGCGCCGCCGGACACGGCGGCCTCACTCCTGCGGTCCGCTTCCGTAACCCAGATCGTACGGACGAACTTCCACGTACAGACGCTCGCGCGTCTCCGAGAGTACCTCTTCAAACCGCTCCTGCAGGCGGACCTGTTGGATGATTTCCTTCACGGCGTCCTGGTCGTCATTCACCTTGACGACATGCCATCCGTATTCCGATTGTATCGGCGCGCTTACTTCGCCCATGCGCATGGTTTTCAGGACGTCCGAGAATTCGGATGGAAGGTTTTCCTGAGAGAACGGTCCGGGAAGCCGACCGCCCTTCCTGGCGGTCTCCTCGTGCGCGGAATGTTCTCGAGCCAGTTCCGCGAAATCCTCTCCCGCCTGGGCCTGTTTCGCCAGATCCAGCGCCTTGTCGTAAGCCGTCTTCACGTCCCGCGTCGAGGGCTGCAGCGGAATAAGAATGTGCCGCGCCCGTACCTGGTCCCCGGACGCTGCCTCCACCTTGATGATATGGTAACCGAACTTCGTTTTGACCGGTGCGCTGATCTCCCCGGGCCGCAGCGCAAAGGCCGCCTCCTCAAACGCCGGGACCATGCGTCCGCGCGGAAAATAACCCAGGTCGCCGCCTTCCTCCCGGCTTCCCGCGTCGCTGGAATACTGCTGCGCCAGGGTCGTGAAATCTTCACCGTTTTTCAGGCGGTCGATGATCGCGTCCGCTTGCGCCCTGACTTCCGCCGCACGGTCGTCGGAAGCTTCGATAGCCACCAGGAGATGACTGATACTCAACAATGGCGGTAGTTCGTTCCTGTAGCGATCCTTATAATCCTGGACGTCCTTGAACGAGACTTCGACCTGCTGGCTGAGGCGCGTGTACATCTGATGGCGCAGGAAGTCCTTCCGCGTCTTCTGACGATATTGTTCACGCAGGTCTCGTTCCGTTATTCCGCCTTCGGCAAGCTGGCTGGCAAAATCCTCTTCGCCATGTTCCGCCTTGAGTTCCCGGATCTGGGACCTCACCGCACGTTCGATGACCTCCTGGTCCACTTCGATGCTGTCCTGTTCCGCCCTGGCCAGCAGGAGCTTTTCCTGGATCATGTTCCCCAGTATAACCTCGAACAACTCACCGACCCTGTCCGGCGTGAGGTCCTCCCTGCTCAGCCCCTGCTGCATGGCAACCAGCGCCATGCTGGACATCACGTCTGAACGCAATACGATCTGATCGTCCACCACCGCGACGATCTGATCCAGAAGCTGCGGTTTTGCCGCGGCGTTCGCCGTGCATATCAGCGCCACAGCCGCGGCCAAAGCAAACCACGCGCCCCCTGGAAGGCTTTTTTTCATCGTGTTCCGTCTCCAATTGCGATGTACGTCCCCACGACCTTCGCGGGGCGACTGTACATACGAACCACAGCTCCTATTGCTGACGAACGGGGCGTCGTCCGGTTCCGGATGTTCCGTCCCGGTATCTGGCGGGGAATATATTCGTTCAGAAGAGGCTCTGCAACACCTTTTTGGCATTTGCAAGGCGTTCCCTGGGGCCGGCGCCCTCCAGCTCCGCCTCGATCAGCACCTGCTCACCAAGGGAAAACTGGAGTGGAACGGGCGCGGCCGCGATCCAGGCTTCCACCTGCTTCCTCGTCAGCATTCGGCCGATTGGAAATACCACCGACAGCGTGCGTCCGGTACGTACCGTGTGCGCGCGCAACTGCCTCGCCAGTATCCGCACGGATACGGTATCCAGCAGCGCTGCGGCGGGGCCGGGCAACGGACCGAACCGGTCCGCCATTTCCTCCTCGAGCGCCAGGACCTCAACCGTCTGCCGGCAGTCGCCAAGGCGTTGGTAGAACTGCATCTTCAGATCTTCGTCCGCAATATAGGCTTCCGGAATATAGGCGGAAACGGCCACCTGCACTTCCGGCTCGGCCGCTGGCTCGGATTCGTTGCCGTGAATCTGGGCGATCGCCTCATCCAGCAGACGGCAATAGAGTTCGAAGCCAACGGCCGTAATGTGCCCGTGTTGTTGCGCGCCCAGCAGATTGCCCGTTCCCCGGATCTCCATGTCCCGCATTGAGATATTGAACCCCGAGCCGAGATCCGCGAATTCCTCGATGGCGCGCAGTCGCCGGACGGCCGGCTTTTTCAGCGACTTCCAGGAAGGAATCAGAAGATACGCGAACGCCTGCCGCGCCGAACGACCCACGCGCCCGCGTAGCTGGTAGAGCTGCGCGAGCCCCATGCGATCGGCGCGGTTCACGATCAGCGTATTCACGCTGGGGATATCCAATCCCGATTCGATAATCATCGTGGAAATCAGGCAGTCGTACCTGGCGTCCAGAAAATCCATCATCACCTTTTCGAGTTGTCTCTCCGGCATCTGACCGTGGGCCACTCCGAACCGCACCTGCGGGACGAGCTGTTCGAGGAAATTCACGATCGCCGGCATCGATTGCACCCTGTTGTGGACGAAATACACCTGTCCCCCCCGGTCAACCTCCCGCAGAATCGCCTCCGCGACCCTCTCCTCGTCAAACGGCAGGACCTCGGTCGTGATAGGCAGCCGGTCTCTGGGGGGGGTACGGATGATGGACATATCCCGGGCGCCCATCAGGGACATGTGAAGCGTCCTGGGAATCGGCGTCGCCGTCAGCGTGAGTACATCCACTTGCCGCCGTACCTGCTTGAGCCGCTCCTTGTGGCGCACGCCGAACCGGTGTTCTTCATCGATCACGAGCAATCCCAGATCCCGAAACCGGACGTCCTGAGACAACATGCGGTGGGTACCTACCGCAACGTCCACCCGCCCGGCGGCGAGGCCGTCCAGCGCGGTCCGCAGCTCGCGGGGCGTCCGGAACCGGCTCAACACGTCGACTGTAACCGGAAGTCCGTCCAACCGCTCTGAAAACGTACGATAGTGCTGCTGTGCGAGAATGGTGGTTGGCGCCAGAACCGCAACCTGCTTTCCATCGGCCACCGCCTTGAACGCCGCCCGTACCGCCACCTCGGTTTTTCCGTAACCAACGTCGCCGCACACCAGACGATCCATCGGCGCCGACTGTTCCATGTCCTCCTTTACTTCGCGAATTGTCTGAAGTTGATCCCGCGTCTCCTGGAACGGAAACGACGCTTCAAGGGCTTGCTGGAGCGCTGTGTCATCCGAGAATTCGATTCCGGGCGTTGCCTTTCTCTCCGCGTAGAGAGACAACAACTCGCCCGCCATCTTGAAGACCTCCTTTTTGGCCTTTTCCTTAATACGTTCCCAGGCCGCCGTACCCAGCTTGTTCAGTGCCGGAACGACTCCGTCCTGTCCCGCGTATTTCTGCACGCGGTCCATCTGGTCCACCGGTACGAACACCCGGTCTCCGCCTCGATAAACCATCGTCAGACAGTCCTGCCGGAGCCCGTCGACCGCGAGATGTTCGATACCTTCGTAGCGGCCGATGCCATGGTCCACGTGTACGACGAAATCGCCGGTCCGGAGACTCGAAATGCTGCGAATCGGCGTGGCGTCCTTGAATCGCCTGTAACGGCGCCGCCGGCGCGTGAGGGTATAGATCTCGTGATCGTTCAGCACGGCCACCCGCGCCGTCGGGGACGTATACGTAAAGCCGCTGTGCAGGGTGCCCACGCGTATCGTTATCAGGTGCTCCTCTTCTTCGAGCAGTTCTTCGAACCGCGCTTTCTGGCCCTGGCTTTCGCACAACAGGACCACCTCGTAATCCGCCTGCCAGTGCCTCCTCAAGTCCTCCTTCAATGAATCCAGATGACCCTCGTATCGCCTGCCGCCGATGCCTGAGAAGTGGACGCCGTCCTCCGACGGTCCGCCCAACGGCCAGTTCAGGACCCTGCGCATGCCGGCCAGGCGTCTCAGGGTCGCCTCCGGATGACGGGCGACGGAACGCGACGGAAGCGGCTCCGGCTCTCCGCGCCTCCGCTTCTGGCGCCGCGCCGCCACCTCCACCCGCGCCCAGGCGTCAGCCGCGGCCGTTTCCACGGCCGCGGGGTCATCCACGACGACATAACCTCCCTGAACGTGGTCCAGCAGGCAGGTGTTGTCCCTGTACAACACGCCCAGGTAATGCTCGAGCCCGTCGAATGCGCCCTGGCTCTCCAACATCTCACGCAGCCCATCGAGGCCCATCCCAAGCTCCTGTTCCGCTTCGTCCAGATGTTCCGCAAAAACGTCCGACAACGTCTCTGCCAGGACCGCCTCGCGGCACGGCAGCACCCGCACCTTTTCGCGTCTGGCCACAGACCGCTGCGTGCCCAGATCGAACGCTCGAATCGATTCCACCTCGTCGCCGAAGAACTCGATGCGGACCGGGTGTGTGCTGCCAAACGAGCAGACGTCCAGGATCCCGCCCCGCACGCTGAATTGCCCCACCCCGCCAACCAGGGTCACGCGCTCATAGCCGATATCCACCAGATGTTCCGCCAGTCCATCGGGCGCGACTTCCTCCCCGACCCTGATCTCCTGAACTGCCAGATCAAACAGGTCGGGCGGCAGGGTATGGCTCATCAGGGCTTCCACCGGCGCAACCACAACCCCGTCACCCGCCCCCCGCAACTGATCCAGGGCCTCCAGCCGAAGCCCCATCACGTCGAGATGAGGCGAACGGTGGTCGTACGGAGACCCGCTCCAGACCGGGAACATGCCCACGCGCGCCGAACCCAGCAACCGTTCGAGATCGTCTCGCGCTTCTTCCGCCCGGTCCTCCGATGCGCACACGACCAATACAGGGCCCGTCGTGGTTTCCTCAACGCAGGCGATGCCGAACGCTGCCAGCGAGCCAGGGAGCCCGCGCACGGGGATTTCGGGCGTTCGCGCATCGACCAGACGCGCCAGTTCCACGAACGGCCGCGACTTCACCATCCTGTCATATATCTGCTCGATCGTCATTCAAGTTCCCCGGGACCCCGTTCGCGTTCGCTCTTCCGTACGAAAAGACGCCGGAGACGAATGCCCTTGGGCAGAATACCCTGGCCAACCCCAACACCAAAAGGCCCGACCCTGCGTTGAGTCGGGCATTTCCGATGCAAATACAAAAAAACCACCCTTCCCGAGGAGGGGAAGTGGTGGGGTTCCGCAGCCCGGCGAAACTTCGGGACGCGGCAGAGGAGGTCTTCCGAGCGCATTATATGGCGGGGTAGACGGGACTCGAACCCGCGACCTCAGGCTTGACAGGCCTGCACTCTCACCAATACTGAGCTACTACCCCGCATCGTTGGTACCCATGCCCGGATCTACCGCATTTTGAGCGGGCGTAAAGATAACACAGCCCCCTGATGCTGTCAAGCCTTTTCAGGCAAATCCCACGCCGGAGCGCGATTCATCGGGTGTCCCTCCTTGCCTCCGGCTGCCCTTTGTCTTATATTGGTCCGTTATCGGAATTTCGTCCGTATCCCGGGCTGTATTCCTCAGTGGAAACGAGTTCCGGGTAGCCACTTCAACGCATGATCAGGAGCATGGATTCCAGCATGCCCAACCACCGACCCATCGGTATCGGTCTCATCGGCCTGGGCGTCGTCGGCGCCGGCGTCGTACGCATTCTAAAACAGCGTGCGGATTATTTCAGCTCCATTCGCGGCGTGACGTTCGACTTGAGGCGGATCGCCGTGAAAGACGTCTCGAAATCGCGCGAAAGCGATCTGCCCGTTGGAATCCTCACGGCCAGCGCCAGCGAGGTCGTGGACGATCCCGATATCCGGATCGTGGTGGAAGTGATGGGAGGCCTCGACCCCGCGAGGGGATTCTGTCTGAAAGCGCTCGAGAACGGCAAAGACCTGGCCACCGCGAACAAGGCCCTGCTCGCGGAACACGGAAACGACCTGTTCGGCGCCGCGGCGCGCAATGGCGCAAACATCGGCTACGAAGCCAGCGTATGCGGCGGCATTCCTATTATCCGTTCACTCACGGATGGCCTGGCCGCAAACCGGATTCAGTCCATTTACGGGATTCTCAACGGAACCACCAATTACATCCTTACCAGGATGGCGGATAACGGCGGTGACTTTCAAGGCATGCTCCGCAAGGCCCAGGAAAAGGGGTTTGCCGAAGCGGATCCGACGATGGATATCGACGGCACGGACGTCGCCCAGAAACTCGCCCTTCTGTGCCGCATCGCCTTCCGCGTCAGCCTGGATCCCTCGCAGATCCTAAAAGAGGGAATCTCGCACGTTTCTCCCCTGGATATAGACTTCGCCAGGGAACTCGGATATACCATCAAGCTCCTGGCCATTGCGAAAGAAATTCATGGCCGGATCGAAGCGCGCGTCCACCCCGTCCTGGTGCCCTCAGGCGCGCTTCTGGCAAACATCAAGGATGAATTCAATGCCGTGGAGATCGTGGGGAATGCTGCCGGGCCACAGGTACTCTACGGCCGGGGCGCAGGGCAGATGCCCACGGCCAGCGCCGTGGTATCCGACCTGCTGGACCTGGCCGAACGCCGTCTGACCGGTCGGGCCGCGGGCCGTCCGGTTCTCGCCGATCTGCCGCAGGCGGAAGCAATTCCACCCGAAGACGTCGAAACCAGCTTTTATTGCCGGTTTACCGTATACGATCAACCCGGCGTACTGGCCCGGATCGCGCGCATCTTTTCAGAACAGAAAATCAGCATCGCGACTGTAATCCAGCACGGCCGGTCTGAAACCGAGCAGGGGACCGTGCCGCTCATCATGACCACGCACGAGGCTCGGGAAGCCAGCATGCGTACGGCGGTTCAGCAGATCGACCGGCTTTCCGTAATCACCGAACCGTCACAGATCCTTCGCATCGAAGCGCTGTAGCGGCGTTGCCTTCGCTCACAGAAACGTGGTCATTGAGCTTGTCGAAATGCCCGCGTTTCACTATCCGCAATGGGCCAATCGGCATCCCTTCGCCGACCCTTCGACAGGCTCAGGGCTAATGCGCTGGTTCCTGAGCTTGTCGAAGGGATGCGAGACGGGCGACTCGACTGCCGAATTTAGGCAACCTATTTCTGTCCCAGAACACTAATGCACGTCTCCGTTGGGGCCGATCTCCGGTGGAAGCCCTTCCGAGCCTTCCCCGTTATTCTGGGAAATCACGCGCGCGACGTCGATCACCTCGTCGTCATCGTCGAGATTGATCAGTCGCACGCCCTGCGTATTCCTTCCAATCGAACTGATTTCGTGGATCGGCTGCCGGATCAGGATCCCGTTCAGGGTCACGATCATCAGTTCATCCTCGTCCTCCACGCCCCTCACCGCCACCACCTTGCCGTTACGTTCCGTCGTCCGGATGTTGATCACGCCCTTGCCGCCGCGGCGCGTCAGCCGGTAATCCGATACCTCCGTCCGCTTGCCGTATCCCTTCGCGGAAACCGTAAGCAGGGTGCTGTGTGCGTCCTGCACCACCACCATGCAGACCACTTCGTCGTCGTCGTCCAGGGAAACGCCTCGCACCCCACGGGTGCCGCGACCCGTATCGCGCACGTCATGTTCGTGAAACCGTATGGCCTGACCGTTTCGGGTTGCCAGCACGATTTCCTGTGACCCATTCGTGATTTCGGCTCCGATCAACCGGTCGTCGTCCAGGATGTTCATCGCGATGATTCCGGCGCGCCTGGGCCGGCTGTACGCGGGCAGGACCGTCTTCTTGACCAGTCCGTTGCGCGTCACCTTCATCAGATAACGCCCGTCGTCAAACGCTCTGACCGGCACGATGGCGGCCACCTTGTGGCCCTCGCCGATCTCGATCAGGTTGACCACCGGACGCCCGCGGGAAACGCGTCCGCCTTCGGGAATCTCGTGCACCTTCAACCAGTGACAGTGACCCCGATCCGTCAGAAACAGAATATAGCTGTGGGTGGAGGCGATGAAGAGGTGTTCCACGAAATCTTCTTCCTTGGTCCGCATCCCCGTCACCCCGCGCCCGCCCCGCCGCTGCTGCCGGTAGGTGTCCACCGGAATTCGCTTGATATATCCCTGATGAGATATGGTGATGACCATATCCTCGTCGGCAATCAGGTCTTCGATGTTGAATTCCGAAGCGGACAGGACGATGCTCGACCGCCGTTCGTCCCCGTACTTCGCTTCTACTTCCGCCAGTTCGGACCTTACAATCCCCATTCGCTCCTGCCTGCTGTCCAGGATGGACTTGAGCCGTGCGATCTCTTTAACCAGCGATTCGTATTCTTCCTCGATCTTGCGGTGTTCGAGTCCCGTCAGCCGCTGAATGGTCATCGTCAATACTGCCTGCGCCTGCCTCTCGGATAGGGACAGACGTTCCATCAGGACGGAGCGGGCGGCATCCGGATCGGCCGCGCCCCGGACAATTCGAATGACTTCTTCTATGGCATCCAGCGCAATCCTCAGTCCTTCCAGGATATGCGCGCGTTCCTCCGCCACCTGAAGCTCGTATGAGGTGCGCCGTACGACCACGTCGTGCCGGTGATCGATATAGTGCTGCAGTACCTGTTTCAGATTCAACTGCCTTGGCTGCCTGTCCACCAGCGCAATCATATTCGCGCCGAACGTGCTTTCCAGCTGCGTATGTTTGTACAGCTGGTTCAGGACCACCTCGCTATAGGCATCCTGCTTCAATTCCACCACAACCCGCATTCCCTTGCGGTCGGACTCGTCCCGGATATTCGATATCCCTTCGACCCGCTTCTCCCGAACCAGGTCGGCCATCTTTTCCAGCAGCGCGGCCTTGGCTACCATATAGGGAATTTCAGTAATGACGATGTTCTCGCGTCCGTCATTCAAGGTCTCCACGGCGGCGGTCGCCCGCACCCGTATCAACCCGCGGCCGGTACGGTAGGCATCCAGCACGCCGCTCATCCCGTATATCACGCCGCCGGTGGGAAAGTCCGGTCCCTTGATGTACTCCATGAGATCCAGGATGTCCAGATCGGGATTGTCGATCAGCGCCACCAGTCCGGCGACCACTTCGCGGAGGTTGTGCGGTGGAATCGCCGTCGCCATCGTCACGGCGATGCCCACGGCGCCGTTGCAGAGCATGTTCGGAAAACGGGATGGCAGGACAGCGGGTTCTTCGAGCCTTTCGTCGTAATTCGGGTTGAAATCCACCGTGTCCTTGTCGAGGTCCTGCAACATCTCGCTGCCCGCGCCGGCCATCCTCGCCTCGGTATACCGCATCGCCGCCGGCGGGTACCCGTCGATCGAGCCGAAATTGCCCTGCCCGTCCACCAGCGGATAGCGCAGCTTGAAGTCCTGCGCCAGGTTGACCAGCGTCGGGTAGACGATCTCCTCGCCGTGAGGGTGGTAATTCCCTGACGTATGCCCGGCGATATTGGCGCACTTCCTGTGCTGTCGCGTGGGCCCAAGGCCCAGGTCGTTCATTGCAATGAGGATGCGCCGCTGCGAGGGCTTGAGTCCGTCGCGCACATCCGGCAACGCACGATTCACCAGCGTGCTCATGGAGTAGTCGAGCATCGACTTCTTCAATTCATCGCCGATGTCCATCGGGACGATCCGCTGCCGTGCGCTCATCATGCTTCGTGTCTCCCGTGTTAGAAGCTGTCTTAAAATCCCCACCGGTAATTTTAACACAGCTTCTCAGTCAATTCGGCTCCCGACCCTGCGGGTTGCCGGGGCAGGCGCCATACGCGTTCAGCCCGGACCGCTCACGTCCACGTCCGCTTCCAGCGCGTGCGTTTCCACGTATTTCCGGCGCGGCCCGACCTCGTCGCCCATCATCATTGTGAAGGCCCGCTCGGCCTCCATAAGGTCGCTTTGCGTGAGGTTGAGCAATGTACGGGTCTCCGGGTTCAGCGTGGTCTCCCAGAGTTGCTCCGGGTTCATCTCCCCGAGCCCCTTGTATCGCTGAACCATAACGCCGTTGGCCTCCTCACCCATGGTTTGAAGTATGGCATCCCGCTCGGCCTCGTCGAAGGCGTACTGCTGTTTGCGGCCTTTCTTGATGAGGAAAAGCGGGGGTTGGGCGATATAGACCTTCCCGTCGGTAATCATGGGCCGCATGTATCTGAAGAAGAAGGTCAGCAGCAGGGATCGGATGTGTGAACCGTCCACGTCCGCGTCGGCCATAATGATCACCTTGCCGTAACGCAGTTTCTCGACGTCGAAGTCGTCGCCGACGCCCGCGCCGAGAGCCAGGATCATGGGCTGCAGTTTCTCGTTGCTCAATACCTTGTCTATACGTGCTTTTTCCACGTTCAGCAGCTTGCCCCACAGCGGCAATACCGCCTGAAACGCGCGGTCCCGGCCCTGGGCCGCCGATCCACCCGCGGAATCTCCCTCCACCAGGTAGATTTCCGTCTCATCCTTGTCGTTGAGCGTGCAGTCCAGAAGCTTCCCGGGCAGTCCTCCGCCTTCGAGCACACTCTTGCGGCGCACGAGCTCGCGCGCCTTTCGCGCGGCTTCCCTGGCCCGGGAGGCTTCGATGGCTTTCTGCAGGATCTTCTTCGCCACCGAGGGGTTTTCCTCGAAGTATGCCGTGAGTCTCTCGCCGACCAGCGATTCGACGATTCCCTTCACTTCGCTATTGCCCAGCTTCGTCTTGGTCTGTCCCTCGAATTGCGGTTCGGGCACCTTGGTACTGATCACGGCGGTCAGGCCCTCGCGCGCGTCCTCCCCGCTGAGACTGGCCTTTTCGTTTTTGAACAGGTTGTTCCTGGCGCCGTATGCATTGAGCGTCCGCGTAAGCGCGGTCCGAAACCCGGTTTCGTGGGTGCCGCCTTCCTTGGTGTGGACGTTGTTCGCGAAACTGTAGATGTTTTCCGAATAGGAATCATTGTATTCAAAGGAGATTTCCACACCGGTTCCATCGCGGATACCCTCGAAGTAAACCGGAGGGTGCAGCGGCGTCCGGCCTTCGTCCAGGTACGCGACGAACGCATTGATTCCGCCGTCGAAATGAAATGTCTCTTGAAAGCCCACCCTTGCGTCTGTCAACGAAATCCTGAGGCCGCTATTCAGAAACGCCAGTTCGCGCATCCGGTTGACAACGGTTTCAAGGTGAAATTCGATGGATTCGAATACAGCGCGGTCCGGCATGAACGTTGTGGTTGTTCCCGGCTCCTCTCTCCGGCCGATCTCTTCCATCTCGCCCGTGGGAACCCCCCGCTCGTACCGCTGACGAAAAACCCGACCCCGTTTATCGGGCAACGACGAACAGACTTCCACCTCGCACCAGGTTGAAAGTGCGTTCATCACGGAAACGCCGACCCCGTGCAGGCCGCCCGAAACGGCATAGGTCTTCTTGTCGAATTTGCCTCCGGCGTGCAGGACAGTCATGACCACCTCGAGGGCGGGTCGGTTTTCCGTGGGGTGGAGGTCCACCGGGATACCCCTGCCATTGTCCGCGACGGTGAGGCTGCCGTCATCGTTTATGGCGACGTCCATGCGGTCGCAATACCCTTCGAGCGCCTCGTCTACGCTGTTGCTCACCACCTCCCAGATGAGATGGTGCAACCCCTGCACGCTCGTATCTCCGATGTACATCGCGGGGCGTTTGCGGACCGCCTCGAGACCTTTTAGGACCTGAATATTGTCGGCGCCGTATTCCGGCTGCGAAACAACTTCGGCCATAGCAACTCCTTGTTGGGATCGATGTGAATCCCGGCGATTTCTCAATCCACCTTCCATCTCCAGCCATTTTCGGTGATGCCGCGCGCGCGCCGGCCGTTCACCTCCCGAAACGGATGGACGTAACGACCTCCCGACCCAGGGCCTCGTTCAACCTGGCCTGTATGCGGTGGCGCTCGATCGACAGCCGGTGGCGCACCGCGTCCTGTGTGATCCGGATGACGAGTTCCCCCTGGCGAATCTCGGCCGGTCGGGCCATCGCGCGGGGTACGCCGCCAAGCTCGTCAATCAGCTCCGGCAAAAGCATCAACGCGCGCTGCTCGAGGAGCTTCGCCCCGATGCCCAGCGTGCGTACGGCCTCCCCCAGGGCCACTCTGAGGGAAACGGTGCCCGCGCACCTTCGATCGACCCGTTGCATACGGCCTTCGATTTTTTCCATGCGGCACCGTGCGGCTAACCTTGATTCGTAAGTCTTCGACGACGTTAATTCGAATATGTGCTATTTAATAAAGGCGATTAGAAGGCTGATTACCAGGATACACCAGGTCACTGGCCGTGAAGGGAAAAAACGTCTTTCCATACGTCGATAACGCCCTGTTTCGGAGGGTTTTATCGCGTCGCCGCGTCGCTGTTTTTTTCGGATTGAGGCTAAATGGTCACCAGTTGAAATCCACGGTCCTCGAGGTTCATTCCGGGTTCTCGCGCGGCGGTGATGAACACCTGTCCGAACGATGTGACAAGTTCCATGGCCGCATCTGAGCGGTGCCGGTCCAACTCCGCGAAGACGTCGTCCATCAACAGCACAGGAAAACTGCCGGTGTGGGACTTCAGATACGCGGCCTCCGCAAGTTTCCAGGCCAGCAGAATGCTCTTGAGTTGGCCCTTGGATGCGAATTTGTGCGCGCTTCTGCTATCCAGCGTGAAAACCAGGTTGTCCCTGTGCGGACCGACCAGCGTATAGCCGAGGTCCGCTTCATCTGCCCGTCTGTGCTTCAATGCGGCCTCCAGAATTTCCCGACCGCGGTCTCGTTCGTCAGCACTTACGGGACTTCGGTAAACGCATCCGACCTGTTCACTGCCCCGAGAAATCTGTCGATAGTATTCGTCGAACTGAGGACGCATGGCGTCCAAAGCGTCGAGTCTGTCGCGAATGATCCGCGCCCCAAGTGCCGCCAGTTGAACGTCCCAGGGCGCCAGATGGCGGGCATCCGGCGCGCGTCCCTGACCCTCTTTCAGCAGCCGGTTCCTCTGGGCCAGTACACGGCGGTATTGATCCAGATCGGACAGATAGGAGGTCTTGCTCTGGGAGACGAGGATGTCCAGGAGACGGCGACGCTGGGGGGGATCCCGCAAGACCAGGTCTACATCTTCCGGGAAGAACAGAACGGCGTTAAACGTGCCGACAAGGCTCGAAAGGCGGGGGAGCGGGGCTGTATCCAGAAGCGCTTTTTTTTTGCCGGCGCGTCGATCGAACGCGATTCGGATCGATCTCAAGCGGTCTTCGCAGACAACGCCCGCTTCGATGGTGAAGTATTCCGCCCCCCATCGAACGACGTCCCTGTCTCTTGAGCCGCGACCGGATCTGGCTATGGCAAGAAAATAAACGGCTTCCAGAAGGTTTGACTTGCCCGCGCCGTTTTCGGCGCAAACCGCGGTCTTCCGGCCCGGAAACTCAAAGTCTACGGCATCGAAATTTCGATAGTTGACAAGCTTGAGCGCCGTAAGGTACAAAACCCTTCGCCAATCAGTCGTTTATCCGTAGCAGGCTCCGAACGCCGCGGCCGACCGACCGGAGGACCATGCACACCCATCAGTCGTTTATCCGAAGCGGCATCAGCAGGCACAGATAGTCTTCGCCTTCCGGCTGCTCGGCCGGACGAATGATCCCCGCGGCCATCGGCCCGTCCAACTCGAACAATACCTCCTCGGAGTCGATACGTCTGAGAATATCGAGGAGATAGTTCGAATTATAACCGACCACCATTTCATCGCCGCTGTATTCGGCTTCCAGCTCCTCGCGCGCCTCGCCACCAATCTCCTGGCTCGAGGCCGAAAGTACGACACGGTCGCTGTTCATCTCAATACGCACCTGGTGGGTCTGCGCGCTTGAAAGGATAGAGACCCTTCGAACAGCAGGCATGAACTGGCCGTTGGGTACCTTCATTCTGGTGGTATTGTCCTGGGGGATCACCTGCTCGTAGTCGACATAGGGCCCTTCGACCAGCCGCGAAAACAGACGTATGGCGCCCCCCGCGCCCGTCTCGGAGCCATTGGCCGCCCGCAGATCGAACATGAGGTGATTCTGACCGAACAGCACCCGGTCCAGACTGCATCCGGCGGAATCCAGCTTCACCAGGTGGTTCAGCGCCCGGGTGGGAACAATTGCTTCGGTTGATACCTCCTGCGCGTCTGAATGGGAGTGGCTCCTGGAGTACCGGACCAGCCTCGCGCCGTCCGTGGCAACCATGGTCATACGGCCGCCGCCGACTTTCCAGAAAACGCCGTTCAGGACAGGTCTGGTTTCGTCTCTGGATACGGCGAACGAAGTTTTCTGGATCATGTCCCGCAACAACAGACCCTCGCCCCCGTCCTCGGGCGTTTCTTCTCCGGGTTCGAAAACCATCTCGGGGCCCTCGATTTCGGCGGGCAATTCGGGAAAGTCTTCAGCAGGCGCGGCCATGAGCGCATAGGATCCTTCCAGCCCCGACTGGCACTGAAGCGTCACGCGCCCCGAAGCCTCGGAGAGAACCACGGGGCCCTCAGGCAACTCCCTGACGATTTCGGCGAACTTGCGCGCCGGAACCGTGGTGGATCCCGGTGTTTCCACGGCACCCGCAAGCATACAATTGATGGAAATATCCAGATCTGTAGCTGTCAGGCACACTTGTCCACTCTCGTTCGTTCCGACGAGTATATTCGAAAGCACCGGGAGGGCTGTTTTCGACGGGACGATATCCAGCACCGAGTTGATGCCCCAGATGAGCATATCCTGCTCAATAACCACCTTCATTTTAGATCTCCCGGGAACAGACGTTACTCCACCAGAAACCGGTTGAAATTCGGGGATCGAATTCGCAGGAAAAAGCGGCTTGATCGGCCGCAGGTTACTAAAACGTAATATACTGATTTTTATCGAATTTGTCAACGATCATTGTCCCCCGGAAAGCCTCTTTTGAAACGCCCCGTACGGGACCGCGCCGAACCGCGTTTCAGCCGCTTCGGCGCCCCCTCGATATGCCCCGTCACAGCGACAGTGTTTCCCTGCCGACAGAAGCGGGATCCCGCGCGGATTCCGGAGCGGATTCGATGGGGTGTCGGCGCTCCAGGTCAATGTCACGGAGAGCCGACGTGGAGACGCACCCTTCAGGAAAACGCATCATCCCCATCCACCAGCATTTATTCACAATCAGCGTTGTGAACAACAATTGCCGATCCGGGTGGGTCTGTTGTCTGGACGACAAACTCAACTATATGTTCATACGATAAATAGGAAAATATCCCACCCCTTGATTACTGTAATCAGGCTATGTGGAAAATCCTCTGCAGAAGTTGTGGAAGAGGACAGGTTCGATGAACGCCGACGGCGAACACGTGAACAACACGCCGTATATGCACATGTTTTCCATAACGACCCTGCATTTCAGCCATCGGTTTTTCCTGCATAAGACCGCCCGAATTCCGTGTTCTCCACATTCCTCACATCCATGTAGTTGTTGTTTAATGCAAGTCATGGAACGAAAAATTCGAATACTATAGAGCCTTTGCGGGTTGTCTCTTGTGGATATCTTCACGCATTGTCAAAGAAAAGACCGATTCAAAATACTGAATCGGTCTTTCCAGGCGTCAGGGCATGCAAACAGCACCCGCGCCTCGCTGTCCGTAAGCCGCGCGTTGAGAGGCTCAGGCCGATACGAACTGCTGAACCCGGTTCTGGATCCGGCTGACAAGTACCTGAAAATCCGGATCGGTTGAAAGCCTGGCGGCGATGTTCCTGCACGCGTGAATAACTGTTGTGTGGTCCCGATTTCCAAATTCAGTGCCGATTGACTTGAGCGGCGCCTGCGTGAGCCTTCTGCAAAGGTACATGCAGATATGTCTTGCCGTTGTGATTTCCTGCCTGCGGGTGGCGCCGGTCAACATTTCCACGGAAATATCGAAGTATCCGGCGGTACGTCTCTGAATCTCGCTGATGCTGATCGCGGGCGAAGTCATGGATTTCACGCGTCCCAGACTCTTTATGGTATCCCTTGCGATTTCGAGGGAGACCGGTGCGCGTTTATATACCGAAAAAGTAATGAGTTGCGTGAGGGCGCCTTCAAGCTCCCGAATGTTGGAATCGACCTGTTCAGCCATGAAACGGGCTACATCCGCGGGAATCCGGACGCCATGATCGCCTGCTTTCTGATTGATGATTGCCATCCGCGTTTCCAGGTCGGGCCGGTCGATATCCGAAACGAGGCCCCATTGGAATCTTGAAATCAGCCTGTCTTCGAATCCTTTCAGGGTTGACGGCGGACGGTCCGAACTCAGGACGATCTGTTTGTTCAGTTGATACAATGTGTTGAACGTGTGAAGCAGTTCGCGCTGGCATGCCTCGGTCTTCACGTAGAACTGGATGTCGTCAATCAGCAGAATGTCCGCGTTTCGATAGATCTCGACGTAGGCGGACGTATCCTGTTTCTGGATGGCTTTCAGATAGTCGGTGAAGAACCTTTCGGCGGATGTATACACAACGCGCCCGGCCGTGCCGTTTCGTACGCAATGGTCGGCGATTGCCTGAAGCAGGTGCGTTTTCCCGAGTCCCACACCGCTGTAGATGACCAGCGGATTGTACGATGTCGCGCCGGGCGACTCAGCGACGGATTTCGCGGCGGTAAATGAAAACTGATTGCTCTCACCGACAATGAAATCTTCGAACCGGTATCGGGGATTCAGGGGAAATACGGCTTCGGAAACCGGTCCTTGAACGACCGGTTCCACCGGTGGCGCGGGCGTTCGAGCAGCGGAATCGTCGCTGGTGGAGAAGTCGAGTGGCGCGCCGGCGGAAGCAGGCGGATTTTTCTTGACAGAGAACCTGATCTCCGGCGCCCAGGATGTGATCTCTTTTATTGTAGACCGGATCAGGTCAAGCCAATGCTCCTCCAGCCAGTCCACGAAAAAGGAGGTTGGCACCTCAATCAGGGCGAGTCTGGCGTCAAGCTGCGATGAGGACGTCTGGGCGAACCATGTCCCGTAGGTATCCGCCTCGATCTTCCCCTCTATCTTCCGCAAACACTGGTCCCAGAGGCCGGGATGTTTGTCAACCATATAGACAAAACCGCGCATACGTTAGCGAGGAAAATAGCCTTCGCTAAACCGGAATTTTCTTATTTGAGAGAAGGGTGACGGGGATGTAAGCCGAGCCCTGCCAGAAGCCAGAAGATCATCTATGGAGGGAGTGTTGCAGAAGATATTCTGGGGGGATGGAATTCACGGCAGACGCAGAGGTGAATTCCTCACAAGCGGACAATACAAAGTCCTGCCGGCGGCTCGCCGGCCACATTAAAAAACCAAATCTCAAGTATGAATATAGTATACGGGGGAGCCGCCGAAGGAATTGCCTCGGCAATCAGGATGGCGCCAAACTAAAGAATGGAATTGCAAAAGTCAAGCCCTTTTTGGCAGATTTTTCAGATAATTCCGTAGGGTTCGTTCGTGAACGTTCAGACACTATAAAATGTGTCTTAAATCTAATAAACACAATATATAGTAGTATTTTGTATGTGCGTCCGGATGCCGCGGAAATCCCTTGACAAAGATCAGTTCCCCGTCTATATTCATAACTTCCTACAATTCATTTAGATACAGCAATGAATGTTCTTTGCGCAACGCACGGACAATTCCAATGAAGCGGACGTTCCAGCCGAGCCACCGGAAGCGAAAGAACAAACACGGTTTTCGCCATCGCATGCGGACGCCTGGTGGGCGCCAGATCTTTTCCAGGCGCCGTCGCAAGGGCCGCGTACGGGTCTCGCTCTAGCATGCCCAGGACACGCGCCCGTCTGCGCAGGGAGGTTCAGCGTCTTCGGCGGGCCGGATCGGTATTCAGGGGCCGCTGGCTGCATGTCCGCGCATGTAAATCCGCGGAAGATCGTATCTTCATCTCCGTGCGCAAGCGGTTTGGAAAGGCGGTTGCGCGAAATCGCGCCCGGCGGCGAATTCGTGTTATCTGCAGGGAATTGGCGCCGCACCGCAGCACGGGTCATCTGGTCATCATATCCGTCGGCGACGGTTCGGCCGTTGCAGGGTTCCGGGACTTGCGCAGTGATATCTTCGCTGCGTTCGGAAGACTGGGTCTGCTCCACGGTTCGGCCGTCACGCCGTAGCAGTCGGTTGACAGTGTCGCTCTGCAGGCGAGGCCGAGCCATTGTGGTCGAAGACAAGACGCGCGACCGAGTCCCATCCTTCGATTCGGCGATGGAGCGCAACGCAGGTTTTCGACCACAAGGGCCGGCCGTAGCCCGGATGGACTCTTTCAACGGACTGGCTAGGGTTGCTTCCTCGTTAAATCGCCCTCCACTTTGTCTTCGGACGTGTGTCACCCCCCTCATCACGCCCCCCGCCAGTGTTCCGGTCCGAAAACAGGTTGCCGAGGTTCGGTCGATGAGTCCGCCTCGACGGCACAATGCAGGCGTGTGATGACGCTTCGAATGGGCTGCTTTCATGTGTTCTTCCTGCCGATCCTCGACAAGACAGGTATGACGGATGGATAAGCGCACAATCCTCGCATTCATTTTGATCGGCCTGATCATTATTCTCTACCCCCACTATATGGAATGGATAATGGGACCGGCAATTCCGATCCCGACACCCGAACCGGTCCCCGCCGAAAGCCGTCGGACGCCACCGCCCCCTCCTCCGGAACGGTCCGTCCGCCCGCCCGAATTTGTGCCGGAAGCGCCGCGGGCGGCACCGACGGAGCAGGCAGGCATGCAGCCGGTCCCCCGTGAATTCACCCCCCGGGACGTCATTGTCGAAACCGATCTTTTTACCGCCACGTTCAGTACTCTCGGCGGGGTACTCTCCCAGCTGGTGCTGAAGGCGTACGAACATCCCGACGGCGGACAACTCGATCTGATCGCTCCCGGGAGCGCCGCGCTGGGCCTTTCACTGGCCGGTGAGCCGCTGGACGCGTACGAGTTTTCCACTGACACGCCAGGACTTACGCTGGCCGGCGCGGAACAGGCCGAACTGATCTTCAGGAGCCAGGCGGGAACGCGAACGATCGAGAAGCGGATCCGATTCCAGGGCAACCGCTACCGTGCGGAAATGGCGGTGGCCGTTTCCGGATTGCAGCCGCAGGAAAAGCTGGGGATTGGATGGTCGGGCAGCCTGGCCGATACCGAGAACAATCCGGAAGAGAACGCGGCCTATATGTCGGTGGTCACGCGTGCTGGCGGCGAGGTGGAAACCTGGGACGTGGCGGACCTGGAGCCCGGCGGCGACCCACCGCCCGGCGGCCGGATCTCGTGGGTTGGAATCAGGAACAAATACTTCCTGGTCGCCCTGATTCCCCCGGAAGGCAGCTACGGCCTGAATATGGCTGGCGACAAGCCCGATATCGCCGAATGGTACGACGTCGAAATCCTGTCGAAAGTCGTCGATCCGGGACAGCGTTTCGGCGTCTATTTCGGTCCGATCTCCTACGACCGCATGAGGCAGCAGAATCAGGACCTGTCCGGCAACTACCGGGAACTGGAGATGGAGGAGTTCATGGAGTATGGTTTCGCCATCTTCCGGCCCATCATCAAGCCCATCACCAATCTGAATCTCAGGGCCTTTCTCGCGCTTCATCCGCTGATCCCGAACTATGGTCTGGTCATCATCGTCTTTTCGGTGCTGATCAAAATCGTGGTATTTCCGCTGACTCACAAAGCCTTGGAGGCTACTGCCAAGATGCAGCAGTTTCAGCCCAGGATCGCCGCGTTACGCGAGAAATATCCGGACGACCAGCAGAAGGTCCAGCGGGAGATGATGAAGCTCTACAAGGAGGAGGGCGTCAACCCGCTCGGGGGCTGTTTGCCGATGGTCATCCAGATGCCCATCCTCTTTTCGCTGTTCAACGTGTTCAGGGGCGCAATAGAACTCCGGCAGTCCGAATTCGTGTTCTGGATTACGGACCTGTCGCAGCCGGACCGGATATATATCGGCGGTTTAGAAATCCACCTTCTGCCGCTGCTTATGGCCGTTTCTACGTTTGTGCAGTCAAAAATGACCATGAAAGATCCGAAACAGGCGTTCATGGTCTACATCATGCCTGTATTCATGATCTGGATAATGTGGAGCCTGTCGTCCGGTCTGGTGCTCTACTGGACCATGTTCAACGTTCTCACAATTATACAGCAGCAAGTCATGGAACGCGTGAAGCGCGTGCTCGGCACGCGCTGAGGATATATTCGGATGAGACCGTCGGACCGCGATACCATTGTCGCAATCGCCACCGGTCACGGCGAGGCAGCGATAGGCATCGTCCGGCTCTCGGGTCCGGAGGCGGTAGGAATTGCCTCCGGTTTTTTTTGTGGATCACGCGAACTGAACCGGGTCGGGGACCGGCGCCTGACGTACGGGAGATTTGTCGTCGGAGACCAGGATCTGGATGAGGTCCTGGTCTCCGTGATGAGGGGTTCGCGGTCGTTTACCGGTGAAGATACCGTGGAATTCAACTGCCACGGAGGCCCTCTGCTTCTGCGGCGCGCAATGGAGGCCCTCGTGTCGGCCGGCGCCCGGCCGGCTGAACCGGGTGAGTTCACCCGGAGGGCATTTCTGAATGGCCGAATCGACCTCACCCAGGCGGAAGCGATCGCGGATATGATCACCGCAGGTGCGGACCGGGGCCTTCAATCCGCATACTTTCAGCTGCGGGGCGGATTGAGGTCCAGGTTCGAGGATCTGGCGGAAGCCCTCCGGGATTCGCTGACGTTGCTCGAGGCCGGGCTGGACTTTTACGAAGACGCGGAGGTCGAGCAGGACGCCATACGTCCATCGCTGAAGCGATCGGCGGAAGAAATCGAGCGCTTGATCGACTCCTACCGGCACGGTAAAGTGATACGCGACGGCGCCCTTGTTGCGCTGGCGGGCCCCCCCAACGCGGGCAAGTCGAGCCTGCTCAACCGGCTGCTGGAAGAGGACCGGGCGATCGTGTCCCCGGTTTCCGGAACCACGAGGGATACGATTGAAGAGTCCATTACCCTGGACGGCATTCGCGTAACCCTGGTCGACACCGCCGGTATCGCGAATCCTCGGGACGCCATCGAGCGCGAAGGCGCCCGCCGTTCACGGGAAGCGATTGCCAGGGCCGCGCTTGTGCTGCTGGTCGTGGATGCGTCCGTCCCCGCGGCCGCCGGACTGGAGAAGATCGTCTCGGACGTGGATCCTGCAAATGTGGTACTCGTGAAGAACAAGAGTGACCTGGGTCTCCACGCCGACTGGCGGGGCGATCGCCGATTTCAGGATCTCACGGTCTCGGCCCTTACCGGGGATGGTCTCCACCGCCTCAGGAAATCCGTCCGCGGGCGCGTCATGGCCGTTTCCGATCCCGACCCCGGGGTGGTATCGCACGCGCGACACGCGGAGGCGTTGCGGCGAGCGGGAAACGCGCTCGGACGGGCGACGCGGGCGCTCGACCAGGGGCTGCCGAGAGAAGTGATCGCGGTCGAACTGAGGGAGGCGGCCGACGCATTGGCCGAGATTGTCGGCGAGATTACGTCGGACGAGATCCTGGACCGGATATTCAGTACGTTCTGTATAGGCAAATAGCGGAAGGGCGGGTAGACGCAAGAGGTAAGACGGTAGAAGAAATCTTGCCAGGTATGTTTTTCCTCCTTGCCGTCGGCACGAGATGATTCCTCACAAGGCAGGCAATCTCTCCCCTCTCCCTTCTTACCTCTCCCCGCCTTTGAAAGAAGCGCGCCCTTCGGCAGGGGGCCGGTTTTTCCGTGAATTACTCCGGAGGCGAAAATTGGAATTGGGCGGCCTGCCAACCCTTCAGCTGTGCCAATGCAGATGCGATGGACGGATCAGCACGGAAAAACCCCCCACGCCACGACCGTGCGCTTGATTGGGCCTTGCGGGTTTCGGCACGAATTTGATACTTCACGAAAAAGCGCGGAATCTGCATTCGCCCGTGGCGTTTGTATTTGTAGGGGCGACCCTTGTGGTCGCCCGATTTTCCTGGTTTCCTTGCGTTCTCCCGTCGGAGAGGGGCCTGGAAGGAGAGGTAGCCTTTGATTTCGACTTTCGTTTTTGATCACTGCTGTCCAAGAACGGTGAGATTCTCAGAGAAGAGGTCCGAAAAAAGGCT
>JAPPJY010000025.1 GCA_028874335.1 Gemmatimonadota bacterium | reverse complement strand
GTCTCGTAGTCTCGTAGTCTCGTAGTCTCGTAGTCTCGTAGTCTCGTAGTCTCGTGTTTCTGATTTTATTTTCCAGGTCACTTCCAGGGAGGAAAAATGTCCGACAAGATTCGAATTGGAATTATCGGGGCGGGCGGCATTTTCCGGAGCCGTCATTTCCCGGGGCTGGCGAAGATCCCGGACGCGGAGGTGGTTGCCATCTGCAACCGGAGCGAGGCAAGCGCGGGGGCGATCGCGCGCGAATTCGGCCTGTCGCCGAGACTGATGACGGATCCCCGCGCGTTGATCTCGAGCGAGGACGTGGACGCCGTGATGATCGGCACCTGGCCGTACCGTCACTGCGAATACGTGCTGGCCTCTCTGGAGGCCGGAAAGCACGTCTTCGTGCAGGCGCGGATGGCGATGAACCTCCGCGAGGCAAAGGCCATGTACGCCATGGCGCGAGAAACGGGGCTCGTCACGCAGATCTGCCCGTCGCCGATGGCGATGAAGGGCGACTGGTTCATCCAGCGGCTGATCGGGGAGGGATACCTGGGAGACATCTATCATGTCTATACCCGTTCATTCAGCGGGGACAACTGCGATCCGGATCAGCCGCTGCACTGGCGGCAGATCGACCGGTATTCCGGTCTGAACGCGCTGAACATGGGCATCCTGGTGGAAATCGTGCAACGCTGGGCCGGCCAGATGAAGACGATTTCGGCGCACGCGGAGACGTTCATCAGGACGCGGCCGCTGGATAACGGTCAGGGTAAGGGACCGGTGGAACGCCCCGACTCGGTACACATCATAGGTCAGATGGAGAACGGCGCGCAGGCCGCATTTTTGTTTTCCTCCGTGGCGCGATTCGGCATGGATCCGCAGGTGGAACTCTACGGCAGCGAGGGGACCCTGGTCTACAAGCTGGACAGCGATACCATTCTGGGCGGGCGGGCCGGAGACAGCGGGCTTTCGGTGATGCCAATTCCCGATGACGAAGCGCGCGAATGGACCGTGGAGCAGGATTTCGTGAGCGCGATCCAGGGCGGCCCTCCGGGCGATACGACCTTCGAAGCCGGCCTGAAGTACATGGCGTTTACCGAGGCGGTTTTCCGATCCGTGGAACGGGGCGGCGTGGTGCATTTGCCCCTTGTTGATTGAACGCATCATCGGAAAGGACCTTTGCAGTGGCGGCGGAATATCGAATCGCGGTGGTCGGTACCGGATATATCGGCCTGGAGCACATCAAGGCGATTGCGGCGCATCCGGGGGCGAGGCTGCGTGCCATCTGCGGGTCGGCGCGCAGCGCCCAGCGATTGGACGAGATGAAGGCCGAATTCGGCGCCGAACGCGTAACGGCGGACTACGGGGAGGTTGTCGCGGACGATGTGGTCGACGTCGTCTATCTCTGCACGCCCAACCGGCTGCACGCCGACGAGGCCGTTGCCGCGCTGGAAGCCGGCAAGCATGTGTTCTGCGAGAAGCCGATGGCGACCACGTTGCAGGACTGCCGCCGCATGGTTGCCGCGGTCGAAGGTTCGCGCCGACAGCTGATGGTGGGCCACGGCGCGCGTTTCAGGCAGTTGCACCGGGCTGTCAAGGACCTGTTCGATTCGGGCAAGCTCGGCGAGGCCTGTTTCTGCGAGTCGGACTACGTCCATTCGCTGGGGCCGTTTCTCGCCGGTCCTGGTCACCAGTGGTGGCGGCACCGGGACGAGGGTCAGTTCGCGGTGATCGGCGGGGCGTGTCATCCGCTGGACCTGATGCGCTGGATCGTGGGGGAAGTGGAGGAAGTGTCGGCCTATGGCGTTACGAAGGTCCTTCACGACGTGGACTGGCACGATACGGTGATCGCTTCGCTGAAATTCAGGAACGGCGCGGTGGGAAAGTGCCTGGTGTCCGTGGGCGCGCCGCGGCCCTATTCCATGACGTTCAATCTCTATGGCACCGAGGGCACGGTAGAGGAGAACCGGCTCTATCTCAAAGAGTTCGGTGACATCGAGGAATTCGCGGAGATCCCGTTTCCTGTGCTGGGAGAGGTACACGCCTGCGCGGAGGAATTGTCGCATTTCCTGCACTGCCTGGATACCGGCGAAACGCCGATGATCGACGTAAAGGACGGCGCACGGACGATGGCGGCGTGTTTCGCGGTCGCGGAATCGATTAAAACCGGCAGGCCCGCCAGGGTCGTCACGAATTTCTGAAGGGGTATCGGTATGTCGTCGGGAGGTCTGCAGAATGGATGACGTGCGGCTCGTGGCGTTCGATCTGGATGGTACGCTGCTCGACGACCGGGGCCGGATGTCAAACGAGTCTGTCGAGGCGCTTCGGCGACTGGCGCTCTCCGGCACCGCGATGGCGTCGATCAGCGGCCGGAACGTGTCGAAGAGTCTCGCACCGTTTTCGCCCGATCTCAGACCGGCGCTGCACGTGGGCAGCTATAACGGCGCGATGGTGCTGGGAACCGGCACGGATAACGAGCGGTCGTTGCTGCATGAACAGCGATTGCCGGCGGATGGCTTTCCCGATCTTGTTGATTTTGTCGGCAATAGTGGGGTGAACTTCATCTATTGCCGGTGCGAGACCGATCGGACCGGCCTCAGCGAGGCTTATCTTACGGACGAAGAGACCGGGTGGATCCGAAATCTTGTGCGGATGACGGGCGTGAATATCGTGCTGGAGCCGGAGCTGTTGTCCATGGCGCGGGATCTGGTTCCCCCGCCGAAGATGATCCTGCTGCCCGGTCCCGAGCGCCGGGAAGAGGTGTTCGAGAAAATGCGTGCGGCGTTCGGGCAGCGGTTCTATCTCGCCCGCACGGGCGACGACCGGATCGAGATCATGCATCCGGAGGTGAACAAGGCGGTGGCATTGCGGGAGATCTGCGGTGCGTGCGGCGTTGCCCTTTCTCAGTCGCTCGCGATTGGAGACGGGGACAACGACCTTCCGATGCTCACGGCGGCGGGAATCGGCGTGCTGATGGGAAACGCGGACAGCGTGACCAGGGATTCGGCCGCAGGGGCGGGCGCGCGGACGTGCGAACCGCTGGAGGATGAGGGGTTCTCGAAGACGTTGGCGAGGTACGTGCCGGACGGTTAGGGTCTCACCCCGATCGGTTTTCGGAATCATCGTCGATTCGCGCCCGCAGGTCGACGCTGCTGGACAGAATGTGCTCCTCCATGGCCACCCGGGCGGCTTCGGCATCGCGTTTCCGGATGGCGCGCAGGATCTTTCCATGCTCTTCCACGGACATCCTGGCCCGCACCTCCGCGGTATGTGTTGCGGGTTCCTCCAGGCTGGCCCGGATCCATTCCTGAAGGTAGTTGCGTATCATCACGAGGAGGTTGCAAAGGATGGAATTCTGGGTCGCCCGGGCAATGGCCAGATGGAACCGGACGTCGAATTCCAGGAATTCGCCGGACTCGTCCAGCGATCCTTCGATTCCCCGGACTGTCCGGTCGAGTTCCTGAAGATCTGCTTCCGTGGCGCGGCCCGCGGCCAGGAATGCATTCCGGGATTCCAGCATAAGCCGCGTTTCCACGAGGTCCGTGACTTCCTTCGGATCCAGCAGCAGACCCCAGCTCAGGGATTTCTCCAGGTATCGGCTAGTATTGTCGCTGACGAACGTACCCTCACCCACCCGGGGTTCCAGGATGCCCATCACGGAGAGTGTGCGGAGGGCTTCCCTGAGGGAGGTCCGGCCGACCCCGAACTGTTTGCACAGGCTTCGTTCCGGCGGCAGCCGATCGCCCGGATTCAGCACGTCCCGGGAGATCAGGTCGATGATCTGTCCGACGATTTCATCGCTCAGCGAGGTGCGTCTGACGGGCGTCATCTGCTCAAGGGCTGGGGAGTTCTGTTTTCGAGTCACACGACTTTCCTCAATTGACCTGGATTCCTCCAGGGCGCTGACCTCTCCGTCCGTCCCTTCAGATGAAGCTATCAGCTATCAGCCGTCAGCTGTCAGCTAAAAACGAAGGGCAAAACCAAAAGCCACCATTCCCCGCAGACCTCTCTCCCCGACCCTCTCTCCTGCCAGGAGAGAGGGAGGAAGGTCTCGCGTGATCAATGCATTTCACAACCGGCAACCGGGGGTACGGGGGGTTTTTCCACGCTATTCCGTCCAGTATTGAAGCATGGTGGGGTCAGATTCGTACGTAGGTCACGTTCGCCAATCTGTGCCACTGAGGGGATTCGTGGAAAAACCGGCCCCCTGCCGAAGGGCGCGCTTCTTTTTGGTCCTTTTTCTTCCG
>JAPPJY010000072.1 GCA_028874335.1 Gemmatimonadota bacterium | reverse complement strand
CACTTCCTTCACTAAACTTACGCGAGAGTTGTCTCATTCTTATTGACATGTTCCGCTCCGATCCGACGAAATACTGAGACAGATTAGTTGGCCTCAACTGAGAGAGGTTGATGTTCCATCTTTGCGACAGGGGGAGTGCCTGATTATTTGTGCAGGATTCGAGGATCGCGCAGTTGAAACACTCCGCCGGATCCGTGGGTCAGAAACGACCGGATTATCACTTGGGTTGATAAGCTACCTGCCAAGTCAAATACAAAATAGAAATAAAGAACTACACCAACTTAGCCAGACTTCTGGTCTCAATGTAAATGAATTTGTATATGACCGCGAAAATCCGATGGGTATTGGAGAGGAACTGCGAGACTTTTCACAGGAATTTGACCGGGTTCTTGTTGATATTTCTGGTATGTCGCGCCTTCTAATCGTGCAGACTTTGGTAGCGTTAATTCGCGGTCGTGTTCGATCTATCAGCATACTCTATAGCGAGGCAAGAGAATATCCGCCGTCGAAGGATAGATTTGATCGTGATAGCCAAGATGGTAACGAGGGACAGATACCAAGCTATCTGTCGTCAGGCATTATTGAGATAGCTGCGACCCCTGAGTTGAGTTCAGTATCCATGTTGGGCGAAGCGATCAGGCTAGTAGCGTTTCCATCTTTTGATCCGGCTCAGCTCAACAATTTGGTTCAAGAATTGCAACCTACGTATACGGAGGTAATTCACGGCACGCCTCCTGATCCTGACAACTCGTGGCGGACGGAGGCAATTCGGCTGCTAAATGAACGCACGTTGAATGAGCTTCACGGCAAATCGGATCAAACCGCATCTACCCTCGACTTTCGGCAGGCACTGAGCATAATGCTGGAAATTTACGGCCGTCGCAGCATGTTTGATCGCCTTGTGGTCGCTCCTACAGGCAGCAAAATGCAGACTGTGGCCGTTGGAATATTCCGGGCAGTACTTCACGATGTACAAATTGTCTATCCGACACCCCACGTCTTTACTCAGCCAGAGAGATATACTCTGGGCGTACGCCGACTGTATCAGTTGGATTTGCCAACGGATGCAATTTGGAGTGCAATAAAAGGCGTAGAAGCCAATGACGACGAAACAGTTCCGGAATTCCGGTGAATCACCGCGAAGGCAAGACACGTCTCCGAGTAGTATTCTGCCTATTTCAAAGTGAGACGATCGGTGTAGTTTTGGAAGTGAAAGGTTTGGGAGGTTGAGATTTCTAATTGGGTTTGCCAATTCATTCTGTGTTTTTCAGCGCCCTAAGGCAGTTTCTGTTCCTACGGCGCGTCACGGGAAAGTCAGAAAGAGTGCGACTGCGGCCCTCACGAGCAACAGGTAAGGGAGACCATTTGTGCAGTGATGGAGGGTGGACGTAAGGCATTTGAAGGTCGCTATCGTCGCATCGCACTGAAAGGACGGGATGTTTAATAGCCCTGAAGAACTACGGCAGAAAATTTGCCTTGGAGAAGATACTTCGCTGGAACTCACGGCCGTCCGATTCAGTGGCGGGTGGGTTTCCAGACCCAGGCGGGACGAGTTGGCCGACGAGTTGGCGGCAATCGCCAATACTAACGAAGGTGTACTTGTCTTGGGTGTGGACGACAGGACACGGGACATCATTGGCATTCGGTTGGATCAGCTTGATGTTGTCGATCGCTTTGTTTATGAGGTTTGCAATGAAAGCATTACGCCGCCTGTCCATTTTCGTTCTTTCCGTATTCAGCTCCCGGATTCCACGGGAAATCTTCAGTCCGTGCTAAACGTGGAAATTCCGCGCAGTCTTTTTGTACACAGAAGCCCTGGTGGATATTTCTTTCGACAAGGCAGTTCAAAGCGAGAGATGCCGCCAGATTATCTGACACGGCGGTCCCAGCAACTAAGCCAGACTCGGTTGATTCGATTCGAAGAACAACCGGTACCACAATCGGGCATCGAAGATTTATCGCCAGAATTACGGGTTAAATATACATCTCGATCCAGTGAAATCGATAATATCGTGCTGCTCAAACGCGGTCTCCTGTCGAAGGAAGAAAGCGGTGAAGTGCGGGCTTCGGTCTCGGGTATTCTATTCTGCTGCCGGGAACCAGAGCGCTTTTTTCCCAATGCCCATATTGAAGCCGTGCGCTATCGAGGAAAAAAGCAGGACTCAAATTACCAGATCGACGCACAGAAAATCCACGGACCGCTGAATCAACAGATTGAACAAGCAATGTTGTTTTTGAGAAAAAACCAAACCGTCTCAGCCGTGAAAACTCCGCATCGGTTAGAAACGCAACAGTTTAGCGAAAGAGCCGTCTTTGAAGCGATAGTCAATGCTGTGGCTCACCGTGACTATTCTATTTTTGCCTCGAAAATACGATTCTTGATGTTCGATGATCGATTGGAGATTTATTCGCCCGGAAATTTGCCGAACACCGTGACCATTGAAAGTATCTCACTGCGTCAGGCGACCCGAAACGAGTTGATTACCAATCTGCTTGGTGAAACACCTGTGAGGAAAGCAGTCGGCGACGTGGGACGTAGCTTTTACATGGAGAAGCGGGGTGAGGGTGTGCCAATCATCTTCGACGAAAGCGAACGACTATCCGGCCAGAAGCCTGTTTACCGACTAATCGACGATTCCGAACTATTACTTACCATTTTTTCGCGGCCCAAGGATCGTGTTGGTAAGCAATGACCGCATCCTGAATGTGAAACGCTCAACGAACGGTGTCTACGTTGGCGCCTCGAATCCACAGTGGCCGCCGTGCGGGTCGTCATGGAATACAAATCCCCGCAGGGCCGACAGATCTATGAAGTTCATAGCGAGAACCCTGGATACGAGCAAACCAACCACTGGACTGAACTGGAATTCCCGGAGAGCCCATCAAGGACCCAGTGCGGTTTCCCTGGCATGACGTCACCAGGGTGCGGCACTGCTTGCTGGACGGCAATGTAATGTCGAGTCCGTTGGACGATTAGGAAGCGTGAAGTAGGCAGGGAAATTTGACATTATTGAATTCTCTCTCGGTTTGGAGCCGGAAATAATGGCCAGCTTGACGATTCGTAACCTCGGCGATGACCTGATGCTCCGCCTGCGCGTCCGAGCGGCCGAGCACGGCCATTCCATGGAGGAGGAAGCACGGGCGATTTTGCGCACGGCGCTAAACGAGCATCGATCTCCCGCCAATCTGTCCCGTGCCATACGGGCTCGTTTCGCACCTCTGGGCGGCGTGGAACTGCAAATACCGCCGCGCGACCCCATGCGCGAACCGCCCGTGGCGACGTTTTCTGGGGCGCCAGGAACAAGAGGGAGACATGACCACTGATGGAGCACTACTCAAGCGCATTACCGTGCGCCCGGGTGTTTTTGGTGGCAAGCCCATCATTCGAGACATGCGCATCGCGGTGGAACACGTCCTAGGAATGCTTGCGGCAGGAGATACCGCAGAGACGATTCTACAGGAATACCCGATTCTGGAACCTGAAGACATCCAGGCGTGCCTGCTTTTTGACCACGTTTCGACGTGAAGAAATCGACACACTCATGGAAAAAACAGGACTTGATCGAGAAACGCTGGACGACATCATCCGGCGCATTGTGGAGGCGGCCGAGCCGGATAAGATCATCCTCTTCGGGTCCGCCGCGCGGGGTGACATGAACCGCCACAGCGACGTCGATCTGTTAATCATCAAGGAGGGAGCACATCGGGGAAGCCTGGCGGGGAGGATCTACGAGAATATGCACGGCGCCGGCGCGGCGGTCGATGTGGTTGTGGTCACCCCCGACGACGTAGAGCGGTACAAGGACAGCCATGCTCTGGTCATCAAGCCCGCGCTACGTGAAGGAAGGGTTGTGTATGAGTCCTCCTGAACGGTACCCGCCCGATGATCCGCGGGAATGGCTGAACCGGGCTAAGAGTAGTCTGGCAATGGCGAAGAACCGTATTCCCGACGCCTATCTGGAAGACCTGTGCTTTGAAGCCCAGCAGGCAGCTGAGAAGGCCATTAAGTCGGTTATGACAATGTGCGGCATCGACTTTCCGTACGTTCATGATTTGGCCCGGTTGATGACGATCCTTGAATCAAACGGAAATCGCATTCCAGATAGGGTTCGGCGTGCCACAAGACTCACCCGCTTTGCCACGCATACACGTTATCCAGGTTTGGAAGAACCTGTTAGCGTGCAGGAGTACGCGGAGACGATTGCCATCGCCGAAGACGTCATTCGCTGGGCAGAGGAACGCATAAATTGATTTGTCTAGAATGCAAGCCTCTCACCGAAACCCCTCACGGGAAGATGAGCAGTTCATGAACGAGCGGATGGTCACAGACGAAAAGACGGATATTCGGTACGAAGCCATATTTGGCGATGTGTCGAGAATTGTCGACGCCGCCAGGCGTTCGGCCGCTCGATCTGTCAATGCCGTTGTGACCGCCGCGAAATGGATGATCGGCCGTCGTATAGTTGAGTTTGAACAATCAGGAAAAAAGCGCGCTGTATACGGGACCGCGCTCGTTGAAAGACTGGCAGCGGATTTGACACAACGGTTTGGACGCGGATTTTTTCGTTAAAATTTCCGGCAGATGCGCCTATTCTGCCTCTTGTATCCATCCGACCAGATTCAACAGACACTGTCTGGCGAATCTGAAAAACATCCTCAACAAGCGATTTGCCAGCCGGTATCCGGCAAATTCCTTCACGCCGATGTCGGGCAAATGGACCTCTATCTCAACTACGCCCACATACACCGAATGCACGAAGACGAAAACCCGCCGGTCGGGCTGATCCTGTGTTTGCAGAAGGATTGGGCCGTTGCCCGTTACGCGCTCGACCGATTAATGTGCCGAAACCACTGACTCGTGCGGACATTCCTGCACAGAACGTGATTCTAAATAATGACAGATAGAAGTGACTCCAAGTTCGGTTTCCATCGTCTGCTGTTCCGAACCGCCCTAATCGTTGTTGCGACGGTTTCGAGCTTAACATCTGCACACGCTTCCAGCCTGAATAGCGAAACCCCGCCTGCGAGGGTCCCCAGGGCGTCCTTCGTGCGCGGGGATTTCTATGTTCTGGGCGCCGCCACCCTGGACCTGCGGGCAACGTCGCGGTTCCAGGACAGGAATTGTTCGAGCGAGACTCCGGCGGCGCTCTATGGCTGCGGAACCGGCGCGGACGGCGAAAACCTGAGCGCCTCGGGCGAATTCGCCAGGGCGCCCGGTTTCGAAGTGGGCGCAGGCTACGTTGCGACAACGCGCATCCGCGTCGAAGCCACCGTTCAATACCGCCCCACGTTCTCCTTCAACGGCCGCGCCAACTTTGTGCAGACCTCCGGACGTCAGGACGTCTCGGCCGACATATCCTCCCTTGCCGCTCTTGCCGGCATTTATGCAGACCTCCCCGGAAGGGGACCGTTCAGCCCTTTCCTCGGTTGCGGCGTCGGACTGTCGCGGAATACCATCGGCGAAACCCGCATGGCGTTCCCAAGGACGACCACAATCGTGCCAGGCGCCAGCCGGACAGGATTTGCGTTCATGTTGATCGCGGGCGCCGCGGCGCGGGTTTGGGGCAGGGTATACGTCGACGTGGGTTGGCGGTACCTGGACGCAGGCGCCGTGGAGACCGGGCGCGGCAATGGGCGAATCGTCTGGCGCGACGGGAGCCGCCAACCGCTGGAACTCGGTCTGGCGGAGACGAGTGCGAATCTCTCCAGCCATGGGATTCGCGTTTGGCTGCGATACGGACTCTGAACCCGCGCAATTGGCAGGATGGCCGCTACGGAAAGGAACCGCGGCGTGAACCCATTCAGCGTCTATTTCGCGGGTGAACTCTTCGACCACAAGCATCTCATCGGCAACGCCATTCTGGCTGAGGCCATCGAGCGCCATTCGGACTGCCGGTACAACTGCGTCGTACCGCAGCACCTGGAACAAGCCACCGGTCGGGCTGTCGACATCCGGAACCAGGACCTGAAGCAGGTGATGGCGTGCGACCTGGGCCTGTTCAACTTCGACGGTACGGACCTGGATTCCGGAACGGTCGTGGAATTCATGGTGGCGAAGTTCCTGGACATCCCATCTGTGATTCTGCGCTCCGACTTTCGTTCGTCCGGCGACCAGGACAAGGACGGCGACGCCTGGAACCTGATGTGCTCCTTCTACCCTCGGGTCCGTGTGCTCGGGTTCAACGCGATGGCCTGGTACCAGAAAGCGCGGGAGGACGCAGCCGACGTGAACGAGTGCTCGAGCCGGCTGTACGCCAGGATCGCCGACGCCGTCATCGGGCAACTGGACGCCGTCCGCGCCGATCCGCCCGTCGCTGAATCCGATGAGGAACGAATACGCGACCTGTACGAGTGGGCCACGCGCTTCCCGGGCGGAGGACTGGAGGCCTTTTGCGAACCGGATTTCGTGGACGAGGTGATCGAGTCCAAGCGAAGGAAGGGTTTGCTGTAGAGAAGCGAACAGTCGGACATCAGGAATTCCGCCACATCCTGTCCATCCATGTAAGTTCATGTTTTTTGGACTATCCTGACTCAGGAGCTTGATATGGACGATATACGGGGCGGGCTCGCCCGTCTCAAGTCGAACCGCACCGGCCGCCACTCTTCCTGGGATACGACCGGGCGAAACAGCGACGCCTGGACCATCGAGCCGGGTGAGACCCGGATCCTGGCCGACGTCGAAGGCCCCGCGTGCATCACCCATCTCTGGTTTACACAGAGCAACCACTACCGTGAGTGCCTGTTGAAGATCACATTCGACGATGCCGATGACCCCAGCGTAATTTGTCCCCTCGGCGACTTCTTCGGCCTGGGTCACGGCATTGTCAACTCCTACCAGTCTCTGCTGTTCACCGCGTCGACCAATAACAACAACCAGTTCGAAACCGGCTGCGCGCTCAACGCGTATGCTCCGATGCCCTTTGGCAAGAGAGCGAGGGTCGAACTGGTCAATGAAAGCGACGAGCCCCACCGGCAGTACTTCTACGTGGACTGGGAGACCTGCCCCGGCCGCGTGCCGGCCGATATCGGGTATTTCCATGCAGAGTTCCGGCGGGAAAATCCGTTCGGCGGATGGGGGCACGAAATCCGGGTCAACACGCCGGAAGCGGATATCGTCAATACGGGACGCGAGGCCTGGGAAAACAACTATGTGATCCTGGACGCCGAGGGGCGCGGCCACTACATCGGCTGCAATATCAGTGTCACCAACTTCCAGGGGACCTGGTGGGGCGAGGGCGACGACATGATCTGGGTGGACGGGTACAGGTGGCCGCCGGACCTGCACGGCACCGGCAGCGAGGACTATCTGAACCAGGCATGGGGCATGCAGCCCAACGCCTTCCTGCGCAACGGGTCTTCAATCTATGAGGGCGATACCGACGGCTACCAGACCAGCTACGTCCACCACCTGGAGAATCCGGTCCGCTTCGAGCGGGAAATCAGGGTGACCATCGAGCACGGCCACGGCAACCATCTGTGCAACGAGATAAGCAGCGTGGCCTACTGGTACGGCGACCGCCCCCGCGCCGTCGCCCCGCCGCCGGCCGTAGACCAGCGCCTGCCGGTACGGAGAGACAACCGGGGACGATGGCTGTACGACGCGCGCACGCAGACCACCTCGCGTACCGTCACGCTGAATGATGAGATGAAGAAAAACAAAGCCCGCTGGAATCAGGATAAATCCGTGACCGATCCCTAACAGCCCGTTGAAAAAGCCCATCCGGGCTACGGCCGGCCCTTGCGGTCGAAATACTGCGTTGCGCTCCCTCGCCGAATCGAGGGATGGGACTCGGTCGCGCGCCTTGTCTTCGACCACAATGGCTCGGCCTCGCCTGCAGAGCGACTTTATCAACGGACTGCTAACGCCGGACAGGGTCGAAGGAAAAAAATACGGTAAGTCGCAGGCGAGATATGGCAAGGACAACGGGCAGTCAGCCGAATATCGTGCTCATCATATCGGACCAGCACAACGCGAACGTGATGGGCTGCGCCGGCAACCCGATTGTGCGGACCCCCAACCTGGATGCGCTCGACGGACAGGGCGCTCGATTCACGAACGTCTACTGTCCCTATCCGCTCTGCGCTCCGTCCAGGGCGGGGTTCCTGGCAGCCAGCTACCCGAGCGAAGTGGGCGCATTCGACAACAGTGGGACGCTCTCGCCGCAGACCCCCACGTTTGCCCACGCGCTCGCTGTGGCGGGCTACGAGACCGTCCTGTGCGGCAGGATGCACTTTATTGGGCCGGATCAGCTTCACGGTTTTGGGAAACGCATCCACGCCGACTGCGGCGGGACGCTTTCTCCGGAAATCCGGGGATCGGGAAACAACCGTACGACCGGGCAGTCGAAATACGCCGTTGAGGTCGCCGGATACGGAACCACGGGGTACCAGGCCTTCGACGACAGTGTCACGGAAACGGCGTGCAACGACATTTCATCATGGACGGGGGACGGTCAACCCCACTGCCTGGTCGTCGGCCTGATACTGCCCCACAACCCGCTCATCTGTTCCAGACCCCTGTTCGACCGCTACATGGAGGAAATCCCTCTCCCGGAGCCCGTATCTCCCGCGTATCTGGACGCCCTCCATCCCGCTATGCGGAACTGGCGCGCGCGCCGGGGGGTAGACGAATTGACGCCCGAACAGAACCGGCGGGCACTGGCGGCTTACTACGGACTAGTCACGGAGCTCGACGGGAACGTCGGTAGGATCGTCAGGGCGGTGAGAGCCTCCCCGGCAGCCGAAAACACAATCATCGTCTACTGCTCCGACCACGGAGATATGGCCTGCGAACACGGCATGTGGTGGAAGAGCAGTCACTACGACGGCTCGGCCCGCGTCCCCCTTATCGTCTCCCTGCCAGGTCATTGGCCGTGCGGCCGTAACGATGCGGTCATCAGTCTCATCGACGTCGGCCCTACGCTCCTGGAACTCGCCGGCGCCCCGCCGCTGCCGGATGTCTCCGGCAGAAGCTTCGCCGGCTTTCTTGGTGACGACGCCCCGATTCCGGACTGGCCCGATGAAGTTTATTCAGAATACATCGGGCTCCTCGGCGATCAACCCGCCTGCATGGTCCGCTGCGGGCCCTGGAAGCTGAACTACTATCACGAGTTCCGGTCCTGCCAGCTTTTCAATATGGACCAGGATCCGGGCGAAATGCACGACCGGGCGCAGGACCCGGACTGCCGGAAGATCGCGGCGGATCTTCAGGACAGAATACACGCGCGGTGGTCCGCCGAGCGCATGCTCAATGATGCCGAAAGACAGAACCGGGCGCGTGATCTGATACGGCGTTCCGGAACCGGCCCCGCGCCCCATTCCGTGGCCCCGTTTATCCCTCCGGACGGATGCAACCGGTTCGATTTTTCTCAGTTGCCAGGCCATGGGCCCTGACTTGCGCTCAATCGTCGCTCTTCAATATTCCTTCCGTCGCCGCGGACCACGCGCCGCATCGGACCTCCAGGATCCGATCCGCGGGCGTCACCAGCGTAATCAGAACCCGGAACCCCTGCGGCGCCTGTTCGCTCCCGCGCATCCGCCACATCCGGTGGGCAAATGCGCCCGGCCCTATCGTGATCGCGTCGTCGACGACGTGGTAGATCGCGTACCCGGACTTCAGGAACACGGTCTGACCGGCGATGCCCTGCATCGCACCGCCGTCGAGATCGAGCTCCCCTCCAGGGGCGAAATCGCACGCGAACTGTAGCGGCACCCTGTCCAGCGCATCCGCCTGTATCCGCAGGTCGAACCCGCCTTCCACTTCTTTCACGGTCAGATCCATCGACAGCGGCGGAACGGGCGTGAATCTTCGATTCCATCGCGCCTCCTCCCACTGTGACTGTATTACGGGTTCACCCAGCGGATGGAAATATCCGGGACTGTCGTAGTGCCACCCCCTGCCGGGGTGCATCATCCGAATCCCGTCCTCCGACTCGCGAAAATCCTCACCCACAAATTGCCCCGTGCTGTAGTAACTGGCGTACACCGTCACCGCCGACAATTCAGCTTCGCCGTACTTCAGACTGAAGGCCCCGGTAATACCGGAAGCCACTGTCGCGCTCAATCTGCCCCGTCGCACCCGCCATAAGCCGGATACCGGAAACACCTTCCTATAGGACTCGGGCAACGCCTCGCGTTTCAGGGTATCTTCGCGCCATTCCGGGTGTTCCAGGAATGGATGCAGCGTCCAGGGCAACCCGCCCGGCTCAAGGTCGAACAGCCAGTCGGCGACCGCCGCATAAAACCCGTTGTTCTCCATTCGGCCCAATGCATAGTAGGTGTCCGCCAGGCCGACCGGGACCGTCCGCTGTCCACGGTCCTGCCTTCGGGACACACTTGTAATCACCGAACCGTCCGCATGCAGGAGATTGTACGAAAGCTCCAGGTTCTTGCGCACTGGTCCCAGTAATTCCGGCCTGTCCAGCGCCTCCGCGGCGATCCGGAGCGACCGGTTGCAGACCGCGTTGTAGACCCCCGTGCTCCGCTCGGTATATTCCCCGTCCGCATTGATGTCGATGGTCTCCGCCAGGTATGCCTCGATCGTGTCCATAACGTCCAGATCCGGAAACAACACCCTCGCCTGCGCCAGCGCCGAGACCAGTACCCACCGGTGGTTGGGCGTATGGAAACCGCCCGCGGCCATCCCGGGCGTCGCCGTCCGGATCAGTTCCCCCAACGCCCCGGCGATCTCTCCGGCGCCTTCATCGTCGGCAGCTTCACGCGCCGCCGCCACGACCGGCGACATCAGTTGCACCAGAAAGCCGGTGTCCGGCGCCGAATCGAAGTTGGTCTCCACCAGGTCGAACAGCCCGGACTCCCGACGGACCCTCCGGCCGAACCCGGCTCCAAGGAGGATTCGCTCGAGCAGCTCGGCACTTCGATAGTGTACGGATCCTTCCATGAGATAGGCATAGCACAAAGGAACGACCTGCCCCACTCCGGTCCCTCCTGCTACGCCCTGGCTCACAAATCCGCCGAAGTCGGTCCGCGAGCGGTCCAGGACCTGCGCGGAAAGGATCGATGTTACCCTCGCGTCGAGAAGCGGCAGCCCGGCGTCACAGGTCAGCATATAAATTCCTCCCTATGGTACCACAGATTGGTTCGTGACTTCGTAGAGTGCCGCAAGACAAGCACATCCGGCCGTGCGGTTCCGGCAAATTAACCTTCAATCCGGTCCGCGGCAATCGGGAACGTCAGGAGCAGCGAAGGGCCACTGCGAATCCGGCGCCTTGCATCCATTCGGAAAACAGACTTGACTTTACAGGATTCGAATTAGGATATTCCGGTGGTCCAACTGAAGGGAAGCTGCCACTTCCCGGGCTGTGCGGCAGAGCGGCGCAGGCGCGGGGCGTTCTCGAAGAGGGTTCCCAATGCGTTTTGCGCTGTTGGTCTTTTCCGCCGCCGTCGCGTTACAGTCAATCTGTCAGAATTCCATCGCGGGGTCGCAATCAGAGCCCCCCGAAAATCCGCGCTCCGGGTGGTACGCCGGCGCGACGCTGGGATTGAATCGAGCGAACGACATCGATCAGGAAGGCTGGAATCGGGACACGTTCTGCTATCCGACGGACGCATGTTTCGATCTGGATCCCATTCCCACGATCTCGGGGTACCGGTGGCGGTACATCAACGAAGGCGCCTCGGGACACGCGTTCCAGGTCTCGATCGGACGCATCCTTGATCGCAAGCGCGTGGAACTTGCGATATCGCAGCGAAAGAATGGCATCGACCAGATCTTTCAAAGCGTCACCAATTTCGATGGCATGCCCATGGAAGACCGTGAAGGCGGAACGATCGACTCCAACACCCGGTCTTCGATCGACGATCTAGTCGTACGCTCGCTTTCGCTCCACGCGTACTACGATCTTCCTGGCGGTCAACGCGTTATTTCACCCTACGTCGGCGTTGGGCTGGGGGCGGCGTACGTAGCGATGACCGGAACGCACTACTCCGACAACCATACGGAGACGTCCGCCAGCGGCCAGGTATACGATCCTCCGCTATCGTTCTACAACGGCCGGCAGGAAGGCGACCTCGGCGACGTGGTTCTTATCGTGAACTTTCACGCGGGCGCGGAATATCCGGTCGGCGGCAGGACGATGCTGGGATTGAATCTTACATATTCCCTGACCGGCGGCGTGGACGTCCGGGGGGAGTACGAGATTCATCCAATGCACAGTATCGACCCCGATTTCTCCAGTCACAACTCGTTCGCCGGCGCCCGTCTCTGGACGCTGACACTCAATGCCAGGCGGTTATTCGGAAATTGAACCGGACCATCCGGAACCGAATACACGCCCAGGCGACCTTACGGACCACGTTGGTTTGCACGCATGCAGCAGGACGAGGACAGACGATGAAAAAGGATACCGATTGTCCGGGTGTGTTCGAACTCTACCGACGCGATCCGGACAAGGCCGACAGGCTCCTCTTCGGCCGCGAGTCCTGTTCCGACAGGCGGGGATTCCTGAAGGGTGCGGGACTGGCTGTGATGGGGGCCATGGTCGGCTCGACAATCCCCTTTCAACGCTACATGCCGGCCCACTTCATCCCTTCCGTACTCGCCGGTGAAAGGATCATTCGCGGTAAAGACGGCCTCGTCTTGATCAACGAACGCCCTCTGAATGCGGAAACACCTGCCCACCTGCTGGATGACGCCATAACGCCGACGGAACGGCATTTTATCCGGAATAATGGCGTTCCCCCGGAAAACACGGATGCGGCCGCATGGAAGCTGACCATCGACGGTCTGGTGGACAGGCCGATGACGCTGTGCATCGACGACCTCAGAGACCGGTTCGAGGTGATCAGCCGCGCGCTGGTGCTGGAATGCGGCGGCAACGGCCGCGCGTTCTTCGATCCGCCCGCGAAGGGAGACCCGTGGACCTACGGCGCCGTTGGCTGCTCGGAATGGACGGGCGTGCGGTTCGCCGACGTACTGAGGTCCGCTGGCATCAAGACGAACGTCGTCTACACCGCACACGAAGGCGCCGACACCCACCTCTCCGGGGAGCCAGGCAAGTTGTCCCTGTCCCGGGGCGTGCCGATCGCGAAGGCCATGGACGAACACAATCTCATCGCCTTCGCGCAGAACGGAAAACCCATCCACCCGATGAACGGCGCCCCGCTGCGGCTGATCGTGCCGGGGTGGCCCGGGTCCTGCTCGCAGAAGTGGCTGACCCGTATCCGGCTGCGGGATCAGGTCCACGACGGCCCCAAAATGACCGGTACCTCCTATCGTGTTCCCAATCGTCCGATCTCACCCGGCGAGCAGGTGGACGAAAAGGACTTCGAAATCATCCACAGCATGCCGGTGAAGTCTCTGATCACGAGTCCGGCCGACGGGCATAGAACGGACGGCAGGTCGCTGGCCGTCCGCGGCCACGCGTGGGCCGGCGACCTGCGGGTGAACTCCGTGCATCTTTCGATCGACTTCGGCGCGACGTGGATGAAGGCAATGCTGGATGAACCGTTAAACGCGTACGCCTGGCAGAACTGGCGGGCCAGAGTCACGTTTCCTCAGGCGGGATATTACGAGGTCTGGGCCAGGGCGACCGACTCGCACGGGGTACGCCAGCCGCACGCGATCGCGTGGAATCCGCGGGGATATCTCAACAACTCGATGCATCGGGTGGCGGTGACGGTTGATGAAGCGTAGAAGGAAGAAGGAGGAAGGAAGAAGGAAAAAGGAAGAAAGGCGGGATGACGCCATAGGTATGATAAAGAAGCGCTTGTAGGGGCAATCCTTGTGGTTGCCCACATGGCGGTTGTGATATCGGCGATTACCATCGCCAGACCTTGGCATAAGACGCTTTTGGCTGACGGCTGAACGCTGATACCTGATGGCTTCCCTTAATTTATCCCGATCAGGACGTTTTTTATGTCACTCACATCAGAACAGGTCCACCTGTTTCGCCACAACGGATTCCTCAAATTGAAAGACCGGCTTCCTGAGGAGCAGGTTGAAAAACTCCGAGAGGCGATCTGGAGGAATATTCGCGAGGAGGTCGAACCGGCCGTGCGAGACCGCGAAGGGCGGATCATACGGCTCTCGGGCGTCGTCTCCAGAGAACCTGTTTTCCTCGAAACCGCCACATGTCCCCTGGTCCTGGATCCCCTGGAATCCCTTCTGGGCCCCAACATCGAACTTATTAAGAATCGGCACAACCATGCCACGCTCCGACTGGCCTCCGAGGACCGGCCGGAGCGAATGCACCGCGACGTCAGGCAGTGGTCCAGGACGATCGTCACGGTTATCTTCTATCTGGAGGAAACAACCGTCGAAAACGGATGCACGCTGGTCGTGCCCGGGTCCCACCATTTCCCGGGCGTCGGCGGCCGTCTGTACGACGAATCATGGACCCTGGATCTCCTGGACCAGGCCCTGCCCGCGCCAATGCCCGAAGGCGGCATGCTCGTCATTGACAGCATGATCATGCACGGCGTCGGGCAGAACAGAACGGACGGCACCCGGATGAGTATGACCATGGGCTACCACAGCGTTGACGAAATCTCCGACATGGAGAATCCACACCGCATGCTCGTACGCGGCGAACGGCCCTACGACGGCAACGTACCTCGAAGACATGGGTAATGAAGCCGCTTGCTCCGGCTCCGTGACTGGAAAGAATCCGGCGTCCAGTCTCCCCTTGCTCCCAGGTCAAGCTGGCTATTCGATCGGTATCCGATCAAAGATGGCATATCCTTCATATCGCTATGGATGTCGCAGATAATATACGTATCTCAGGTGTGATTTGCGATCAGTCATGGCATTTTGTATCTTGCACTAAATGTGACGTCGATTGTTTACCGGATTAAGTTACCCTGGACATCAGTGTAGTAATCCCAAAGTGTATGAATGCGAAAATGCGTAAAATAACAGAACCGCTCCTGGATGAGATCGCCAATAAAATCGTCGATCACTTTCATCCGGATCAAATCATCCTATTTGGCTCTCATGCATATGGTGCGCCGAAGGAGGACAGTGATCTGGATCTGCTGGTCATTATGGAGTCAGATTTACGTCCGACAGAGCGAAGTGCCGCGATCGCCGACATCTGTCGCCCCAGATACGTCGCAATGGATATTGTCGTACGTACACCAGAAGAAATCCGGACCCGCATGCGAGGCTTCGATCCATTCCTCGAGGAAATTTTAAAGCTTGGACGCACTCTCTATAAATCACCCGGGTGAAATAAATGCGTGGGTCTATAAAGCGGAAGAAGACTTCCGCACAGCCACCACGATGGTTCGGAAGCGCAGGGAACCTGTTCCCGACAACGGCTTCGCAGAAGGCGTGGTCCATGGATTCGATTCTTACAGTATGACTTCGACGCAAGATGCGTACATGTTTATTCCTGCTGCTTGTATACGGTAAGGCGTTGAAATCCCCCCACCGCATCAGCCGTCGCCGACCCTTCGACAGGCTCAGGGGACCGGCTCGGCCTTTGCGACTCCCCCTCAAGGGAGGAGTGATTGGACCGTCAAATGGGCTCGCGCATTGACTTCCATCTGTTTGGTTGCGGTTGAGCAAAGCGAAGCCACGCTAGGGAACCGCTCCGGGCATTTCCAGGACTGGCTCGTTAAAGGCGCGTTCGCAATCCACGTGAGTATCCCAAGGAATCGCAAAAGAAAAGAACCACCCGTTTCGTTCGGAGGCAGGTGGTTCTTTCGGTTCAGCCCATGGGAGCACGGGGCTTGTTCTATGCGTAACTCCGCCGTATCACCATCGGTTCCCCGTGTCTGCGCCTTGGGTTCGCGCAGTTTCCCTTCTCACAGTTCATACAGATCCGGTCCGACTTATACAGCTTGTCTCGACACTTATGAAAAATGTGTGTTTTTTTGTTTGCGAAGCGACAATCCATACAAACAATCCGAAGCAAATGCTGGCAGCAATACCATTTGAATTGAGGAATCATTGGAAACCTCCCTTTTACCTATAAGACACTGATAATCGCAGCAGGTTTCATTATTGACAAAATAACTGCCCAGGGCGAAGGCGAGATCCCTGGGCTATTTCCTGTGGGATAAGATAGAATCGCGGGCGAAGGCGGCTATCTTTCCAACGTTACCGATTCGGCGTGTCCCACCCACTTTCCCGTGAGCGAGAAAATCACGGTTTCGTGACAGACCACAATTATGCGCTCGAAATCGCGGTACCGATCCAGAACACGACTGACTCTCGTGCGGACACCGGATAGAGGCTCCCAGTCTCTCGTCTCTCCGGACGGCCATTCGCCTCCGAGCGACAGCATCTCAGCTACGGTTTTATCGACGAGTTCAAGCGAAGGTCGCCACGCGCATACCCATTCGTGCAGATCGAACTCGACGCGAAGGTCCAGGTCGAGAATCCGGCTGATGACGTTTGCGGATTGCAACGCGCGTGTCATCGGCGACGAAATAACCAGTTGATAATCTTCAGCTTCGCAAGGTTCCGAGGCTTCTGCAATCTGGCGGATGCCGGTTTGGGTAAGCGGAACGACATGTACCGCCCAGCCGTCGCCCACGTCTTTCAGATTGCCGCCGGCTGCCAGGCTCCATTCCGGTTCCCCGTGCCGGATGAGACGGAATGTCGTCATTTGGAATATACCTCTGGTTCAGACTTTTCTCCCCGCGATCAAGAGCATTTGGGGCAGGCCCTGAAGCGGCGCCGCCTCCCATCCCTCGGACTCATCACCGATTTCCTCGAACCTGATCAGATCGACGCCCTGCTCGATGACGGCCCTGAGATACTCTGAAACCGTCCAGTGAAATTCGTACTGCTTCACTTCACCAGACGCTTTTTCAAGCACGTCCTCAGAGGCGCGGTACTCATGCGGGCCGTTGTCAAAGTAGCTGAATCCGACTTCCAGCGACGTAGCCCGATTCTTCCAGATCCGTCGAATCGGATGGTACTCGTTGACGAGAAACAGACCCCTCCGGAGTAGAATGCGGATGGCTTCGCGATAATACGCCCCGAGATCGGAAACCCAGACGGCCACGTGCCCTCCCGTGTACACCATATCGAAGCTGGCGTCTTCCAGACATCCAAGGTCAGCAACGTCCGACTCGACGAATTCGATATCGAGATCCAGTTCGCGGGCACGCCGTTCCGCCACCGCCAGTTGTTCCACCGAAATGTCGACGGACGTGACCCTTGCGCCCATACCGGCGAACGCGAAGACTGCCAGGTTGTCGCCGCTGCCCAGCACGCAGACGTCCTTTCTTTCCGCATCCCCAATCAGATCCATCTCTTGCGGCAGGAAGACATGCTCGGGCTGTCTGTGAGCAATTCGCCATGTTCCTCGCCGGTCGTGCATGGCAGCCCACGCTTCGGCCCCAAGGTTCCAGCGGGCACGGTTCGCGCGGTGATATTCATTCACATTGTACCCTTCTCTCATAAGCCGGGATCTTCGTGCAATTCAACCCGCTCCAACGTCGGCTGTGGTCTGCGCTTCCCGTTCATTGTGCGGTGTCCAGCACCTCCACGTAAGCGTCGTACAAACTCTGTATCTTCTCGACGTAATAGACGGGCTGGCCGCCGCGGCAGTACCCGAAACGCGCCCGCTCGTAATAGGCCGGTTGCGAAAGCAGGCGCATTGCATGCTCCACATTGCCGAACCAGCGGTTGGCGTCCCATCCCTTTTCGCGCGCCAGGCGGCGGGCATCCAGGAGATGTCCGTAACCGACGTTATAGGACGCCAGTGCAAAGTGAATCCGAGACTGCATTGGAATCTCCAGGTCGAATCGCTGGATCAGCTGATGCAAGTACTTCGTTCCGGCATGGATACCCTCGTTCGGGTCCTCCAGGTTTTCGAAACCGAGTTGGAGCCCGGTTTTCGGCATCACCTGCATCAATCCTATTGCGCCCACCCAGCTGACGGCATCGGGATCGAATTTCGATTCCTGGTACATCTGTGCGGTAATCAGGCGCCAGTCCTGATTGTATCGCTGCGCGTACTTTTTCACAAGATCATCGTAAGGCGACAACTGTCCGCTGATGCCGACCCGCGTTGAGTCCTTTGCTCTCGCAATCCGTCGGGGGTTCTCGAAATACCGTTTCTTCATCATGTTGAAGTAGAGACCGCCTTTTTCGCGCCGGATGTACTCGTTCAGCGATCCCAGCAGGGCCGGATTGTCCCTGCGGACCGCCCAGCCGAGCGTCGTGGACTTGATGCTGAGGGCGTCTTTCAGTTTTAAACCGTAGGTGCGCTCAACGTCGTACAGGTTGGAATCGACCAGTGTCAGGTCGTACAGGCCGGACTCGACCCCCACCATGATCTCTTCGGTCTCGACGTCTTCCGGTAGTCTGACGATCCGGAGGTCATCCACGGAATCCTGCAACGCCGTCAACGTCGTGTAGAAAGAAGAACTCCCGCGCACGTGGAAAGTCCTGCCCGCCAGGTCCCGGATTGACTCGATCGAATCGTCGTCCTCACGTGCGACGACGACTTCCTCCACTTCGTTATACGGCCGCGTAAAATCCGCCTCCGCCAACCGTTCCGGAGTTATGGTCATCGCCGCGGCCACCACGTCTCCCTTGCCGTCGTTCAAATAGGACAACAGCTCAGCATGAGAATTCGGGATAACGACCTCGAGGCGCAGGCCGTGTTCCGATGCGAACTTTTTCATCAGTTCGTACTCGAATCCGACCTGCAGGCCCCGGTGGATGAAATAGGTCATCGCGTTGTTGCGCGTAATCATGCGCAGGCGGCCGCGCTCGATCAGGCCGGGAAGATCGTCCGTGAATTCGCGCTGGCGCAACCGCGTGAAGTGCCGGGCCAGCAGGTACTCGTCCACCCTGGTCTTGAGCTCGGTATCGTCCGGCCTCATCATCACGGCGATCGGGCGGTCTTCGGCCAGCACGAGCGGCGTCGCCAGATTGTCGTGGTAGCTCGCAAGGGCATGCCAGAGATGTGAGTCGGACACGGTTGCATCGTATTCGCCTCGAGCGACGCCATCGAGCAAGGACTCAATGTTCAGGGTTTCCGGTACGGTCCGGATTCGCAGGGACGGTATCTGTCGCCTGAGGTCGATGAGCGTCTGATAATAAGAGCTGGAACGGCGCACGCTGATTTCCATACCCGCAAGGTCTTCGATGTTCTCGGGCATCCTGCCGTTGGACCTCGTAACCAGGTATTCATCCACGTACATGTACGGGACAGAGAATGCGGCACGTTTCTGGCGTTCAGGCGTAATGGTCAGGCTTGCCACCGCTATGTCGCCCTCGCCTTCCATCAATTTCACCATCATCTTGGAAAAGTCTCCCACCTCGACGAGCACGGGCTGCAGCTTGAACGCCTCCGCAAGCTCCCGGGCGACGTCGTAGGAGAGCGTCACCTGCTCTCCATGACGAGGCATATATTCGACCGCCTCGAGAGGGACGATCGCCCTCAGTCTGCCTCTCGAAACCAACTCGGAAAGGTCGCCAGTATACCTGGACGGCGGGGGTTTTTCGGGTTCGCTACATTGAAGAAGGACGCACACGGCGGCCAGCGCCGGCAGCAGCGCACCGATCCGTCGTTTCATTTGAATCTCCAGATCTGGACGTTTCGCATTGAATCCACTCGCCCTTAAACGTCTCGAGTTTCCCGGAGGTTTCCAATTGCATTGCCAAATCTTCGCATCCGGTTTTTCTCTCAAGAATCGGAACCCAACGGTGTCCCGTCGGGAACTGTCGCACTTTGCGACGCTCTATTCCAAATCCGCGTTCAGGGACCGACAATAGAACTTGCAATTTTGGTGCTGCCTGAGTCCCGGATCCTCGTAGAACGTACCTGGCGGCGTGGACTCGCTGGCACGTGGGAGCGGCCTTTCGAAACGTGGTCATTGAGCATGCCTGCGTTGAGCTTGTCGAAATGTCGAAATGCCCGTATTGCGTAATCTGTTGGCCGCTCTTGGGTGCCCCTCGCCGACTTTTCGACAGGCTCAGGGAACGGCTCGGATCGCAGACGCCGCTTCCTTAGTGTTGCCCTGAGCCTGTCGACGGGATGCCTGCCGGGCGACTCACCGCTGGATGTCAGATACAACCGCGAACATCAGCCGGCCGGCTTCTGTCCGATGTAGAGGATGTGCCTGGACGCAGCGACGATGCTCTGTTCCTCGCTGATTTCGAAGAGCAGATTCAGCCAGAGTTCCCGCTGCTCTCCCCGCAGGCTGTTATAGCTTTCATCGTCCGAAGCAATCGCGGGCTCCACCCCGGTAATATTCAGTGTATGGAATCCCGCGCGTTCATGCATGGGGGCGACTTCCTCATAGCGAACGAAATACCCGCGGAAGCCGCCGCGCGGCGCATCATCTGGCCGATGGCCGTTGCCGATCAGTGACCGGACATCCTCCTGATTCTCAATCCACGCCGGGTTTTTCCTGATCAGGTCTCCAATAACACCAAACCTGGAGAGCATCGTTGAAAAGACCACGCCTCCGGGTTTCAGGCGCTCGAAGGTGGATCTCAGAGCCGTGGTCCGATCGGTCTCATCCACCAGATGGTACAGTGGGCCCATCAGGAGGACGGCGTCGAACTGTCCGCGTGGAATCCCGTCCAGGGTACGCGCGTCGCCGGTGCGGAAATCGGTCTGATCGGCAAGCCCGAGCGACTCGGCCCTCGCCTTGCAACGGGCGACGAACTCGTCGGCGAGGTCCACAGAGGTAATCCGGTAGCCCCGCCTTGCCAGTGGAAAGGAATAAAACCCCGTGCCGAAGCCGACTTCCAGAAGCCTCCCGCAGGAAGGGAGGTAATGGTCGAGGTATCGCCAGGTCAAATCCGCTTCCAGCTGATGGCGCGTGAGCCGGTCATCCTCGGCGTCCCAGCCGGCATTGTAAAACTCGCGTATGTCGGTCACGTCGTCCATGGGGCAGCTTTGATTTGCACTATCTCCATTGGCAACGAAGGCACGGGTTCATCTGATTATTCCAATCAAGGCATGTCGTACATAGACAGGTCGTCCCAGTCCGCTCGCATCTGGGGTCGCGCCAGCGTCGTATCGGGGCGCCAGTTCTCCCACCCCTCGATATAGAGCCCGCCGGGAGCTTCGATTTCGCCGACGGCGCGTCGTCCTTCGCTCCACACAGCCCTGCCCGCTTCCCGTGTCATTCGTCCCTGGCGGATCGCGAGATCGAGCTCATCCCGGTCCTTCCACTTCCAGCGCCGTTCCGGATCGACAATTATGTCGAGCTGGTGATCTCTTAAGTCGAAGCCGAGCCGCGTGCGTGTCAACCTGCTCTGAAGATTGACGTACCAGCCCTGAAATACGGCCTTGGCGGACCACCGCACCCACGTTGCGCGGTTTTCGCCCGGCCGGACGATTATCAGAAGCTCCGCCCATTGCCAGACCGAATCGGCCAGTGTCCATGACCGGCCCACCCAGTCCCGCGGCCTTTCCGGAGTATCTGGAGATAACACGGGCTTCATGGTTGGCGTCCCCACCGGAAGCCATAGCACAGCCCGGGCGTCGGAATCCTCGACGACGGTGACGGGTTTAACGTCGATGATCCGGCCGTTCTCGTCGAGCTCTCGGTAGAGGATCGTGTCCCCGCATCGGAACCTGGCGTTCACTGGATTGCTCCTTCTCGATAGAACGGACTCCGCCGCATATCGAAATGTCCGCAACGACGATGGTTCAATCCGAATAGGCCGCTGCGGCGTTGGCAGGGTCTCCCGATTCCAGATTTGCGTTTTCGACGAACCATTGCGTATTCGCGTACAGCGCCATGACCGACTTGTGGCTGAGAAACCCTTCTCGTCGATAGAAATCCTGCTGTCCATGGACACACGCAAGGATCACCCTGGGAACGGCGAGTTTCCGGAGGATCGATCTCAAGATCGCCCTGCCGACACCCTGGCGCTGATATTCCGGCGCAACGACAAGCTCGCAGACGGTCGCAGGCGCCTCGTCGTCCGAAATCGTCCGTCCGCCGCCAACCAGCGCTGCTCCGCTGAAGGCAAAACAGCCGACTTCGCTGTCGGCGTACGCGCGACGGAGTTTCCCCGGATCCAGCTTTCCCAGAGGAGCCCGCTTGTAGACTTCCGCGAGGTCCTTCCAATTGACGCCCCTTGCATCCTCCTGATAGACGATCTCATACGTCGACATGTTTCCCCCAATTGAATTGAAGCGTTCTGCGCGTGAAACGCGTAACCTGTTTATGTTGGCGAATTATCAATGCGAGTTGTATGCAGACCGGTTATTCCGTTCGATAACGTTGTTATGTTCGTCACATGCGGCCACTGTCATCCCGCACCACACCCCGACCGGTTCCCTGCTTCAGTTCATTCAGAAACCGCGCCACGGCGCCCCGCGACCTCAATATCACGACGTTCTTATCGTTTGTGACCCGTTCCAGGTCATCCAGAATCCCAGGAAGCCGTGTCCTGTTGTAGTTCCAGATCCAATCGAGGAATTCCAGATCGGGCAACTGCTCCCGGCAGCCGGGGTTCAAGTCCGGCCGGCTGCGCCCCAGGTGCCTGATCGCCCGCTTGAAGACCTGAAAGAGACAGGTGAACCGTGACAGCGCCAGCAGGACCACCGTGTCGCTTGCCGCTATCCTCTGCTTCATCGTACTTCCGTAGTTTCCGTCCAGAATCCAGGTCTCGCGCTCGAGGAGTTCCCCGTGTTGGCGCTGCCAGACGTCCCTGGGGGGCTTTTCCCAGTTCGGCCTCCAATGCACGGCGTCTAGGTGCACGACCGGCAGGTCCAGCAGAGTTCCAAGCTTGACTGCCAGTGTGGACTTTCCCGCGCCCCCGCAACCGATGATGCAGACCCTTCGCATAATCGATTTGCCGTTTTCTGTGTTGGTTTCTGGCTGCATGTTTTCCTGGTTCATCTCCCGCCGGATAAGGGAATCCTCATTCAGACCCCTGAATCCGGCTCGTATCAGCGATGTGCATGCCTTCAACTCCGTTCAGATTCGAAGCATCGGCATGGGCTTCCTGAATGGCAATTTACCCAATCGAGTCCCCCTTTCGGTGCTCATTCCCACACATGGAATGAGTGATATTAATGCGTGTTAAACAATAATCAGGGGGAGTAATTCGGTTCAACTGAGCGCATGCGCGCCTACCGACGCCCAGGTAGACGCCAGGCGTCACTTCCAGCACAAGTCCGAAACGACCGGATAGTGATCGCTGGGGTAGAGCGAACCCCGGTGGCTTCGGACAATATCGGATGTTTCCACGTCGACCTCCAGTCCCGCGCCCCGAAAAAGGACCCAGTCCAGGCGCCAGGAGAGATGATGGAGCATCGGGTCGTATTCCGTTCCTGCGTAACCGTGATAGGTATTCGACGCCGCTCCGTCGCGAAGTCCGGCACGCAGGAACGCATCTTCGAAGCCTGCCGCAAGCAGGATCCGGTGTACCGCGTCTGTAATCGTGCTGCCTGCTGCTGCGGCGTCCTTCACCTCGGGCGTCCACGGATTACAGTTGAAGTCTCCGGTCAAGAGTTGGAGTTCTCCGTCTCTTGCAGCATTGGCAATCCACCGGTTCAGCAGAGATGCGCCTCCGGTCCGGGCCTGTTCGCTGATGTGGTCCAGATGGGTATTCACGTGGAGGAAGTCCAGGCCATTCGCGAGGTCGTGAAGACGGACCCAGGTTGCGGTCCGGACGCAGGCGGAATCCCAGGACCTAGAGTAGCACTCCGGCGTGGTGCTGAGCCAGAACCCGCCCCTCGAGCGCGGCTGAAGTCGCTCACGCCGCCAGAAGACCGGGTTGAAGAGGTGGGGCGGATCGTTCGCGTGCGGGCCCTGGAAGCTGTCGTACGCCGTCAGCGCTTCGCCGAAAGTGGCGAAATTCGGCCACTGCGTTTCCTGGAAGCCGATCAGGTCCGGCGACGCGTCTTCGATCACGTCGCAGACCAGTTGCGAGCGGCCGGAACCTTTCCATGCGTTCTCCGGCTCATGTTCGTCGTAACCGCCGGCGAGGTTGAAGCTCATCACGCGAAGTCCGGACATTCCTGAGTCCTTTAATGCAAGTTTCGTGCCGATATCGGATGGGGCAATAGAAAACCCACGGTCTATCCACCGCGGATGTGCGGACGCACTTCCCGGTCCAGCCGTTCCGAGAGCGCGTCCTCGGCGACTTCCAGCTCAAAGTTTGTCTGAATGTTCATCCAGAATCGGGGCGACGTGTAGAAATACCGGGCGAGTCTCAGCGCCGTATCCGCGGTAATGCCGCGTTTGCCAAGGACGATCTCATTTATGCGACGGGGCGGCACTCCGATGGACAGCGCCAGTTGGTTCTGGCTGAGGTCCATCGGCTCGAGAAACTGTTCCTGCAATATTCTCCCGGGATGAACGGGAACTGTTTCTCCAGCGGACATGGTTGATTCTCCTGGGTGCCTGAGCGTCACAGGCGGCGCCGGAACCCCCGATTTTCGAAGGATCGCACAATACGGTATTTTATAACGTTTTCCGTTAAATGACAAGTACTAAATTTGTTCCGTTAAATAATTTACGTTAAATGGATTACATTAAATGAATATCATTTAACGTATTATCTTAAATGCATATCGTTTAATTACATACGTTAAACGGTATGCGTTATATCAAATGCAGACACAATGCAAGGCGATGATCAAACCGGGGGGTTAGAATGAACTATCAGCCCTCAGCCGTCAGCATTCGGCCAAGATTAGAAACAAAATTCAAATGCCCCTTTCCCAGAATTCCCTGCCTACGGCGTGTTCCTTTTGAAGCGACCAAAAGGAACCAAAAGTCGCCGCTGGGCGCGGGGCCTGCCGTACGCATGGCGCAAATACCCTCACAGGACTCACCTGATACGCTGGCCTGCCAACCCCGGTGGATAACGTAAATCGGAGCGGGACGGAACAACGCGCCCTGCTCTGGAAATGCTCTGGATAGGCTCCGCGCTGTAAACGGTGTGGATTCCAGGGTTAGAGCAGCTGTCAGCCAAAAGCGGGTAGACGGAAGACGGGAGAGGTTAGAGATTGCCTGCCCTGTGAAGTTTCTTCTCGTGCCAAACGCAAGGAGGAAAAACACGCGGGGCAACGGATTCTTGTCCCAGCTAACCCCTACCGTCTACCCGCCTTTTTTCATTCATCCTTTTTCCCTCTTCCTTCTTCTTTGTTCCTTTATCCCTCTAACCGTCTTTACGTCAGCCGCAGCATGTTTGTATCGCCCCGACGGAACTCGAACGGCACAGGCACCACCTCGGCGTCCGCGCGATCCCGCATCTTCTGAATCGTATGGTCCAGATGCCTCGATGGTTTTCCTGACATATCCAGCAGTGGATAAACTCGAACCTCCCGCCCAACTCGAAGCAACTCCCAAAGACAGGCGACGTGCATTTCAAGGTTGAATTCCGCTGAAAAGAGAAATAGCAGATGGGAACAGAGGACCAGATCGAAAGTTTTCGACCGAAAGGGCAGATCGGGCAGTCTTCCCGCAACGTAACGGCCGCTCGCGGACGCCGACCGGAAGTCGCGGAGAAAGGTTGAGAGGACGTCGCGGCGCAGCCTGACGACCGATTCGGGACTTCCATAGTGGTCCCAGCGAAACCGTGCGTACGCCTCTCGCGCACCCTTGAGCATTCTCGCGGACGTGGATTGGAAATCCGCCTCGATTTTGTGGCCGGAAAACCCGTAAACGGGATCGACGGCGACGACGAATCGCCCGGTTCCGCCCCATTCCGCCGTGAACGACGACGGCCCTCCGCCACAGTCCAGAACGCGCGCGGACGACGGGACGTCGGACAATGCGAAGAATGCCTCGTATTCGGCAGCGCTCCGCCCCCAGGCGGGAACGGCTCCCCCGAAATTAAATTCGCTGGACATGACTATGTAAATCAGGACGGGAAAGGATCAAGACGACATTCGACTCACGCGAAGAAGCAGCTATTGGCTATCAGCCGTCAGCCAAAAACGAAAGGCAAGATCAAAAACAAGAATCAAAGGCAGCCAAGACGAAAATCCGCTCACACAAAGACACAAAGGCACTAAGAAAAGACAGAGAAAGGCCGAAAGACAAAGACGAAAGGCAAGATCAAAACCCACCTCTCCCGTCGCCCCGCAGACCTCTCTCCCCGGCCCTCTCAGAATAAGCTATCAGCTATTAGCGGTCAGCCGTCAGCTAAAAGCGGGAAGGAAGGCCTAAATTCAAGATCCACTTCTCCCCTCGTCCCCGCAGACCTCTCTCCCCGGCCCTCTCTCCCGCGGGAGAGAGGGAGGGAAAACGGGTTTCGCGTGCCGGTTATATCGATTTGGACACTGTTTGCAGTACATTGTCTAGCGTAACCACATCCACCCGGACCTCGTTGCCGGATGGGCGATTTCCTCTCTCAAATTCAGGTTCCTTACTTCCGGATCCACAACACAGCTGCGTATTTCCCGCGCAAATCGAAATAATCTGTTGTCCGGGTACGCAGTACTTCTGTTCGCAGACGGGGCGGCGGGGGAAAATCCGAGACTCTCGAGTTCATCCACGTAGATCGTCTCTATACGTTTTACCAACTCTCGCCTGTCACCTAACCTTTCGAATCCCTCCCTGAGAACGGCGCAGACCTCGCCCGGTGGACCTGAAAGCTTTTTAAATTCTGCCCACAGCCACTTGTGATAGGGCGCAAATCGTCGATTCATAAGAAAGCCAACCTTCATCGCGTACTCGGCGAATCTGGTCCAATAGCTGAACCCGCTCACGTGGTCTCCCCGGGCCTCGGCCCTGAAGAGATGTTTTCGACCCCACTCCCAGCACCATGATAGACAGGCCGCCATCCGCTGCCTCCATACATCCTCAGGATACCTGGAAAACGCTTTAAGGCGGGCACTGACAATGCCCGGTTCATCGTGATAGAGCCGGTTCGGAGTCAGTTCAAAGAGGTACGATTCCGGCATACGCAGCCAATCCCTAGGCGATCGTGGCGGCTTCCGGAATCCAACGATCATTTCCGTATAATCGCCGAGTTCAAAGACACGACAGGTCGTTTCAGGATCATCCTTCCAGCGAAACCCATCATACTCCTGAGGTAGTGTATCCAGGATTTCCTGCAAAGGACCGCCGTAACTGTCGAAATCGTCTTTGGCCAACCATACGGTGAATCCCGGACCCCATCCGTGATCGCGTGAGACCTCGTCGTCGTTCCTGTGTGCCTGCGAGCCTAACCCGACACCTACGGCCAGTCTTCTCACACACCGTGGGAGTCCTCGCTCAATGGCGGGAAGCCCGACCCTGCGAAAGAACCTCTCTGACAGTTCGAATCCGTTCACAGATCCTCCACGATCGTTCGGAGTCGTCAGCTGGTAGCCATCAGCTATCAGTAGTCAGCCGTCAGTTAAGAGCGAAAGGCAAGATCAGAAACAAGACCAAATTCAAAATCCACATCTCGCCCCAGCACCGCAGACCTCTCTCCCCGGCCCTCTCTCCCACCGGGAGAGAGGGAGGAAAAACAGGTTTCGCGTGCCGGTCATCTATAAATATTCCTGATTAACAAGGAAACGCCATCCGGCACGGTTGCAAGCCCGACGCGTCGACCCATCACCGTTCCCCCTTCCTGTCAGGAAGGGGGCCAGGGGGTAGGTCTCAATAGACGTGAGACAGAAGTGGGTAGAGATAACCTGCCTTTTCAGGTTTCTTCTACTGCCGGAGGCAAAAAGGATAAAATGACGGGCAAGGATTTCGTCTTACGTCTCCCCGTTTTTTTCCTTCTTCCTTCTTCTTTCTTCCTTTTTCCCTCTACCGTCTACCCTCTCACCGCATGTTTTGATGACCGCTTCGATAAACCCGGCTTTACCGGCCTGATACGACGGCCGGTCCTTCGGAAACCGGCGAGCCAGGTTTCGTTTCAATCTCCTGTATTCTTCCGCAAAGCTCTGATTCGATCTCAGGCAATCTCGGAAAAGGATCATATCTTTCCAATCGGTGCTGGTTTTTTCGAACATATGTATCTGATGCGTGCGGGGATCACCCTTCCCGAAATAGTGCCTCCGGGGGATGCCGTTTTCTCCTCTGAATTCGTACCCGATCCCGACAAGCGGCTCTATGCAGATCGTCGCTTCGTGAAAGTCCTCGACGGCGATCGCAACGTCCAGCTTTGGCTTCGCGCACATCCCCGGGATGGACGTGCTGCCGACATGCTGGATATCCTCCACGTAATCACCAATCGCTTCTTCGATATTCTCCTTCTCCAGTTCGAACAGGACGTTCCATTCGTCCCGATAGGGCGAAACCGACACATCTCCACCTTTCAATCCGAGCAACTGTCCCTCGCTGAACAATTCCGGGATACGCTCACGGGTCAGAAAGGTCCGCAGTTCCGGATCCACCCTGGGTATGGAATCGATTGAGATCCAGGAGAATGCGAAAACCACACCGGATTCCGGACCCACCGTTCCAATGTGCTCCCATTTGTCGGGCAAGTCAGAATCGGCCCTGAACAGGTAGTCCGTGCGCTCCACATGTGACTGGATGTAGGGTTTAAAGTACCGTGTTGTCCCGATTTTCCGGATGAACCGCAGATCTTCGATCCCCGACTCTTCGAGGGTTTCGCGGTGCGCGGCCTGAAGCGGCGTTTCATCGCCTTCGAGGTTTCCACCCGGAAGTCGATAGTATTCGTACCCGATGGATTTGAGCTCGAGAACCAGCAATTCACATCGCTCATCCGCACCATACCTTATAATGTACGCAAATGCCTTATGGACGAGAGGCTTCGTCATCGGATCAGAGTTCCGGGTTTGTTTGCGCAAGGAGCGATGATCTCCAGGTCCACTGACCGGTACGACTACACTCCCAGAGTGGCGCGGACGGTAGCCAACGTCTCCGCGGGCGTCTGATCGCTGTTGTCGATTACGGTTCCGATACCGGGATCGATATGCGATGATCGATATTGTTCCCTGATGCGGGCGCGTTCCCGTTCAGTCAGTTGTCGCTGATCCCGGTCGGACATGGCCACTTCAAGGGCCGGCCGGAGCGTAAACGCGTATATGGAAACGCCCGCGTCCGCCGCTACACGTTCGAAGACCGCGTAGTCGCAATGCGAAATCGGCCACGTAACCACCACGTTGAACCCGCGCGACAGCCAGTTCCTCGCCAGCGTCGCCGCATCCTCGAGACAGTAAGGACACGCTTCCGCCAGACTCAGACAATCCGCGAATTGCCGCAGTTCGTCAACTTCAATGTGGACGGTCCCGGGCAGATTCTTCGCCAGAAGACTGCCTACGGTCGATTTGCCGGAATTGATGGAACCGTTGATATAAACCAGGATTGGCATCGTGCGCAACCGTCAATCAATGAGTCCCCAGAGCCGCTTGCGCTCCGCGGTCCAGTCGGGCCATTCGGGATGCACGTGTTTGATGGCGGCCAAATCGCGCTTGCGGCCGCCGGAGGGGAAATAGTTCCATCCCATCGCGCGACGGGGTCCGGCGGCGGTCTTGAGGCCCGTGGCGTGCCAGCACGAGGGGGTCCAGACGAGGGTCCATCGGGGGTCGAGGACGACCTCGACCTCGTGGGGGTGGCGGGCGAAGAACTGCCCGGGCATCTCGTCGTGCGTCCCGGTGGCCAGTTCGAGTTGCAGAAGTTCGGCCCTGACCTCCTCCGGTGGCCGGTGCTGGCTGCCGGGCAGCACCCGGAGCGGACCGTTGCTGGCGTCGTGGCGGTCGAGGGCGGTGCGAAAGGACACCTGGCGGACTTCCGGACCGCCGTCCACGTGCCACGCTACCTGGCGCCTTTCGCCCCGTTGCACCTTCGAGGCGTCGCCGATGCCGCAGGCCCCCACGTGTACCTTCTCAACGCCCAGAATCCGCCGCGCCGCATCCACGAGGTCGTGCCGCTCCACCATTTGCAGCACCGGTTCGCCGATCATCAGGAAAAGACACGCCAATTGGTTGCAGCCCGAGGGGAACTCCGTGCGCTCCCATTCCGGCTCCACTTCCTGTTGTCTGCTGTCGACCTCCCGCACACCCCGCGCCCCCAAAGGGTTCGGGATGAGGAAGAACCCGTTTCGCTCAAAGTGCGCCAACTGGTCGTCGCTGATCTCCAGGCGATTCTCCATGATTCAAGCCCTCGCTACGGTTAGTGCTGCCAGTTTGTCCTCGTCCAGTTTCACGCCCAGGCCGGGGCCCTCGAGCGGCGCCAGATAGCTTCCTTCGGCCCTCACGCGTTCCCTGGTCGGCGACGCCATATACAGTAACGGACCCATTGGGTCGCACGGCAACCGGACCTGGGGCGACGTGATGCCCACGGCAATCTGGGCGCTCATGCCCAGCGTGGACTCCTGGTCCGTGCCGATCAGGCAGGGCAGGCCCGCCGCCTCCCCCACCGCCAGGATGCGCTTGACGTGGGTGGGGCCGCCGGACACGCAGGCCACATTGAACGCCGTGCATGCGCCGCTTTCGGCCGCCTCCCACGCCTGCTGCAGGGAGCCGATATGCCATGTCACGGGCAGGTCGACGCGTTTGGTAAACTGGGCACTGGATCGCATGTCATATGTCGGCTGCTCGAAATGGTACGGGTCGTGACGCCGCAGCCTGTCGCCGTAGCGCAGCACCTCCACCCAGTCGCGGAATCGTCCGGAGAAGTCGATTGACTTGAGCCGGATGCGGTCGCCGTGTCTGGACTTCATCTCGGTGAGGAAGCGGTCGTCCAGATCCACGTCGCCGGAGACGTAGTAGCGGAACAGATGGTGACCCAGATCCACCAGGCGCTGCAGGTAGGATCCGGCGCGTTCGAAGTCCTCCATCACCTGAAATCCGAAAATCGGATAGCAGCAGTGGAGGGCTTCACGCACCTTGCCGCCCAGCATCTGGTAGACCGGTACGCCCTGAACCTTACCGTTGAGATCGTAAAGCGCCAGGTCGATGGCGCTGGCCACGTGCGGGTCGGTGACCGTGCTGTTCCAGCTCCGGGCGCGGGCGAAGTCGTTGATCTCGACGATGCGACGGGCGTCGCGGCCTTTCAGCTGCTCGTTGAGTTGCCGCGCCAGGGCCGGCACGTCGGCGCACTTGCTGTCCGACGCTTCGCCGAGGCCGATCGGGCCGTCGTCCACGTGGACCTTGATCAACACGTGTCCGGAAATTTGGCCATAGTAGCGAGGCGTCTCGATCTGGATGACTTCGATTCGGTCGATCTTCACGATTCTCTCCCGGCCTCGTTCAACGCTTCTTTATGTTCAATGCTGTGAATTACATGGATGAACAGGATGGGCAGGATGAAAACCAAAACCGACCGGAATTTGCAGAATTAGAAACCAGGTGCAAGATCAAAACCTGGTGATGTTCAGCCGAATCCAAACAAGCCGAAACGTACACACGACGGATTGACTGTCAAATCACTCCCCCCTTGAGGGGGAGTCGCAGAAGCCGAGCCGGTCCCCTGAGCCGTTGTCCTGCTTGTGCTGAGCCTGTCGAAGCAAGCCTGCCAAGGATTGTCGAAGGGCTGTTGAATCGCGGGCATTTCGACAAGCTTACTTCGACAGGCTCAGCACAGGCAATGACCACGCGTCATTTGGTTTGTTGAACGTCATCAAACCGCTGATGGGAGACCCATAACCTGCCCAGTGCCGGTCCCTGGGCTTGTCGAAGGGACCGGCGACGGCTGATGCGGTGGGGGGTTTCATCGCCGTTCCGTATGCATCAAATCGTGCGAATTTATGTGTACGCATCCTACGTTGAAGTCATCAGGTAAAGCTGAATCCGTCCGACCCGGGGGCAAGTTAGGACTTTTACACAGAATCACCAAGCGGGAACGTCAACCTCCGTTGGAACCGGAAACTCTCGCCGGGGACCATGAATGCCAGCCGGTCGCACAGGAAAGAGCCGGTGGGCGCCGTATCCTGAAGCCGAGCGCGGAGTTGAAGGCTCTCTTCAATGGAGATGAACTCGGCGATCGTCATATGCGGCGCGATGTCGCGTCTGAGATGGGCTTCGGACGCAAAGCCCGACGTGCCGTGCAGCAAATGCTTAAGCCGGTCGATCGGCTCCCGTGGCGAAATGCGATACGCGACACCCGGGTGCCGCGTGGAGGCGTACAATCCGTCATAGTGGAGTTCGAACGGCCGGACATCGGAAAGGACGTAGCGGATTTCCTCGGCAATCGCGGGACTCATTTCGCAGCACAACGGATCCGACAAAGAGATGTGCGCCGGACACCACGCCGCCGAGCGGGCATCATATCTGGATCGCAGGATATCGATCTCCCGCGAAACGTCGGGCGGCGGCAGGATCAGGATCACCCCCAGCGTGTAGTCACGCTGCCAGTTTTCCCACTTCGAGGTATCCGCTGCATAAGTGATCACAATGAACTCCTAAATGTAGGCGGCGCAGGCGCGTTTCGATGGCGGCCGACTCGCAGCGCGCCGTCACTTTCCTCCGCCCATCCCGTCACCTCCTTCGAGGAATCGCCCGTCGGGCGATGGCACCCCATTTGCAAGGTTGAACTGACAGGATGACAATACCGGTCGGCTGTGATTCACAGAAAAGACGATATTTGCTGTCAATATGATATTGAAAATAAATATCTTATAACTGTCATCCCTTGATTCTATACTGAAATCCTGCTATATTCATTCTCAATCATGGTGGAACGAATATCAGCGTCTTGTCTCTCGAATTGAACATAAGTTTTCAACTCTATTGAAAGGGCATTGTGGACGATAGTGCTAAAAACGCCAATTTTCAATTAGAAAACAGAGAGATAGCCAGTTTTGGGGGTGTAGAGACAGGACTTCGAGTCCCTGGGTACTACGCGCGAGTGGGAATTTCGCTGAAAAAGCCGTCCAGGATGAGGATGTGAGTATCGATGCTGCGCCGGGAGAGGTCCCGCGGACTTTTTTTTCTTGCGATCCTCCGCAGGTAAAACCCGGCAAAGTCGAGAGATCGAAGCGGTCGTGGAAGCGGTGGTTTACGGGACGGGAGAAAGAACCGAGAGTATTTACAGAAAGGGGTATGACAATGGACCTTGTGTCTGCCGTCACTATGGGAGAGTTATTTGGTTCCGTTGTGGCATTGATGGTAGGGGCGGGGCAGTGCGGATTGATTTTCTGGGGTTTGCGACAGATGTCGAAGGCATCTGAAATACGGAGTAAGCAGGTCGATGACCAGGGCGAAGCATTGCGAGAGATGGGCAATGCCTTGCGGGATCAAAGTGCTGGCATACGTGAGTTACTGGAACGCACGGGGCCATCTATGTGAGGGTGGTTGCCGGGGTGGTAGGCAGGCAGGGGCAGGTTAGCGCTGGCATGGGAGTTGAAATCTACATCTGTTAAAGGTCATACCAGCATTGGTCAACCTTGTTGCGCGGGTAGCGAACTGGATGTTAACCTTGATCTGCAAGTCTTTGGGGACGTTAATTCGAATATGTGTTTGTAAATAAAGGCAATTAGACGGCTGATTACCAGGATAAACCAGGTCACTGGCCGTGAAGGGAAAAAACGTCCTTCTATACGTCGATAACGCCCCGTTTCGGAGGGTTTTATCGCGTCGCCGCGTTGCTGTTTTTTTCGGATTGAGGTTAATCAGTTATACGGCCATAACGGTTTTCGGGCCGGAGGAAACGGATTTTTCGGCATAGCTCTGAATCTATCGCTGTAATCAATGGGGGTACGTTCTTGAAAATCTGAGATTGATGCGCTTGTTACTGATAGACTCGTTGAGTGCATTTGTGGGTGGTTTTTCCAGCCATATGTTACGCGACTTTCGTGGTTAATGAAATTCGTCTTGGGACAGGTAAGATTAAAGATATTCCAGTACACCTGTCCAGATTCGTCTTTTCCGAATGATCTTGAACAACAGTGATATTTCGGTTAAATTCGTGAGGAGGTTATGTCCAGGAAAGAGATTTGGACAATTGGAAACAGAAAGTGGTTTGAACGGCTGATGGTTTTGCTGTTTTCCGGTGCATTGGGAAGTTGGCTGTATTCGGGGAACGCTGAGCTTGTTAAGGCGCTGGAAGCTATCGTTGTTTTTTCCGTAACCGGTGCATTTGTTATTCTTGCAGGAGGTGAAGCCATGTTGGGCGTCCTGGCGGAAATACGACGTCAGCAGCGAGAAAAAGGGCGAGAGGAGGGGAGAAAAGAAGTACTCCAATGGATTAGAGAACAGGAGGAAGCAGGGGTGAAGTTTAATGAACCTCCTCCATACTCTCCTGAAAATCAGCAGCGAGAAAAAGGACGAGAGGAGGGACGAAAAGAAGTGCTCGAATGGATTAGGGAACAGGAGAAAGCCGGGGTGCAGTTTAATGAACCTCCTCCATATTCTCCTGATAGGAAATGATCAAAATTCGTTCAATGCGGTCCCTGTATAAAGCCTCCACGTGATGACGGGGGCTTTTCCTTTGGGGATTATACCCAATCACTGCTGTCCGGGAACTGCGGGATTCTCGGAGATAAGACTTCAAAAGTGGCTTCAATGGGCGATTTTATACGGGCTTGACCCGGAGAACGAACACCAGGTTGCCATCGATGATCCATATCCTCCTGCCGGACAAACCTTAACCTCGATTCGTAAGTCTTCGACGACGTTAATTCGAATATGTGCTATTTAATAAAGGCGATTAGAAGGCTGATTACCAGGATACACCAGGTCACTGGCCGTGAAGGGAAAAAACGTCTTTCCATACGTCGATAACGCCCTGTTTCGGAGGGTTTTATCGCGTCGCCGCGTTGCTGTTTTTTTCGGATTGAGGTAACAGGCGTTGGGACTGATGAAGGATGAATTATCGCGCATTGCGACGACTTTTTTCATTCTGCTATTTCTTGCGAACCCCCGATCAAGGACCTGCTAATAAACATAATAACAATGCCGACTCACCGCATTTTCAAATCTTCTGCCCTCTTGTTCTCGCAACTTATCCCATACAGCAATAGTACCAAGATTATCTTCCATGGCCCGATGTGCCTGTGATTTACGAAAACCGCACCAGTCCATCGCATTCTGCAATCTATATGTATTCTTTACATATTTTCTAAGGCCACGAATTTCACGATACAGTTCCATTACGCAAACAAACAAATCTGCAACCACCACTACGTGGGAAGGTAGAAATTGCAGTTCAAATTCCGCATTATATACCGCCACGACTCTATCACGAATCGCGTCCTTTATTGCGGGAACCTGATCTGCAAATGTCGAAGAATGTGCGACCGTCTGTGGACTTATTCCATGTATCCCCTGAGCCTCCGGCCAGGATTCAGTAAAGACTGGCTTTATATATTTATTCACTGCTGTCCAAGAACGGTGAGATTCTCAGAGAAGAGGTCCGAAAAAAGGCTT
>JAPPJY010000084.1 GCA_028874335.1 Gemmatimonadota bacterium | reverse complement strand
CGGTCGCGCGCCTTGTCTTCGACCACAATGGCTCGGCCTCGCCTGCAGAGCGACTCTTTCAACGGACGGTTAGACGGGCAGGCCATGGCCGAATTCTCCTCGCTTCCCGCCATTTCGGATACCCTCGCCAAAATGGAACGCAGCCTGGCTGATGCCGGCGTACCGGATCCACGCGCGGACGCCGAATGGCTGCTTGCCGCGGTCCTGAAGACCAGCCGCTCCGGCATCTTCGTGAACCCGTTTCGCCGACTTACGCCGGCGCAGTATAATCACCTTCGGGGTTTCGTTGAAAAACGGCGCGCACGCGTGCCGCTTCAGCATCTGCTTGGCGAAACCGAGTTTTTCTCCCTTCCTTTTTACGTCGGCCCCGACGCGCTGATTCCCCGCCCGGAAACCGAAATACTCGTCGAAACGCTGGTCGACCGCCTGGATGGCCATACAGGGCCGCGGATTCTGGACGTCGGTACCGGGGCCGGTCCTGTTGCCGTGGCGCTTGCCCACGCGATTCCCGGGAGCCGCCTGGTCGCAACCGACGTTTCCCGGAGAGCCCTCCGGCTGGCTGACCGCAATGCCTGTCGCAACGATGTACAGCATCGGATTGCCTTCGTCTGCGCGGATCTTCTTGCCGCATTCCGGTCGCGTTCCGCGTTCCACGCCGTCGTTTCAAATCCGCCATACGTCGCCACCCGCGACCTGCCGAACCTTCAGCCCGAAGTGCGCTGCTTCGACCCCCCGCTCGCGCTCGACGGCGGACCGGACGGGCTCGCCTTCCACCGTTTGATTATCGACCGGGCGCCGGACCACATCTGCACGGGTGGTTGGCTGGCCCTGGAGATTGGCGACGGTGCCGCTTCCGCCGTGTTGAATCTCCTGGAAAAATCGCCGGAGTTCATCCATGAACGGACCGTTTCCGACCTCACCGGTACGGAACGCATTCTGCTGGCCAGAAAGCGCGCGTAGCGAACTCCCTTCCCTGCATCGCATCTGCTTGACCCCCAAATTGCCGATCGCTATATTGACTTCCCATATCACGCCTGACGGGACTTGAGGCAGGCGACCCCTGTTTCCTGCCCGCTTCCAGCCATTCGGGAGTCTCCATGACCGTACCCGACGTCAAACGTCTCATGCCTGAGACGCTGGAACATCCCTTTCTCTACTTCGACAGGTCGGACCTCGACCGGGTGCGCGCGCTCTGCCTCAACGGCACCCACGCGGACGTGTACGCGCAGACGCGCGAGCGGTTGAACGCTCACCTCGACCTCCCGTTCCCAACGCCGCCACCTAGACAGGACAGCTATCGGAACGGCATCTGGGAGGCATACAGCCGCCTTTCCGCCGAAGCGCGGAATCTCGTTGAAGACTACGTGCTGGCTTACGCCGTCGACCAGGATCAGGCCTACTTCGAAAAAGCCTGGGAAGGCCTCGCTTCAATGATGAGCTGGCCCTCGTGGGTCCACCCGGTCCACGAATTCATGCTTCTGGACCTGGACGGCAGCCACACCTGCGCCTGCTTCGCGGCGGCTTACGACCTGCTGTACGACGCCCTTTCCGAAAACCAGCGCCGTGAGCTCGAGTTCATGGTCTTTGCGCGCGGCCTGGCCCACTGCATCGGCGGCATGCAGCGTCACTTCTGGGCGTCGCGGTACGACAGCAACTGGTGTTCCGTGTGCGTATCCAACATGGGCCTGTGCGCCATGGCCATGCTCGACGCGGGACACATCCATCTGCGGACGGAGATCCGCCCTCGCGAAGCCATGCTCGGCGTGATACGGGAGTGTATTGAACGCATCACGAAATTCTACGACGGCATCCAGAACGACGGCTCGTGGAAGGAGGGTCCGGGGTACTGGAACTACGGAATCGTTACTTCCTTTCCGTTTTCGGATGCGCTCAGGCGGCTCACCTGCGGACAGATCAACCTGTACGATCATCCCAAACTCAGGAACACGGTCGAATTTCCCATCAACTGCTTTCTCCCGCCCGACCGCGTGGTCAACTTCGCCGACTGCGGCAAGCATTTTCCGGACGGCATGGCCTTCCGCAAGTTCGCGCAGGAATACGGCAATCGGGCGGCCGCGTACTTCGATCGGGTCACCACGGACCGCCGGCCGTCCATCAGACTGGCGGAACTCTTCTGGGATGCGACCGATACCGTTCCCGAACTGCCGGCCCCGCCCCACCCGTCCGCTTATTTTCCCGATGCCGGCTGGTGCGTGATGCGAGGATCATGGAAGGATCCGAACGCCCCGATCATGGCGTTGAAAATCGGCGCTACCGTAGAACCCCATGGCCACGCGGACGTCGGGAACTATATTGTCCACGCCGGTCAAAGGACCGTCGTGCGCGAACTCGGCATCGGCCGCTACGGGGACCCGGGCGAATGGATCTTCAAGGCGACCCACGGTCACAATCTGCCGCTCTTCGACGGACAGGGGCAGCCGGGGGACCGTCGCCTTGTCGGTACCGTGGAAAAGACCGAATTCACGGGCGCCCACGATTACCTCAGGGCTTCCATTGCCCCCGCCTACGGCATCGAAAAGCTCACGGTTTTCGTCCGGCATTTCCTCTTCCTCCGTCCGGCGCTTATTGTCGTTATAGACGAGATCGAGGTCACGGATGCGACCCGGATGGAGTCCCGCATTCACTTCTCGGACACGGCGGAAATAGCCGGGGCTTCGGCAGCGCTTGGCGACGGAGATACCGTTGTAAACGCGCGCCTGTTGGCGCCGTCGGAAGCGGTGTTTCACATGGGCCGGCACGAGGACCTGAAACCGGGTCACGCCGACGCCGAGAGCCTGGACGTCGGATACCTGAAAATCGACACCGTGCTGGAGTCCGGTTCGGCCATGTTCGCCGTCGCCTTCGGTATCGACTGCGACCCGGCCGACGTCGTGTTGAAACCCCGTAACGGCAGCATCACCGTCTCCCGGCAGGAACAGACGTTCAGGATGGACACTGCCCTGGTTTGAATCAACGCCCGCCGGCGGCGGCGATCCGGCGGCGGCTTCACTTTCTCCCGGCCCATGCGAATAGCCACCTGGAACGTGAACGGCCTGCGCGCCGCGCTCAGAAAGGGCTTCGCCAGTCACGTCGATCGGATCGCTCCGGACGTCCTCCTCCTCCAGGAAATCCGGACGCTCCCGGAACAACTGCCCGCCGAGTGGATCAATCCGCGCGGCTGGCATGTCCACTGGCATCCGGCGGAACGCAAGGGGTACTCCGGGGTTGCGATCTGGTCCCGCCATCGGTTCGAGGTTCTCGGCACCGGTCTCCACGGGTCCGATCCGGAAGGCCGGATCCTCCAGGCGCGGGTACAGGGCGTCCGGGTGGTCAACGTCTACCTGCCCTCGGGCTCATCCAGCGAAGATCGCCAGAAAATCAAGGAAGATCTGTGGATGGCGCGGTTTCTGCCGTGGGCGGAGGATTACACGCAACGGGACGAACCCGTGGTCCTCGGCGGCGACTTCAACATCGCTCACACCGAAAAGGATATCTTCTACGCCAGGGGAAACGAGAAGAACTCAGGATTCCTGCCCCACGAAAGGCAGTGGATGACCGACCTGCTGGCTACGGGATGGAACGACTTTGTTCGGCATCATTTCGGAGACGTGCAGGGGCCCTATTCCTGGTGGTCCAATCGCGGGCGCGCCCGCGAACTCGACCGTGGCTGGCGGATCGACTACCTGCTGGGAAACGCCGCCGTCGCCGGACGATTCCGCAAAGCAGCCGTCCACCGCGAGGCCGGACTGACCGTTTCCGACCATGCGCCCGTCAGCATCGATCTCGGCCGCAACCCCTGTTCGATCTGAACGGGGGTCCGGCTACAATACGCCGCCCTGCCCGTCGAAAAGGAGAATCGCCCTTGACCATACGACCGAACCGTGTCAAACGAAAACTCGCCGACGGCGGAATCGCCTGCGTCGCAAGCGGCTTCACCCATCCCGACGACATTGACGCCTTCGGCAATACGGGCTTCGACGGCGTCTGGCTGGAAGGAGAGCACGGGCCCGTCAACGCGGCCGACCTCGGCAACCTCACGAGGGCCTGCGACCTTTGGGGGATGACCTCGATCGTCAGGGTCAACCGGAACGATCAGGCCCTGATTTACCGAACGCTGGACCGGGGGGCGCAGGGCATCGTCGTTCCCCACGTCAACACGGCGGCAGAGGCGCGGAACGTCGTCGATGGCGGTAAATTCGCGCCGCTGGGCAAGCGGGGCCTCTTCACCAGCCGCCAGGGTTATGATGTGCCCGATTACCTGTTTTGTGCGAACGATGAAACGCTCCTTGTCGTCCTCATCGAGGACATCGCCGCGGTGCGGAACCTGGATTCCATCGTCGGGGTGGACCAGATTGACGTCTTCTTCGTCGCTCCGTCGGATCTTGCGGCTTCGATGGGCCATATCGGCAACAACGACCACTCCGATGTTCAACGTACGGTCGACGAGACCCTGATCCGCATCCGGGACGCCGGACGAACACCGGGCACCCTCACCACCAGCCACAATGTTGAGAAATACGCGGACCTCGGCACACGATTCCTGCTGACGACCATCGGCCCGTGGATCGCCGCGGGAGCAGCCGATTACCTGAAACGGGCACGGGGATAGCGGAATTCAGGTCTCCGTCCCGGCATTCGAGAGGTGCACGTGTCGGCGGCGCGTTGTCGCCCGGGCAACCCGCCGGCCGGATTCCGAAAATCCATTTCCGAACGAGATCACCGGGAGTTCGAGACCAGTCACAAGGCGAGAGCGCAATGGAGCACGATTCCAATCGGGTTAGCACCCCCTCAACGCTTTTCAAACCGCAGGATCTCGACGTCGCCCGCCTGAACATCGAGCGCCACGTCTGGGCCCGTCGATTCCTCGAAGATCTGCTTGCGTCGATCGCCGTCATGCCTCATCTGACGACGGACGATCTGATTCAGTGGATTCCCCGTGAGACGCCCAACAGCGAGCTTTTCACTATGTGCCCGGCCTGCGAGGCAGCCCCCGTCCACGGGCACTACAGCTGGAAACCGGAGAATCCCGATCAACTGATCTGTACGACCTGCAAGACCGTCTATCCCAATTCGGACTATCCGGAAGACGTCGTATTCAGGACGGACTTCGGCGGCGGGCAGGAAATCACGTATTATACGGGCAGACACTGGGACCTCATTGGATTCCCCTTCGTCTCGTCCTGGAACGCCAATATCCGGGCCCGAAAATGCGAATACATGGCGCGCATGGCGCGTCAGTGCGCGCTGGCCTACGTGCTGACAGAGGAGATCGGACACGCGGAACGGTCCAGGGATATCCTCCTGCGGTTCGCCGAAGTCTATCCCGGCTATATGGTTCACTCGGGATACGGTGAATTCTCGGACGCGCCGGCCGAGGTCGCCGCGAAGCACATCCTGGATCTGCCCAGGCCGGAACTGGTGGTGCCGCCAAACCGGCCGGACCGAAAACTGCACGTGGGTTACTGGATGGCGGGGCGCGCCACGGGCGTGGGCATGGAGGGCACCTTCGTCTCCGACGTCACCATCGCCTACGACCTCACGCGCGGCGCAAGCGCCGCAGGCCGTCCGGTGTATACACCGGAAACACGCCGGAAGATCGAACGCGACCTCCTCCTTGAAAGCACGATCCTTCTGCTGGCCGACCCTGCCTTCAACAACAAGAGCGCGACCAACCGCTCGGCCGCGGGCCTGGTCGGACTCTGTCTCGACGATCCGGACCTGGTCCGCTTCGGCCTGGACGGGTTCAATCATTTCGTATACAACTGGTTTCTGGAAGACGACATGAGTTCCGAATCACCGGGTTACGGATTCATGACGCTTAACGGCATCCGGCACTTCGCGGACGCCGCGCATGGGTACTCCTTCCCGGCGGATTCCGGCGCCACGGAAGCCCACACGCAGGACCTGGATATATTCGGCGACAGCCGGTACAGGGCGGTGCTGGAAGGATACGTTAAGAGCCCGATGCCCGATCTGGGGTACGGCGTTATCGCCGACGACGTAACCGCCTGCAGGATGTCCGTCGATATTGCCGATATAATCGCCGCCCGCTACGGCGACGCGAACCACACCGCCCTCCTCGCCGAACTGTGCGAATTCGATCTGGAGAATCACGGCGGAGAGTATGCCCTCTTCCACCGCGACCCGGACTTGAAAGCCGACCCGGCGGCTCCACTGGTCCTCACGGATCAGTTCTTTCCGTCCCTGCGAATCGGCCTGCTGCGCACGGGGGAACACGGGCGCGCGAGCACCGCGCTTCTCAGCGCCTCGGACTGGGGTGGACATCACCACGAAGACAGCCTGAATCTTGTCTATTGGAAAGACGGACAGGAAGTCCTGACCGACCTCGGATACCTTTGGGACCGGCCGGACAAACACAATACCGTTCGCACCATCGCGCACAACACCGTGGTCGTCGACGAGCAGGACCAGAAACGCGAAGGACGGGGCGGCAGCCTCCACCTGTTCGACAGTACCGGTTGGGTAAAGGTCGCCGAAGTCTCATCCAGTGCCTACGACGTCGACACGTATGAACGCCTGTGCGCAGTTATCGACCATGGCGGCGCGGGCAGCTACCTGATCGACTGCTTCACGGTGAATGGCGGCCGCGTTCACGATTATCTGTTCCACGGACCGGTCGCCGAAGGCGTACCGCGGAACCTGGACCTGCTGCCGAGCGGAGCCGAATGGCAGGACCTGACGGATCTGGCCGCCGCACGTGCCGATAAGGCATGGTCGATCCACTTCGACATGGACGGGCAGCGGTTCACCGCGCATGCGCTGCCGCACGCCGACGAGCGGGTGCTCATCGGACGAGGCTGGGGCGAAAGGGGCACCGGCTCACGCGACAACGTCCGGACCGGTGAAACCGTTCCGTACGTCGTCCGCCGCCGCGCCGGCAGTCCCGCCTGCAGCGTCTTTCTCAGCCTGTTCGACGTGAGTCCGCGTTCCCGTACGTTCGTTACGGCGGTCGAGCGGCTTGCACCCGTATCGGGGGACGCCGCGGCGGTTGTCGTTACCAGAGAATCGGGCACGGACGTCGTCGTGGTCTGTCCTGACGGCCAGACTGCCGTTTTTGACGCTCCCGGAGGCACCCTTGAAACGAACGGCCGGGTTTGCGTCTTCTCCCTGGCGCCGGACGGGCGGCCGGCGTCTGCATATCTGCTTGGCGGCGCAATGGCAAGGCTGAACGATCACGTGCTGGAACTGGAAACGCCGATGGCCGGTGGAACGATCCTGGATGTTCACACGGACAATGACAGCAGCTTCTACCTGATTGACGGGCTGCCGTCCAATGTGAATCTGATCCGAAACACGCTTCTGGTCCGGGGCGGCGCTTATGACACGGGGTATCCCATTCTGCATATTGAGTCCGACGGTCAGTCGGCGTGCGTCTACACCAAGCGTGACGGGCTCGGATATGACGCCATTCCCGCCGAGCGGTGGAAGATCGTCTACAGCGTGCACACCGGGCTTTTAGCTAGTGATTGACAAATACGCCTGTTTTTGTTAGGTTGGACAGTCTTATCCCAATCTGGAGACTGCAGTTTCGCGCGTTACACCCACAGACCGCACACGGCCATTCCAAATCCAAATGCTAGATCGGATTCTTCAGCCCGTACAGCCCCAGATCGAGCGATTCGAAAGGCGATTCACGGAGACGCTCGCCTCCGACGTCAATCTGGTTCAGGCCATGGGCAGCCACATATTGACGACGAAGGGCAAGATCATTCGTCCGGCCCTCTCGCTGCTGACCGCGCAGGCCATCGGCAGGTGCTCCGACAGGGTGGTGGATGCCGCTGCCGGCATCGAAGTCATCCACACGGCAACACTGATCCACGATGACGTCATCGATCTTGCCGACAAGCGCCGGGGCGCGGAGGTCCTCAACCTGAGGTGGGGCAACAAGGCCGCCGTACTGATGGGGGATTTTCTCCTGGCCAGGGCTTTGCAACTGCTGGTCGGACTGGATTCCATGGACGTGATGCGAGCCGCGACCCGAGCCGTGAGTCGGATGATCGAAGGCGAAATCCTGGAGGAAGAACGAGGAAACGACGCGGAGGCCGCACGCTACTTCAAGATGATCGACAAGAAGACCGCGTCGCTGATGGCCCTTTCCTGCGAGGTTGGCGCCATTCTCGGCGGCGGCACTCCCGAGCAGGTCTCACGGATGTCCACGTTCGGACAGGAAGTTGGAATCGCCTTCCAGATTACCGACGATCTCCTGGACTTCATCGGAGACGAAGCGTCTCTGGGCAAACCGGTCGGGACCGACGTACGCGAGAGAAAGCTGACGTTGCCGCTGATTCGCGCCATTGCCAATTGTCCCAACGGCGATGCCGAGAAGATCCAGGCAAAGGTGCAAAACGGCATACAATCCGATGCCGAGCTCCAGGAAGTCTTCCGCTTCGTCAGGCGTTACCACGGTATTGAGGCCGCACGGCGGGAAGCCCGGGAGTACGCGTCCTCCGGCCTGGAGAGTCTGGCGGAACTGAAATCGTCGGAAGCGCGGAACGCCCTGGAACTCGCCGTGAGACACGTGGTCGACCGGCGGAAGTAGATCGTCGTGACCGTAGGAACAACATTGCCGCCCGGCGCCATCCCGTAACCGGAGCCGCCGGGTTTACAGGAATCAAGGTTTACCTCAATTCCGCAAAAGCCGCAACGCGGCACCGCGACGAAACCCTTCGAAACAGGCCGAAATGGTCGTCATGAAGGACAATTTTTCCGTTCACGTACAGTGTCCTGGTGTATCCTGGTAATCAGCAGTCTAATCGCCTTTTTAACTGACACAAATTCGAATTAACGTCCTCGAAAAATGAGGAATCAAGGTTGATAATGAAAAGAGACAACCTCCGCACTCTGATCATCCTCGCTTCGATACTGCTGGCCGTCTATTACCTCTTCCCCACGTACCGGTACTATTTCGATCCGCCGTCGGACCCCGACAGGCTCGAAGCCGTCAAACGGGAAGCCGTCAACCTGGGGTTGGATCTCCAGGGCGGCATCCATCTGGTTCTCGAAGTGGACCCAACCGGTCTTTCCGAAGACGAACGGGCGGACGTCGTCGATCGCGTCAAGGAAATCATCACCAACCGGGTCGATCAGTTCGGTGTGGCCGAACCGATTATCCACCGGGAGGGCGAGTGGCGCATTGTGGTCGAACTTCCCGGCGTTCAGGATGTGGAGCGGGCCAAGAACCTCATCCAGACGCAGGCCCGCCTCGAGTTCAAAATCCTGGCTCCGGTAACCGACCGCTTCGGCCTGATCGACAGAATCGAGTCGCGCCTGGCCGCGCGGGCCGGAGACGACTCGACAAGAAAGGACGCCGCAGGACTTTTCGAGGAAGAGGCCGAAGACGAAAAACCATCGATCAAACGGTATGTGCTCTCCCTGGGCGAAGATCTGATTGTTCCCGCCGACAGAATACAGACCGTAAAGGCCCTCCTGTTCGAAGATCCGGAGATCCGGGAGCTCATACCGGACGATACGCAGTTCCTGTGGGGAAACGAAGTCGAGGAATTCGGCGATGGCCAGAAGTACCGCCGCCTCTACTATCTGTACAAGCGCATCGAAATGACCGGCGAAATCGTCCAGGACGCCAAGGTGACCAAGGGTCAGAGTTTTGAAAACGCAGGGCAGCCCATCATCAATTTTACCACAACGAACGACGGCATCAAGCTCTTCTCCCGGGTGACCGGCGCCCACCTCGAAGAACGCATGGCCATCATTCTCGATGACCAGGTCTATTCGGCGCCGACCATTCGGGCTAAAATCCGCGACGGGCGGTCCATCATCGAAGGCAGTGGAGACCTGGAGGAAGCGAAAGACCTCGCCATCGTGCTTCGGGCGGGCGCCCTTCCGGCCAACGCGCCCATTGTCGAAGACCGGACGGTAGGGCCTTCGCTCGGACGGGATTCCATCGAGCAGGGGCGCAAGGCCGCCCTTATCGGCCTGGCCATCGTCATGGTTTTCATGGTTCTTTATTACGGCCTCTCCGGGATTGTCGCCAATTTTGCATTGTTCCTGAATCTCCTGTTCGTGATGGCCGTCCTCGCCGGCTTCGGCGGCACGCTCACCCTGCCCGGAATCGCCGGTATCATCCTGACGATCGGAATGGCAGTCGACGCCAACGTACTCATCTTCGAGCGTATCCGCGAAGAGTTGCGCAACGGCAAGACGGTCCGCGTTGCGGTGGAAGACGGGTACGGCAGGGCGCTGCTCACCATCGTCGACGCCAACATCACCACCATCATCACCGCCGTCGTACTCTACCAGTTCGGTACGGGTCCCATCCGGGGCTTCGCACTGACGCTCATGGTGGGCATTCTCTGCAGCATGTACACCGCGTTGTTCGTCACCCGCACCCTCTTCAATATCGCAATCAATCGCTGGCAACTCACCTCCATCAGCATCGGCAGACTGACCGTATTCCGTCGTCCGTCGTTTGACTTCCTCAGTCTGCGCAAAGCGGCGTTCGTTCTTTCGACGTTTGTGATCCTGATCGGCGTGGGTTCCACGATTACGAAAGGCGGCTACAACCTCGGCATCGACTTCGCCGGCGGCACGCTGCTGGAACTGCACTTCAAGCCCCCTGTAGAGGTCGCCAACCTGAGGGATGCCCTGCAGGACGTCGACGTCAAGGGTGAGAAACGCGACCTCAGACACAGCGAAATCAAGGTCTTCGGACCGGCTTCCGACATTCTAATTCGAGTCGAGGAAGAGGCGGAAGGGACGGTCACCGCGGACGCCATCAAGAACACGCTCAAAACGGAATTCGCGTCCAGCATTCCCGATCCAACGCAGTGGCTGCGGCGACAGGAGGCGGTTGGGCCCAAGATCGGCAGCGAACTCAAACAGAACGCGGTCAATGCCATCGTGGTCTCTCTGGTACTGATCGTCTTCTACATCTGGTGGCGCTTCAAGCAGATCCAGTTCGGTATCGCCGCGGTCGTGGCGCTTTTCCACGACGTTCTGATCACCCTGGGCGTCTTTTCCCTGATGGATAAGGAGATATCGCTCGCCATCGTGGCAGCGCTGCTTACCATTGTCGGATACTCGCTGAACGACACCATTGTGGTCTACGACCGTATCCGTGAGAATCGAAAGCTCTACCGAAGAGACAGTTCGGCGGAGGTCATCAACCGGAGCATCAATGAAAGCCTGAATCGAACGGTTCTCACCTCGGGTACAACGCTGCTCGTTGTCCTGGGCCTGCTTCTCCTGGGTGGGGAGGTCATTCGCGACTTTGCCTTTGCTCTGATGATCGGGGTGATCGTGGGAACCTACTCCTCCTCGTTCGTGGCAAGTCCGCTGGTGCTGGTCTGGCAGAATGCCCTGGATCGCCGGAAGGAAACCGCGGTCGCTGCCGCGCGTCGTGCAAGAGCATAACGAGGCAATCCCTACCGAATTAGAGAAGCCCGGCGATATTGTCGCCGGGCTTTGTTCATGTCCTTCCTGGTCGGTTCAAATTGGCAGATTGAGCGCGGAGGGGGTGGTTATTTCAGAATTGATACGCCCGTTTCGCGTTTTCGCGATCCTGTTTCTTCAGGCCGGGGCTTCTGACCACCGCCGCCGTATGGTCCGGACAGGGAGACGTTGGCTCGGATCCGGGCACAAACACTTCTTCCAGGCGATTCGGACAATACATGGACGCCACCTCAAACGTATCGCCGCATACCTCCAGCTGGGCGACGCCCGGCGGCAGCTCGAATTCCTCCGTGGGTAGGCCGAGTGTCCGGTGCGCTTTCTTCATGAATTTCGCCCATACCGGGAGTGCAACGGCCGCGCCCGACATCCTGTTTCCCAGAGAGACCCGATAGTCGTCGAACCCTACCCACACGCCGGCCACGATCTGCGGCGTGAAGCCTACGAACCACGCGTCCGCGAAGTTCTGAGTGGTTCCCGTCTTGCCCGCGGCCGGCCGCCGAAACCCGTAGTACGATCGGGCGCCCGTTCCGGTGCCGCGCCAGACACCCTTGGGGGTCTGCTTGTACATGTCCATTACGGACCGGAGCATACTCGTTGCCACGGCGGCCGCCTCCGCGCTGAGCGCCTCCTGCTCTCTGCCCTGAACCCGGCTCTCAATGACGTTTCCGTCCTTGTCCGTGATCTTCAGGATGGCAACCGGCTCCACGCGGATACCGCCGTTGGGAAACGTACCGTAGGCGGCCACCAGGTCGATCAGTTTCACTTCACTCGTACCCATACCGAGGGATTTCACGGCCCGGACCCTGCTCGTGATTCCCATTCGCCCGGCCTGCCGCACGGCGGTACGGGGTCCGATGTTTTCCAGAATCTTCGTGGTCACCACGTTCCGCGACATGGCGAGACCTTCACGCATCGTCATCCAGCCCAGAAACTTCCGATCGTAGTTCTGCGGCCGCCAGAGGCTCCCGTCGAACATCTCTACCGTAACGGCCGTATCGGGATACCGGCGCGTGGGCGGGATCTTCTGCACAACGGCCGATGCATAAATGATCGGCTTGAATGCCGATCCGGGCTGGCGCAGCGCCTGAACCGCCCGGTTGAATTTGGTCTCGGTGAAGTCCCGACCGCCCACCATGGCCAGAATGTGCCCCGTGCGGGTGTCCATGGCAACCAGGGCGCCCTGAACCACGGTCGCCCTCAGGGAGTCTTCCAGCGTATTGATACCGGCCCAGAACGCCGTATCCGGCCTGCTCCGCCGTCGCTTCGCATCCACCCGTTTCTGCACGCTCTCCAGATGGTCCAGCAGGGTCGTCTCCGCAATGGACTGGATTCGGCTGTCCACGGTCGAATAGACCGAGGCGCCGTCCTTGTAGAGAAGATTCCAACCGTAGTTCCTCTCCAGATATCGTCGGATGTACTCCGTAAAATAAGGCGCTGAGCCGATCTCTTCATCCCTGGTATCTTTGAGGACGATGGGTCGCCGGGTAGCGGAAAGAAACTGATCCTCGCTGATCTGACCGGTGTTTCGCATTAAACGAAGGACCAGGTCGCGCCTGTCTCTGGCCCGTCGGGGATGGTTGATTGGTGAATAGAAATAGGGTCCTCTCAGAAGACCGACCAGCAGCGCGCACTCCTCCAGCGCCAACTCCCCGGCGTCCTTGCCGAAAAACCGCTCCGCAGCCGACTGAAGACCGTAGGCGCCATTGCCGAACAGAACCTTGTTGAAGTAGATCTCGATGATTTCGCGTTTCGTATACGTCCGTTCGAGCAGCACGGCCGTCAACTGCTCCTTCACCTTGCGTGTCCAGGTCTGTTTCTGGTCCAGAAACAGATTGCGGGCAAGTTGTTGCGTAATGGTGCTGGCGCCGTGGCCCTTCAGACTGCCTTCCTGCGTCAGGTTGCGCAAGACGGCGCGAAAAATGTCGGGAAGGCTCACGCCCCAATGACGCCAGAAGAGCTGATCCTCCGTTGCCGTCAATGCCTGGATTGCCGTCTCCGGTATCTGGCTGTAGGTAATCGGCACCCGGTTTTCGACCCAGAACCGCTTCAGCACCGCTCCGTCGGTGGAAATGATGCTGGTGGTGCGGGCCGGCTCCACCTCTTCCAGCTGCGCAAACGAGGGCAGTTCGTCCTTGAAACGAAGTACCACCCCTCCCGCAACGCCGGCGTAAACCACCACGCAGATGCCGCAATAGAGCAAAATGCGCCGCGAGTAGGATCTCAACATCCTGCTGATCCTGAATCCCATCGAATTTCACCTTACCTGATCGATTCGTCCGTACTCCGGTCTCGAGCCGCTGCTGCTTTGTACCTGGAAATCACACCGCGATACCTTGTAGAACGGCCGCTTGAATCCGTGGCCATTGCCCGTCATGACATGACGGCGGCGAGATTTTCGTTCAACCTGCCCAGCGCACTCGAATACTCCGCGTGACGTCCCCTTTCCCTGACGATCACCTCGGGAGGCGCATTGTTCAGGAAGCCTGAGTTACTGAGTTTCCTGTCCAATCCGCCCACCAGCCGCTCCAGCTTTTCGATCTCCTTTTGCAGACGCCGGCGCTCGACCTCCAGATCGATGAGACCCTGCAGGGGCACAAAGACCTCGACGTCCTTCAACACGGCGCTTGCAGAAGCCACAGGCCTGACGATGTCCGCCCCGATACGAAGATCCGCAACCCTGGCAAGCGTTCTGAGATAGTCCTTGAAACGGGTCAGGACGTCTCCGACTTCGTGCGAACTCACCTTCAGGAGGACGTCCGCGCGTCTGCCCGGCGGCACCCGCATCGTGCCTCGAATATTCCGTACCGCACCCACCACCGCCTGCAGGAGCGCCATCTCCCGTTCCGCCGTTTCGTCAAACCGGCCCGGGTCCGCCTCAGGCCACTTTGCGACAATCAGCGCCGTTCCCGAATGCGGAAGGTGCTGCCACAGCGCTTCAGAGATGAACGGCGCCATCGGATGCAGCAGTCGTAGCGATCCCTCCAGTACGTGGACGAGCACGCGCCGCGTCGTCGTTATCGCTTCCGGTGCGCCTCCGTTCAGCCGGACCTTGGCAATCTCGAGATACCAGTCGCAAAACGCATTCCACACGAATTCATAGAGGGTCCTGGATGCTTCGTCAAACCGATAGGCCTCCAGAGACGCCGTCACGGCGTGTACCGTACGGTTGTACTGGCTGAGAATCCATCGATCCGCCGCGTCATCGCCGGGCGACGGCGGCGGTGTGCCCGCGAGGTCGTATCCATCCAGGTTCATCCGAACAAACCGCGCCGCGTTCCAGACCTTGTTGCAGAAATTCCTGCAGGACTCCGTTATCGGTGAATCCTGCAAGCGGTTATCCACGACGTCGGCGTCAAAACGAATGTCCTGGGAACTGCCGCACTGGTAGAGCAGGGACAGACGCGTCGCGTCGGCGCCGTATCGATCGATCAGTTCCCTGGGATCGATCCCGGTACCCAGCGACTTGCTCATCCGCTTGCCGTCACGCGTCTGGACGGTCGGATGCACCAGAACCGTTCCAAAAGGGATCTCATCCACGAACTCGACGGCCGTCATGATCATCCTCGCCACCCACAGGTAGAGGATATCCCTGCCGGTTATCATCAGGTCGGTTGGATGGAACTCCTTCAGGTCTTCGGCCTGCTCCGGCCATCCGAGGGTGGCGAAGGGCCAGAGGGCCGAAGAGAACCAGGTATCCAGGACGTCGGGGTCCTGCACAAGGGTCCGGCCGCCGCACGCGTCACAGACGGCGGGCGTATCCACACGAACCAGCATCTCCCCGCAGTCCTCGCAGTTCCACACCGGAATGCGGTGTCCCCACCAGATCTGACGGGAGATGCACCAGTCCTGGATATTTTCGAGCCAATCGATGGAATACGCCCGGAATCGATCCGGCACGTACCTGATCTTCCGTTTTCTCAAGGCGGGCTGTGCCTGGCTCGCCAGGGACTTCATGGCCAGAAACCACTGGTCCATGGGCAGCGGCTCGATGGAGGTGCCGCATTTGTCGTGGTGAGGCACCATGTGCCGGTAATCCTCGATTCGATCGAGAAGACCGGATTCCTTCAGGGCCGAAATCACCGCATTTCGGCAGGCGAACCGGTCCATACCCCTGAATGAACCGGCATCTCCGGTCATCTCTCCGCCGAATCCGATGACCTGTATCTCCGGCAACCCGTGTCGCAATCCGATTTCGTAGTCGTTCGGATCGTGTGCGGGGGTCACCTTAACCGCACCGCTACCCATCTCCGGATCCGCGTAGCTGTCGGCAACGATGGGGATCGGACGATCCATCAGCGGCAGCATGACGCGTCTGCCGATTGCCCGCTGCCAGCGCCGGTCTTCCGGATGAACCGCCACACCGGTGTCGCCCAGCATCGTCTCCGGGCGCGTCGTTGCAACCACCACGTCGGGCCCGCCATCCAGGCCCGGATACCGGATATGCCAGAGGTGTCCCTCGTTTTCCCGGTCCTCCACCTCGAGGTCCGAGATAACGGTGCCGCACCTTGGACACCAATTCACCATACGCTTGCCTCGGTAGATCCATCCCCTCTCATAAAACTTCACAAAGGCGGACAGAACCGCGCGGGCGTATCCGTTCTCCATTGTGTACCGTTCACGGCCCCAGTCATAGCTGCAACCCATTTCCCGGAGCTGGTTCAGAATGGTACCTCCGTACTGCTGTTTCCAGGCCGCGATGCGCTTCAACAACTCGTCCCGGCCGATATCGTGGCGTCCCTTTCCTTCTTCCTCGAACAACTGTTGTTCCACCTTCATCTGGGTCGCAATGCCGGCGTGGTCGGTGCCGGGCAGGCAGAGCGTTCGATGCCCCTGCATGCGCTTCCATCGCACCACTGCATCATGGATCGCATGCTGAAGCGCATGCCCCATATGAAGCTCTCCCGTGACGTTCGGCGGGGGAATCGTGACAGAAAACGGCTTGCCCCCGGTCCGATATTCCGGCTTGAAAAAGCCTTTTTTCTCCCAGAAGGCGTACCAGGTCCTTTCGACAGTCCCCGGATCATATTGTTTTTCGAACACGGCCTGATCTCGCATTCGGCTAACCCGTTCCTTTACCAGACAAAGATTGCACAGATTATATCTTCGGATACCGCCCGTTTCCGGAAGGTTCTCAGCTGCCGTACGGCGCGGATGGCGATTCCGCGGCCAGCAGCCGATTCAAAAAGTCCAGTGACTTGACCTGTCCCCGGTTTTCAATGTGGCGCCACAGGAAGCCGCGCAGCACGCGTCGCGCTTCGCCGGTATCAACCCCCCGGAAACCCCCGTCGTCGATCCGGTCCGCACGCGCCGTCTGAAGGTGTTCCAGGTATCGAATGGTCGCCAGCTTAACGTCGATGCCCCCACGATCGCAACGGCGGCAGACCGTACCGCCGCGCCCCGCGTCGAAGCTGGCCGTGTCGCCGGTAATTCGCGTGCCGCACGCGACACATCCGTTCAGATGAGGACGATATCCCAGCATCGCCGCCGCCTTCAGCTGAAAATACCAGAACGGCAATTCAACCGACGCTTCCTCGACCGTTTCCATCCATCGCAGGGAATCCAGGGTGACGCTGCACAGGAGTGAGTTTGGATCTTCTTCCGGCGTCAGACGATCCAGCAGGTCGCAAACGGCGCTTGCGTAAGCAAGACGCCGGTAAACCCGTTTCAGGCCCTCGAAGGCATACAGGATATCACCCTCGCTCAGCGTCTGCAGGTCTCTGTTTTCCCGGCTGTAATAAACATACGTTCCCCACGTAATCGGTTCCACGCTGGCGCCGAACTTACTCCTGGGACGACGGGCGCCCCTGGCCACAACCTTCACCTTGCCGGCGTTCCGGGTATAGATGACCACCACCTTGCTGCTCTCGCTCATCCGGTACCCGCGTAGAACCAGCCCTTCGGTCTTCGATATCATTTCCCGGTTTCCGGCGTCGGATCCGGCGTACCCGGGTACACCATATAGACAGTTTCGTTCTCTTTGACCATGCCGTACCGCTCCCGTGCGATTTTCTCGATGATCGCCAGGTCATTCTTCAGCATTTCGACCTCGGCCTCCAACCGGAGGTTTTCCGCACTCTCGGTTTCATTCTCCCGACGCATCGCCTCGATCTGCCTGCTCCGCTCCCGAATCTGCAGATAACCACTGTCTCCAGCGAAAAACAGGTAGACGAACCACAGGGCCGGCAGCATCCACAGAAATCGATACATCCGCCTGCGCGGTGCATTCAGGAAATCCCGTTTAACTCGATAGAATCTCATTCCGAAAACCCTGAATTAAGACAGTGCCGCCCTGGAATACACGGCGAAGCAACGGTGTTCGGGCGGGAAACACCCCCATTCTAAAGCACCACCAGATCGTCCCGGTGAACCACCTCTCCTCCGGCTTCCACATCCAGAATTGAAACCACCTCGCCGGTCGACCTGCCCAATATCCGCTGCACGTCGGCCGAACCGTACTTGACCACGCCGCGTGCGACCTCCATCCGACGCCGGTCCTCAACGGCGATCAATTCTCCGGCCTCGAAGGCGCCTTCCACTTTCAGGATACCTGAAGGCAAGAGGCTCTTGCCGCGTTTCACGATTGCCTCCACGGCGCCGTCGTCGATGATCACGGCGCCGTTGCGACGTGAATTGGCAATCCAGACCTTTCGACCCGGCAGCCGTTCCCTCGCGGCGAGAAACAACGTGCCCGCAGGCGCGCCGGCGAGGATCCGGCTCAATCCGATCTTGTGCCCGTTTGCGATTACCGCCAGCCTGCCTCCCCGCGTCACGCTCTGCGCCGCCTCCAGCTTTGAACGCATCCCGCCCAGGCTCACGCGGCTGCCGGCTCTCCCCGCCCGTTCGAACATTTCGGGGCGTATCTCCTCAACCCGCGATATGAGGCGCGCGTCCGTGCGGCGGTCCGGATCATCCGAAAAGAAACCGTCGACGTCGGTCAGAATAACGAGAAGGTCGGCGTCGATCAGATGCGCAACCAGCGCCGAAAGTCGGTCGTTGTCGCCAACCGAAAGCTGGAGTTCCTCAACGGCGACACTGTCGTTCTCGTTCAGCACCGGAACGGCGCCGAACCGGAACAGCGAATCCAGCGTATTCCTCGCATTGACGTAACGGCGCCGGTTGTCCAGATCGTCCGCGGTCAGAAGAACCTGCCCGACGGGGACGCCATGGGTCCTGAACGCGAGCTTGTAGGCGTTCATTAACAGCCCCTGGCCGACGGCCGCGGTTGCCTGCAGCGCCGACAGCCGCCGCGGCCTCTCCTCCAGGCCCAGCCGCCCCATTCCGGCGCCAACCGCGCCGGACGATACGACGGCAACCTGCAATCCCATGCGCCGCAATGCGGCCACGTCTGCGGCCAGGCGCTCGATCAACCCTGTATTCAGGCTGTGATCCTTTTGCGTGACCAGGCGCGTGCCCAGCTTCAGCACGACACGACGAACCCCTTCGAACAGCGCCTGTCGTTCAGGACAGGTCCGGTTCGGACCGGAATTTCGCGCCCTTCCGTCCCCGGCTCGGATCTCTCCAGACCCGTTCGTTGGCTTGCAATCCATTACAGATCCACCCTTACCCGCGGGCGCACGCAGACGCCCCGACCGGCGAGGTACGATTTTACCTGGGGAATGCTGTAGTGGCGATAGTGAAAAATCGACGCCGCCAGAGCCGCGCTGGCCTTGCCCTCCTGAAGCACCCGGTACATGTGCTCAGGTCCGCCCGAACCCCCTGAAGCCACGATCGGCACGTCCACAAGTTCCGCCACAGCACGGTTCAGTTCGATGTCATAACCCTCTCGCGTTCCATCTGCGTCGATGCTGTTCAACACAAGCTCCCCCGCGCCTCTGTCGACCAATTCCATCGCCCACGCCAGGGCGTCCCTGCCCGTGGACGTCCTGCCGCCGTCGATCATGACTTCCCATTCCGGCTTCCCTGCCGGGTCGCCGCGTCGTACGGCATCGACGGATCCGACGATCGCCTGTGCGCCGAAACGTGCCGCGCCCCGGGTAATCAGATCCGGTGAACGAATCGCGGCTGAATTGATGGACGCCTTTTCGGCGCCACCCTCGATGATCGTGCAGATGTCGTCAAACGTCCGCACGCCGCCGCCCACCGTGAACGGGATAAACACCTGTTCCGATACCTGACGCACGAGACCGGCGACGATGTCCCGCTTTTCCGCCGACGCCGTAATATCGTAAAAGACGAGTTCGTCCGCGCCTTCCTCGTCGTACCGGCGGGCCAGCTCAACAGGGTCTCCGGCGTCGCGGTCGGCCGAGAACTTCACACCGCGCACGTTCCGGCCATTCTTGACGTCCAGACAGGGAATGATGCGTTTCGCTAACATACCCGCTCCGCAAAATTCTTCAGGATGCGCAGTCCCAGATCCTGGCTCTTCTCGGGATGAAACTGAATCCCGTAGGTCGTCCCCCGGCCCGCGATCGACGTGTAATCGAGCGCGTAATCGGTGGTTGCCACGCAATCGGATTCCAATTCGGCATCAACGTAGTATGAATGTACGAAATAGAAGAACGCTTCATCGGGTATACCCGCAAGAAGCGGCGTCTGCTTCTGAATCCGAATCTGGTTCCATCCGATCTGAGGCACCCGCACCCCGTCCGGGAACCGGCGAACCGAACCGGGCAGAACGCCAAATCCGCGGTGGCGGCCCATCTCGCTGCTTTCGGAAAACAGAAGTTGAAGACCGACGCAGATTCCGAGGAATGGCCGACCGCCGGAAATCGAACGCTTCAGAGGTTCCACCAGTCCCGCCGACTTCAGATTCACCATCGCGTCTCCGAAGGCGCCGACGCCGGGCAACACCACGCGGTCGGCACGTTCCACGTCTTCGGGGCGATCCGTAATCGCCGCGGCGTGTCCGACACGCTCAAACCCCTTTTGTACGCTGCGCAGATTGCCCATGCCACAGTCCACAATCACAATCATCACGACCTCCGACCGGAACCCCGCACAGTGTTCTGCCCGGGAGACATCAAAGCGAGGTTCCCAGCTCCTCGGAACGCCGGGTCGCGGCTTCCACCGCCTTCATCAGCGCGGCCCGCAGTCCCCCGGTTTCCAACGCCTGCAGTCCGGCGATGGTGGTACCGCCCGCGGACGTTACCTGGTCTTTCAACACCGCCGGGTGCTGCCCGCTCTCGATCACCATCTTTGCACCGCCGAAAACCGTTTCCGCCGCCAGCTTGAGCGCAACGGGCCTGGGAATGCCCATCCTGACGCCCCCGTCGGCCAGCGCATCGATCATCACGTACACAAAGGCAGGGCCGCTTCCGGAAAGTCCGGTAACCGCATCCATCTGCGCTTCGCTCAGGCGCACGGACGCGCCGACCGACTCCAGAATGGCCTCGGCTGCAGCCATATGTGCTTCCTGCGCGAATTCACCCGGGCAGATCGCCGTGACGGATGCGCGGATCTGCGCGAGGATATTCGGCATCGCGCGCACAACCGGTACCCGCCCGCCCAGAACTTCCTCTATAGCGCCCGTACGTACGCCGCCCATAATGGAAATTACCAGCTGCCGTCCGGTAAGCAGCGCCGCCAGCGGTTTCACAACCGACGCCCACACCTGGGGCTTCAATCCGAGCACCACCACGTCCTGCCGGGCAGCGACCGCGGCGGCTGCGCGATCTGTTTTCACCCCCAGTGTCCGCCGGTGCGACGCCAGCAATTCATCGTCGATGTCCACCGCCGTCACCCGTTCCGGCGGCAGGGCGCCGGATTGCACCAGGCCCGCGATCAACGCGCCGCCCATATTCCCGGCCCCGATGACAGCGACGTGTTTGCCCCCTAATTCATCCATACCATGCATTCCGATCCGGAGTCCTGTTCCGTGACCCGGCCTCCACATTGAGCGGGTTCATTGATAGACATAGGTCAGCCAGCCGTGCCGGTCGTCCGTTTCGCCCGACACGACGCCGAAATACGCGTCCTGAAGCGCCTTTGTGATGGGTCCGCGCGTCCCTTCACCGACCGGAATGTGATCAATTCGCGCGATTGGCGTCACTTCGGCCGCGCTGCCGGTAAAAAAGACCTCGTCGGCGATGTACAGCGACTCTCTGGGTATGTCGCGCTGGGTTACCGAGTAGCCAAGATCGCGCGCCAGCGTAATGACCGTGTGACGGGTAATTCCCGGCAGAATCGACGATCCGGTGGAGGGGGTGTAAATCGCGCCGTTCTTCACCATGAAGATGTTCTCTCCGCTGGCTTCGCTCACGTGGCCCTGCGCATCCAGGGCGATTCCCTCCACGTATCCATCGGCAAGCGCCTCCAGCTTGATCAACTGCGAGTTCATGTAGTTGGCGCCGACCTTTGCCAGCGAAGGCATGGTGTTGGGCGCCAGCCGGTTCCACGAGGAAAAACGAACCTCAGCCCCCTTTTCCAGCGCCTCCTCGCCGAGATAGGCTCCCCATTCCCAAACCGCGATGACGACTTCCACGGGACAGGACGTGGGATCCACGCCCAGACTGTTGTATCCTCGAAAGATCACGGGTCGAACGTAACACCCCTGAAGTCCATTCGTACGGATAGACTCCAGAATAGCCCGGGAGATCTCCTCACGTTCATAAGGAATCGGCATCCGGTAGATCTTGGCTGAATCGTACAGACGATTCACGTGGTCCGCCAGACGGAAACAGGCCGGTCCCCTTCGAGTATTGTAACAGCGAACCCCCTCAAAAACACTGGATCCGTAGTGCACCACGTGCGACAACACGTGGATCCTTGCGTCGTCCCAATCTACGAACTTTCCATTAAACCAGATCTTGTCCGCCTTCGGCATCGGAGGCATTTCTCTTCCCTCTTGGCTAGATGAACGGATATGCCGCGGAAGACACCCCCACGGACATATCGTTCCCATTTGGCAATCCGCGATGGTACGCGACAAATGTCGGCTATCGGGTCCCGTGAAGCTGCCCGCTGAAATCGCAAGATGCCTTGAGCGCACGGGAAATCCGCTCATATTCCGGTATGGAGACGGCTTCCGGCCGCAACCTGAAGTCGATTTCCGCCATTGCACCCACACGCTGCAGGATCTCCATCCGGCCATGCGCCATGCCCAGCAGGGCGTTTTTCAGCATCTTCCGCCGCTGACCGAAAGCCGCCCGGACCACGCGAAAGAAAAACCGCTCATCCTGAATGCGGTAGCGGGTCTCCCGGTGGAAATCCAACCGTATCACGGACGAAAAGACCCCTGGCGCCGGGTGGAATACATCCGGGGCCAGGTCGAACAGTGTCTTCGGATCGGAATGCAACTGAACAGCAATAGACAGCACGCCATAGTCTCTGTTGCCCGGAGCGGCGACAATCCGTCGGGCAACCTCCCGTTGCACGGTCAGAACAGCCCGTTTGAACCGGCGCCGCGCCTCCAGGATTCGCTGTATGACCGCGCCCGTAATGTAATACGGCAGGTTTCCCACCAGTATCGCACGATCGAATCCTTCCCCGCGAATCAGATCGGAAAAGTCAACCGTCAACACATCCTGATTGCGCAGATGCAACCCCGGTCCGAAGCGGGACCCCAGGAAATCGCAGAGCGCCTCATCCCGTTCGATTCCAATGACTCTGTCCGCCCGCGCCAACAGCCGGCCGGTCAGCGCGCCGCGGCCCGGTCCGATTTCAACCACCAGGTCATCGGCGTGGACGCCTGCAGCCCTGACGATTCTCCGGACGACCCCGACGTCGGTCAGGAAATGCTGCGCAAGGCCCTTTTTGGGCTTGGTCATCACATCAATCCGAAAAGCCTGCGGGCATTCTCCGTGGTTCGAGCGGCGAAGCTGTCCAGGAGCTCGTTCGCACGTCCGGCCAGGAATTCGGCAATCTGCCGTACGTATGCCGGCTCATTTCGCCGACCTCTGTACGGGACCGGCGCGAGATACGGGCAATCGGTTTCCAGGAGGACACGATCGGGCGGCGTGTCCAGCGCCACGGACAACGACGTTGAGCGATTGTACGTCACCGTTCCGCCGAATCCGAGATGGAACCCAAGGTCCACCGCCCGCTTCGCCTGGTCGGTACCGCCCCCGAAGCAGTGCAACGCGCCGCCGGCCGTAACGCCGCCTTCCGATTCAAGGATGTCCATCACCCTGTCCTCCGCGCCGCGACTGTGGATCACAAGCGGAAGTCCCGTCTGCCTTGCCAGACGAATGTGGAACCGGAACATCCGCTCCTGAAGTGGCCGGGGCGCATAGTCCCGAAAGAAATCCAGGCCCGTCTCGCCGACAGCCACGACCTTTCCGTTCAATGCCAGCCGCTTCAGCGCTTTCAAACCGTCCGCATCGGCCAGTTCGACGTCGTGCGGATGAAAACCCGCCGTCGCGTAGACCCCTTCATGGGACCGGGCGAGGTCCAGCGCGGTCCTGCTCACATCCAGGTTCGTGCCGACGTTGACGATGATTCCCACCCCTGCCTTGCGGGCACGCCGGATCGTCGCCTCCTCGTCGCCCTTGAACTGGGGGAAATTGAGATGGGCATGGGTATCGACGAACATCTCCTCAGCCCACCTCGGCCCCGTCGGGAACGTCGGCGTCCGGTTGCAGCAGGGCGACACGCCCGTCCGCCGATGCCGCCAGCAGCATGCCTTCGGACGACACCCCACGGATCGTCGCCGGCTCCAGATTGGCCACCACCACAATCTGACGGCCAACCAGCGATTCCGGCTGGTATTGCTTTGCCACCCCGGCCACGATCTGGCGCTGCTCCTCACCCAGGCTGACCTGCAAAGCCAGCAGGCGGTCGGCGCCCGGGACCCGTTCTGCGGACTCCACCCTGGCCACGCGAAACTCAAGCTTCTGAAACTCACTGAACGGGACCAGAGCACCTTTGCCGTCATCCATGTCAGTCTTCTCCGAATGGTCCTCTTCTACCGGTTCGATCCTGGGAAAGATCGGCCCTCCAGGGTTCACCTCTGCCCCGGCACGCAGCCCGCCCCAGGGTTCGAGCCCGTGTATGGTCTGCGTCTTCACTTCGCCATCCGCGCCAATCTGCGCCCAGATCTCCTCCGCTTTGCCCGGCAAGACCGGAAACAACAGTACCGCAAGATGGCGCATCGTTTCGAGAAGGCCGTAGAGTGTTGCCTTCAGGGTATCCTTGCTATTGGGATCTCTGGCGAGGTTCCACGGCGCCTGCGCCTCCGCAAAGCGATTCGCCTGCCGGACGAGGTCCCAGATCGCGTCCAGGATTCCCGTGGGATTCATCTTCTCCAGCGCGTCGGTCACACCCTCCAGCGTCTTGCGGGCCTGCGCCTTCAGCGAGTAGAGGTCGGGGTGGTTCAAGTCCGCCGCGGGCGCCCGCCCGCCCATGTATCGACTGGCCATGACCACGGTGCGATTCAGCAGATTCCCCAGGTCGTTTGCCAGCTCGGAGTTGTACCGGTGGACGAATCCCGTTTCCCCGAAACTGCTGTCCAAACCCAGCACCATCTCGCGCACCAGAAAGTACCGAAAGGCGTCCACGCCGTATTTTTCGGCCAGATCCAGGGGACGTATCGCATTGCCCAGGGATTTGCTCATCTTCTCCTCGTCGACGAGCCACCATCCGTGGGCCATCACGGTTTCCGGGGTCTCGACGCCCATCGCCTTCAACATGGTGGGCCAGTATATGCAATGCGTGGTTAATATATCTTTGCCGATCAGATGACAGGAGGCGGGCCACCACCTTGCGAAGTCTTCCGTATCCTGAAGATATCCAGCCGCCGTAATGTAGTTGATCAGCGCGTCGAACCAGACGTAACAGACGTAGGATTCGTCGAACGGCAGTGGAATGCCCCAGGACAATCGGGCTTTCGGGCGGGAGATACACAGATCGTTGAGAGGCCGGCGCAGAAAACCGAGCATTTCGTTTCTGCGCGAAGCGGGAAGCACGAACCGGGGGTCGTTTCGGATTCGGTCCGTCAGCCACGCCTGGTATTTCCCCATGCGGAAGAAGTAGTTCTTCTCCGATATCCGCGCCACCTCGCGCCCGCACTCCGGGCATTTCCCGTCCACGAGGTCCTTCTTCGTCCAGAACCGTTCGTCCGGTACGCAATACCAGCCCTCATAGTCGTCCGAATAGATCTCTCCGGCTTCGTACAGACGCTGGAGAATCTGCTGCACGACGCGCCTGTGCCGGGATTCCGTGGTTCGAATGAAGTCATCGTAAGAAATATCCAGGGTCGCCCAGAGCCTTCGAAAGCGTTCGACCATCTCGTCGCAGTGTTCCTGCGGGGCGACGCCCCGCTCCTTCGCTGCCTGGGCCACCTTCTGACCGTGCTCGTCCGTCCCCGTCAGAAACAGTACCTCGTCGCCCGCAATCCGATGATACCTGGCAAAGACGTCCGCCATTATGGTCGTATACGCATGACCCAGGTGCGGTTCGTCATTCACGTAGTATATCGGTGTTGTTATGTAAAACCGCCCCATACATTCATCCGATAAATGGCAATCAGCCGTTGTCGGCCGTGCCTCCGGTCCAATCCAACCCGCCGGAAGACTGCTGATTCGCGACGCTCCTTACCTCCCGCCACAGCGAAACGAGGCCCACGTACAGATTGACGTTGCGCCGGTTCATCTCACGCAGGGATTCGATCTTTTCGGCTGTACGTCTGACGCCATCCAGACCCAGCACACGGGACAATCGCCGGATTTCGTCGATCCGGCCGCCATGGGTCACGCCGCCGGCGTCGCCGTAATGGAGAAGAATGGCGTCCCGAAGCCATATCTCCGCGCCGCCGAGCATTTGCAGGGCCTCATCTCTGTCCGCGGCCAGCCTCTCCAGCGCCGCGTGGATTCTCGCTTCCTCGTCCCACAGGAGCGCGGACAGAAACCGGTACCCCCTGTCCTGCTGGCCGTCGACCTCATGATCGGCCATTTCGCGGGCGCGCCTGAGGTTTCCGCCGCAGGTGCGCGCTATGGACGTCGCCGCCTCGTCGCCGATATCGCGTTCATTCGACAACATCCGCGCCGCGTCGTCAACCGAAACAGGGGAAAACACCACCCACTGGCATCGGGAGACGATGGTCGGCAGCAGGGAATCCTGCGCGGACGCCGTGAGAATCAACAGTGACCGGGCGGGAGGTTCTTCGAGCGTTTTCAGCAGCGCATTGGCGGCTTCCACGCGCATCCGATCCGCGTGCAGGATGACCGCCACCCGCCATCCCCCCTCGAACGCGCCATATGCGAACTGTTTCTGCAGGGTTCGAATCTGCCCGATTGCATGGGTGGAATGGTCGGCCGGCAGCGGGTATCCGTAAGGATCATCCGCGATACGGACCAGCGTCTCCCGCTCCGCCTCGGGCGACGACCGCTGCGAAAACGGAAACAGCAGAGACAGGTCAGGGTGGTTCAGGCCCGCAGTCTTCCTGCATCCCCGGCAGTTTTCACAGCATCCCGCGTTCCCCCCGTCGCAGTAGAGACTCCTCGCCATTTCGAGGGCTGCGGCCGCTTTCCCCGTACCCTCCGGTCCCGTAAAGAGGAGGGCGTGCGGCAGATTTGCGCTACCCGCCATCCGCTCGAGCCGCTCCGTCACTCGTTCCTGTCCCACGACCGCCCGGTTGAACATCCGCCGTCGCCTGCCGTTTGATTAGACTTTACCGTTCACCCACCCGGTGAATTGTCCATTCAGCGCCTTCAACATGACAAGCGCGTCTTCAGCGGGCGACGTGTAATACCCGTTGCGAATCGCGACGGTCCGGAATCCGAGTTTCCTGTAGAGCCCGATGGCGGACAGATTGGAAACCCGCACTTCGAGGGTGACGACATCCGCATTCCGCTCGGACAGCCCGTTCAGCACGGCCGCCAGGAACCGTCTCCCGAGTCCGCGGCGCCGAAAGGCGGGGAGCACGGCAAGATTGGCCAGATGATATTCGCCGGTCACGAGGAAACCAACCGCATACGCGACGACCCGATTGCCGTTCAGACAGACCAGGCTGTAACCGTCCCGTCTTTCCAACGCGTCTTCGAAGTCTTTTCGCCGCCAGGGGTCCGCGAACCCCTCGCGCTCGATCGCGACGACCGCGTCCAGGTGTCCCGCGCCCATTTCATCCAGCCTGAATTCGGCATTCCTCTCCTGCGACTCGACCCGCATCGAATTCGGACTCCTTAGAAGCTGTCTTAAAACCCCCAGCGGTCTTCGCGCGGCTGCAAAAGCGTCGGTCTGCGTTGGTCAAATCCACCCGTATACCCAAATATGGGCGAATTTACCCGCCTTGACCGACACATTTTCGCTCGCGCTCGGGACTCACCAGGAATTTTAAAACAGCTTCTTAGGCAGTTATCCTGTAGTTCCCGCACTTTCGGCCTGAGGCCGGCGATGGTACTCGGGCTCCGCCGTCGCCAGGTCGACCGCGTTTCCGTGCCTCAGGGCCTCAACACCCAGAAGCGCCACGGACGCGCCGCAAGGATGGTTGGACGCGGGCGCGAATCCGGCGTCTTCACCCAGATGCGCCTGGATCCGGTTCCGGTATTTCGAGCCGCCCTCACCGACAATCAACACCGGCTTCGGGAGCTTCGGAATCAGATCTTCAAGAGGAAGCGCGGAATCCGGAAGACGGGCCGTCAGGGCGCCATCGTCGAGACTGTACACACCCGCGTAGACGTCGCCGCGACGGGCATCGAGCATTGCGCAGACCGGCATGCGTTCGAAGATAACCCGGGCGGCGAGCCCCTTCAGGGTCGAGACGGTCAGGAGCGGAAGATCCAACGCGAAACACAGGCCCTTTGCGGCGGCCATCCCGATCCGAAGGCCCGTAAACGAGCCCGGACCGGATCCCACGGCCACCCCGTGGAGGTCCGCGGCCGCGATGCCCGCGTCCTGAACGGCCCGTTCCGCCATGGCAATCGTCCGCTCGGCGTGCCGCAGCCCCGTATTCTGCGAGTAACACGTCAGTACCCGGTCTTTGTCGACCAGACCGACACTGCACACCGGTGTCGAGGTTTCGATACCCAGCACGTACATCGCTCAACCTCACGCGGGACCCGCTGTGCCGCTTTCGCCCCCCGATGTCACAACAGGCGCCCCTGCTGTCCTTCGGGCGGGGTCAATCCGAGATGTCGCCAGGCCAGCGGCGTGGCCTGCCGCCCTCTGTGGGTGCGCAGCAGAAATCCTTCCTGAATCAGGTAGGGCTCGTAGACATCCTCGATCGTATCCTGCTCTTCACCCAGCGCGGCCGCCAGGTTATTCAGACCCACCGGCCCGCCACCGTACTTCTCAACCAGCATCGACAGAAGACGGCGATCCATCTCGTCCAGGCCTTCGTCGTCGATATCGGCAAGTTCCAGCGCGCGACCCGCAACGTCCAGCGTAATCGTGCCCTGCGCACGCGCCTGCGCGTAATCCCGCGACCTTCTCAACAGCCGGGTGGCGATCCGGGCCGTTCCCCGCGACCGCCGCGCGATTTCGTATGCGCCTTCCGACTGAATCCTGATTTTCAGTATCCGCGCGGCGCGTTCGACGATCGTCTGCAATTCAGGTTCGGTATAGAAGTCCAGCCGCTCGATAATGCCGAACCGGTCCCGCATCGGAGCGGTCAGAAGGCCGTATCGCGTGGTTGCGCCAATGAGCGTAAAACGATCGAGAGGAACCCGGTAAGAGCGCGCGCCGGGCCCGCTATCGAGCATGATGTCCAGGACGAAGTCCTCCATTGCGGGATACAGCGTTTCCTCCACGACCCGGTTCATGCGATGAATCTCGTCAACGAAAATGACGTCCTTTTCGTTCAGATTGGTCAGCAGGCCGGCCAGGTCCGCCGCACGTTCGAGTACGGGGCCGGAGGTCGGCACGATCTCGGCGCCCAGCTCGTTGGCGACGACGTATGCCAGCGTTGTCTTTCCAAGCCCCGGTGGACCATAGAGAAGCGCGTGGTCCATGGCGTCGCCCCGGTGCATTGCCGCATCGACCGCGATTCGCAGCTTCTCCTTGACTTTCTCCTGTCCCGTCATATCGGCGAATCGACCCGGGCGCAGCTGGTCGTCGCCTTCGAACCGGTCCCGGTCCTGCATCTGGGGGTCGCTTATCCTTCCGTTCATTCCAAACCGTCTTCCGTTGTTACACCGGTCCCGTATGGGTTTCACAACGTCCCGGCCCGGGCCTACAGTCGCCGAAGCGCTTCTCGAATGATTGCTTCTACCGGCGCCTCGTTACCCTGGTCGTCGATCGCATGGTTGACCACGCTCCGGGCCTTCACCTGGGGGACGCCCAGACCCTCAAGCGCTTTTGCCGCTTCTTCAGCACGTCCTGCCGCAACGGGCGATACCCGCTCCACACCGTCGTCATCGGGAACATCGCCGATCCGGTCCTTCAATTCAAGCACGAGCCGCTGCGCCAGTTTCCGGCCGATCCCCTTGATCCGGGTGAGTCCGGGGGCATCGTCCGATACCACCAGCCTGCGAAAATCCCGAATCTGAACGCCGGAGAGAATCTTCTGGGCCAACGGCGGGCCGATTCCCGAAACCGAGATCAGCAACTCGAACAGGTCCCGCTCGGCCTCAGTTGCGAACCCGTATATCGTCAGCGCATCGTCGCGTACGTGCAGATGGGTCAGTAATTTGACGGTTTCCCCATGTCCCCGGCCCGAGTCATAGCTTGACATTGGAATGTGAACGAAAAAGCCGACACCTGCAACGTCGACGACCAGATGCGTCGGGCTGTTTACGGCCAGTTTGCCTTCGAGATAGGCAATCATTCGACTATCGACCCCTTCGTTTCGCTCCTGTCGTCCGGGCGGCGTCTACGCCCATCTTTTCCAGCTTTTCCGTCAGCCGGTCCATCCGCCGCGCACCCGCGTGCCCGCGTCTGCCGTCGGGAAGAACGGCCGACCGCTCTTTCTCGCCGGCAGTTTCGCCCGGGACCCGACCACCCGGCGCCTGAAGCCGGTTCACGTGGCAGACCGCGACTGCCAGCGCATCGGTGATATCGTAGGGTCCCGTGACGCGTTTTTGACCGAACAGATTTCGAATCATAAACTGAACCTGTTCCTTGGACGCCCCGCCGCGACCCACGACAGCCTGTTTGACCTCGCGGGGCGCGTATTGGAATACGGGAAGTTCCGACCTTGCAAGGGCGACCATAATCGCGCCCCGGGCTTCGCACATCTTCATCAATGTCTTCACGTTGGCTCGATAGAAGGCGTTTTCGACCGCAACTTCGTCAGGCGAGTATTCCTCGATCAGTTTCAGGAGCCCATCGTGAATCTCAAGAAGCCGCCGGGAAAAGGGAAGCCCGGCATCCGGCCGCAAGGTCCCGCCTGCAACCATGCGGCTATTGCGCCCATGGCATTCCACGACGCCGTAGCCGGTGATCACGCTGCCGGGGTCGATGCCCAGAACCAGCACGGTGCACGCCTTTCGTAATACAATTTGGACTTGCAGGGGGGAGAAATGGAAGACCGTTCGGGTGTTCGTATCTTAATAAACAGGCCGATGCGGCAGAACCCGTCGGCTCAGGGAGAAACCAGGTCTGACAGTTCCTTTTCGTCCATCTCGAAGTTCGCATAGACCCGCTGCACGTCGTCCTCGGACTCCAGCGTCTCCAGCAGACGGATCAGGCGTTCCGCCGTGTTTCCTTCGACGGGCACCGTGTTCTGCGGCACCCGCGTCAACTCGGCCCTCTCGACGGGGATCTGTTGTTCCGCAAGCGCCTTTTGCACGGGGCCGAATCCCTGTGGCGAGGTGTAAACCTCATAGACGGCTTCTTCTTCGACGATATCTTCGGCGCCGGCCTCGAGGGCGGCCATCATCAGTGTCTCTTCATCGGTATTTTCTCTGGACACGACAACCAGCCCCTTCTGATCGAAAACCCACGCTACCGAACCGCTCTCGGCCATGCTGGCATTGTGCTTGCTGAGGAGATGCCTGACCTGGGACACGGTGCGATTCCTGTTGTCGGTCAACACTTCGATGAAGAGCGCGACTCCGCCGGGGCCGTAGCCCTCGTATACCGCGCCTTCGTACGATTCGCCCGGCAGGTCGCCGGTGCCCTTCCTGATGGCACGCTCGATGTTGGCGGCCGGCATATTTTCCGATTTCGCATTCAGGATCGCGGCCCTGAGCCGTGGGTTATTCGCCTCGTCCCCGCCCCCTTCCCTCGCGGACACCGTGATTTCTCTGATCAGCCTGGTGAACAGCTTGCCCCTGGCGGCATCCGCGCGTCCTTTTCTGTGCTTGATGTTCGCCCATTTCGAATGACCCGCCATAAACCGCCCACCTCCGTCGAAGTTCGACAAATTCACCGGAAAAATCGCGCTAACTATTTGATAATATAGCAACAAATGAAAATTTTGGCAATACAAAAACGAGCGATCCTGCTCGCAGATTCACGGCCGATCGTGATTCGGCGGCGGCGGCTCCTCGGCAGCCCGGGTGCATGAACCGTGCTTTGTCCGCAGAGGTTCCGCGGTTCATGAGGTCCGACAGCCATAAACAAAAGCAGGCGACGTCCCGTGGAGGACATCGCCTGAGGCCATCGGTTCTTCACGCCGAATCACGCCTCTACGGCTTCGCCCTCCTTCCTGGAGGCTTCTACGATTTTCCGGGTGAGGTCTGCGGGTACGGGTTCATAGTGGTCGAATTCCATCGTATAATCACCCGTACCCTGCGTCATCGAACGAAGCGACGTCGAGTACTTATACAGCTCCGCCAACGGCACTTCGGCACGGATGACCTGAAAGCTGCCTTCGGGGTCCATGCCCTGTATCCGACCCCGCCGGCTGTTCAGATCGCCCATCACGTCACCCATATATTTTTCCGGAACCATAACCGTGACGCGATAAATGGGCTCCAGCAGAATCGGCCGGGCGCTCATAAACGCCTTCTGGAATGCCTGGGAACCCGCCATCTGGAAGGCCATTTCGGATGAATCGACCGGGTGATACGAACCATCGTAGACGGTAACACGCGTATCCACCACATTGTATCCGGCAAGCACGCCCCGCTGGATGGCTTCGACTACGCCTTTTTCCACCGCGGGTATGTAATTGCGTGGGATGGCGCCGCCCACCACCTCATCCTGAAACTCGTATCCTTCACCGCGGTTCGCCGGCTCGATGCGCAAATACGCCTCTCCGAACTGCCCGCGTCCGCCGGTCTGCTTCTTGTGCCGGTGGTGCCCTTCGGCGTGCGACGTGATGGTCTCGCGATAGGGAATCCTCGGCTGGACCCTATTTACCTCAACGCCGAACTTCTGCTTCAGTTTTTCAAGCACGACGTCGAGGTGCAACTCACCCTGCCCCTGAACGATGATCTGTTTCAGTTCCGCATCGTATCCGGCGATGAAACTGGGATCTTCTTCGTGGATTCGCTGCAATCCCATACTGATCTTCTCTTCGTCTCCGCGTGATTTCGGCTCCAGAGCGATACGGATCAGCGGATGCGGGAATTCCACGGGCGTGACTTCCACCTGGTTGCGGCGATCGCACAACGTATTGCCGCTGTGCGTGTCTTTCAGCTTGACCAGCGCCCCCATATCACCAGCGTAAATGGAAGGTACTTCTTCGCGATCCTGGCCGTTCAGGACGTAGATCTGCCCGACGCGTTCGGCAGTCTTTCCGCTCGAGTTATACACCTCTGAAGATGACGCCAGCGATCCGGAATACACGCGGATGAAAGACAGGTCGCCAACGGTTTCCGAAACGGTCTTGAACACCACGGCGGCAAGCGGCCCGTCACCGGACGACCGGAGTTCGGCAGGCTCGTCCGTTGCCACCATACGTCCGCCCGTTGCGGGCATTTCAGAAGGCGCCATCATACTGTCAACGAGGAAATCCAGCAGCTGATCGGCTCCCACATTTCTGGAAGCATCGCCGCAAAGAACCGGAACCGTCGTTCCGTTCAGGATGCCGAGCTTCAGTCCGCGCGAGAGGTCTTCTTCGGAAAGATCCAGATCCTCAAGGTACTTCTCCGTCAGCTCGTCGTCGCTCTCGGCCGCCGCCTCGACGATCCGCTCCCGGAGGGACTCGACGTCGTCGCGAAGATCGGCAGGCACCTCGCCTGTTTCGGGCTTTCCATTCGCATCGGCCGGATACGTCAGCAGCCGCTGATGCAGAACGTCGATGATCTGATTGAAGCCGGCGCCCTGGTTCACGGGTATCTGAAACGGAAGCACATGCCGACCGTACTGCTCCTGCAGCGCATCGAGGACCTTTTCGAAGTCGGCGAACTCCTTGTCGACGTGGTTCACGAAAAACAGGCGCGGACGCCCGTAGGACTCCGCGAAACCCCAGGCCTTGTCCGTGCCGATCTCCACGCCGTTGGCCGCGTGAACAAGGAGAACCGCGTTGTCGGCGGCCCACGTCGCCGCCTTGGCGTCACCGATGAAATCCGCGTATCCCGGCGCATCGAGGATATTGACCTTTGCGCCGTTCCATCCGCAGTGCAACATGGACATGCTGATGGAGATCTTCCGGGCAATCTCGGCCTCGGCGAAGTCCGACCTTGTCGTACCGGCGTCGATGGTGCCCAGACGATTGCTCTCACCGGCCGTATAAAGCAGCGCTTCGGCCAGCGAGGTTTTGCCCGTACTGCTGTGTCCCACTAGGGCTACGTTCCGAATCCTGTCAGGCGTTTCGGTATTCACACGCCTCCTCCTGTAAAATCGAAAAAAGCAGCGACGGGTCCGTCGGACGACAGCAGGCCGGACCGGCACGAAACGACCAATTAATACAGAATTGTCGCGCCTGTCAAGTCTTTCTTCGATCAAAAACGTCAACAGGGTCCGGGATTCGTCCGAATCCCGGACCCTGTTGGAGTTTCCCGGCAGCGACCTACTCTCCCACAAGGCTACCCAAGCAGTACCATCGGCGCTGGAGGGCTTAACTTCTCTGTTCGGAATGGGAAGAGGTGTACCCCCTCCGCTATAGCCACCAGGAAAACAAAACGGACAACCGAATACGGAACAGGATCCCACTGCAACCAAAACGCACGGACGATCCGCCGAGAAACCAAATTTGATCAAGCCGCACGGCTGATTAGTATCGCTCGGCTGAACGCATTGCTGCGCTTACACCTGCGACCTATCGACCTTGTAGTCTACAAGGAGCCTTCAGGTGGGTTTACCCACGGGATATCTTATCTTGGAGTGGGCTTCGCGCTTAGATGCTTTCAGCGCTTATCCCTGCCGAACATAGCTACCCAGCGATGCCTCTGGCGAGACAACTGGTACACTAGAGGTTCGTCCATCCCGGTCCTCTCGTACTAAGGACAGATCTCCTCAAATATCCTGCGCCCACGGCAGATAGGGACCGAACTGTCTCACGACGTTCTAAACCCAGCTCGCGTACCACTTTAATAGGAGGACAGCCTAACCCTTGGGACCTTGTCCAGCCCCAGGATGTGATGAGCCGACATCGAGGTGCCGAGCCCTCCCGTCGCTATGGACGCTTGGGGAGGACCAGCCTGTTATCCCCGGAGTACCTTTTATCCGTTGAGCTTCGGCGCTTCCACGCGCAACCGTCGGATCACTAAGCCCTGCTTTCGCACCTGCTCGACCTGTGTGTCTCGCAGTTAAGCTCCCTTATACCTTTACGCTCTATGCGCGATTACCGACCGCGCTGAGGGAACCTTTGGGCGCCTCCGTTACATTTTAGGAGGTGACCGCCCCAGCCAAACTTCCCACCTGACAGTGTTCCCGACCCTGATTCAAGGGCCCAGGTTAGAATTCCAGCAGAATAAGAGTGGTATTTCAAGGACGGCTCCATGAGGGCTGGCGCCCCCACTTCGTAGCCTCCCACCTATCCTACACATACTGTGCCGAAACCCAGTGTCAGGCTGGAGTAAAGGTTCACGGGGTCTTTCCGTCCCGCCGCGGGTATCCGGCATCTTCACCGGAACTACAATTTCGCCGAGTCCCCCGTTGAGACAGCGCCCAAGCCGTTACACCATTCGTGCAGGTCGGCAATTAACCGACGAGGAATTTCGCTACCTTAGGACCGTTATAGTTACGGCCGCCGTTTACCAGAGCT
>JAPPJY010000031.1:109390-143436 GCA_028874335.1 Gemmatimonadota bacterium | reverse complement strand
CTCGTAGTCTCGTAGTCTCGTAGTCTCGTAGTCTCGTAGTCTCGTAGTCTCGTTTCTTCGCAGTTTATCGTGTTATTTTCAAAGCAGTTTCGAAGGAGCCGATGTGAATCTCTACACACCGGAACAGATCCAACTGGCCCGGCAGCGCGCGGCGGATGACCCCGACGGGAGAAAAGTCGCCGGGCGTATCCTTGCCCAGGCGGATCCGTGGCTCGACCGTGACCGGGACTTCATCCGCGCGCTGATGCCCGGTCCTGAAGTGCCGCGCAGCTGGACCATCAACTTTGTGAGCGGCTGTCCGGTTCACGGCAGCGGTCCGAATGGGTACGGCGGATACGCACAGGGCGGATGGATACACGATCCCTTCAAGGACAAGTGGCGCGTCACCTGCGCCGTGGGCGGCGAGTCCTATCCCAGCAATGACTTTGAGGCATTCTACCAGAGCGGTATGGAAGACCGCAGCCTGCTTACCGGCCCTTACGCCGACGACGGATGGGGCTGGCAGGGCGACGGACCGTTTCGCCACTGGTTCATCGCCTATTGTTGTTGCAGTACGTGGAATACGGTTGTTGCCGGCCTTACCTCCCTCTCTCAGGCCTATCTCCTCAGCGGGGACGGCCGGTACGCGCACAAAGCGCTGGTTATTCTGGACCGTCTGGCCGAAGTCTATCCGCACATGGACTACAGCAGACAATCCATGTACGCCCTGGAATTCTCTCCCGGCTATACCGGTAAGATGAACGACCTCATCTCCGAATCCGGGACCGTACGGCGGCTCTGCCATGCGTTGGATGCCGTTCGCGACGCCATCCCCCGCGACCCCGTCTTCGGTTCTGATGCCGATGGATTCAGGAGGAAGATCGAAACGGGCATCATCGGGGCAAGCCTTGACGGAATCTACCGGGGCCACGTCCGGAGCAACTACGGCGGGCACCAGGAAGCCCTGATGATCGCAGCGCTCGCTTCAGGAGACGGGAATGAGATCGCCAGGGCCGTAGAATGGACGTTGAACAATACGGGGGAAGCAACGGAACTGAAGGAGATGCTCACCCACTTCGACGGGTACATCTTTCGCGACAAGGCCGCCCATGCGGAAGGGATCAACTTCGCCCTGGACAACCTGATCTTCCGGGAAGGCATGGGGTGGGAGAGTTCCCCCAGCTACAACAGCAGCTGGGTCACGCACCTCACGGTCATCGCACGACTTCTGGAAGAACAGGGCGTACGGATCTGGGACAGGCCGAAGTTCCTGCGCATGTATCGCTGGGCCGCGGAAATGACCTGTCTGGACGACTTTACCCCGTGCATCGGCGACGCCGGGACGACAACCGGAGGACACGTATCCCTCGGCGCCGAGACCCTGCAGGTCGCTTACAGGGCAACGGGAGACGCCTTCATCGGCGAGCTTCTTCGGCGACAGGCGAACGGTTTCAACAGCTTCGAGTCGCTGATGGAGGAACCGATTGAACCGCCGCCGCACGCGGGCGCCGCCGCCGAACTGAAGGAGATGGCCTACGAAAGCCGGTTGATGGGTGGCTTCGGCCTGGCCCTGCTGAGGTCGGGACGAGGCCGCGAACGTGCGGCTCTGGCGCTCTATTATGGACGGGCGGCCACCGAGCACGCGCACTTCGACAGCCTCAACATCGAACTTTTCGCGTACGGCCGAAAACTCATCCCCGACCTCGGTTACGGCGAACACGCCGCGGAGGGAGACCGTCCCGCGGTATGGACGAAGAACACGCTGGCGCACGCCACGGTCGTCGTGGACGGCCGGCGGCAGGATTCACAGGGTCCCGGCCGGCTGGAGCAATTCGTGAGGGCGCGAGACCTGACCTGGGTGCAGGTGAATGCTCCGGAAACCTATCGCCATACCTCCGAATACCGGCGGACGCTCGCACTCATCGAAATCGCAAGGGACGCCCGCTACGTCGTCGACTGCTTCCGCGTGGCAGGTGGAACGCAGCACGACTACAGCCTGCACGGATTCGACGGTGAGTTTTCCGCAAATGAAATCGCGCTCAACCCGCCACAGAAGCAGGGAACCCTTGCAGGCCGGGACGTGCCATTCGGCGCCATTTACGACGACGCCGGTCTTACCGACCCGCTGAGGAAGGGACGCTCGTACTATACGTACCGCGGTGGCGGTTACTCCTACCTGTACGATGTGCGGCGCGGGAATCCGACCGCAGTGTGGTCCTCATCCTGGCGAGACGTGAAAACCCGCATCGGCCTGAATACCATCTTCCTTCCCTCGGACGAAGTCTTCGTTGCCCACGGAGACCCCCCCAGGAAGCCGGGCAACCCGAAACAGCTGACTTACGTGCTGCTCCGTAACGTATCTGAAGGCGCGGCCAGCCGGTTCGTGGCCGTACACGAACCCTTTAAAGGCACACGAAAAATCCACGCAGTAGAGCAACTTGATGCCGACGGCGAGACCCTCGCGCTGCGGGTCGGCCATCGAGACGGCGAAGATACGATCCGCTACGCCGTCGGGCCGTGCGGCAGCAGTCTTGGAATGGCGCGGCACGATGCTGAGGGGAAGCTGGTCTCCCTGCACCAGTCCGGCCAGGGGAACATCAGCGCCAACGGCCATACGCTGTCCGTTCCAGGACCTCTTCGCGGGCGTATCGCGGAAGTCGATCCGGCGTCGTCCGCCATAACCGTTGAACGCGACCGTGACAGCATGCCCTTCCGCAGGACGGCTCTCAACGGTGACGTCGCCCGCATCGGAAACGCCCGCCGTTGGGCGGCGTACAACATCACTTCCGTGGAAGGCAGAGGCAGGCGCTATCGCATCCGGTTCGGTACTGACAGTTTCCGGGTCGGCCGCTTCGTCGTTACTGGCGTAAGCCCGGATGGAACCGGCCTTTCGACGAAGACCAACCTGTACATGGCGGCGCAGGGCTACTACCGGGGCGCCTGGCTCACGGACCGGGACCACGCGCGGTGGCTTCCCGTTGACGACGTGGACCTCGCTCCGCACCGGCCGGGCGTCCGCAGGGATGCGGGCATCCGGCTGCTTGGCAGGCACGACCTCACCACCGGGTTCAGGATTGGCGATATCGCCTATCTCTACGACGTCGGGCCGGGAGACACGGTGGAGGTCACGCCGTCAGCCACGGCTCTCCGGCAACAGGACGGGGGATTCCGGATCCAGGCGAATTGCAGGGCGATTCTGGACTGAAATGTCCGCTTGCACGAACTAAAGAAAGGGCGGCCCGTTCTCAGGCCGCCCTTTACTGTATACGGGTATATCGGTCTAATCGCACCCTATCCCGCGTTCCGAAGCGCCGTGAAAAAACGCACGTCCGACCTGGCCAGATCGATCACCGTGTCCACCGGTTCCCCGCTGTATTCGCTGTGGAAGCTCAGGGGACCGTCGAAGTTGACCGCGCTGAACGCGCGCAGCAGAGCCGGCCAGTCTCCGTATCCGTCGCCAAGCCTGACGACGCGTGTGCGCCAGGTTGTCCCACTATTCTGCCCAAACGGCTGGCGGATCAGGTCCTTCAGCGCCACCACCGACAGGTGCGACCGGACGATATTCAGCGCCAGTTCAATCGGCTCCCCGCAGATGGAGAGGTGTCCCGGATCGGCGAACACGCCGATGTGCCGGGGATCGAAGCCTTTGACCACGTTCATGGCCGCGCATGAGTTGAGACCCATCGACAGCCCGGAGTGGTTGTGCACCACGGTCTGGACCCCGTGTTTCTCCGACAGGCTCTGGAATCCTTCGAGGTGCCCCCGCACCGCATCCAGTTCCTCCCAGTAGTCCATCCCCGCCGCCCAGTGCCAATATCCCAGTTTGATATGACCCACGCCAGCTTCGCCGCAGGCCGCGTACAGGCGGTCCGCGTAGTCCATGTCCGGTCTGACGAAGTCACCCGGTGTGGTGACCAGGGGTATGGATAGCCCGTCATCGGCGAACAGCCTGGCCGCGTCCGGCAGGGCCTTTTCGACATTCTCCGGATGTACCGGATAGCCTGGGCGGACGCAGAGATCCGCGCCCTCCACGCCGACCGATTTCAACGCGGCGACAATGCCGGGCACATCCAGGCCCTCCAGATGTTTCGTGAACATGATGTATTTCATTTCGTCTCTCCATCAGTTTAGATCTGCGACTGGTAAATCAGATCCACCAGCTCCATCGTCTTTACCGCATCGTCGAAACAGGTCTCCGGCTGTTTCCCGACTCTGACACAGTCCATAAAGTGGCGGTTGATATCGTAGGCGCCGTAGGCGCGCCACGTGTCGTCCCCGCCGCCAAGGCGGAAGGGATCGAGCACTTCCACGGGTTCGTCCTTGTTGTCCGCGAATACCCGCCCGCCTTCTTCCGGATCCCCGAACACCGAAATGCCGGGTGAGTGGATTTCAACGGAGAAGATGCGTCGCCCCGTCATCCAGTTCGTGAGCAGCACGCCGGTCGCCCCCGAGCTGAACTTCACCAGCGCAAGGTATATGTTGGTATGCGTGGCGTCCTCCCGCCGGACGTCGCTGGCCACGGACGCCACCTCGCCGCCGCACAGATAGCGCAGCGTGTCCACAGCGTGAATGGCGTCGGACGTGAGGATGTCGATCGCTCCCCTGTAATACGGCGCGCCGCCCACGGCATTCTTGTAGAACGTGGCCACGGCGCTGTGGACGGCCCCGCGCTTTTCGCAGAGTTCCTTCCCGTACCGGATGACCGGTGCGAACCGTCTCTGGAACGTCACGCCGGTGAGCACCTCATGCTTCTGCGCAATCAGCGCCATCTGACGGGTCTGCTCGGTTGTCATCGCGGGGGGTTTTTCGATAAACAGATGGCAGCCCGCCTCCATCACCGTTGCCGCGATATCGTACAGGTGATGGGGCGGCATGATGGTGTAAACGGCATCCGGTTTTACCTTCTCGATCATCTGCCTGTAGTCCGGATACTGCCCCGGAATGCCGAACCGTGCGGCCGCATCGGCCATCCTCTGTTCGCTCAGTTCCGATACGGCCACCATCTCGACGCCGTTCAAGGCCTTGAGCGAGGGGTAATGGGCGCTGGTTGCGCGACCTCCTGCGCCAATCATGGCCACGCGTACGGTTTTCTCGTCTACGCTCTCTTCTGTCTCTCGTGTTTTTCGATGCTCCGCCATACTCGCCTCCAGTGTCCGGGAATCCCGGAGACCGTTAGATTAACGATATACCGCCTGGATCAGTGCGCGCATATACCCCACCGCAAACGCGCGCCCCGCCCAGAACGTGGAATCCGTGTTCGGGAAACCGGGCGTATGGTCCATCATGAACGGTCCCTCGAAACCCACTTCCTTATAGGTCTGCATCGCCTCGTACATATCCTGGTCGCCCTCGTCCACGAAAACCTCCTGGAAACTCCTGGGACCGCCCCGGATATTCCGGAAATGCACGTAGACGATCTTTTCGCGGCCCCCGATATCCCGGATGGCGTCGCACACGTTCACGCCCATCTCCGCGACGCAGCCCTGGCAGAACAACATGGCGTTGCTGCGGCTGGGGACCATATCGAAGATGTGATGATACTGTTCGAGGGTGGACACGATCCTGGCGGCGCCGGCCAGGGGTTCGGGAATCGGGGGATCGTCCGGATGAAGCGCCATTCGAACGCCATTCTCTTCCGCTACCGGGATGACGCGTTCCAGGAAGTATTGAATATTTTCCAGGATCTTCTCCTCGGAGATGGCCTTGTCGGGATAGTACGGCGGGTCCTCCATCATCTTCTCGTAATCGAACGTACTGTATCTGGCGCCCCCTCTGCCCGGGGGTACGGATTCGGTACGGAAATTCCCCGCCGGCTTGAAATTGTACCCCAGCGTGGGAACGCCGACCTCGCCCATGCTCCGCAGAAGCTGGCACCAGGCCTCGATCTTCTCGTCGCGGTCGTCCAGCGCGAGCGATATTTCGTCCCAGCCTGTCGCCGCCAGGTTCGTCAACTTCAACCCATGGGATTCGGCCAATTTCTTCACGTCCCGCCAGAGTTCCGTGCGATCCGTGCCCTCACGCACATCGTGAGGTATGGCGTTCACCGTCAGATAGTCCACGCCGATCGCCTTGAAGAAACTCAGCGTATCGTCGTTGATCTGGTCCCACGGAAGCTGTTCCTGTATGTACATATAAATGTCCTCCCGTTAGTGGTATCGCGAAACGCTACCCATAGACCGCCTGTATCAACGCGCGGATGTACCCCACGGCATACGCGTGCCCGGCCCTGGATTTCTCGTCGCCGGGGATACCCGGCGTATGATCCATCATGAACGGCCCGTTGAACCCCACCTCCTTGTACACTTCCATCGCCCTGCGCATATTCACGTCGCCTTCATCCAGAAACACCTCCTGGAAGCTGGGCAGGGCCCCGCGCACGTTCCTGAAATGCACGAAGACGATCTTCTTGCGCAGTCCCATCTCGCGGATGGTCTCGTGGACGTCCACGCCCATTTCGGTCATGCAGCCCTGGCAGAACAGCATCGCATTGCTGTCACCCGGCGCAGCCGCGAAGATTCGCCGGTATTGTTCCAGCGTGGACACGATCTGGGCAACGCCGCCGAGGGGTTCCGGGATGGGCGGATCGTCCGGATGGAGCGCCATCCTCACACCCGCCTCCTCCGCCACCGGAACCACACACTCCAGAAAATGCTTCATATTTGTCCAGATTTCCGCCTCGTCTATCGGAGGATCGTGCGGATTTGGCCTGTTCCTCGAGAACGACTCGTAATCGAACGTGCTGTATACGGCCCCACCCCGGCCCGGCGGCGTCGAAGCCGTGCGGAAGTTGCCCATCGGTTTGAAGTTGTAGCCCAGTGCGAGTATGCCCACCTCGCCCAGACAGCGCAACATACGGCACCAGGCCTCGAGCTTTTCGTCCCGGTCCGGCAGGCCGAATGCCAGTTCGTCCCATCCCGCCATGAAAACGCTGAACAGCGCCATTCCGTGGGCTTCCACCTTCTTCCTGGCCGCTTCGAAGAACGGGCGGCTGTCGCGGCCGTCGCGCAGGTCCATCGAGGGATCCAGCCTGTGCATCGCGCGAATGTCCAGGCAGATCATGTCCGCGCCGATCGCCCGCGAAAACCGGAGCGTGTCGTCGTTGAAATCCGCCCACGATACGTGGTCCTGGATCGTCACGTCCGCGATCCTCCGGCCAGCAGCGGCGCGATGCCGAATATCCCGGGATCCGCCGCATCGGTTTCGCCCATGCACATTTTCGCCACAATCTCTCCGATCGCCGACGAGAATTTAAACCCATGCCCCGAGCACGGCGAAGCGATAATCACACGCTCATGCGCGGGATGGCAATCCACAATCCATCCGGTATCCGGAAGATTGGTATACATGCAAACGTGGCTCTGGACGACGGGCCCGGCCGCATCGGGAATGAACCGCTCCACGAGCGGACGAATCCGAGCCTCGTCATCCGGGGACGTATTGCGGTCCATGGTGTCCGGGTTGACCCCCACGCGCCCGCAATGCAATGCCGCCTTGAAGCCCCGTCCGAAGTCCGGCTGACAGTAGAACGAAACCCCGTCCTCGTTCACCCAGGTATTGTTCGGACAGCGGCCGGACGTGAACATCCCCGCGTTCCGCAGCGGCCGAAAGAAAAACAGCGTCATCCGCTCGATTTCCACCGGAAGCGCCAGGTCCGCCGCCAGACTGGAGACCCACGCGCCCGCACAGACGACCAGCCTGCCCGCGGAGATCTCGCCCGACCGCGTTTTCACCTGCACCGCGCTTCCATCCGCGGTCCAGTCCAGCACCGGGCAGTCGAAGTTCAGCTTTGCCCCGGCGGATTGCGCCAGCCTCAGATGCGCATCGATGCATGCCTCGGGAAACACGGCGCCCGCCCGTGGCTCGAAGATGCCCTCCCAGCCGTCTTCGACCCGGAACATGGGAAAGCGCCGCCGCACGTCATCCGCCGAGACCCGCTCCACGGGGATATCGAACGCACGCGCGCTTTCGAGGACGCCGAGTCGTTCGGCCCCGCCCGGCGGCCGCATGGAGAGGTGGCCGTACGTCCTGACCAGTTCCGCGCCGCTCTCGTCTTCCAGCGTTTCCCACAGCGCGTATGCGCGTCTGATCAGATTCACGTACTCAGGCCCGCTGGCGTACGCCTCGCGGATCACCCGCGCGTGTCCGTGCGAGGAGCCGCGGGTGTGCGGCGGATGGAACCGGTCGAAGCCGGCGACCCGCCGTCCGCGTTTCGCCAGATGATATACCGCCGCGCTGCCCATCGCGCCCAGTCCGGCCACAACAACGTCGAACGTCGCGACGCCCTTTTTCATAGGACGGATCATGTAGCCCGGCCCTGACAAAGTCAAGCGTAGATTGAGAGGAAGCAGGACACGAACCCGGTTTGCCGTGGCGCGCCGAACGCAACCTTATCGCGGAGCCGGTCCGAATGCGTGGGTTTGACGAGTTGAATAAAGTGTCGCAAGAGTGAATGAGCCGTGGATGGCGCGTGAACGTGGGTTTCGCCGGCGTACTGAACCCACGAAAAATTCCACGAACAGAAGAATCCCTTATATTTCTACTGATAGCGCCGAATTCACGTAATTCTCTATTTCACGTGTGCTGAACATCCGAAAAATGCTCCCCGTGCGACAGATGCAAAAGACTGTCGCAGAATGCGTCACCGTATGATTCATGATGAATGGGTTCGAAAGAAAAGTGTAAATTTGCGGAGTATATGAGAAATATCAGGATGCGTTTATGTTTGCGCGGGGAGATTATTTGACATTATAATATTCACTAATTGAACGGCAGTCATGGATCGTGGATTCATGAAAAATGAACCATTGATATTTGAAGTCAATTATGGATCACCAGGTGTCCTGAAACAACCGCGCAATAGTCTTCATTCAAGGAAGGGATCGGCTGAGAAGTCGACGATTAGATTACGCAAGATATGGTAACGCAGAAAGTCCTCATTCTAGATGGCGACCCCGACTTCAGATCGGCATTCGAGGAGTTCTTGAGCCAAGGTCCAATTGAAATATTCTTCGCGAAAACCGGACTTGATGGGCTCGAGAATTCAAAGAGCCTAAAACTTGACATTGCAACTGTAGACGTGCAGCTACAAAACGTACAACGAAAAACAGGACTGAAGATTTCGAGTAAAGAAAGATTCGAGGCCAGGCTGTTCGTCGTCACTCCGGCCGCGCCCCTGGATTTGACAGAAGAGCCGCTCGAACTTGACTTTGTGGGAAAATTGGACAATGCCAGTCAGAAAGAGGAATTACAGGAGTCGTCATGCAGATCACCGAATTCACAGAGTCATTGGAAGGTGTGGTTGGAGTCGTTTTTGGAAGCAAATTACAGCAATCCGGACCTGTGTTTCGATGACGTCAGGCGTGAATTCCGGTTCTCACCGTCATACGGTTGCAGGCTGTTCAAACAGCATCTTGGAAAGCCATTTAAAGAAAAGTTGAGAGAAATCAGAATTGTACGGGCAGCGCAATTGATTACCGAAACAACAATGTTTATGAAGGAAATCGCGGCCGAGTGTGGGTTCCATTCGTCCAAACGTCTTTGCGAAGCGTTTGTCCGGATACATGGCGTTTCGCCGGTGGAATATCGGAATCGATATTTCAGGAAGGATTTGCCGGATGCGTCTGATACCGGCGACACACCCCGCTGACCGTTACATCTGCTTACCTGGCTTCGATGAGGAAACGCAACCGGTCTTACGGACGCCACGTCGCAGATGCTTCCTCGTCAACCGGGAGTGCCTTCAGTTCCACAATGTATTCCTTTCAGCACTCCTTCGGTCGCGCGCACCCTCGCTTTCTTGACCGCAATTTCGTCTCATTTAAGCGATACAGATCGTCCACTCGGGACGCGACACAGGATCAGTTGTAATGAACTCAGGCGAAGGGACTAATCTGTATAAACGTACTCAAGAACCCGAATCACGCGAAGGTACTGGCGCCCAGGAAGTTCTTTCCACCTCAGGTATCGGTTTTCGATTCGTGCGTTTTTTCCTGCTCGCCATTCTGTGCGTTGTGGGATGTATGATCGGGCTCACGGTTCTGCTGGGCTGGCATCTGGGAATGGACGTGACGGTCAAGGGGCAGGGTCACGTGCAGCCAACCTCGCGAGAAATTGTCAAGGCTCGACGGCCCGGACTGATCAAGACCGTTCTCGTCAATCACGGACAGGACGTCAACGAGGGTGATCTCCTGCTGACCCTGGACGATACGGATCTGCGCAATGAAGTGGAGCAGATTGAAAATGAACTTAGACTGAATGAGATTCGACGTGCGGCTTTGCCGGCGGAATGGGAACGCGAGCGTGCAATCATCGAGATGGATATTGCAAGGGCAGAAACCGACCGGGACACCGAGATACTCCATTTGGAAAGGGCACGTGTAGAGTATGAATTCAACCATTCTGTTTTGCCCTTCCACAAACACGAAGATTTCGAACATCCGATCGATAAGCTCATTCCAATGAGAGAGCACAAAGTAAAACTACGACGGGCCAAGGTGGAAATCGAGCATGCAAAACGACGCCTGGCCGCGCTGGATAGCCGCAAACAGGAATTGAATGAGTTGAAACAGATGTACCGCAACCTTCGGGTCCGGTATCGTCTCCTGAAGACGCACCTGGAACAGATGAATATCCACGCGTCCGTGTCCGGGACGGTGTTAACCCGTGATCTGGATAAAAGGGTAGGGGATCACGTTACGGCAGGAGAAGCAGTACTGGAAATGGCGGAGATGAGCGGCTGGCAGGCAAAGGTGATGCTTCAGGAGGTGGACATTCCAAAGGTCAAAGTCGGACAGATGGTAAGGTTGTATATAAACGCGTTTCCTCACATGGAATTCAAGATATTCGAGGGGATTGTATCCGACGTGCCTGGAAAACCAGAATCGGTGACGCCGGTAGGCGCTGGTATTGCTCCGTCTGGGATAGCCGCTGCCGTCTATCCTGTAAAGGTCCAGGTCAACGATCCGAATATAACAATAGGGGAAAAAGTGTATTCGTTGAAATACGGTTTGGGCGTTGAGGCCAAAATCGTAACGGAGCGTGGCCCGATTGTTGAACTGCTATGGATTAAGTTCCTCAAAACCGTCGGCAAAGTCGGGCGACCTGAAGTTTACCTACTGAAAGAGCCGGCAGAAGGCGTACCGGCCGCAAACTGAACGATTCAATGCGTCAAATCCTGAAAATCATGAGATTGCTCCGTCCGTACTGGCGGTTCATCTTCCAATCATTGTTAGTAGGCATGATGGTCATGTTCCTACAGATTCCAGGACCGTATATCACTAAAGTCTTGATTGATGACGTATTCCCAAACAAAGATTTTACGCTGATGACGTTTATCCTAGTACTTGCTGCTGTTCTATCTATTGGCCTAGGATTGACCGAGCTGTTGAGCAGTTTTTTTGGAAGGTACGTGGGTGTGAATATGATACTGGATTTTAGGTCGCGATTCCACGGCCACGTACAATCGCTGGATTTCAGCTTTTTTGACAACCGCCAAACGGGAGAAATCCTTTCTCGATTTCGGGACATGGACAGTTCAATTCAAAGTACCCTTGGAATAGTAAACAGTTTAATTATGAATAGCCTTCAGTTGGTTATTTTTCCACCAATTCTGCTGTACATAAACTGGAAACTGGCCTTACTGAGTCTTGCTGTGTTGCCCTTTGATACGGTATTGATTTTCGTTTCAAAAAAATACCTCAGTAGAGTTTCGAAGAGATTGACCGAAGCAACGGCAGAATTGTCAGCCAAGTCTTACGAATCGCTTTCGGGCGTTCGCACGGTACAGGCATTGGGACTGGAAGCTACATTTTATCACAAACTCAGGGGCATCATTTTCAATGTATCTAAATTACAGATAAGGTCGACGCATCTAAGCGGTGGATTTGGGTTTGCTGGATCATTGGTGAAAACAGCCGGTACCCTGGCCTATGGCTGGTATGGTTGGACTGAGGTTTTGAACGGTAGACTTTCTCTCGGTAGTTACATGGCATTTTCGGGCTATGTTGGCTACCTCTATAGTCCAATCGGCAATCTAATTGGCCTTGTAGGACAGATAGAATTGGCTTTGATTCGCATCAATCGATTTTTTGAGATCTACGACTTGAGACCTGAAATCCAAGATCGTCGGAACATGCCCGAGTTGCCTCGGGTTAGAGGTGAAATCAGTTTCCACAATGTGACCTTTGCTTATCAGGATGGTCTGCCCGTTTTACGAAACATCAACATGCGCATCGCTGCACAATCCACCATTGCGCTGGTTGGAAAGAGTGGATCTGGCAAGTCCACGCTTGCCAAATTGATTCCGAGATTTTATGACCCTCAGGAGGGGTATCTATCTATTGACGGACATGACATCCGTCGATACCGTCTGAAATCAATCCGCCAGCAGGTAGGATTCGCAATGCAGACCAGTACATTGTTTCAGGGCAGCATTATAGAAAACCTGACGTTTGGAAACGACATACCGTTGGGAAATGTTCAGGATGCGACACGGGCTGCGTACGTACACGATTTTATCGCATCGTTACCCGATGGATACGAAACATTGGTCGGGGAACACGGGGTGCAGATGTCGGAGGGTCAAAAACAGCGCATAGCGTTGGCGCGTGTGTTGTTAATGAACGCGCCAATTCTGATCCTTGATGAACCGACAGCAGCACTGGATATACAATCCGAATTTCACATTCAGGAGGCATTGAAAACAGTCAGAGAAGGCAGAACTACAATTATCATCGCGCATCGGCTCTCCACCATCCAAAAAGCAGACGAGATAGTGGTGTTGGATGGCGGGCAAGTTGTTGAACAGGGCACTCATGAGTGGTTGGCTTTACGAGATGGAGAATATGCCCGCCTAAGTCAAGGTGCGGCGATATTATGAGCCATTGCACACCGTTTTATCGGAAATAGCAACATGGCACAGATGATTGGCAACAGATGGCCTTCGGGGGCTACGTCAAACCGTTGATCATGGAAAGGAGGATAAAGATGAAGACTCAACTGCTAAAAAACCCCCTGCATTCGTACAGGGGAAGTCCCGATCACGTTTACGCGTACATCATCGAGAAAATAATCGAAGCATTCGATGACAAGGAAGATTGGGAGGATTTGGGGAGGCGCATTGTTGATGGCGCGAAAGAGTTCTATTCGACGCCAATAAACATAGCCTCTTCAATAGCCAATATGGAGTTTAATGTGAAATTTACTCCGAGATCACCCCTTAGCGGTCACATAAGTACGGCCAACGACACGTTGAGGGTAGGGGGAGCAGTGAAGACGCCGCTCGGCGACATAGGTGCGGGAGTAAAAGTTCCCATTGGTGGAACAACCCCTGCAACGGCTGCTCCAGATTCTTCCAACACAAACCCAATTCCGGCCAACAACGGCGGCGGTTAGGTTCACGCGGTAGTAACTCGTAGCACCCCGAAGGCCTGTCAATCAGATTAACCTTGATTCATCAAAAAAGCGGTTTAATTTAGTGACAATAGAGGCGGTGGTGAATTGTAAGTAAGTCTATAATTCTCAATAGAAAAATGCCCTTCATTTCGGTATATCGGGAAGCGACAAACGACCCATTTCACCCGAAACGAAAGGCCACGTACAGTGAGACGAAAAAAGCGGATTTGCGGTGTCGAGTCAATGACAATTTGGAAGTGGAATTCACAGCCGAAGGCCGCACGTCGTATGCAGGATTGGAACTGTTGATGCGTTATTTGCGAAACACGAAGTGGAACCGTCAATTGCGTCGTTATCTCGGCGGTGTCGTCTCGGGTGGTGACTTTGGTGTGGTGGGTCTATGCCGCGTGATTCTGGGTTTAATGGTGGTGGGCGGTCGACGGCTTCGGCATCTGGATTTCCTGAGAGGGGACCCCCTGATCCTGCGGTCTTGTGGACTGCGTGATCTCCCCACCGACGAGAGTGTCAGCCGCTTTTTGAAGCGCTTTGCTTCCGGAGGCCAGGAAGCGCTGAAAGCCATTAACGCGGACGTTGTTGCGCACAGGATCCGTCTGTTGCGCGCCCGCAGCTTGACGATCGACGTCGACGGCACGGTCTTATGCACGGGCAAGGAAGTCGGCGGCGCGCGTCGTGGCTATATTCCGCACCATCGTAAAGTACGCAGTTACTATCCGATAACCGCCTACTTGGCCGACAGTGGTCATTTTCTGGGCGTGCACACCCGTCCCGGCAACGTCAATGATGGCAGCGCCTCCATCCCGTTTCTCAAAGACGTGTTTACCCAGGTCAAACAGAGCTTGGGGCACGCCTACACGTTGCAATTCCGCATGGATGGTGACTTTTTCAAGGAGGATGTAGTTGAAACGCTCGACAAGAACAAGGCTTTTTACGCCATCAAGGTGCCCTTCTGCAATGGTCTGGACTTGCAGCGGAAGATCCGTGAATGCACCCAATGGCAACGCATCGAGAAGGGTGTCGATGGCTTCACGTCGACGCTGACGGTCAAAAAATGGGTACGCACATTCAACATCGTCATTTTTCGAAAACGCGTAATGCATCCCACCCGCAAGAACTACCAACTGGACCTGTTCGACCCCGATGACGGCACCTTTGAATATTCCTCGGTGGCCACCAATCTATCCCTCAAGGTGCGCGCGCTCTGGCGCTTTACGGCAGGCCGTGGCATGCACGAAAAAGCCATTGGTGAACTCAAGACCGGACTCGGCTTCGATACCATTCCCACACACGATTACAACGCCAACAGCGCCTGGCAACAGTTCGTCATTCTCACCCACAACCTCCTAACCAACTTCCAGATCGAAACCGGCTTGACAAAACGCAATCGCACCTGGAAAAATACCAACCGATGGCCCCTCAAATCCATACGCACCCTGCGCTTCGAACTCATCAATCGCGCAGGCTACCTCCTGCGACCCCAAGGGCGGCTTACCCTGCGCCTGCAACCCAACATACACACCGAAAAACAATACCGAAAAATCTTCAACTTCCTACGCAACCCCGCCTAATTTTTGCGGAAATAAGGTTAACTATGGATGCACTGAATTCCAAATCTCGACCGTCGTCATCCTCAGATTCAACGAATGGCTTAGCCCGTACCGTTATCTTAACCGTGGTTGCGACGTTAGCTTTCAAGTTCTGGATTATGTTTATGGCGCTAGGCATCGGACTAGGCTATGAAATATCGTCATTGAAGTCGATAACAATTAAGCTGATTTGTGTAGACGTACCCGTGTTGATATTCGTCTGGACGCTCGTAAACTATCGGGGATCCATTCGGGCCCTTGCACTCTTAATTGGCCGTTATCCATCCCTGAAGGAATTCGTGAAATGGGCGTGTCTTGGCATGATTCTGAATGTTCGGACATTCATAACTAGTGCGATGCATGGTACCCATTATGAAAACCCTGAATACGTCGCCTTCATCCTGATGTCCACGTTTTCGTCCAGTCTAATCTATCCCGTCGTGGAGGAAGTCCTTTTCAGGGGTTTTTGCTATTCGACCCTTCGGAAATACGGCAAATGGTTCGCATTCGTGATTTCGACACTCTTGTTCCTACTCGCGCATGTTCCACTCAAGGTTGCGATAAGTGGTGTATTTCCTCTGTCGATGTTCCAAGTAGCTTTTTTTGTGGCTATCAGCGCTATCGCAACCCACATCTATGAGTCTTCGGGTAATCTTCTACTCTGTATCACGTTTCACGGCGCAGCAAATTTCATGGATGGCGCGGGCCAATTTGTACGTTACCTCTCAAGTCAGCTTTGACCGACGACCGCTGGTCGATTGGAACCGACTCAAGCCTACATGAATGGTAACTTATTTTGTCGAAAACCCGAGGGTTTGGGCGGCATCTCGACGAGTCCTTACAACTGTCTACCTCGAGTTTGATTTAGTTCTATTCGAATTATCAATCGATACCAAGAAGGACGAGAGATCTGTGAAACTGATTCAGTTTGCGAATCTCACAGGTCGCGGTGTCAATGTCGCAGTCGTGGATAGTGGGATTGATTTAGCACATCCTAAGGTTGGTCCGGTCTCGGGCGGTGTCGACATTTCCGTCGGACTGGACAGACAAATCATATACAATAATGACGATCATTCGGATAGGACGGGGCATGGGACGGCCTGCGCCGGGATAATCCGCAACAAGGCGCCGGATATCGGGTTGTTTAGCGTACGAATCTTCGACCGGTCGTTATCGGCCCCTGGTGAAACGCTTGTAGCTGCTATCCAATGGGCAATTGAAATGGGAGTTGACGTTGTAAATCTCAGCTTGGGAACAACCAATGTCGCGTTTCGGGATGCGATCGCAGGTGCCTGCAGCATGGCGGTTGGGCATGGTGTAGTCTTAGTTGCGGCAGAGCATAACGACGGGATGGAAAGCTATCCCGCGGTACTCCCCGAAGCCATTGGGGTTGCAGGTGGAAAGATATACCAAAAGTACGGGTATTTCTTCAGACCGGTTGAAAACGTGGAATGCGTTGCCCGAGGCGACGAGCAGCGGGTCTGCTGGATGGATCAAAGAGAGATTTTAATCTCGGGGACGAGTTACGCAGCACCGCATATTACTGGTATCATAGCGCTGATTCGGGAGGCGCACCCCGGCGCGAATCTAGACGACGTTCGAGAAATATTGCAGGCTAATGCGCTTGACGGGACTCCGCCTTTAGTACGGGAGTCCGAGGAACGAAAACCTGTGTGGCAGCCGGTAACATTGGCTGTGGAGAAACAGTCCTATAGGCCCAACCCCGGGTCGATCAAAAAAGCAGCCTGCTACCCTTTCAATAAGGAAATGCACGGTATGGTCCGGTTCAGGGACTTACTGAATTTTGAGATCATCGCCATCGCAGACCCGGTCGGAAAAGGACTGGTGGGCAAAGATGCAGGAGAGGCGATCGGGATCACACCAGCCGGAATCCCTATACTACCGCGTCTTAAGGATGCTCTGAAAGGTGCAGATACGCTGATTCTTGGCTATGTCGACGAACTGACGCGAATCGCAAGCCGGGATTTGCTTAAGGAGTCAATTCAAACCGCGCTGGATCAGGGGTTACACGTTTTCAGTTTTCTCTCGGTCCATGAAGAGGCGTACCCGGATTTGCACGCGAAAAGGGATTGAGAATTCACTATCCCGACGTGCCACTGGGTGTGGTTATCGATACACTTCAACGTGGGCACGAAGAACCTTCAGTGGACGCACCAGTACTTGGCGTGTTTGGTACGAGTTCCCAGCAGGGAAAGTTCACGGTGCAGCTTGCGCTACGTCGTAAGCTGATTGAAAAAGGATATAGGGTCGCTCAAATCGGTACCGAACACCATTCCGAACTATTCGGCATGGACCTTGCGTTTCCCATGGGGTACGCGTCACCATTGAAATTGCCCCTCCAGTTTTATGTCCCGTATCTGGATTTCAAGATGAGAGAGATGTGCCGCAAGAAAAAGTCGGAGATCATCCTGGTCGGATCTCAGTCCGGCACAATTCCATACGACCTCTTTGAACACGATACCCATCCGCTGCCTACCATTGCTTTCTTACTGGGAACAAAGCCTGATGCGTGCATCCTGGTTGTAAACAGCATCGACCCTGACGAATATGTCCAGGACACGCTCAATGCCATCCGGGCGCTTGGTAAAGCACCGACAATCATGTTGGCGATGAGCGACAAGGAAAAGCACATCCGTGCCGCATACGGGCGGACGATCATCTCGCCTCGTCAGATGTCACAGGAGGAGATCCAACAGAAACTCCTGCACCTGGAGGAGACATTTGCAATACCTGCTGTTGAGATTGTATCTGAGGCAGGCCAGCAGCGGATGGCGGAAACCGTAATCAGGCATTTCTCGGCTGAAAATGGAACGACGAACGAGGACGCAACGTGGTCGACCAGCAGGAAGTAAAACGGCGGGTGAAGAAGGCGATTGTAGACGCGCTTGGTCTCCAAATCGATCCTCATGCGATTCCCGACGATGAGGTGATTTTCGGTGGCGGCATGGGCGCGGATTCAACGGCTGCCCTCGAGGTTGTCTTTGAAATTGAGGAAGCGTTTGGAATCGAGGTGGACGACGAGGAATTGCGGGTCGACCTGTTCGACTCCGTTAGCAGCCTGACAAATTACGTCCAGCGAAGACTTGATGTCGACGATCGCAATGTGCCAAATGTGAACGCGCCAAAACCGAGATAGCAGAGCTCATGAATGACGCACAAGACCGCCACCTGATGTTGGATCTGTTGCCGCATTTTAACAACGATGGAATCTCGTCCGATGCGGACCGCACGGACGGTGACTTTACCGGCCATGGGAATACGTACCCGGAAGAGGATCTGCCTGAGTCCGATTCGGTCCTGGAATGCGAAGGTGTCGTATTCCGATTTCCCGACAAAGGAAACGGTCTGAATAACAATATTTCTTTGGAAGGCCAACGAATTGGGGTTCCTGAGAATCGGTATGATAGCCTTTTCTTTCTCGGGGCATCCAGTGGCTACAGCGTCGAGGAGACGATTCGTTTAGGATATGCAGACGGTAGGTACGAGGATGCGTTTCTCGGATTGAGTTCGTGGCGGTTGTGTCACAACTTGAAATATGGAGAGCAGGTGGCTGTGAAATGTTCAGGTTATCACTTTCCGTCCCAGCATGTCTATACGGAACGTATCGACGTGGACTACGGAATCTGGATGCAACACATCCCGATCGGCAACGACTCACATTTGACGCACATCGAATTTCCTGACAATCCGGATCTGCATATCTTTGCGATAACCCTGCGGGGCCTGCCCGGAAGTAATTCGGAAAGGGAGGCGGTGTGAAGCGGCTGATTTCGGGTGTTCCGTTCAGCGATTGTGAGTATTACCCATGCGGTCACGTCGCATTGGATGCGTTGCTTGGCTTTTACGGCTACGACACGCCGTTGGTTCTCCACGACCAGTGGGTGCTTCTGTACAAGCGTCCGGAGAACGGTAGTATAGGATTATTTCCGCGCGTTGATTCCGAGTCTGAGAGCTTGAACCAAGCCGGAATCGAAGTCTTAACGCATCGGGAAACCTGTGGTGAAGCGGCCTGGGAGAAGGTAAAATCATGTGTCGACGACGGCCGGCCGGTTGCAGCGATGCTCGACACTTTCAATCTCGAAATGTACTATTATCCAGGACTCGGCCACCATTCAGGCCATTACGTGATAGTCGACGGATATGACCAGAGGGCACAGACTGTCCATGTCGTCGATCCCTCATGGATCGTTCGATTTCGGGGGGACCTTCCGTTAGCCGGATTTAAGGACGGATGGGGATCAGAGCATATACCACGATATCAATGGATGGAATTTCAGTTTCCAAATACACGACAATCAGTTAAAGGCGACACGATATTAGCTACCCTTCGTCGAAATGTAATGCTGATGTATCTGGAAAAGACGACATCACCCGAAATGTGCATTGGATTAAACGGACTCAAAACATTAGCAGAAGATCTGAAGGGCTGGAAAAAAGAAAGAGGTGATAAGGCGTCAACGTACTTGAAGCAATTGTATGACCAGGTGCGGTCGGTAATTATCGAAAGAGACGGTCACGGGAAATACCTAAGATCTGCTGCGGAGATTATCGAACTGCCACAAATCGCGAGTGTCGGGGTAGAGCTCCGGAATGTCACTCAGAAATGGATTGTATTCAGGAACCATTGCCTGAAGGGACATAGGAAGCATGCACCGACAGCGCTGTTGGATAAACTTCATCAGCGGCTTCTGGATATTGCGACGCTGGAGGAAAACGGACTAATTCGGCTGGCAAATTTAATTTGACAGGATGGTTGTGCAAAGAGATTGCGAACATAATAGGTCGAGCCTCGCAAACGGCGTAGAACAGCGGCCTGATTGAGGCGATCCTGAAGTGGCCTGATTAAGCCGATCTTGCAGTGGCCGCATTAGGGCGATCATTAACAAAGCGGATGGCCGCGAGCGGGACTGGTTCGAGTTTGCGCATCAACGCCATGATCGCCGGCACGGCGCCCTGCACCATCACCGAGTTGGTTCTTTCGAAGTTGAATCCCATCAGGCAGGTTCCCCTCGCCGCCATCTTAGAGATGAGATAACAATTCAGTCAGCAGCACACCTGTCCAAAATCGTTTTTTGCAACCGCTATCACGACATGATCCACCTGCAGCCGGAGCGAGGGCATCCTGCCCTCGAATTTCGCGTCACCTACCCCCACTCGCGCCGAGAGACTGACGCGTCCATTCAATCCGACACCGGTTCGCGGAAGACACCGTGTGCGACGAGTAATCCGATGCCGAGGGCAGGATGCCCTCGCTCCCGGGAACGCCAACCAAATCGGTTTCTGTCCTGGACATCCGTGGCAAAAAAGAGGGGACCTGCATTGGCGTTTCGAAGCGACTGACTAGAAAACCAGGCACTTACGCATCCAAGATGGTCTCCTTCAAACTATCTTGGACAGCTGTGAGTCAGCAGTTCAATTCAGCGTACACCTTCTTTCAGGAGGACTGGGTAATGGACGATCTTGTGGATTTGAAATTGGAGGAGCAGATTTTATACCTTAACGCAAGGATTGAGGTCATAAGCACGGTCCTTGAGGTTATTTGTATGGATCGCGTCTCGAACGATGCATCTGAAGATCCAGTGAGAACGGCTCGAAAACTCAAGGAAGATTTACTTGCTCTTGTTGCAGATCGACCTGATGGTCGGTTTATCGAGCTGTGTAAGGAATTCTCGGCGAAATATATGGATGATATAATAGCTCGTGCGAAATCTCTTTAACCTCAATCCGAAGAAAGGCAACGGCAAAACTTACCACAAAAGGCACAGAAGGTATAAGCGCATAGGCGGGGCATCGAGGTCGTACAAATGGATGGAATTTCCGCTCACGTCCAGTGACTTCAAATATCCGGCAACTTTGACATCAATTTGCCTTTGTTCTTCTGTATATATTCGACATTCAGGTCCCAGGATAATTTCGAATCATGGTTAATTGAAGGACCTGGGCTGGGCGAAACATTGCCCCACCCCGGATTTTCTCACCTGGCGTTATTGTCCCATATTGAAGGTCGGGGCGTCGTCTGCAAAGACGACATCGTGGAGCGAACGGCACAACTGAAGTTATCCCGATCAGTGCACGGTTCAGGGCTCGTATTTCAATTCCATGATTGACGGTTGTTCTCGCAGGTTACGGACGAGTGCTCAGGGCAGCGCCTTCGCCGACCCTTCGACAAGCTCAGGGAGCGGCTCAGGGTGCCCGGTCAATGTTGAGGACGAATGCGGAGGGAGACCCGGGATATTTATTGACAACCTTTATCAACTGCCTTAATGTACTGGACAACCCAGAGGAGGTATCAGATGAACGCTCTATTCAAGTGGTGGTGCTGTCGATATTTGCTTCGGGTCGTTTGTATTGATTGCAGTTACGACGATGGGAAAGCGTGTGTGTTCCACAAGTGTCGAGATGGAACGTACAATCCGGGCCGACCCGGTCTGCTCTGCGAGAAGGAAGAATGTATGAATCCTCGCAGGAAACACGGGTTACCGAAGACGGTTCAAAAGCATTATTCGTAACGAAAAGCCCCTGGACAGATAGAGTCCAGGGGCTTATGGGTCCTATTGGGTCACTGCCATTGCCCCCGGTTTCCACAATGCATTGGTTATCGGCATGAAATTCATCTAGGCGATTGGCCCCAATAAAAAACAGCAGCGCGGCGACGCGCTGCTGTTTTTTTTGTCTTTGGGTTATCATCGCAGGACCGGCGTCAACGGCATTTTGATCATGGTCGAAATTGCTTTCCACAATTGCCGCGAAAACGTGAGTACCTGGAAGACGAAATCACAGTTGGCAAAAGGTGGGGTTATATTTCTCTAACTTGGAGGCAATTGATCGAAGGCTGTTCCGGAATTCCGATGCCAGATGAATGTCTGTCGGATACAAGAAAAATTGTGGGAATCTTCGAGTTTCGTGACAAGTAGCCTCAGAATAGGGCGAGAATAGGCGACTTTCACGACAAAATCAACATAATGGCCAATAAAATCAATGCGAATTCAACGATCTGTCGTTATATTGAAATTTGGTGTCCTGTCCTAAAAATTCCTCACCATTCGAACGCCGATTCATCCCGTCTCGCTACGTTGCTTGCGCTGCTTGCGTTGAGCTTGTCGAAGTGCCCTCGCTCTCCGACCATACGCAGGTCGCCTGGAGCGGAATGAATAGACATATCAGGGCACGGTCATGAAGGCGCCATTTGGGAAGTATCATCTGGCAAGGGAAGAAGCAAGGATTCTACGCTCGTGCCTTAAACTATGCCGGTATTGTCCGCGCCCTTGAACGGAGGTTACATGAACACTGCGTTTCTGGTGGTCAACGGGATGTTTCTGTTCTTCATCCTGCTGCAACTCCTGTATATCAGCAAGACATTGAACAGGATCGGTGACGAGTTAACCGCGTTGCGGGCAAGGGTTGAAAAACATGAACCGGAAGCTTAAGAATACATCCCAAAGAAAAAGGCTCCGTTCTATCAAAATTGAAGAAACGGAGCGCCGGAAGGAAAAACGTTGGCGGTGGTTGTTACTTGCTATCTTTGTTCTCCTTGTCTTCTTTAACCCTTTTCAAAAGTTCCTGGCCGGAAATATGTGGATCTTCCTTTAAGATAGCTTCCATTTTTTGATCCCGCCTTTGCTCTCCTTCTTCAATAAATCCTTGTCTAAGGAACATTTTCGCCCCCCCGAGAAAGAAAAACGTGACGGTGATAGAGAATAAACCAATAGATGTTATGCTTTGTATGACTTCAATTTGTGGCTTTGGAGTATCAGGCGTAAGGTCGCATACGGAACCAATTATAAACACCCAAACAGAAATTCCAATAAACAAGCTTTGATCCTGGTTGTCGTTTGTCAAGCAATTGAGAACCGATTGACAAAGTCCCCTCGGCGTGGATGCCACCTGATCCACTCACGATCCAGTCTTCAGTATCCAATTTTAAACCGGCGCTTTTGTCAAAGACAAAACCGGTGTTGACACATCGGCGGAACGGCCAATAACGCAAGGACTACAATCACACAATTGTTGTGCACATTCGGTCCCGAGGCAGTCAGGAACGCTATTCTGGGAGCGAGGGCATCCTGCCCTCGAAGGCTGATTCGCGACGCCCTTGCGCCGTCATTTCAGATGTGTTTTCGGATGGAACGGAAGCAATTGGCCCTTGATGCGGAAATTCGTGGGTTGCTCGAAGTTCGAGGGCAGGATGCCCTCGCTCCGGATATTGGTGGATCACGTCGTGATTGCGCGAAGATTGCCTCCGGTCGCAGGGCGTTTGTGTCGGGTATTGCGAAATTGGGTGTTTTGCCAGGTCCTGCAGCCACTCGTAAAGAGAAGATTCCAGGTCCGATGACTGCTGTCCAAGACAATTTGGAAAGGACGACTTTGGACAGGTGTGATACGTCCTCTGATTCTGTGTCAGATACCCAAAACAATCATCCTGGGCGATTAGAGTCCAGGGGAATTTTGTAGAGAATCTGAAATGTTGGATTTTACAGTCATTATGGTGACTATTGGCCTGGTTTTTCTTGCTGTACCGCCGATCGCCTGGTGGTTCTACAGAAAATACCCGGCTAATCCGGACCAGCGGTATCGGACATTTTGGCCCCGATTATGGGCGAGTATTACTGATGCTTTGGTGGTCATAGTGTTGTCCTTTATTCCACAAAATTTCACGAATTTTTATCCTGCAGTTTGGGATACGGCGCTGTGGCTGGCCGTTATTCTTGGAGTTTGGGGGTATCCTGCAATTACGTGGTTCTATTCGATATTTTTGCATGGTCGTTTTGGTCAAACCGTGGGGAAGATGGCTACACGTGTGCGAGTTGTTAATTCCTTAACTGAGGAACAGATTACGTTTCGGCACGCCTTGCTTCGAGATTGTGTACCAATATTGCTTAGTATTCCACTACTCATTTATAATTCTTATTTATTGCTAATTGAATCTCCCGTCCGCGAGTCGTCTGCATTGAATGAACTTGCAAATTGGACGATTTATATTCGTTTGATTTGGTGGTTGGTTGAGTTGATTACCATGCTTACAAACGATAAGAGACGAGCGGTGCATGATTTTATCGCAGGCACGGTTGTGGTCAGGACGAATATTGACGAGGGGGAGGATGATTAGACCACCACTTTACCTTGATTCGTCGTTTTTGCGGGACGTAAAATCGAATATCGGCAAGTGGATGCCGCATGTTCCACTCACGATCCGGTCTTCAGTGTCCAATCTTAAACCGGTGCTTTTGTCAAAACCGAACCCGGTGTTGAAATGACCTCTCGCTAGTCGAAGAGGAAATTGATTAATGGATTATCTTCTCCACCTTGTTTCGTGCTTTTTGCAACCCATGTCATTCTGAGCGGAGTCGAAGCATCGTTCGCCGCTTCCATTCCGCGCTCGGGGCGGACGTGCCGCCTCTCAGGAATCGACACCTCCAAATCACGGGGGGATGATCCCATGCCGCAGTAGATCCTTCGTCGGCCTGGGTGCCCCTTCGACTGGCTCAGGGCAAGTCCCCTGGATGACAGGCTGGTGCCAGGTGATTCCGATGCATTTCGTGGACGCTGCACCCAGGCCTCCTCTGGATGACAGGCTTTGCCGACACCGGACCGACACGTTTCGCCAATGGCTATGGACGAATTTGGGCTGGGGTGAATTCGCGCAAATTCGCGTTATTCGTAGTGAATCAAACCCGTTTGTGGACAGGGGTGGCATAAGGGATGAACTACCCCCCCTTTGCTGATCTCACCTACCTCCCCAGACGGTCCATGACGTTGCGGGTGATCCGCGCCACGGGACTGTCGTCCCTGTACAGCCCGTGCGACCATTCCATGGTTCCCGCCGTGAAGACCGTCCCCTTGAACTCCGTCTCGTTCACCGCAATGGTGGCGTAGAACCGGTCGTGGTGAATGCCCAGGTCCGCGTTGAATCCGTGGTCTTCGGCGTCACCGATCGCGATGATCCGGTAGTGCGGGCTGATGCCGTCGCTGCCCGTGAAATAGGGCTTGCCGTCCCTGAACTCGATGTCGCCGCCGTCGCATTCCACGCCCACGATCGAGTCCTCACGTCCGAACTCATCCCCTTCCTCCAACCCGGTCCCCTCGAACGCCCAGTGATCCGGCCGGCTCACGCGGAAGAACCCGTACTCTTCGGTTGTCGGCGCAATGAACACACCGGGCGTTGTCGTCTTCGCGTGGACGGCGGCCGAATATGAAACCCCGATGGTGCGCTGGCGAAGGTTGTCGATGCCGCGCAGCAGGGACGTGTGCGGGTCTTCCGGGGTGCCAAGCGGATGCTTCTTGTACCGGGTCTTGGCGCAATAGAGCCGGCGTCCGTTGCCCCGCGTCTCCACCAGGTGCGAGAACGAGTTCCCCGCCAGCACGATCAGGTTCCCGCCGCGGGAGACGAAGCGCTGAAGCTGATCGCACTCTTCGCGGCTCGTATACTCTCCATGGCCGATCCTCAAATGCGCGGCATAGCTGTCGAGAATGCCCGGTTCCCGGTCGTGGTCCGCATTGACGCAGTAGTCCACGGAATAACCCTCGGCGTCCAGCCACGAGGTGATGAACTGGTCCCATGCGTAGAATCCGCCCATGATGTCCGGCTGCAGCGGCCGCTCGAACGTCACGAGGTCGCTGTGGGTCCGATCGGTCGACAGGTAGTGAAAGAGGCTCTTGCCTCCCACGGGATTGTAGGCGGCGTAGGTATTGGTCTCTATCGTGAGAAGGACCGGCGCGGCGGGAACCCGCGGGCGAACCACGAACAGGATCTCGCGGATTCCCTGAGCGGTGGGAAAACCGGCGATGTAGACGCCGCTCTTCCAGTCGTGCGGGACCCGGAATCCGACCGTCGCGGGCCAGTCGAATCCGTCGCGATATCCGAACTCGGGAATTGGAGGAAGCGCGCCGCGCAGGTTGACGATCTCCTTGACGAGACGCCGTCCGGCCCCTTCGTGATACACGAACACGTCGTAGTACGATCTGGAATTGGAGATATGAAATGTGATTTCGTCTCCCTGGTAAACGCTCATGGGGCTGGCGTATCCGCCCTCCCTCAGCTTCCAGTACCGGGTCGCGTCCTGTTCGTAGTGGGCGAAGATGTGCTCGCGTTTCATATCGTCTCTCTTGTGTCGGTGGGCCAGAGGTCCTGGCGCGTTTTCAAAACAGCAGCACGGTTGCTGAAACAACCTCTTGAGAAAGATGACTCGCCTTCGTATAATACTCGAAAGGCGTCCGGCGCATTTTAATGGTCAACGGAGTGTCACCGAGGTCAACCCACAATGAGGAGAATGTCGATGAAACCGATCAGATTGGGTTCGCTTTTTGTTGCTCTGGCAGGATTTGCAATCACCGGGCTGAGTCATGCCGGGACACTCGATGACGTACGGTCAAGAGGACACCTTCAATGCGGTATCAATACAGGATTGGCCGGCTTTGCTTTTACTGACGACAAGGGCAACTGGAGAGGATTCGACGTTGCACTCTGTGATGCGGTTGCAGCAGCGGTATTCGGTGACGCATCGAAGGTCAAATACACCACCCTGACCGGAAAGACCCGCTTCGAGGCGCTGAAAGCAGGTGAAATTGACATACTTTCCAGAAACACGACGTGGACGTACAGCCGGGACGTTGATCTCAAACTGACTTTCATGGGCGTGAGCTTCTACGACGGACAGGGGTTTATGGTACCCGCATCGTTGGGTGTGTCCAGCGCAACCGAACTCGATGGCGCCTCGGTGTGTATTCAGACCGGTACGACGACGGAACTGAATCTGGCCGACTACTTCCGCCGAAACGGAATGAGCTACGAACCGGTTCCCATTGAATCGAATGAAGAAGCACGTCAGAATTACCTCAGCGGACGATGCGACGTCTATACGACAGACCGATCGGGACTTGCCGCAACCCGCGCAACACTGGACAATCCGGATGACCACGTCGTCCTGCCGGAAATCGTATCCAAGGAACCCCTGGGGCCACTCGTTCGACACGGCGACGATGAATGGGGCGACGTGGTTCGCTGGGTACTGAACGCTCTGATCATCGCCGAAGAGAAGGGGATTACCGCAGCAAATGTCGCTGAAATGGCTGGTAAAAAAAGCAACGACGCTGAAATCAACCGAATGCTGGGCGCTGAAGGCGAATACGGCGCAATGCTGGGATTGAGCGCTGACTGGGTTGTCAGCGTCATTTCCTCGGTTGGCAATTACGGCGAAATATTCGAAAAATACCTGGGTGTGAACACCGATATCGGACTTGAAAGAGGCGTCAATGCGCTGTGGACCGACGGCGGCCTGTTGTACGCGCCTCCATACCGGTAAATTGACCAGGATTCGTCGTCGGCGCCGCGTTGTCGTTTCTGTCGAACTAAAGTTAACTTATGTAGATGGTGTATGCAATGTGCATGCGCCGTCGTTGTTCGAGCCCCGCACAGAATCAATCCATCCACAGTATTTCCGCGTGAGCTATGCTTGGAAGCCTCTGGAGTGAAAAGAAGTCCCGGCAACTGATCATTCAGATCGTTGCGATCATCGTCGTACTCTCGCTGCTCGGTTTCTTCGTTCGGAATATGCTCAGCAATCTCGAACTGATCGGCAGAGACGTCAGTTACGACTTTCTGTTCACGCCATCCAACTACGACATCAATCAACACCTGATCGAATACGATTCGCGCAGCACGCATCTTCGCGCGACGATTGTCGGTGTGATCAATACCGCCCTGGTCGCGTTTTTTGGGATCATACTCGCGACCTCGATCGGATTCGCCGCGGGTGTTGCGCGCCTGTCCTCGAACTTCCTGGTCAACAAGATTTCCTATGCATTCGTTGAATTCAGCCGGAACGTTCCGGTCCTGCTGTGGATCTTGTTGTGTCATGGGGTGATTGTTCACAACCTGCCTCACCCCAGGCAGGCCATGTCGACGTACGATGTCTTTTTTCTGTCCAATCGCGGCGTCTATTCGCCGAAACCGATTTTCGAACCTGCATTCTGGGGTGTCATTGCCGCGCTGATTGTCGCCATTGGCGGCGCCTGTTACTTTTACCGGTTCGCAAAACAGAAACAGGAACTGACCGGACGCCAGTATCCGGTGTACTGGACCAACGTCTCGATGATCATTGCGCTTCCGCTCCTGGCATTCTGGCTTCTCGGGTTTCCGGTTGAGTTCGAATTTCCCGCGTTTGAGAGGTTTAACTTCAAAGGCGGGTTGGTGTTGAGTCCGGAGTTTCTCGCACTGACACTCGCGCTCGGGGTTTATACCGGGGCTTTCATCGCTGAAATTGTCAGAGCGGGCATTCTGGCCGTCAGTTACGGCCAGACCGAAGCCGCTTACGCTTTGGGCATAAGACCGAATCTGACCATGCGGCTGATCATCTTGCCGCAGGCGCTGCGGACCATCGTCCCCCCTCTGATCAGCCAGTATCTCAATCTGACCAAAAACTCATCTCTTGCCATCGCGGTGGGGTATATGGACATCGTGGCGACCATTGGTGGCATTTCGCTTAACCAGACCGGCCGCGCACTGGAATGCATGTCCATTGTGCTGGCCGTTTATCTTTCCATCTCCCTGTCCATATCCGCGTTTATGAACTGGTACAACAAAAGGATTTCACTGGTGGAGCGATGAACCGATGACGCAGCGTTCACCCGGGCAGGATATGCAACAGGAATTACCGCCGCCGAGGACCCAGGTTGGCGTCGCCGGCTGGATTCGCCGGAATCTGTTTTCGAGCCCGATCGATATCGCACTGACGGCGTTGTCGGTCTACCTGCTGTACGAAATCATCCCGCCCATTGCCAACTGGATGTTCTTCGACGCGGTATTTGCAGAAGTCGCACACCGCAGAGAATGCCGGGAAATCGCAGGGGGCGCCTGCTGGTCCGTTGTGCGGATACGATTCGATCAGTTTATGTACGGATTCTATCCGGAGCATTTGCGCTGGCGGGTCAATCTGACGTTCGTGTTGCTCTTCGTCGCCCTGATTCCGCTGCTGGTTGACCGCGTCAGAGGGCGGAAATACTGGCTCTGGTTTACATTCGTCTATCCCTTCTGCGCGTTCTGCATGCTGTGGGGCGGGTGGTTCGGACTGGAGCACGTCGAGTCATCCAGATTCGGCGGTTTCCTGTTGACAATGCTGATCGGCGTGACCGGAATCGCCGTTTCTCTTCCACTCGGAATTGCCCTGGCGTTGGGGCGTTTTTCGTCAATGCCGGTTGTCAGAACGCTCAGCATCTGGTACATCGAATTCATACGCGGGGTACCGCTGATCACGCTGCTGTTCGTCGCCTCAACGCTTTTGAACTATTTCATGCCGCCCGGTACGTATTTCGACATGTTACTTCGCGTCATCATCATGGTGATCATCTTCTCGGCCGCATACATCGCCGAAGTCATTCGAGGCGGTCTGGCGTCGATTCCGCAGGGACAGTTCGAGGCGGCCGATGCGCTGGGTCTGAACTACGCGAAAAGCATCCGTTTGATCATATTGCCGCAAGCGCTGAAAATATCCATACCCGGTATCGTGAATACCTTTATCGGACTGTATAAAGATACGACCCTGGTCATCGTCGTCGGCCTCCTCGATCCTCTCGGAATCGGCCGCGCGGCGCTTGCCGACTCAAAATGGCAGGGATTATCGACTGAACTGTACATATTCGTCGCGATGGGTTTCTTCATCTCCTGCTTTGCCATGTCGCGATACTCGCTCTACCTCGAACGCAGACTGGACACCGGCCATAAAAACGACTAGAGGATTACCGAATGACTGATGACGCAACAGACCCGGCCGCCTGCGAACGCGATGACCGGATTGCGATCGAAATCACAGGCATGCACAAGTGGTTCGGCAAATTCCACGTCCTGAACGACATCAATCTCACCGTCGAGCGGGGAGAGATCATCGTCATCTGCGGCCCCTCGGGTTCCGGCAAATCGACGCTGATCCGCTGTATCAACCACCTGGAGGAACATCAGCGCGGGCACATCACGGTTGACGGCATATCGCTGACCGACAATCTGAAGAATATCGCGGACATCCGGCGGGAAGTCGGCATGGTGTTCCAGCAGTTCAATCTGTTTCCTCATCTTACGGTCCTGCAAAACTGCACACTGGCGCCAATCTGGTCGAGAAAGATGCCGAAACAGGAAGCCGAAGAAATCGCGATGCGGTATCTGAAGCGGGTGCGAATCCCGGAACAGGCATCGAAGTATCCGGGTCAACTGTCGGGCGGTCAGCAGCAACGCGTCGCTATCGCCCGCAGCCTGTGCATGAACCCGAAGATCATGCTATTTGACGAACCGACTTCGGCGCTGGACCCGGAGATGATCAAGGAAGTGCTTGACGTGATGGTCGAGCTCGCACAAAGCGGCATGACGATGCTGGTGGTTACGCACGAAATGGGATTCGCGAAAACGGTCGCCAATCGCGTCATCTTCATGGACGAGGGGCGAATAATCGAAGAGAATAGTCCGGACGCGTTTTTCGACAATCCGCAGAATGACCGGACCCGGCTGTTCCTCAGCCAGATTCTGTCACAATAAACAGAACCGGCGGCCCATGCGGGCCGCCGGTCTGCATTCCAGAAATGTAGCGCGCTGCGTCCTTCTCAGGTCACGCTGTCCGCGGGGACAAGCGCGGCCATCATCTCCGCTTCCGCGACGAGGGTGTCGCCCACGAACGCCCTGCCGGCAACCCGGCATATATTGCGCCGTCTCCTCAACACTTCCGCCTCGAGTCGCAACTGATCCCCCGGCGTCACGGGACTTCTGAACCGGGCCTTGTCGATACCCATGAACATAGGGATCATCCCGGACTCGTCTCCCATCAGAACGGCCGCGGTCTGCGCAAGCGCTTCCACAATCAACACACCCGGCATCACCGGACGCCCCGGGAAGTGGCCGGCGAAGAAGGGCTCGTTGGCGGAGATATTCTTCAACCCCACCACCCTGCGTTCCGGCTCCAGTTCCAGGACCCGGTCCACCAGGAGGAACGGGTATCGGTGCGGGAGGATTTTCTGGATTGCTTCAACGTCCAGCACAGCCGGCTCTCTTTCATCTCTTAACGTATCGGACCGGAACGGGGTCCGGTTCTCTGTTCGTCACCTGCCTCCAGGTCTTTATTCAATGCTTCAAGCACCTTCTCGGTCAGGTTGTAATCTTCGTTGAAATAGACCACGGAAGCCGCATTCAGCACGAAGTCGTACCCCTCCTCCTTGGCCACCCGGGTAATCACTTCGTTAACGCGTTTCAGCAACGGCGTGAGCAATTCCTGTTGTTTGAGCGCAAGTTTACCGCGCTCGGGATCGGTAATCTGGGCAAGAAACCGCTGTAATTCCTCCTCCTGCCTCTTCAGGGCCTGCTCCTCTTCCCGTCTCCGATTTTCCATGTACATCACCTTCTGCCGCTCGAAGGTGGTCTGCTTCTTCCTCAACTCGCTCTCGAGCTTTTTGAGTTCCTTCTGCAGTTCCCCTTCGTACTGGTTGTACTCTCTCTCCGCCTCCTGGAAGGGCTTGTACTTGGTACGAATCTCGTTCGGATCGAAAAAGGCGATCTTCGCCTGCGCATGCGCCGTGGACGCCGCGACCAGACACGCCATCAGGCCGCACACGGAAACCAGGAAGCGATATCTGAAGTCCATTTTGAATCTCCCTCCAACGTTTGGAACCTGTCTTAGAAAAACTGCGGACCGAACTGGAAATGGGTTACCATCTGCGGCTCCTGACCGTCAACCCGCCGCCTGTCGAAACCCCACGCAAAGTCAAATCCCATAATGCCCACGACCGGAGCAATCATGCGAAACCCGACGCCAACCGACCGCCGCAGGTCAAAAATACTCGCTTCGGAGATACTGTCCCACGCATTGCCGGCATCCGCAAAAGCAAGGGCGTAGAACTGCTGCTTTACAATGGGCAGCGTGAATTCCAGGTTGAAGAGCATCTGCGAGTTCCCGCCGTCCGGAACGCCGTTGATGCGCGGACCCAGCGATTGCTCGGGGTAACCCCGCACCATGGTGCCCTCGAAGATGTTCACGCCCCCCGGAACGTATCGCTCGTTGAAAGGAACGTCGGAGTTGTTATACGGCATCACGAGACCGAGGGTCGTCTTCAGATTCAGCGCAACACGCCATGCAACCGGAAAATAGAAACTGGTTATGATATCGTGCTTGAAGAAATCCGTATTTCCGCCCAGGGGGCCGCCGGCAAACGTCGGCGAGTAGGAAAACACGGAACCGCTGGTTGGAAAAACCGGCAGGTCCCGGCTGTTGCGCGTGAAGTTCAGATTGACGCTGCTCGTCACATTGTCGCGAAAGGAAGTCTCAGCCGCCTCGTCGAAATCCTCGGCGAAATTCCGGAATTCAACCTGTTCGATGCGGTACCCGATGGAGACCCTGGAGTAATCGGGCCAGGCCAGGCGGCGCCCGACGCTGGCCACGGCGCCCTGCCTGCGTTCGTCGAAGCCGCTGTAGTACCGCCGGTTGGTTCTGAAGATCAGACCCTGCAGACTCGTTGGCGTGTTCAAAAACCAGGGCTCCGTAAATCCGGCCCTGAAGGACTGGCGCCTGTCTCCGAACTCCAGATTGAAATCCAGCTGCTGTCCGTTGCCCATAAAGTTGGGAACCTGCAACGCGATGGTCCCAAGTAGTCCGTCGTACTGGCTGTACCCCGCGCCAACGGACGCCGTGCCGGTGGATTTCTCCTCGACTGCAAAGATGACGTCGAGTTCGGACGACTCCTCCACGGGTTTCATTTCGGGCACCACGTTGCTGAAATAGTTCAACTGTTGGATATTTCTCATGCTGCGTTCGATGCCGGACCTTCGAAAGGTCTGTCCCGGACGTATCCAGAGTTCCCGTCGGATCACCCTGTCCTTCGTCTTGGTATTGCCCGAAATGGTAATCTGCCGGATCTTCCACGGCTCGTTCTCCACGATGTCGAAGTGTACGTTGATCGTGTGGGGCGCCTCGGCCAGTCTCTCCTGGACCGCGATCGAAGCCGTAATATAGCCGAGGTCGCTGTACAGGTTCGATATCTGCTCATGGGATTTGTTCTTGCGTTCGGCGCTGTAGACCTCCCCTGCCTTGGCGACGATCATCCTGTCGATCCCCGCGTCCTTGACGCGCTCGTTACCCTCCCAGGTAATCTCGCCGAACGTGTAGAGGGGCCCTTCATCCAGGTACAGATCGATAAACAGATTTGCCTTCGCATCGTCGTAATACAGGCTGTCGCGAAGAATCTCCGCGTTCCGATACCCATTCGCCTGGTAAAACGCCAGCAGCGCCTGCTTGTCTTCCTGATAGGTATCTTCCGCGAACTGATTCCGGCGCAGTATTCCGCCGACCTGCTTGGTTTCCTTCATCGCCTTTCGAAGCTTCTTGCCTTCGAACGACTCGTTGCCGAAGAACTGAATCCGGCGCAGCTTGACCTTCCGCCCCTCCCTGACTTTGAAGGTGAGGTTGACCTGACCCTCATCATTCGGGTCGCCCTGCGTACCCTCGACGCTGGCGAGGAGGTATCCCTCTTCCTTGTACAGGTCCACGATCTTGTTTTCCGCGCGCCTGACTTCGTGCGGCGATAGCCATTGTTTCTCGATGAATGCCAGCGTCTTCTTCAGTTTCTTGGATTTGATCCCCTTGTTACCCTCGAAGAGAACGTCGTCCAGCTTGGGATACTCCTTTACGACAATCAGAACGGCCACCCCTTCGTCCACGTCCGAATCGACGTAGACCTGGATATCCGAAAATATGTTCAATCGATGGAGATTGCGGATGACGCGCGGCGGGTCGTCCGGCAGGATCAGGCGTTGTCCTTCCGCCAGTCCCGAGGAGAACCTGATCAGCGACGCTTCGGTGATCCGGTTTCCGGAGACTCTGATCTCGGAAATGAGCGGCGGCTCCTGCGCCTCCGCCGTCCGGGGAGACGTGAAGTTCAACAGCAACAGAAGGCAACCGTAAAAGATTCGCAACAAAGCCATTCGCCTCCGCAAGACCAGTCAGAAGAGCGAGGATACGAGACTACGAGAATACGAAACTACGAAAGGCGAAAAACGAAACTGCGAATAAAACGAAACTACGAGAA
>JAPPJY010000031.1:86894-109290 GCA_028874335.1 Gemmatimonadota bacterium | reverse complement strand
GGCGAAAAACGAAACTGCGAATAAAACGAAACTACGAGAAGACGAAACTACGAAAAACGCGAGAAGACGAGACTACGAGAATGCGAAACTACGAAAGGCGAAAAACGAAACTGCGAATAAAACGAAACTACGAGAAGACGAAACTACGAAAGGCGAAACTGCGAATAAACGAAACGGCGAGAAGACGAAACTACGAAAAACGCGAGAAGACGAGACTACGAGAAGAAAAAGCCCCGAGAAAACGAAACTACGAAAACCTGTAAAAAAAACCCCCTGGCTGAAGTCAATTGCCACAATCGAACAAACGCTCCGTCATATCAAAAGTTCCTGCTATCGCCTGTACGACAAAATTGGGCCCGGCCGTACGTCCGGGCCCAACTGGTCATCATCTCTGTGTATCGAGGGCAAAAACTGACAGCCTGCCCGCGCGCCAGGCGCTGTCTCATTCCTCCGAAACACGGTCCACCACTTTCTGGTCGGCGGCAACCGCATTGGCATCCACAAAATGGAGCCCGTCACCCTTCTTGCTGATGCGCACCTCACTCCCGGCGGTGTATTTGCCCTGCAGTATCTCTTCCGCCATTGGATCTTCCACCAGTTTCTGTATGGTGCGCTTCAGCTGACGCGCGCCGTAAGTGGGGTCGTATCCCTTTTCAGCCAGAAGCGCCTTGGCGCCCGGCGTCAGGCTGATCGCGATATCCCGCTCCTTGAGGCGATCGAAGATTTCGGCAATTTCGAGATCCACGATCTGGATAATCTCTTTCCGTTCGAGGGGATTGAAGACCACCATCTCGTCCAGCCGGTTCAGGAACTCCGGATTGAACGTCTTCTTCAGTTCCTCCTCGACGCGCTCCACCATCTTTTCGCGAATGCTTTTCTTGTCGGACCGGTTGAAGCCAAGCCCTCCGGCCTTTGCCAGGTCGCGTGTGCCGAGGTTGGAAGTCATGATCAATATGGTATTCTTGAAGTTGACCTTCCTTCCGAAACTGTCGGTAAGGCGCCCCTCGTCCAGGACCTGTAAAAGCAGGTTGAATACGTCCGGATGGGCTTTTTCAATCTCATCGAGCAGGACCACCGAGTATGGCTTCCTGCGGACTTTCTCCGTCAACTGGCCGCCCTCGTCGTAGCCCACGTATCCGGGTGGCGCGCCGATGAGCCGGGAAACCGCGAACTTTTCCATGTATTCGGACATGTCCACCGTGATGAGCGCGTCCTCGTCGTCAAACAGGTACCCGGCCAGCGCCTGCGCCAGATAGGTCTTACCCACGCCGGTGGGTCCCAGAAACAGGAAGGTTCCAATGGGACGATTGGGGTCTTTCAGTCCCGCCCGCGTTCGGCGTATGGATCGGCAGACCGTGTCGACCGCGTCGTCCTGGCCGACCACGCGGCCCTTCACCTTCTCGCCCATGCGAAGCAGCTTTTCCGATTCCTCCTGCGCAAGCCGGAACGCCGGAATACCCGTCATGCTGGAAACCACTTCCGCGATATCCTGCTCAGTCACCTCCACCACTTCGTCGCGGACCTTCTGCTCCCACTCCTGGCGCATTTCGTCGACCTGTTCCTTCAGCTTCCGTTCCTGGTCTCTGAGCTTGGCCGCTTCTTCGAACTGCTGGCTGTTTGCAGCCGCATTCTTCTTCCGCGTGATATCCTCGATTTCGAGCTCGAGCGTCTTGATTTCCTCAGGGGGATTCAGCCGGCCCAGGCGGACGCGGGAACCCGTTTCGTCGATCACGTCTATTGCCTTGTCCGGCAGGTGCCGGTCGCTGATGTACCGGTCCGCCATTCGGACGGCGCTATCAACGGCGGCCTCTGTATACGTGACCAGATGGTGGGCCTCGAATTTCTCCTTCAGTCCCTTCAGGATATCAATTGCGTCGTCGACCGACGGCGAATCGACCAGTATGGTCTGAAAGCGCCGTTCCAGCGCGCCGTCCTTCTCGATGTATTTGCGGTATTCGTCAAGCGTTGTCGCGCCGATGCACTGTAGTTCGCCCCTCGAAAACGCCGGTTTGAACATATTGGACGCGTCGAGCGTTCCTTCGGCGCTTCCGGCGCCGACGATTGTGTGCAGCTCATCGATGAAGATGATGACGTCCTGGCTTTGCTGGAGTTCGTTCATCACCGCCTTGATGCGCTCTTCGAACTGACCGCGGTATTTGGTGCCCGCGACCATGCCGCCCATATCCAGCGTGACCATGCGCTTGTCTGCCAGCAACTGCGGCACGCGCCGCTCCACGATGCGCTGGGCGAGTCCTTCGACGATCGCTGTTTTCCCCACGCCGGGTTCGCCGATCAGCACCGGGTTGTTCTTCTTCCGCCGGCTGAGTACCTGCGATACCCGCTCAATTTCCCGCTCCCTGCCAATCACCGGGTCGAGCTTGCCCTCGCGCGCCAGTTCCGTCAGGTCGCGACCGAAATGATCCAGATAGGGGGTCTTGCTTTTCTTCTTTTCCCGTTTGCCCGTCGGTTTCCCTTGCAAAACAGCAATCACCTCCTCCTTCACGGTCTTGTAGTCGACGCCGAACCCCACAAGAATCTGCGCGGCGATCGTCTCCTTGTCCTTCACAAGCGCCACCAGCAGATGACAGGTCCTTACATATTGACTCTTCATCTCTTTGGCTTCGGCGGCCGCTATTTCGAGAATCTGTTTTGCCCGCGGCGTGAAAGGCACGTCCCCCATGGTCATCGACCCGCCGGAGTACGCGACATAGTCGTCAATCGACTGTTTGATCTTGTCCAGGTTCAACCCCAGATTCAACATCACGTTAACGGCCGAACCCTTTCCCTCCCGGATAATGCCGAGCAAGAGGTGCTCGCTGCTGATGTGGTTATTGCCGAGCCGGGCCGCCTCCTCACGGACCAGCCGCATCACCCGCTTCACCCGATCCGAGAACCTGCTGTTCATAAGATAAATCTCCTCTGGACCTGCCTGCCCCGGCGTCTTAAGAAGCTGACTGAAAATTCCCAGCGGTCTTCGCGCGGCTGCAAAAGCGCCGGGCGGCGTTGGTCAAACCCACCCGTCCTACGAGATCGAGGCTGCGCTTGCTCGCCTCTCATAGCCGGATTTTCCCGCCTTGACCGCCGCTTTTTCGCTCGCGCTCGGGAACTCACCGGTAATTTTAAAACAACTTCCAAAACAAGACTTCGACGCAAAATGCGAGCATGTTGATCCACGCTGTTGGTTGCCTGCGGAAGGGCGTTGAAACCCCGCACCGCATCAGCCGTCGCCGACGATTCTTCCGTCTTCCATCCGGATCGTCCGATCCGCCCTCGCGGCCAGCGCCTGGTCGTGCGTGGCGATGACGAACGTCTGTTTCAGGCTGCCCGCGAGACGCCAGATCAGATCGTGCAATTCCCGGCTGTGTTCGGCGTCCAGGTTGCCGGAAGGTTCGTCCGCCAGGACCAGCCTCGGCCGCCCGACCAGCGCCCTGGCAACCGCGACGCGCTGGGATTCTCCGCCAGACAGTTCGGAGGGCAGATGCGCGCGTCGCTCGAAGAGCCCGACCGCATTCAACAGTTCCCCGGCTGCCGCCCGCGCTTCGGAGACGGGACGCCCCTGAATCATCAGAGGCAGCATCACGTTTTCTTCCGCGGTAAAATCGTTGAGTAAATGGTGAAACTGAAAGACAAAACCAACGGATTCGTTTCTGAACCGCGCCCGCTCCGTATCCGAAAGCGCGAAGATATCGTTGCCGTCCACCCGAACCGTTCCGCCGGTAGGGCGATCCAGCCCACCCAGTATGTGCAGGAGGGTACTCTTGCCGACACCGGAAGGGCCAACCACCGCAACCACCTCACCGTGCGCGACGGAAAGGGCGACGCCTTTGAGCACCTGAATTTCGGAACCGCCGACGCGGTACCGCTTGACCAGATCCGCAGCCTCGAGCAGGCTACGCATCGCCGGCCGTCTCCGGGCGGCCCTCCTCGGGCCTCATATGCGGAAAGAGGATGACGTCCCGAATCGAACGCGCGTCGGTCAGCAGCATCACAAGCCTGTCCACGCCGAACCCCATCCCGCCCGTAGGCGGCATGCCATACTCCATTGCCCTCAGAAAGTCGGCGTCGAGGACCTGCGCTTCTTCATCCCCGCTCTCTCTAAGCGAGGCCTGGTACTCGAATCGTTTCCGCTGATCGATCGGATCGTTGAGCTCGGAAAACGCGTTGGCCGCCTCCCATCCGCAGATGAACGGCTCGAACCGTTCCGTGAGCTCCGGGTTGTCCCGGTGCCGTTTGGCCAGCGGCGACATCTCCAAGGGGTAATCCGTTATGAACGTGGGTTGAATCAGACGGGGTTGAACGACCGCCTCGAATATCTCATCCATCAGATGCCCTCGGCGTGCGTTGTCGTCCACCTCAAGGTCCAACTGCCGGCAGATTTCTCTCAGCTCCTCCACGTTTGCGCCGGCGACGTTGAAGCCGCCGTAAGTCTTGATGGCGTCCAGAAGCGTCATCCGCCGCCAGGGCGGGCCAAGATCGATCTCCGTCCCCTGATAGACGACCGTGCTGGACCCCGTAACCGATTCGGCGACCGAGGCGAACAGCGACTCGGTCAGCGCCATCATGTCGGTGTAGTCGGCGTACGCCTGATAGGCCTCCAGCATCGTGAATTCGGGATTGTGCGTGCGGTCGATACCTTCGTTCCGGAAATCCCGGCTGAATTCGTAGACCCTTTCGAATCCGCCCACAATCAGACGCTTCAGATAAAGCTCATTCGAAATCCGCAGATAGAGCTTCATATCCAGCGCGTTGTGATGCGTGGTGAAGGGCCGGGCTGAAGCACCGCCATAGAGCGGCTGCAAGACCGGCGTGTCGGCCTCCAGAAACCCGCGGGCGTCAAAAAAATCGCGAATGGCGGAAAAAGTCGCCGTCCGCTTGCGAAACACGTCCTTGACTTCGGGGTTCAGCGTCAGGTCGAGGTATCGGCGCCGGTATCGCAGTTCGGGGTCGGCGAAGGCGTCGTGGACAACCCGTTGACCGTCTTTCATTTCTTCCTTGGGCACCGGCAGCGGCCGCACGGCCTTGGACAGCATCTCCAATGCGTGCGCTTTCACCGTCATCTCACCCGTACGGGTCCGGAAAACCGGACCGCCGATGCCTACGAAATCTCCAATGTCGAGCAATTTCCAAAGATCGAACGCCTTTTCACCCACCGAATCCCGTCTGACGTAGATCTGAATCCGGCCTGTTTCATCCAGGAGATCGGCAAAGGCCGACTTGCCGTGATCCCTTCTGGCCATCAGACGCCCCGCCACCGACACGTCCCGCCCGTCCGCCTCGAGCGTCTCAAACGTCTCCGTGATTTCCCCGGAACGATGGGTCACTTCGAACCGATAAGGAAACGGCTCCACGCCCATTTCACGAATCGAGTCCAGCTTCTGCAGACGCTGGGCGACCAGTTGCGATTCCGGGGCCGAAGACGCCCCTTCCTGAGCCAATCGGATTCCTCCCGATTTAATAAAGCTGTCTTAAAATTCCCGGCGGTCTTCGCGCGGCTGCGGCCGGGCTATACAATAAAAATAGTATAATCAATACAAAAAGTGAAGTCAAGCCCTTTGCCCGGACTATCAGGCCTCCCCTTTCCGTTCCAGAAATGCCCGCATGAATCCGTCCAGGTCCCCGTCCATCACGTCCTGAACGCCGGATGTTTCGTACTCGGTCCGAAGGTCCTTGACGAGCTGATAGGGATGGAGTACGTAGTTGCGGACCTGGCTGCCGAACTCGATCTTCTTCTTGTCCTTTTCGATCTTCGCGCGGGCTTTTTCTTCCTCCTCCTTGTAGAGCTGATACAGCCTGGCTTTAAGGATCTTCATTGCCGAGCTTCGGTTCTTGTGCTGTGACCGTTCGTTCTGACACTGGACCACGATGCCGGTGGGATGGTGCGTAATCCGCACGGCCGAGTCGGTCTTGTTCACATGCTGTCCGCCCGCACCGCTGGACCGGTAGGTATCCACCCGGATATCCTCCGGCTGGATTTCCACCTCGATATCTCCCTCGGCCTCGGGATACACCGAGACCGACGCGAACGACGTGTGACGCCTGCGGCCGGAGTCGAACGGAGACAACCGGACGAGCCGATGCACGCCCATTTCGGACTTGAGATAACCGTAAGCGTATTCTCCCTTCATCTCTATGGCCACGCTTTTGATGCCCGCCGTCTCCCCCGGCAGAAGGTCCAGCACATCCGCATGGAAACCGCGGCGCTCGGCCCATCGGGTGTACATTCTCATCAGCATTTGCGCCCAGTCGGCCGATTCCGTACCACCGGCGCCGGGATGAATCGTCAGTATCGCATCCAGGCGGTCCTCCTTGTCGCCCATCATGTGCCGGAATTCGAGCTCCTTGAGCGACCCGCCCAGCGCCCGTTGTTCCCGCTGGAGATCCTGCAGCGTCTCGTCGTCCTGCTCCTCCCGGGCAAGTTCGTACAACTCCTCCAGTTCCGTGAGGCGTTCATCCAGGTCCTGCCAGCCGGTGACCCAATCCTTATGCCCGTTCACCTCATCGATGATCCGCCTTGCCCGCTCCCTGTCGTCCCAGAATCCGGGACGCTCCATCAATCGCTCCAGTTCGGCGATGCGGGTTTCCCGGGATTCCAGGTCAAAGATACCTCCGGAGATTCTCCAGCCGGTCGCGACACGCCGCCATTCCGGATTTCAGATCGGTATACTGCATTTCGACTGCCATAAAGGCCAACTCCTCTACGAATGGACGAGAATACGAAACTACGAGACTACGAATGGACGAAACTACGAAGAAACGAAACTACGAGACTACGAAAAGGCGAAGAAACGAAACTACGAGACTACGAAAAGGCGAAAAACGCGAATAGACGAGACTACGAAAAGGCGAAAAACGCGAATAGACGAGACTACGAAAAGGCGAAAAACGCGAATAGACGAGACTACGAAGAGGCGAGAATACGAATGAACGAGTAAACGAAAAGGCGAAAGACGAAACTACGAATAACGCGAATGACGCGAAAAAACAAGACTGCGAATAGACGAAACTACGAATGGACGAAACTACGAAACGGCGAGACTGCGAAACTACGAGTAGACGAAACTACGAGACTACGAAAAGGCGAAAAACAAAAGGCGAAACTACGAAAGAGCGGGAATACATCACTCGTCTTATGGTATTCTCGTATTCTCGTATTCTCGTATTCTCGCTCTACGAAACTACGAAACGGCGAAACTACAAAAGAGCGGGAATACATCACTCGTCTTATGGTATTCTCGTATTCTCGTATTCTCGTATTTCGGTGGCTGGGATCACCTCAGGTCAATCACCTCGACGCCGTCCGGCGGCACGAAAGTGAAAAGGTCCGGCTTCAGCTTTCCGTCCACCTTCAGGCGCGAAATATCGTAGGTGGTAACATCCTCGTTCAGATTGAGATACTCCGCACGCCGGACCAGCCAGAGCTTTCGGTCCACCCACATCCTGACGCGGGAGATATAGCTCTCCTCCTGCAGGGCCGTCAATTCCACGCGGTAACAGCGCCTGCCGTCCACGCTTTCCTCTCCCGAGAACCGGGGTTCGTAGCGGTCCTCATACCCGCCCAGCAGAATGAGGTCGAAGAGCAGTTTTTCGTAGCTCCGGTCGCCCTTGGCCCGATCGTAACCGCTCAGCAGGACCTGTTCATTCTCGGGTGTGTAGTTCCAGGCGCTTTCTCCATCCGACACCACCGTCTGAACCCGTGTTTCGAAGCGAAACCGGTTCGGTTTCTCCACGTACAGGTTGCCGCTCAGCTGCGTCTTCTGGTCCACGAGTTTCCAGTAGTGGGATTTCGTGAACCGCGCGGAAATGCTCGTGAGCTTTTCATATCGCTGCTGCTGACGGCGAATCACCTCGCGCCCGTCGATGCCCGGCAGGTCCGCCGGTATCAGGAGCGCGCCCGCGAACAACAGCAATTTAAGCCGTCCAGCGGCCATGCGCCTCACCTCGTGTCAATTGCCCGCGAAGGGAGCCCCGGCACCGTTTTCTTTCCGGGACTCACAGCGCATCCGGCTCATTCTCTCCGTACCGGTCGAGATATTCAATATCAACAAGCACCTCGCGGCCCTTGCTGCTCCCGTCCGATGGACCGACGATTCCGGCCTGCTCCAGTTCATCCACGAGCCGCGCGGCGCGCGCATATCCCACTTTCATGCGGCGCTGAAGCAGCGAGGCCGACCCCTGCTGGTGGGTAACGACCAGCCGCAACGCTTCGTCGAAACGTTTGTCGCGCGACCCTTCGGCAAGCATCAGTTCGTTCTCGTCCACACCCAGGTCCAGCTGCGCCAGCTCCACGCCCTGGCCGCTCACCCATTCCACCAGTCGCTCGGTCTCCTCGGTTGTCATATTCGCACCGTGGACCCGCACCGGCTCCGGCTTGCCGGCCGGCATGAACAGCATATCGCCGCGGCCCAGAAGCTTCTCGGCGCCATTACAATCCAGAATGGTGCGTGAATCCACTTTCGACGCCACGCGAAACGCGATACGAGATGGGAAATTCGCCTTGATCGTACCCGTGATCACGTTTACCGACGGCCGCTGCGTCGCCAGGATCAGATGGATGCCCACCGCGCGCGCCATCTGCGCAAGCCGCGCCAGCGAATCCTCGATGTCCGCGGGCGCCGTCATCATCAGGTCCGCGAGCTCGTCGACCACAACCACGATGTAGGGCAGGAGCGGGGGGACCTCGCCTCGGTCTTCCTCCGACTCCGCCTCCGTGCGCATCTTCTCCAGTTTGCTGTTGAAGTCCGTGATATTCCTCACGTTGTACTGCGCCAGGTTTCGATAACGGTCTTCCATCTCCGCAACCGCCCACCTCAACGCTTCCGAGGCCTTCTGCGGTTCCGTGACGACCGGCGCCAGCAGGTGCGGAATGCTGTTGTAGATGGACAGCTCCAGCATCTTCGGGTCCACCATGATGAAACGCACCTCTTCGGGACTACACCGCATCAGGATGCTGGTAATCAGCCCGTTGACGCATACGGATTTCCCGCTCCCCGTCGCGCCGGCGATCAACAGGTGCGGCATGGACGCCAGGCTGGTGCAGACGGATTCTCCGGTGGCGGACTTGCCCAGCGCCAGCATCAGCTTCTCATCGGCATCCTGAAAGGCGTCGGACTCGAGAATCTCCCGCAGGAAGACGGTAGAGGGGTTCGCGTTCGGCACTTCGATGCCCACGGCCGCTTTGCCAGGAATCGGCGCCTGGATGCGGATGCTTCTCGCCTTCATCACCAGAGCGAGGTCGTCTGACAGGTTGACGATGCGGTTCACCTTGACCCCGCGGGGCGGCTGCACCTCGTATGCGGTAATGACAGGGCCCGGATTGACCTGCACGACCTTGCCTTCGATGCCAAAGCTGCTGAGGCTGTGCTCAAGGGTCTGCGCGCCTTCCAGCAGGACCGACCTGTCCGGCCCTTCCTCCGTTTGTGCCGGCTCATTGAGCAATTTCAGGTCCGGCAACCGGTACCGAACGTCCCCGCCTCCCGGCGAATGCGCTTTCGGCTTCAGGCCGGTCGACCTGGAAATCTCCACGGGATCCGCCACGATGTCGGGGTCGAGCGTAACCGACGGTTGATCTTCCGGCTCGTCCGCGTCGTCTTCGTACAGCGGAAAGGGCTCGGGGACGGCATCGTCAGTCTCAGCCGGCAGAACCGACCCGGCATGGTTTCCGGATTCCGTCTCCTCCTCCGGCGGGTCCGCTTCCGCGCTTTCCGGCACACGCGTCTCCACGGTCTGCGGCTGCTCCGGAAGCCCAGGCGTGGAGCCGCCGGAGATGTGCGTCGGATTGCGCTTTGCCCGCGACGCCCACAATTCCGGAATTCGCGAAAAGGACAGGCGGGTGAGTACCATAAAGAACACCACGAACAGGGCGCACAACAGGATGTACGACCCAACGAGCCCCAGATACGGGACCAGAATCCTCCCTGCAAGGGTAACCCCCAGCCAACCGCCCATCAGAAACGACAGATGGGTCTCTCCCCGGGACGGCACGCACGCCGCGGCGCCGTAAACCACAACCAGGGCCAGCAATGCCAGGCTTTGCGTTACGAAAGGCAGGGCCGGACGTTCTCTGAAGCGATTCCAGCCCCACATCAGAACGATGGCTGTCAGCACGAAGGCGCCTTGGCCGACCGAGAACAGGAGATAGAATGAGACCTGACTGCCGATCCACCCCGCCATATTTTCCGTGAGTTCCGGCGCGCGACTCGAATTCGGTGGATCCTGCGGCGAATGCGAAACCAGGCTTACCGCCATGAACAGCGCAACCGCGAACAGCAACACACCGCAGACCTGATTTACCAGGTCCGGTCTGTTTTGCGGTTCCTCTATAACCGAGTTCGGTTCCTCTCTCATCTTTGATCCACCCTTGTCTTGATGCATACAAGGGGAGAGTGCTCGCGTGGGACTCTTCCGAATCTCCGGCGCAGGGGATTCGCCGGCACGGCAGGTTACAACCCTCTTGCCAGCACGACAGGGGCCTTCGTTCTAAAGATACGTCCTTTGAGCGAAGTCTCCAAAAATAAGATGTAAATCCCGGGCTTCAATGGCACGCCGTCTTCACCCGACCCGTCCCAGGTCACCCGCCGCCGGCTGCCTCCGGCGGCGGCATTGAGAAGCCGCTTTACCGGATGGCCGGACCTGTCGTACACCCACAGGTTCACGTCGGCGCGGGGCGATGGAAGAAGATAGCGTATTTCCACCCGGTCGTAAAAGGGATTGGGCTCGGCCACCAGGCGGACGTCTTCGATGCCGGTTTGCAGCGCCACGCTGTTTTCGCGCCCCGGCGTCGCACCGTCCTCGTGTGTACTTGCCAGCCAGTTCAGCGGATCGCCGCTCGGTCCGGAACCCGAGATTCGTTCGAGCGACCGCCCGGTGAAGGCCGCGGCATCGTAAACCATGCTGTCGACAACCGCACCGGTCGCATCGCGCAAGACAACGGCGTCACCGCTGTCGTTCAGACGTGCCCATCTCCCGGGCGCAACGACCTGAAGGGTCCGGTCCGGAAACCGGCTGTAGAACCGGTCCACGTCTTCGGCCACAACCAGGTACGCATCGGACTGCAGCCGCAAGGGCTTGCTTCCGAACGGGCCGCCCGGAGATTTCGCATCCTCGATACGCCACGCGATCACGTCCAGCGCCTGCCCGGAACGGTTGTGCAGTTCCACCCACTCCGGCTCACCCTCGACGGGGGCATACATCACTTCGTTTACGATCACCGCCCGGGGTCCGACGCCGCCGAGTACCGTCCAGGTCACCTGATTGTTCGACGTATCCTCATCGGCTTCGAACACGACCCTGGCCACGTATTCGTGCTGTCCCGGCGGTACGATTCCGATTGGCGTCTCGATCCGGAGATGCCCGGCAGGCTCGAGATCCGGAAAATCCCGATGCCACGCGGCAATTCCCCGCACGTCCACGAAAAACGCCGATGCCGGCCGGCGCCCCCGGTTAATTACCTGCAGGACAAAGTCCCGCGCGACGCCCGCCGGAACCGGAAACGGCGACTCCGATACCCGTTCCAGCGCCAGGTCGAAGTCTTTGGGGCTGACGCTGTTGACGCGTCCCGGCGTCCCTCCCTCCCAGCGCGAATCCATCCAGTTCTCGGGTCCGTCGCCCCCGGCAGGGTCCACTTTCTCCTCGGAATACCCCGGCTTGTTTCCCGTCGTGTAGACCATCGCGCCTACGGTGTCGCCGGCCGATGAGACGAGTACGATCCGCTCCGGGGTTGAATTGCTCAGGCCCGAGCTCCCGATCGTGGCGTCAGCCACGGTGAGGATCAATGCGGACGGGGGCAGCGGATCGTAACGGGTCGAATGCGCGAAGTAACCGGAATCCAGAATCAGCCCGAACGCGCCCGGCAGCAGCACGGTTTCGTCTTCGAAGACCAGTTCGTCCGCCTCGTCGCCGTCTCCAGCCAGCCATCCGGCCAGATCCACGGGTTCGCTGCCCGTATTCTGAATCTCTATAAACTCGTCATAAAACTCGCTGCCGGACGGGTCGAACATGACCTCGCTGATCACCACGCGTCCCTCCGCACGGACACACGTCGTCACGACTGCGAGAAGGAGGGCGCCAAATCCGGCGACCAACCTGGTACCACTGCCTTGTATCCTGATACTCCGACCGGTCGTAATCCCGTTCATATCATCCCCCGCCTGCGCCTCACGGTCCATTCCACACCGAGGAATACGATGAGAACGAAGAGCGGCCACGGTTTTCCCCAAAGCCGCGCCCGGTGCGACTCCGACACCGACTGTGGTGCCAGGTCGAGATCGTTCAAGACCTCGCGCAGGCGCTCGGGCGGCGTGTAGGCGCCTCCGCTTTGTGCGGCAACGCTTTCAAGCAGGTCTCTGTTCAGCCGCATGTCTTCGAATTCCAGACTGTACCGGCCCACGGTGAATCGGCCTGTCGCACGCCCCAGATCGACGCCGCCCGTCAGGGCCCGGACGTCGTACACGTACTCTCCCTGCGCGCCCGCCTTCAGCTGCCCCCGGTAACGCCCCTGGCCTTCATCGTCCAGAATCGTCTGACGCACGCGGCCCTCGTCCACAACGGAAACCGCCACGCGGGCGCCCTCCTGCGGCTTGAGCAACTCGTTGAAGACACGGGCGTGGAACGTTACCGGAGCTCCGCTGCGATAGAGGGGCTTGTCCACCTCCACCTGAATCCGGTCGACGTCCTCCCGCTTGACCAGCCACTGCACCGAATTGGCCCAGAACGCCTTCGAAACTTCGTCGTTCCCGCCGACACCCCACAACATGAGACCGAGCCGCCAGAACGTCCTCGCGGCCACGGCCATCACCTTGCCCATCCCCACGCGGCGCACCGCAACCAGCGGCATCTTCTCCCCGCCCGCACGCTCGATCGGATGATAGATGAGGGTTTCCGCATCTCCCTGGAGCCCACGGTTCACGTTGAAGGCCAGCAGCGGCGGCAGATCGCTCCAGGCCTGCCGGTCCGCCAGCGGATCGTCCGAGACCCTTAGAATGGGATGCACGGTTCCCGACCGCGACAATTCAAGCCGGAACGGCGCCTCCCGATATGTACTGGCGTCCTGGGTACACACAACCGGCAGCACGCGCGCGATCGGCGACCGGGCGTAGGCGCCGGTGAATCCCGCCCGGCCGCCAACAACGAGCATGGCGCCGCCCGATTCCACGTATTCGGCCAGCCGGTGTCCGGATTGCCCCGAAATGGTCTCTCCGGGCAGATCGAACAGGACAAGGAGCCGCGAGGTGTCGGGGTCGGCCAGTCCGGCCCGCATCCGCATTGGCCAATCGCCCGTCTTGCCGGGGACGAAGAGTTTCACGTGAAGATTCTCGTTGGCTTCCAGCACCCGGCGCAGATAGGCAAGATCCGCACTCGGGGAACCCGCAACGATCCGCACGCGCAGGCGATTCTCGATAACCTCCGCTGAAACGACCGCGGAATTGTTCGCCGTAGAGCGTTCCGCCGGCTGGGCCGCCAGATGAATCCGATAGACACGCCGGCCCGGCCGATCCGGCGCCATCGAAAGCCGGACCTCCTGTTCGCCGTCCGTCAGCGTGACCGGCGCCTCGGCCACCCGGCGCCCCTCCTCTTCGACCACCAGCAGCGAGCTTGCGCCTCCAAAGCCGCTGGACGTCAGGCCCACCGAAATCGACAACGGACGCCCGACGTATACCATCGGATCGCATACGGCAGACAGGATCGCCGCGTCCCTGGGCGCGTCCGGGTTTCCCAGGCCAACCGCGAAAACGGGCGCACCCAGCTCGAGCGCGGCCCGTTCCGGCCTCGCGCCCAGGTTGTGCGCCCCGTCGGAAATCAGCACCGACGCGACCAGGCCCCGGCCGGCCGTTTCCTCCCGCAGCAGATCCAGCGCCGCGGCCAGGTCCGTGGCCCTTCCGTCGAAGCGCAGTGAGTCCGCGCCCGCCTGCGGCAGGGGCGCCAGCCACTCGGAGAAGCGATACCTGGCAATCCGAGCGCGCGACGCCAGCGCTTCGAATACGCCGCTTTTGAGGATGTCAATCGCGAGATCGGCGCGCGTCCGCCCGTCATCCTCGATGCGCATACTCTCGCTGTCGTCAACCAGGACCGCCACAAGCGGCTTCCGCTCGCGCCGCAACGTGAGCGCCAGGACCGGTTCCATCATCAACGCCAGCAATAGAAGAAACGCGGTGCACCGCAATACGAGCAACCAACGTGCCAGCCGGAATCCCTGTTTTCGCGTGCGGTACACCTGCCAGGCCAGGTAAACGCAGACCGGCGCGAGCAGACCCAGCCACACGCCGTCGCGCAAACTCAGGTCCAGATCAGATAGATCGAACATAGCTTACGTCAATTTCATCCTTGGATCGGCATCCAGGTCCCGTCCCGACCGCTCGCCCCTGCCAAGCCGGAAGCCCCCGGCGCACGCGATCATCGCCGCGTTGTCGGTACACAGGACCGGCGGCGGAAAACAGACCTCCACGCCTGATTCTCGGGCGGCGCGATGCATCTCTTCCCGCAGACGGCGGTTCGCCGCCACGCCGCCCGTCAACAGAATCCGGCTCAGCTCCAGAGCGCCTGCCGCCTGGATTGTCTTTTCCACAAGCACGTCGACGACCGCTGCCTGGAAGCTGGCGGCGATGTCCGCCTGTTCCTCCACGACGTCGGCTTCAGACCGGCCCTTGATATGGTACAGGACCGATGTCTTGATCCCGCTGAAGCTGAATTCGAACCCGTCCTGATGCCGGAGTCCTCGCGGAAATGCAAAGGCGCGGTCGTCGCCCGCTTCCGCCAGGCGGGAAATGACCGGACCGCCCATGGTCGTTTCACCCTTCTTCAACACGCCCAGCATCTTCGCCACCTTGTCGAAGGCTTCCCCGGCCGCGTCGTCCCGTGTTTCGCCGCAGACCTCGTACAGACCCCAGCGGCGCACGTGGATCAACTGGGTATGGCCGCCGGAAATCACGAGGGCGAGAAAAGGCGGGCGCAGGCTGGCGTCGCCAAGCAGCCCGGCGAAGAGATGCCCCTCGATATGATGGACGCCAATCAGCGGACGGCCGCTGCCCAACGCCAGACCCTTCGCGGTTGAAATACCCACCAGCAGGCATCCGACAAGGCCCGGACCGCTCGTGACCGCGATTCCGCCGAGCTCATCCAGCCCGATTCCGGCCCCGGACAGCGCCTCGCGCACAACCGGCACGATCTTGCGCACATGGTTCCGCGACGCCAGTTCGGGGACCACGCCGCCGTAGAGACTGTGCTCCGTCTGGGAAAATATCACGTTCGACAGAATACGGTTGCCTGCCACAACCGCGGCGGCCGTTTCGTCGCACGACGTTTCGATACCCAGTACAGGGCGATCCCATACGGGCTGAACGGAGTCCCTGGAATTAAAAGACATATAGACGCTTTAACCTTGATTCGTAAGTCTTCGTGGACGTTAATTCGAATATGTGCAAGTTGACAAAAGCGATTAGACGGCGGATTACCAGGATACACCAGGCCACTGGACGGGTAGGGAAAAAACGTGCTTCTATACGTCGATAACGCCCCGTTTCGGAGGGTTTTATCGCGTCGCCGCGTTGCCTTTTTTTTCTGATTGAGGTTAAAAGCTGAGGGGAGCGGACGCCGGAAATAAAGCGCCACCCCCGTTGATCAGGGGATGGCCCATGGCGAGGCGGGAAAGAAATGAAAAACAGGTTGAAGAAAACGTTCAATAAAAGGAAGCGGCAACCGGTGCTATCGACATATCGGCGCCACACAGAGTCCGACCGCCACGCGGAGGCCGGCTACATCGATATCCGGCGGCGGGGACATCCGCGGCCGTTCTGATTCAGGCTGCGAACCCAACCCGGCGGGACCGCCATCCGGGACGGGACACCGTACCTCGCCTTCAGAACGAATTTATCAACGGACTGTTACAGGGTTATTTGTACGACTCAGCGATGTTTCTTCCCATGCTGATTTCGCCGTTATCGATTCGCAGGTTGAACCCGCAGTCGGGACTGCTGCAAACCCAGGCCTTATAGTGTATGGGCGCGCCGTCACGCCCGTAGTCCGATAAAGGGAGCAGAACGCCTTTATCACACTTCAGACACTGTGTAAATTGATCCTCCATCCGGACCCTCCCCTCCACTGGAATTGTGGCTCCTACCGAAACAGGCCGCAATCTACCCGCCCACGAGCCCAAAACAGCTACCGGCAGTGTGAAACACGGATGCCGGAAATCACTGGCCCACTTTATATTATCAGATATTTAATTTTATGTAAACCCGCGTTTAAAGTCAAATTATTTTCTTTGATTTGCTCGTGGTTCCGGTTCGCGGGAAACCGATTGACAATTGTGCTCTCCATAGGTATCCTTATATGTATTGCACGGCGAAAACCGGGTACATATCCGGTCGCTGAAGACCTCCGATTCGACAGGCCCAAAGCCTGATCGGACGCTGATTTCGGACGGTCGATCCCGTTTGTGCAGATCTCCCTGAACAGCATTCCAACCTTCCCGGCTTTCTCCAGGAGACTGCCAGCCCGTCTCCAGCCCCTATGTCATACGATTCCCAAAATCCCCTCATCGTGCAGAGCGACATGACCGTTCTGGCGGAGGTCGGAGGACCCCGTTATGAAGCCGCCAGGGACGTACTGGCGCGCTTCGCCGAGCTGGAAAAAAGCCCGGAATACATCCATACGTACCGCATCAGCCCGCTTTCGCTCTGGAACGCCGCCGCCGCGGGTCTCACGGCGGACGAAATTACCGGCGCGCTGGAAACCTTCAGCAAATACGACATCCCCCAGAACGTCTCCGTAGAAATCCGGGAGACCCTTGGCCGGTACGGTCGAATTCGACTGGAACGATCCGGAAAGGACCTCATCCTCTCCGCGGACGACCCGCTGCTCATCACCGAGATCTCCCGGCACAAGTCGGTGCGACCCTTTCTGAATCGCCGGATTGACGCGCGCCGTCTCAGAGTCGACCTGCTGTACCGCGGCCACCTGAAGCAGGCGCTCACCCGCATCGGCTTTCCGGTCAAGGACCTCGCGGGGTACGTGCCCGGCCGCCACCTGGCGCTGCGGCGGCTTCCGAACACCCGCTCCGGCCTGCCCTTCCGGCTGCGCGACTACCAGCGGGAGGCCGCGGAGATCTTCCACGCGGGCGGCGGGCCGGAAGGCGGCAGCGGGGTGGTGGTCCTGCCCTGCGCCGCAGGCAAGACCATCGTGGGCATTGCCGCGATCGAACGTCTTCAGACGCAGGCGCTCATCCTCACCACCAACATCACCGCCTCGCGCCAATGGAAAGCGGAACTCCTGGACAAGACGGACCTGAAGGCGGACCAGATCGGCGAATATTCGGGAGAGGTCAAGGAGATCCGCCCCATCACCGTCGCCACCTACAATATCCTCACGTACAGAAAGAAAAAGGGCGACCCGTTTCCCCATTTCGCCATCTTCAATCAGGGCAACTGGGGCCTCATCGTGTACGACGAAGTCCACCTGCTGCCCGCGCCCGTGTTCCGCTTTACCGCCGAACTTCAGGCCAGACGCAGGCTTGGCCTCACAGCCACGCTCGTGCGTGAAGACGGTCTGGAATCGGACGTCTTCAGTCTTATCGGTCCCAAACGCTTCGACGTGCCCTGGCGCGACCTTGAGTCCAAGGGCTGGATTGCCACGGCCGAGTGCCGTGAGATCCGCCTCCCGCTTCCCCAGCACCTGCGTCTGGACTACGCCGTTGCCGGCGGCCGCGGGAAGTTCAGGATCGCCTCTGAAAACCCGTCCAAGATTCCACTGGCCAGACAACTCATCCGGAAACACGACAAAGACCAGGTTCTGGTGATCGGCAAGTACGTCGGTCAGGTTGAGGCGTTCGCCAGGGAACTGGATGCGCCCGTCATCACCGGCAAGACGCCGAGTGAGGAACGCGACCTTTTGTACGCGCGTTTCCGGCAGGGCGATATCCGGCTGATGGTCGTCTCCAAGGTGGCCAACTTCGCCGTCGACCTGCCGGACGCAAACGTCGCCATCCAGATTTCGGGGACATTCGGTTCCCGGCAGGAAGAAGCCCAGCGGCTGGGGCGCATCCTTCGGCCCAAGGCCAATGGCAGCCTGGCCCACTTCTACACCCTGGTAACGCGAGACACCCGGGAACTGGAATTCGCCCGCAAGCGCCAGATGTTTCTTACCGAACAGGGTTACCGGTATTCCATTCGGGACGCCGCCGATGTCTTCAAGGAATCCGGCGCCGCTCCGGTCTGACCTTTCCGAAGCCGTCGCCTTCCGCGCGATATTTCAGATCACGCGCCCGCAGAACTGTCTCATCACCCTTGCCTCGGTGCTGATGGGCGGGTGGCTGGGCGTACACGCGCTGCCCGAGCAACTCTGGCTCGCCGCATTCTCCGCGGCAGCCGTCATGGCCGGCGGCAATACGCTCAACGACCTGTGGGACCTGGATACAGATCGCGTCAACCATCCCCGCAGGCCCCTGCCTTCCAACCGCCTCAGCCCCCGGGCCGCCGCCATCGAGTGCGTTGTCCTCATGGCGCTGGGCCTCGGCCTGAGCCTCTTCCTGCCGCCTGAAGCCATCGCGACCGCGGTCTTCGCGTGCGGATGTCTCGTGGTTTATAATCGACGGCTGAAACACATTCCACTTGCCGGTAACCTCGCGGTCAGCCTCTTGTGCGGCATTGCGTTCTTCTACGGCGGGTTTGCCGTCGGCGTTCCGGTACCCGCCGCCGTACCCGCCCTGTTTGCGACCGTCTACCATCTTGGCAGGGAAATCCTCAAAGACGCTCAGGATATCCCGGGAGACCGCATCGCGCCCGGCGGGACCCTGCCCCTTCGCTGGGGGCCGGCCAGCTCCTGCCGACTGGCCGCCGGAGTGTATGCGCTCCTGATTCTGCTCACCCCGGTTCCGTACATCCTGGGCCTCTACGGCCTCCCCTACCTCATCCTCGTATCCCTGCTCGACGTGCTGCTGGTTTGTCTCATGATCCAGGTTCTCCGCGTCCCCGATACACACCGCCTCCGCAGGGTCAACCGGTTTCTGAAGGCGGGAATGACGCTGGGGCTGCTGGCCATCCTCGCGGGTACGCTTTGATGCGGGGAATGAAATTAACGTCGAACAAACTCCTGCCATTCTGGCCGATGGAAGCAACGTGGTGCCAAAAAACAGCTTTATCCTCCAAAACCCGGACCCGGGCGAGAGACTTGCGATTGGCTGATGTCATTGTTTATCTTGACGCCATTGCAAAACCGGTTTGACACGAGGAACTTTGAAGGATAAAAATGTCCGAAAAGGCCAGTAAGCGGATCGAGCAACTCGTCCGTGAGTTGAACGAACACAGCTACCGGTACTACGTCCTGGGCACGCCCACGGTCTCCGACGAGGAATTCGATCGGTTGATGGGCGAACTCGAGGAGCTGGAATCCGCACATCCGGATCGGGTTCTGCCCGATTCACCCACACGCCGCGTCGGCTCCGACCTGAGCGGGTCATTTCCCGCCGTTCGCCACGAAGTCCCCATGCTCAGCCTGGACAACACCTACTCGGAGGCGGATCTGGTTGAATTCGACGCCCGCCTCCAACGGGAACTGCCGGGGGAAGCCCTGGACTATCTTGCAGAATTGAAGGTCGACGGCGTCGCCCTGAGTCTTACGTACGAAAACGGGCTGCTCGTACGCGGCGTGACCCGCGGCGACGGCGTGCAGGGCGAAGAAATCACGCCCAACGCCCGCACGATCCGGTCCATCCCGCTGCGTCTGAGGGGATCCGAGGACCGGTGTGAGATCCGCGGTGAAGTCTACCTGACCCGCGAGGATTTCGACGCCATCAACAAGGAAAGGGAGCAGCGGGAAGAGCCCCTGTTCGCGAACCCGCGAAACACGGCGGCGGGCTCCCTGAAAATGCAGGACCCCCGGCTGGTTGCCGATCGCAACCTCAGCTTCTTTGCGCACGGGCTGATGACGCCCCAACCGCAACACGACCGCCATTCCGAAAGCCTGGACCGCCTGGAACAGCTGGGTTTCCCAGTGAATTCCGAACGCCGGCGCTGCGGTTCCACCGACGACATCGTCGCGTACTGGCATGAGTGGGACCGGGACCGCGAATCGCTGCCCTACGAGATCGACGGCATCGTCGTCAAATTGGACGCCCTCGCCCAGCAGGCCAGGCTTGGCGCCACCGCCAAGAGCCCGCGCTGGGCATTCGCCTTCAAGTTCTCGGCGGAACGCGTTCGGACGCGGCTGTTGAAAATCGTCCTGCAGGTGGGCCGCACGGGCGTGGTCACCCCGGTCGCCGAACTGGATCCGGTCCTCCTTGCCGGCAGCACCGTCAGCCGGGCCACGCTGCACAACGCGGAGGAGCTCGAACGCAAAGACATCCGGGAGGGCGACACGGTTGTGCTGGAAAAGGGCGGCGACGTCATTCCCAAAGTCGTCGCCGTGGTCGAATCGGACCGTCCTCAGGACGCCCGTCCGTTCGATTTCCCCGAGACCTGTCCGGTTTGCGACGCCAACCTCGTGAAGGACGAGTCCGAAGTCGCCATCCGCTGCGTCAACTCGGGGTGCGCGGCCCAGTTGAAAGGGCGCATACGGCACTTCGCCTCCCGCACCGCGATGGATATCGAGGGCCTCGGACACGCGCTCGTGGACCAACTCGTGGACCGGAAACTGATCGGGGACGCGGGAGACCTCTACTCGGTCGACGAAAAGAAGGTCGTGGAGCTGGAACGAATGGCCGAGACGTCCGCGCGCAACCTGATGAACGCCCTTGAGCGCAGCAAGGCGCAACCCTTCCACAACGTCCTCTTCGCCCTCGGCATCCGCCACGTGGGCGCGACCGTCGCGCGAACCCTGGCCGACCACTTCGGTTCCATCAAAGGTCTCCGTGAGGCATCAGTCGAAGACATCGAAGCCGTACACGAAATCGGCGGCGCGATCGCGGCAAGCGTCCACGCGTTCCTGACGGACGAGAATAATGCTGCTGTGATCGAAAAACTTCGGGATGCAGGGCTCACACTGGAAGGGGAAGAACAGACTAAGGCCGGCTCCAAACCGCTGGACGGCATGATCGTCGTAGTCACCGGCAGCCTCTCCCGCTGGGGCAGGCAGCAGGCCCAGGACGCGGTCAGATCTGCCGGCGGCAAGACCACCTCCAGCGTCAGCAGGAAGACGGACATCGTCGTCGCGGGCGAAAACGCGGGCTCGAAACTGGAAAAAGCGAAGGAACTCGAGATTGAAATCCTCGATGAAGACGCATTCGCCAGGTTGATTGGTGTCGCGTGACGACTCCCGCACGCGTGCCGCATTCGCCGCGGAAGGCGCAGGTTCGCGGGATCGATGTCCCCCGGCCCGACGCACTGATTTCAGCCCTTTTCGCTTGACAGAAAACCGACGCTTTGTTACACTTCCTCCACATTGCCCAGCGGTGGGGCTGTAGCTCAGCTGGGAGAGCGCATGACTGGCAGTCATGAGGTCGTCGGTTCGATCCCGATCAGCTCCACCAAGAAATCAGAAACAGGCTTGCGCCACGTCGCGCAGGCCTGTTTTGGTTTGTACGACCTCTCCCGGCGCAGAGCGCCACCCTCTCCCGCTGGGAGAGGGTCTGGCTACGCGATGGGTGTCGCGAAATGCGACACCTGGTTAACCTGTGGAAACATGATCGACTGATGGGCGCGCTTAGCGCGATTCGAGGAACCAAAGCTCTTGAGGGTGGAGCGGACATTCCTGTCTGCTCACATATATCGAGCCCGGAGATGAACCTTGGTTTTCATCAGATCAAGGTGGTCAGGTAACACTTCGGCTAATTCAGGAACCGAACAATTGGTCCATCTGATAGTCATTCGCCTGGCCATGTTGCCTCCCACGTCACCAACCCATTGAGGGCGACCTCTCCCGGCGCAGAGCGCCACCCTCTCCCAAGGGAGAGTGTTTGTCTGCGTAACAGGTGTCGCGAAGTGCGACAGTTGGTACGACGGTTGGGACATGATCGACTGATGGGCGCGCTTCGCGCGATACAAGGAACCAGCGCTTGGCAGGGTGGAGCGGACATTCCTGTCTGCTCACGTAGATCAAACCGGGAGATGAACCCCGGTTTACATCAGATCCAACCGTCAAGTAAGACTTCGACTCACCCAACTACCTTGTAATCGGTCCATCTAACATCCTCCCCCCTACCCACCTCACCCTGCCTGTCTTGCCAAGACATCCCGCGTTACTAAGCAATTGATTATGAGTAATTTGAACAGGTGCATTCGGTAGGTACGTCGCCAAATGCACCTGCTCCAATTGAATGGCGAATTCCTCTGCCCCCAGGTGTCGCAATATGCTACTGTTGTGGGGGTTTTTTTTTTGGGAGAAAGAGGAGGTGTTTTTGTTTTTTGTTTTTTTTTTTGAATCGGTGTTGGGGAGAAAAACGGGCGGCGCAACAAAGGGGTATGGAGGCGGA
>JAPPJY010000031.1:33944-86884 GCA_028874335.1 Gemmatimonadota bacterium | reverse complement strand
CTGGTGCATTCGTTTGTTCCGGCGCAAAATGCACCTGCTCAATTTTATTGGCTAATTCCTCTGCCCCCTGGTGTCCAAATTTCATACTTTTGTCGATTTTTGGGTTTACGAAAATTGCGACGTAGTATACTTTAAAGGTGTACATTAAGCCAGCTTTGGAGCGAATACACGGAGGCCGAACAGAATGGCGAAAGGCAGACGTAAAAAATCGTCGACGCGGGCCAGAGCGGGCGACGGGAACGAAGCGAATGATTTCAGATCCGAACTCTGGGCGATGGCCGACGCGCTACGGGGCAACATGGACGCCGCAGAGTACAAACATGTCGTCCTCGGTCTGATCTTCCTCAAATACATTTCGGACGCCTTTGAGGAGCGTCACGCCGAGGTACTTGCCGAGTGGGGTGAAGACGCCGCCGAAGACCAGGACGAATACACCGCTGAGAGCATCTTCTGGGTGCCTCCCGAGGCCCGATGGCAGTATCTCAAGAACCAGGCGCGCCAGCCCACCATCGGGAAGCTAATCGACAACGCCATGATCGCCATTGAGCGCGACAATCCGTCGCTCAACGACGTGCTGCCTAAAGACTACGCCCGACCCGCGCTGGATAAGATCAGGCTGGGAAGGGTGATCGACCGTGTAAGCAGCATTAAGGTAGGCGGTTCAGAGGAGCGCGCCACGGACGTTTTGGGCAGCGTTTACGAGTACTTTCTGGAACAGTTCGCTCTGGCCGAGGGCAAGAAGGGCGGCGAGTTCTACACACCGCGTAGTGTCGTTCGGCTCCTGGTCGAAATGTTGAAACCCTACAAGGGACGGGTGTACGACCCCTGTTGCGGGTCCTCCGGTATGTTTGTTCAGTCCGTCGATTTCATTCGTGCCCATACCACAGGGAACGGAAACGGAGGTAACGCCAGAAACGACATTTCCATCTATGGTCAGGAATCGAATCATACGACATGGCGAATGGCAAGGATGAACCTTGCGATCCGGGGCATCGACGGACAAATCGAGCACGGGGACAGCTTCCACAATGACCGGCACCCCGACCTGAAGGCCGACTACATTCTGGCCAATCCACCCTTTAACGTCAAGGACTGGGGCGGCGATCGTCTACGCGACGACAAACGCTGGGGATTCGGTGTACCTCCCATTGGCAATGCCAATTTCGCATGGGTACAGCACTTTCTGCACCATCTTTCACCGCGCGGGATGGCCGGCTTCGTGCTGGCCAATGGCTCGATGTCGTCAAGTCAATCCGGGGAAGGCGAAATTCGAAAGAACATCATAGAGGCCAATTTGGTGGACTGCATCGTCGCCCTGCCCGGTCAGCTTTTCCGGTCCACTCAGATACCTGCGTGTTTGTGGTTTTTATCTCGTGGCCGAGCCAACGGGGAACATAGGAACTATGAGAGCGAAACCCTATTCATAGACGCCAGGAAATTGGGCCATATGATCGACCGAACACGCCGGGACCTCTCGCCGGAGGATATCGCCAGGATCGCTGACACCTACCACGCCTGGCGCGGCGGTGAGGGCTCCGGGAAGTACGCGGGCGTTCCGGGGTTCTGCAAGAGCGCGTCGCTCGAAGAGATCCGAAAGCACGGGCACGTCCTAACACCGGGCCGGTACGTCGGCGCGGAACCGCAACCGGATGATGGCGAGCCTTTTGAGGAAAAGATGACGCGACTCTCAGCCCAGTGGCGGGAACAGCAAACAGAATCGCGGCGCCTGGATGCCGCTATAGAGGGTAACTTGAATAGGCTCGGGTTTTGATGAGGAGAATGAACAAGGCAGACGTTGCCCGAATAGAAACAGAATAACTTCTAGGAAATTAAAGGGTTATATTGTGGAGAATTTTAAAACAACATCAACCATCGAAGAAATCGCAGAAAAAGTCGCGATGGGCCCTTTTGGGTCGTCAATAAAGGTAGAAACGTTCGTTTCCGAGGGTGTTCCTATAATCAGCGGCCAACATCTTAATAGAGCCAAAGTTGATGACAGTCCAGGTTTCAATTTCATAAGCCTTGAACATGCCGGACGGCTCGCAAACGCGAACGTCACTCGAGGAGACATTGTCTTCACCCACGCGGGAAATATCGGGCAAGTCGCATACATTCCAAAAGACTCTTCATTCGATCGTTATGTAATTTCCCAACGTCAATTCTATATGCGGTGCGACCGCAAAAGGGTAATCCCAGAGTATTTAGTTTGGTACTTCAAGTCGCCAGAGGGACAGCACCAGTTACTGGCAAACACTTCCCAGGTAGGAGTACCCTCAATAGCCCAGCCGGTCACATATCTTCGGACATTGGCAATCTCGCTGCCGCCATTATCTGAACAGCGCGCCATCGCGCACATCCTCGGCACGCTGGACGACAGGATCGAGTTGAATCGGCGAATGAACGAGACGCTGGAGGAGATGGCGCGGACGCTGTTCAAGTCGTGGTTTGTGGATTTTGACCCTGTCCGCGCCAAGGCAGCGATCAGGACTCCGCCCGTTGGCGAGAGAGATTGGACTGTAGAGCGAGCTCGCGCGTATCTCGACAGGATGGACGACAGGCTTGTGGACCACTTTCCCGACCGGCTCGTCGACTCGGAGCTAGGGAAGATTCCGGAGGGATGGCAGGTAGGAAGGTTCAGCGATATTGTGTCTCGAGATCGAGACAAGGTGAATCCAGCTTCATTTCCAAAAACCGTCTTTAGTCATTTCAGTATACCAGCCTTCGACGAAGGGCAAAACCCGAAACGAGAGTTGGGCGAAAGTATCAAGAGCACAAAATCACGAGTAGTTCAGGATGACGTTCTCCTTTCCAAGCTCAACCCTGAGATTAAGCGAGTCTGGTTGCCAAATGTGGCACCTGACGAGAGAGCTATCTGTTCAACCGAATTCTTGGTCCTTCAAGCGAAGCCACCGTTCCAATGTAACTATGTGTACTGTCTTTCTCTTTCGCCGTTCTTCCGTCGGCAGCTTGAGTCCATCGTAACAGGTACATCTAAGAGTCACCAAAGAGCACCCGCAGATGCCATACTTTCGCTGGAAACAGTAATACCACATCGACGAGCCAGTGAGGCGTTCGAAACATCCGCGTCCAAGTTGCTCCAGCGGAGTATGAACCTTCGCAGAGAATCTCGCTACTTGGCCGAGCAGCGTGACGCACTGTTGCCGCAACTGGTGTGCGGCGAGACTTCAGTTCCATCTGACCGAGGATGAACCGATGTACACGAAACGAATACAATTAACGAACTATGGGCCTATAGAACAGCTCGATATCGAGTTTCCATTCAACGGCGAGACCCCTAAGCCAGTCGTAGTGGTTGGCGAGAACGGCTCTGGGAAGAGCATCCTGCTATCACACATCGTAAACGGGCTACTTGCGGCCAAGGGTCTCGCTTTCTCGGAAACCCCCGAAGTTGAACTGGGCAAAGCATACAAACTCCGAAGTGGTTCGTACATTAGAACCGGAAGTGAATACTATTTCGGCCGAGTTGACTTTGACCGTGCGCTGTTTTTCAGTGAAATAAGAACGTGGCGTAACAAACAAGAGTATTCTGAGGTTCCAGCGGGAATTTCAGGGACAGCGGCCGAGGTCCTGTGGGGGAACATCGATCCCGCAAAGAGCGACCACTACGATTCGAACATCATCAGCGATTCGAAGAAAATCAAGGACATATTTGAAAGCAACTGTGTCCTATATTTCCCATTCAACCGTTTTGAGGAACCAGCGTGGTTGAACGAAAGGAATTTGAAAGCCCAGGCTCAATATGTCGATGCAAGGCATCTCGCCGGACACACTAATCGCAAAGTCATTGCATCCTCGCCGTTATACGAAAACCAGAACTGGCTGTTCAACGTGATCTATGACAGGGCTGCCTTTGAAATCCAGACTCGACACGTGAACCTCCCTGTAGACAATGGCAATGCCACGATCCCGCTTCCGGTTTTCTTCGGGTACTCAGGAGATGCAGCGAGGACGTACGAAACGGTTCTTGAAATGACTCGGAAAATTATGCGGGATCCCAATATCAGGTTTGGAATCGGGAAACGAAGCAATAGAGCAATATCCGTTATGTCGGGAGAGGGGTCAAATTCGAGCCAATTGGTCCCGAATATATTTCAGTTGTCTAGTGGCGAAACCACCCTGCTCAATCTCTTCTTGTCCATCCTTCGAGATTTTGACCTATGCGGTACTCCCATTTCGAAAGCCGTCGACATACGCGGCATCGTGGTCGTAGACGAAATAGATCTGCATCTACACGCTGTTCACCAACACGAAGTCCTCCCTGAGCTCATCAAGATGTTTCCAAACGTACAGTACGTAGTTACGACGCACTCACCTCTCTTTGTTCTCGGTATGCAAAGAGAATTCGGTGAGGATGGGTTTGCTCTGTATCGACTACCTCAAGGGCACCAAATTTGTGCTGAAGAGTTCAGTGAATTCGGTGATGCATATCAAGCGTTCACTGAAACCATAACGTTTTCGAATGACATGCGGATGACAATCGAGGGCGCGCAGATGCCCATTGTGTTTGTGGAAGGAACTACCGATCTAGAGTACATACAGAAGGCGTCGCAACTGCTCGGGCATGACGGGTTGTTTGAAAGAATCGAGATTCGCGACGGCCGTGGAGCTCCCAACCTGAGGAAGATCTGGGATACATCAAAGCACATTGACGTTTTCACCCAGAATACACTACTTCTTTTTGACTGTGACAATCAGGATGTGGTCGGCGACAACAGGGGTAGGCTCTTTCGGCGGCTGCTACCAATTCACGACGAGAATCCGATCAAGAAGGGGATAGAAAACCTATTTGGAAGGTCGACCTTGGAAAGGGCGAGATCCTACAAAGCTGCGTTCATCGATGTTCTTGGCAAACATACAAATACCAAGCGAGGCGAGACTGAGACCATCCCGGAACAATGGACGATTAACAAGGACGAGAAAACCAACCTTTGCAATTGGCTCTGTGATAATGGCACGGCGGAAGACTTTAAGCACTTTCGAGTTGTTTTTGAACTTATAGAGGAATTGGTCGATTTGACTGAGTCAGACCAAGAATGCGCGGTGCCACAAACCGAATCATGACCACCCTCGGCGAAGCCGACGTTGAGCAGGCGGCTCTCGAGTGGCTGCCCCCGGAGCAGGGTTGGAGTGGAAAGGAAATCCAAAAACCCTCAATCAGTATTTCTGCAAGGTAAAGATCAATGGCTTCCGAAATTGAGAAGTATCTGCAAGAGATACGACAAGCCACTACCAATCCGGGTGTCTACGCGTACCGGGGCCAAGCAAATGCAGAGTGGCCGCTACGTTCGGCAGCGACTCGTCGCCTAATTGAGAGTTTAGGGGATGATGCTTGCAACAACCCCCATTTTAGCAACATCTACATCGACTATCACCGCGACACCCTCGTAGAGCCCGCACGCACCCGCGGTTTCGGAGTCGAGACCGGGCACCGCGTTACAGATCTACAGCTTCTCGCCAATCTTCAACATTTCGGTGCAGCTACAGGATTGCTAGACTTTACGTGGAGTCCTTTGACCGCTCTCTGGTTTGCCTGCATTCAATCTGAATCTGACGGGAAGCTATTTGTCTTGAACGCAAATGACACCATTCAAGTTGCCAAGGTGCCAAACGATCCGGACCTTCAGACCATCGAAGCGGTGTTTACCCGCTCGGACAATGCGCCGAGCATGCTCTATTGGGAGCCGATGTGGAGCGGTGATGCGATCCCCCGGATACTCAGACAGCGTGGCGTTTTCGTGATTGGGCGACCTTTGGTGCCAACGGATACCCATATTATTCAAGAAATAGAGGTCACAAAAGACGACAAGGCGTTGCTAATTGAGGAATTGGAGTTGCTCGATCTCAGTCAGGCATCCCTCTTCCCCGACATTTATGGGTTTTCCGGTTCGGAAGGAGTGACCTCCACCGTTCAAGTAAAAAATCCTAGATTCTATTTTGTCCAAGGGAACCAGCACTATCAGGCAGGCAATTATGTACAGGCGATTGCATCCTATGATAGATGCATAGACCTTGCTCCAAACGTTGGGGAATTCTACTTTTTGCGTGGGAATGCAAAGTCTGCATCAACGCTCTTTCGCGAAGCCGCGCAAGACTACGAACAAGCGATCGCACACAGAGACCGAGTTTTGTTCGGTATTGAGACTGCAAAGGAAAATCCAGTACGCAGCTTGATGCTTTTTATGGCGTATTTCAATTGTGGCAACGTGTTGGCCGAATTGTCCGAATACGGTGCCGCATTGAGTTACTACGGTAAAGCTGTCCAATTGACTGCGGCCATTACTCTTGACAAGGAAGTAGCGTTTTTCAACCGTGGAAACCTGTACCTTGACCTAGGCCAGAGTGGCGAAGCCATCAACGACTACGATACGGCGCTGTCACTACGAGCAGACGAAATGAACTCAGGAAGGATATTCTTCAATAAGGGAAACGCATTGGTGATGATCGGACACTTCAAAGAAGCGCTTGAGTGTTACAAGCTGGCAGAGCAACATGATGTGACGGTCCAGGGCCCCAGCCAAAATCGACGCACGTTAGAAGATTTAATAGGCGCGATAGGAACAAACGGACATACGTGCCGCTTCATTAAGTGTCACGACGGTTCAATTGATCGTTTAGAAATCCAGAATGCTCTTTCTAATTCTCAGACCAAAATTCCTGTTTTTCAAGGGCGTGTTGGGAATACTGGAAACTTCGGCTGGAACATGGGTGGTGGTAAGGGGTTTGGGGGCAAGAATGGGTTTATCGTCATGTTAGTGGGAGATTAAGGGTCTGATTAGTCAACCATTCTACAGCAAGTTAGTTAGACCATGATCACCCTCCTCGAAGCCGATGTTGAGCAAGCCGCCCTTGAGTGGCTCTCGGGTCTTGATTGGCAGGTTCTGCGCAGTCCAGACATACCTACAGATATGCCGATCGCCTAGCGCGATGGCTGCGGTGGGTTCGTGCTTGACAGTAGGCTTCGAGACCCCCTCGCCGCGCTGGACCCAACCTAATCTGTACTGCGGTCGACGTGCCGGACCGGCTTCGCCGTTTTATCACAGAAATACACAGGAAAATCGATCTACCGAGGCGTATCGGAGGCAGTACAGTGATTCGACCAACCGAAGTGCATACACGAACCGGCTACCGCATCTGGCTTCGATATGCAGATGGCGTCGACGGGGAGATTGACCTGTCGTACCTGGCCGTCAAAGGCGTGTTCAATATTTGGGACGAGCCGGGATATCTTGAGGAGGTGCATATAACTTCCGACAGAGCCATAGCATGGGACGATGACATCGAATTCTGCGCGGACGCTCTCAACATGCAACTCACGGGCAAATCCGTTGAGGAAGTGATGCCTGGCGTGAAGCAGACAGTGCAGAGCCGCGATGCCTGAACTCTGTAGATTCTACGGCATCAGCATTCGCCTGCATTTCTGCGACCACAATCCGCCTCATTTTCACGCGCTGTACGGCGAACATGAAGCTGTGATTGAGTTAAACGGCATCAGCGTGGTGGACGGGCGGCTACCCGCCCTCGCCGTTGATTTCAATGGGGATGGTACCGCAAACTTTACCGACTACACCCAGTTCGCGGCCCACCTCGGACGCAGTGACTGCGATCCGAGGCACGACCTTGATGGGAACGTAACGGTTGATTTCGCTGATTCTTGCGGAAGACTTCGGAGCCTAATTCTTGAGGAGGCCTTCGGGAAATACGACGGAGCTATGGACGGGAGGGGTTACAACCAGCGTCCGCAACAATGCTTGAATCTATTGCCGCTCTGGCAAAAGCATGGTTCGTTTGGTTTGGGACGTTTCTCAGGTGGTATGAAACAAATCATGCGACGTGAAGGTGGTATGCGAAATGTAAACGTCGTTCTGTTGTTGCCATTGGATACCGCAAAGTCACCCAAACCGATGATATCCATCCCGATCAGGACATCAGCATCATCAAGGCCGGCCGCTTCCGTGACGGATTCACAGGAAACGCGAACTTTGTCCGGCAGCAAAATATCAACGGCATAGGTGTTGACGGTTTTCGTTCCATGAACACCGGTTACTTCCACGGCTCCGATCGGTTTGAGTTCGCACTTTTCCACGACTTCTGTTGTTATCGATGTTAACATAGCGCCAGTATCCCAAATGGCGCGACATTCGCGGGCACATCGTTGATTTTGCGTGGATCGGACCTCTACGGCGTTTATCAGAACAGGCTGAGGCGCCTCGCCACAAAAGGTAATGAAAGCCCTATGACTATTCAAAGCGGTACCTTGAGCGGTATGTTACAATCGTGCTTTGCGGATCCGGATCGCACTTCTGGACCAAGAAAGTACCCAGTTCGTGTGTACGGATTGTCTCCCGTATGGCAGTGGCCTGGTCGGGGAAAAAATCCAGGACAGCCCCGCCCTTAATTACTACATACTCGCCCTCGTGTTCTTTGCAAAGTTTTTCCCTATTGCTGATGTAGTAATCGAATTCACTTGCCAAAGGAACACGCATGACAGCCCCCGTAGGTTGCAAAGCCCCTGATTCAATACGGTTGCGACAAAATTAAACATACATGAATCGCATTGTCAAGCCCAAATTCCGACGAGCTTTTTTTACTTTTCGCTACTTTTGGTGCATAGCTAAGCGCCCGGGGCGATCCAAGGGGATTAGCCATTTGCTCTTGCGTTTACACACCGCATGAGATCGCTCTCGAACGGAGCGAGTAATGCACAAGTACGTGATCAATTATTGGAGTAACGAAGATGGAGCCTTTGTGGCCGAAATGCCCGAAATTCCCGGATGCACGGCCCTCGGTAATACCCAAGAGGCGGCGTTGAAGAACATCAATCAGGCCATGGACTTGTGGCTTGAAACGGCCCGGGAGTTTGGCGACCCGATCCCGGAACCCAAGGGCGAACGCTTGATGTTCGTATAGGGAAATCATGACTACCCTCACCGAAGCCGATGTTGAGCAGGCAGCCCTTGTGTGGCTCTCGGGGCTCGGTTGGCAGGTTCTGCATGGTCCGGACATCGCGCCGGAGATGCCGAATGCCGAGCGCGAGGACTACGGGCAGGTCGTGCTTAATATGAGGCTTCGTGACGTTCTCGCCGAACTGAATCCCTCCCTTCCCCCATCCGCGCTGGACGATGCCCATCGAAAGCTGACCCGCCCCGGAGGATCCACCCTGGAAGCGAGAAATCGCGCGTTCCATCGAATGTTGGTTGACGGTGTGGAAGTCGAGTTTCGAGACGGAGACGGACGCGTACGCGGTGACCAGGTTCGTGTCATCGATTTCGACAATCCCGACAACAACGACTGGCTGGCGGTCAATCAGTTCACGGTCACGGAAAACAAGAACAACCGCAGGCCGGACGTCGTGCTGTTCGTCAATGGTCTTCCCCTAGGCTTGATCGAACTGAAGAACCCTGCCGACGAGGACGCGACTATCTGGACAGCGTGGAACCAACTCCAGACGTACAAGGCCGAACTCCCTACACTGTTTTCCATGAACGAAGTGCTCATGGTCTCTGACGGGACGGAAGCGCGCATCGGAACGCTGACCTCGGGCAAAGAGTGGTTCAAGCCCTGGCGCACGGTTGCCGGGGAGGAACCGGCCGACAGGCTTCTCACCGAACTTCAGGTGATGCTCGAAGGCGTCTTTGATAGAGGTCGTTTTCTGGCACTTGTACGCGACTTCATCGTCTTCGATGACGACGGCAGCGGCGCGCTGGAGAAGAAGATGGCCGGCTACCATCAGTTTCACGCTGTCAGGGCCGCCGTCGATGAGACGCTTCGCGCAACGGAACTTCAGCAAGCGACGCCAAAGGCAGCCGAAGCAGGGCCTCTCTATACAGGTCAGGCGCGGGCGGGCGGAGATCCAGGCGACCGGCGCGTGGGAGTCGTGTGGCACACGCAGGGATCGGGTAAGAGCCTTACAATGGCTTTCTACACGGGAGCGATCATCCGTGAGCAGGCGATGCAGAACCCGACGATCGTAGTACTTACGGACCGAAACGATCTGGACGACCAGCTTTACGGTACGTTCTCCCGCTGCCAGGACCTCTTGCGGCAGCCGCCGACGCAGGCGGAGAGCCGGGCCGACCTGAGAAACAAGCTGTCGGTGAACGCCGGGGGCGTGGTCTTCACCACCATCCAGAAATTCTTCCCGGAAGAGAAGGGCGATACTCACCCTCAGTTATCCGACAGGCGCAACATCGTGGTCATCGCGGACGAGGCCCACCGGAGCCAGTACGACTTCATAGACGGGTTCGCCGCTCACATGCGAGACGCGCTGCCCAATGCCTCATTCGTTGGATTCACGGGAACGCCGATAGAACTCCGCGACGCCAACACGCGGGCCGTGTTCGGCGACTATATCAGCATCTATGACATCCAGCGCGCCGTTCGGGACGGGGCTACGGTGCCGATCTATTACGAGAGCCGCCTGGCCAAGCTGGCCCTGGACGAGGACGAAAAGCCGAAGATCGATCCGGAGTTCGAGGAAGCCACAGAGGGTGAGGAAGTAGAGCGCCGGGAGAAGCTGAAGACGAAATGGGCGCAACTGGAGGCAGTGGTCGGCGCGGAAAACCGCGTCCGGCAGATTGCCGAGGATATCGTGGACCACTATGAGCAGCGGCTGGAGGTCCTGGATGGCAAGGCGATGGTGGTCTGCATGAGCCGGCGCATCTGCATCGACCTCTACCGTGAACTGGTCCAGTTAAGGCCCGACTGGCACGACGACGCTGACGAAAAGGGCGCCATCAAGGTGGTGATGACCGGCTCGGCGTCCGACCCTGTCGATTGGCAGCCGCACATCCGCAATAAGCTCCGCCGGGAGGCTCTCGCGAACCGGTTCCGAGACGCTGACGATGCATTGCGTGTCGTACTGGTGCGGGACATGTGGCTGACAGGTTTCGACGCACCAAGCCTGCACACCATGTACGTGGACAAACCGATGCGCGGCCACGGGCTGATGCAGGCCATCGCCCGGGTGAACCGGGTGTTCAAGGACAAGCCCGGCGGGCTGGTGGTGGACTACCTCGGATTGTCGCAGGATTTGCGACAGGCTCTGGCTACGTATACTGACAGCGGCGGCACTGGCAGTACGGCTGTGGACAAGAAGGAAGCCGTGGCGGTCATGCTTGAGAAATACGAGGTGTGTAGCGGTCTGTTTCATGGTTTCGACTGGACGGCCTGGACGAATGGCACCCCACAACAACGATTGAACCTTCTTCCCGCCGCACAGGAGCACATCCTCGCCCAGGAAGACGGCAAAGAGCGCTGCCTGAACGCGGTGCGAGCGCTGTCTCAGGCCTTCGCACTCGCCGTGCCACACGACGATGCACAGCGTATACGTGACGACGTGGCGTTCTTTCAGGCGGTGGCGGCCGCCATATCGAAGCGCTCCGCATCTGAGAAGCGGACCGAGGAAGAGTTGGACCACGCTGTGCGGCAGATCGTATCCAGCGCGGTCGCCTCAGAGGGCGTGATGGACATCTTTGCCGCTGCTGGACTGGACAAGCCGGATATTTCCGTATTGTCCGACGATTTTCTCGCCGAGGTCCGGGGTATGGAGCACCGCAACCTTGCCGTCGAACTGCTGCAGAAGTTACTAAAAGGCGAGGTCTCCATCCGTCGGCGTAAGAATGTCGTTCAAGCCCGGTCCTTTGCCGAAATGCTGGAGCAGACCCTGCGGCGTTATCAGAACCGCGCGATAGAGGCGGCGCAGGTGATCGAAGAACTGATTCAACTGGCAAAAGAAATGCGGGAGGCCAACGAGCGGGGCGAGCGGCTGGGGCTTTCGGAGGACGAGTTGGCCTTCTACGACGCGCTGGAGACAAATGACAGCGCTGTGAAGGTACTGGGCGACGATACGCTGCGCGACATCGCGCGGCAACTCGTGGAGACGGTGCGTGGAAACGTGACCATCGACTGGACGCTGCGGGAGAACGTACGCGCAAACCTGCGCCGCCTTGTCCGGCGCATCCTTCGCAAGCACGGATATCCACCGGATAAACAGGAAAAGGCGACGCAGACAGTCATTGAGCAGGCGGAGGTCCTGTCCGCGGGTTGGGCGGTGGCGTGAGACATAGAGACCCCTCGCCGTATCAGGTCTCGCCGGACGTCCGACGGGTTTGCTCGTCTCAGGCTGCGGCAGAGCATAGCGACATCGAGCCATGAGCCGTGCGCAGTATGTTTCAGGCAAATTCGATGCCTATCGCCAGAAACTTCGGGAATCTCGTTAGCTGTGTCCGGTCTCTTCGGTTTGTTTGTCCCGGCTGCGCTACACACTTGACTAACTGGAGGAACATATGGGCGGAATCGCCAGCCTAGAAGAGGCTTGTTTTGCGAAATGGCAAGAACGCCGCCCGCTCGCCGTTCCTGACGGGGCTGTACATCCTGCGACATATGAAGCCAGCGACCCAAAGCTCCTTTTCATTCTCAAGGAAGTGAATGATATCCATGATCCCAATTGGGACCTCCGCGAATTCCTGCGCAAGGATTGTGGGCGGCGACAAACGTGGAATAACGTGGCGCGGTGGGTGACAGCGCTAAGCCTGGGAGGCGCAAACCGCCGATGGGATCAAATACGCGACGTTGAGAACGTCAGACGCTGTCGCCTTAGAGGCATCGCAGCGATGAACGTAAAGAAGACCACCGGAAGTGGTTCGTCAGACTGGAATGAGCTTGCAAAGTTCGCAAGCGAGGACGCCTGTCATCTGAAGGAGCAATTTGGAATCTACGAGCCAGATATCGCTGTCTTGTGCGGCGTTCCGCTCGATTGGATCCCGCAGTTTAAAGGGATCGATCCTCAGCATACGAGACGGGGCATCGAGTTTCGAGAATACAAGAAAGCGAAGTTCGGAATCAGGTTTTGGCATCCCCAGGCCCGGTATCCCGCGCAGTTTCTTTACTACTCGCTGGCAGACGCTGCTACCGAAATTCGAGAACAAAGCCGGATTTCGGCTACTAATGGCAATTGACTATTGACCTTCCAACGAGGCGGCCAGCCGCTGCTCATTCGCATTCTAAATCGTTCTCTAATTTCCATGCGGAAAACGCCGCACGGACATTTTCGCAAAGGGAGCAGGAGCGGCGTATTCCGTAGAGCAAGCCAATTGAGCAGTTGATCGGCAGTTCAGGTATCGACACAGGATCGGCAATCATGGCGCCGACACTGAAGGAACTGATCGACCACGCTCGCTGGCGAAAGGCGGTTACCTATCGGGATACGTGGCCCCACGAATACGTGATGTCCGAAAGTGACCGGCAGGACGAACTCCTCAGCGCAATCTCCGAGCGGTTCCGCGCCGGCGAGGGTGTGGATGGCCGCTTCTTCAGCATGAACAACGCGTACCTGTTTATCGGCAAATACAAATACTGGCTGATGACCCACTGGGACGAGATAGAACCCGGAGTCAACTACGTAATTAACCGCGCCCGGCTTTACCGCGACCGCAGGGACTTCGTTATCCAGCGTGGTGATACGGGGAAGCCGGAGGACTATCCGGTTACACCGGCGTACGGCAATCACAATCCTTAGAGTGAGTGTTCTCCATGTCAGATTCCGACACCCTGTTGTCCTATTTGGTACCAAAACTGACCAACCAGGTCGAAAACGCTGCGACAGATGGGTTTGGCTATATCCTGAGGAAGTCCAAACCAGCCAGGGACGCGTTTAATTTACTCCTGCAGCAAGGCGGTTACGCAGGAAGTTCGATCGTGAGAGTGGAAACCCAAACATCGTATGAGGACGGTTCTCGACCCGACATGTCTGGCTACGACGAGGACGACGTGAAACGCCTGCTCGTCGAAGCAAAGTTCTGGGCAACACTTCAGGAAGGTCAGGCGAGCGGATATCTCCGACAGTTTGACGATCCCGGGCCTGCGATGTTGTTGTTCATCGCGCCCCAGGCGAGAATCGAGACGTTATGGGCCGAGATCGTTAGTCAAATTCAGGAGACTCGAGGACGAAGGTTAGAAAATGTGGAAATTTCCGATGCGTTGCGAAGCGCAGATGTAGCCGGCGACGAGAATCGACTGATGCTTGTCAGTTGGCGCCGACTACTTGATCACCTCTCAGCTTCAGCGGACATCGGGGAAGTGGAAGGTGACATTTGGCAACTGACGGGCCTTGCAGAGGAACAAGATTCCGATGCTTTCCTGCCAGTACATAGCGAAGATATCAGTCCTGATATCGGGCGTCGAATCCTTAGTTACAATGATCTTGCCTACGATGTTGTCGACCTAGGAAAAACGGAAAATTGGCTAGACACCAAGGGCTTGCGCGCAACCCCGCAGGCTTACGGATACGGTCGTTTTTTTCGATTCTCCGGCGTCGCGTGTGTCTTCTGGATCGGCGTCAACTGTGAGAGATGGGCTATAAGCGACGTTACACCGATGTGGCTCTGGATAGTCGATGAGGCTCCTAAAAGCATGGATAGGATCAGTAGGGCCTTGAATGTTCGAATCTACGACCGTTGGATTCCGATTCATCTTAGAAAAAGCGTAGAATTTCACGCGGTGCTGGACGATGTTGCATCTCAGCTAAAGGAAATTGGCAGGGTTATTGGGGCCAAAATACCGGACGTTTGAAACGTAGTGAGCACAGGCACTCAGCGAATAAGCAGTCAGTTGGACGTAGACTTGATCCAAATGGGAGAAGCCCTGTCGGAGCGATAGTCGGTTGCGTGATTAGAAGAGCGCGGGCTGTCGCATTTCCGAGGGCCCTTCCCTCCTCTTGAGGCCATACATTCCCAGTGTACAGGGTAGCGATCCCAATTCGTTAGCCAAGGTGGATTTCGCAGATGAAGACACAAAAGAGAGAAGGCATCCAAACCCGGGGTGAATTGTTGATGAGCGCGAGGATAATCCCGATAGGTCGCGAAGGGAAAAGGGTCTTCGCCAGAATGTTGCGCCCTGGGGAACAGGACAACGGCAGAAAAGTTCATTTGCGCCCCGGAGACCAATTGGTAATTCCACCCGGTGGACTCGAGATTAATTCAGCTGAAATAGATGCCTTAAACAAAGAGGGAATGGGTGGGTATGCGCCGGTCGCCAACACCGTTTGGACATGGTATCGCATTGTGGATGAGCAAGTTGGATTCTTTCTGTTTTTCTTTGCATTGGCCCGCAGGATGGACGCGGCGCACGCAGTGTGGACCCTAGCAATGAAAGAGCGTGAGAAGGCGCAGGTGGAAGGCGGAATTTCGGGGAGAGCTCGGTTTTTCAACGAGTTGGCAACGGCCGAGATGACGGTAATAGCACTACATCGAGGAATAACTATGGTCTACAAGCTTGTCGAAAAGTTCTGTCCTGATTTGGAAGTGCCTGAGACCGTTCGGAGAATTAGGAAGGCGGTCCAAGAAATCCGGCACGCGTTCGAACATATCGATGATCGTGCTGAAGCAATAGAAGGGATGTCAGGAAAACTGCATTCAGATGCCCTCACCATTTTCAATCAACCGGACTTTATTGAGTCGTCAATCCTCCGCTACAAGGAACATTCCTTGGATTTCAATGAGGATGTCTTGGCGGCATTGTTGGAGTGCCGGGATCTAGTCATGAAGGCGATAGATTCAAGAGCGGAAGCCCAATCCCGAGACTTAGGCTCGAAGGAAAATTAGACACAAGTCAATTCCACACGGTCGATGTACTTGACGCCCGTGCAATCTACGTCAAACCTCATAGTTGCACGCGGTAAACCACGTTCGCCGAGCCTACATGCGGCAAAATTCGGTGTCGCATTCGCGCGGCGAGTGGCAGTGCCCCCCAACCGCATCAGCCATCCTAGGCCCTCCCTTCGACACTTGCGTTAGCCGGATTTTTTCGCGACGTAAATGCGAATACCATGAATTCACAGTCGGATGAAAGTGTATCTATCCATGTAGACTTGGAAATGGCATCATACCTAGTGCGAGATTGAGCACCGAATAGACCTAAGAGGGAATGATCGATGCCTACAGTTGCAGACATTGAAGGTGTACCAGACGCGGTGCGTTACGACTTGGTTCGTGGGATAAGCATATTGATTGCTGGGGATGCGAGGAAGTCTTTCTCTTTGGCTCCATCGCTGATGGGAGTGGGACGTCAAGTTCGGATTTCGATTTCGCAGTCAAGAGGTGCCCAGCAGGTACGGATAACAAACTCCGGGGAGAGTTGCCACTGAATCTCGCGAGATCTGTGGACCTTATGGACCTGGACGTAGATGCCGAACTGGCGACATTTCTTGATTGCGAGGCAGAACTAATCCGCATTGTTTGAACAAACGTGGTGGCTCTCCATTACAGCAAATCCAAAGCAATATTGGATACTGAAAAGAGCCTGTAATTCGAATCGCATCGTGCCGTAGCAAGCAGCAGAGCCCCCTCCGCATCAGCCATCGCCGGCCCTTCGACAAGCTCAGGGAACGGCTCGGCTTCTGCGACTCCCCCTCAAGGGAGGGGTTTTTGGGAGGCGACAACCAGTTGCCCTTTTCCTATGTCTCGTCACGGTCAGTTAAAATTTGATGCGGGCAGACAGGAATGTCCGCCCCACCTTCAAATCGCCTTCCTCCGCATAGCGCTGACCGTGACGTGATGGCGCGGCTGCCGGCCGAACGGTATCTCTGAAGATGCAAAGCCGTTCATCAAGATTGTAATCCGAAAATCGGCTCGGCAGAGGGAAAAATGCCAGCACGTCTGATGAAACTGATCGAGGGCGCCCCCTGGCGGGAGGCGGTTACGTATCGGGAGACGTGGCCACATGAATACGTAATGTCTGACAGTGACGGGCAGGGGGAGCTTCTCAATGCAATCTGCGAGAGGTTCCGCGCCGGACAGGGTGTGGACGGTCGCTTCTTCAGCAGGAACAACACATACCTCTTTATCGGAAATTATAAATACTGGCTGATGACCAACTGGGACGAGATAGAACCCGGAGCCAACTACGTAATTAACCGCGCCCGGCTTTACCGCGACCGCAGGGACTTTGTTATCCAGCGTGGTGATACGCGGAAGCAGGAGGACTATCCGGTTACACCGGCGAACGACGATTGAAAAGGTTAGCGCCTCACACCCGAAACGCGGTGGCCAGTGTTCAGAAAAGGCAAACGCGAAAAGCAGGGCGCCCACAAGGGACGCCCCTACACGGTACGGGGCGAACAATTCGCTATGTCGTCGGATGTTTGATTGAAATTGTAGGGGCGTCCCTTGTGGGCGCCCTGTCATAGCGGCAGGAGCTGGTACTGGAACGGACGACCTTGAAGATCGTTGCCAGAACCCCGAGCAACCGTTGTGGCATTCCCTCGCGGTTGCCCCGCCAGAGTCTTAACAGGGAGGAACGATGCAGCAAGTGAGACTTTGGGAAATCACTGGCGACATGAAGCTGTCGGAGATACCAGCGAGATTTGCCAGCCTCGAACGGTGGATCGAGGATTGGCTGGCCGACGACATATCGGTTCTTGATACCGGCCTCCTGGTCATCGGCCGGCAGGTTCGCACGGACTTTGGCGGCACGGTGGACCTGCTGTGCATAGACGCTGAAGGGAGTCTGGTGGTCGTCGAGATCAAGAGGGGCCAGACCCCGCGGGACGTCACGTCTCAGGCTCTGGAGTATTCATTCTGGGCTAAGGATCTGGGGTTCGATGAGATAATCCGCATCGCCGAGTCTTATCAAGGTGTTGAAGGTGACCTTGAGACAGCCTTCCGGGACAGGTTTGAGACGGAATTGCCCGAACAGTTGAACCAGACCCACCGATGCGTGATCGTCGCCGAGTCCGTGGATGCCAGCACCGACAGAATCGTCAGGTACCTGGCGGAGATGGAAGTGCCGATCAACGTGGCTACGGTGCAGCGCTTTGAGGACACCAACGGCAGGCAGCTGCTGGCGCAGGTCTATCTGATCGAACCCGAGTCGGTCCAACCGAGGGCGCGACGAACGTCCTCAAGGTCGCTGTACCGTACCGTGACTGAGCTTCAGGAACTGGCCGATGAGAACGACATAGGTGAGATTTACCGGCGACTGAGGGAGGGGGTCCGTGGCATCTTCTCTGCCCAAGGGTATTCAGAGACGGTGGGCTACGTCCGTCGATTGGAGAAAGGAAGACAGCGTACCCTGATGCTGGTCAAGGCGGTTTCGGAAGACGACGCCGGCGGCGTGAAGTTCGTCGCCCATGCCACCCGATTCGAAGCGCACCTGAGCGTGGTAATGGACGATCTCCGCTCCTGGCTTCCGGACAACACCGAGGAACATGACGTAACAGGCTGGCGTGGGAGCTCTCCCGAGGAGAGAAAGTCGGCTGAGGGATTGGAAGGCACGTTCCACAGTATCGAGGAAGTTGACACTTTCGTGTCGAAATTGTCCGCTGCTTTGAAAGTTAGGTCGCGTGCCAGTTGAAGGCCATCGGTAGAGCTATCTGGGCCAAGATACCTGACGATTGAACCGCAGCGAGCAACAAAACCGGTCCGAACAGATTGAAAATCCCGCAGCCGCAGAAACCGTCCTCATCCCCCCACCTCATCAGCCATCGCCGGCCCTTCGACAACCCTTCGACGGGCTCAGGGAACGGCTCGGCTTCTGCGACTCCCCCTCATGGGGGGAGTGATGCGGATGTGTTAACGCTTGTTCATTTACGCGACAACTGAAATCGGCTGAAGGGTGTGTGCGCGACTTCAACGCGTAGAGAGTTCGGAAACCGGCGGTTCGGAATCTCCTCAATTCTCTTCACGGCCAGTAAAACCTCGATGCGGGCAGACAGGAATGTCCGCCCCACCTTCAAACGGCCTTCCTCCGCGTGACATTAATTGCCATATAATAGAGCGGTGTTCGGGTTAGTTCTCTTCGTGCCGTGTGCGGCCGCTGATGATATCGTGCATTTGAGGATAATGTCCGCTTTCCCGCCGCAACGCGATACCCATGGCCGCCCCCAGCGCGGACGCGGGAAAATGCGCGTAGTTTTCCACAAAGTGCGGGTGGTTGGCAATCTGTGCGATCATCCCTCTGTAATGGGGATTCGGCATATAGATCAAATCCGGCCGGTAGGTCTCAAACAACCGGTCCGCGGAAAACCCCTCGTGCGCAAAGTCCGTCTCATTCAAACCCGTGAGATCCACAATCTGCTTATCCGGATTCATCGCGGCCGGGCATCCCACCTCCGTGGTCGCGATCACCAGATCGTCGGGCAAACGCGAAAATACATCAAGGCGGAACCAGTAGGCGGATAGTCGCTCCCTATAGTTGGCGTATATATCGAAATTCAGCAGATTCCCCCGGTAAACCCTGGAGCCCACGCCTCTGCTCACCGTCAAAGCGCTCGGTAAGAGACACCCCAACATCAGGAACACCATAAACACGTAAACCGGAGATGCGGCCGCCGAGAATTCACGTCGAACCGTCTCGGGTATCCTCTCGACGAGCCGCACGGCGCCTTGCGTGGCCAGAAAAAGCAGCGCGGGAAGGGTGGGATAGTAAAATCGCTGTGGCGACGGCATAATTTGCAATACAAAAAACAGATAGTACACGAGAAACATACAGGTGGCCACAAGCAGCCCCTTTTCAACCGCGGAAACCCTGAACCGCCACGCACGAAAATTAAATGCCAGATCTGAACCGATAATCAGAAACAGATACCAGTAGGAGGCCAGATAGGACAACCCTTCTACATACGGGACGAGCCGGTACTGCTCAACGAAATAACTGCTGTACAGGGTAAGCCCCTTTGCGTAAAACGACAGGGGAAGCGGTGAATTGAAACAGGCGGAAGCAAACCAGGCCTGCCCGCCGGCCACCGCAGCCGTCAGACCCAGAATCCACAACCCATGTCGCACCCTCGTGGAATCCGACCCGAAGACGACCATCGATGCGGGTACGAGAAACGAATAGATCAGCAGATCGGGCCTGGCGAAAAAGGCCAGCCCGCCCCAAAGACCCATCCAAAGGCCCCCTGACCAGGACCACGTTCGTTCGTTCGATTTTCCAATCCAGATATAGGCCGTTAAAAAAGCCAGCGCAAAAGTTGTGTCCATACCGCTGACAAAATGGCTGGCTACATCGTGTGCAGAAGCCGCAATGGCGAAAAAGGCCGCCAGAATCAACAATCGCTTACCCGTACGAGTGACGTCCGCATAACGCCAGATGAGTCCGAACAAAAGCCCCAGGAAGCAGAGACCTGCGGTTAGACTGGAAAGCGCGGCGGTGAAGGCGGCGTTTTCCGTTGCGAATGTCCGCATGCACGCAACAACGGCCAGGTACAAGAGACTCGTGGGCCCATATGTCGCCTCGCCACCGGGGTTCCACGCCAGCCTTCCATCCGAAAGCACGTGGTCTGCGTATCGCACGAACATATAGGCGTCGTCCACGACAGACCCCGCGGAAAACCGCGCCAATACCCCCAGACCCAGTATCGACCCACAGATTACCAACGCGAAAACATACGCACCCTTTCGCAGCGAAAGGATGGGTGTAATTCGGTTTGCAACCGGCAAGCGGCAACTCCCTTGTAGTAGAATTTAGATCCTCTAGTCGGCCCGACACCCATGCCGGCAGCACCGCTCATACAAAAAGAGTGGTGTTTTGGCCAGAATTGGTCAGACGCGTTACGGTTCGGTCAAGCAGGATCTCGTGTCCTGTCCCCAAAAACCCTCACCATTCGACCGCCGATTGATCCCGTCTCGCTGAAACGTGGTCATTGAGCTTGTCGAAATGCCCGCGTTTCAATATCAGTCGATGGCCAATCGATATCCCTTCGCCGACCCTTCTACAACCCTTCGGCAGGCTCAGGACAACGGCTCAGGGCTCACCCGCCGATTCCTGAGCCTGTCGAAGGGTGCGAGCCGGGCGACTCAGCGGTCGAATTCAGGCAACTTAATTCCGGGACAGAACACTGAGTTCTCCGACAAGCTACCAGACCCGATAATTCAGTGCGCAGCAAAAAAGAAGCGAATCTCCGGCAATGGTCGCGGGAAGGTCACCCGGCGCCGCAGATGAGTGAACTGGTGAATTCAAAGGAAATATACCTACGTAAATGTGTCAAGTGTATCGGAAAATTGAGACAACGCGGTAAATGAAGGGGATTCGCTACTTTGTCCCGCTTTGTTGCTCGCTGGCCACCATATGTTTACGTCTACGACTGCAGGCATAGATACGGCATACATCGCCCATGCCCAATCTTCGATCTTCCCAAAAGGAGGCCGTGGGCGTATATTCGATAAAGGGACGGACGGGGGAATCCGATACAAAGCGTGCGGGAATTGAATCGGCGTTCAACGAGTTAAAGGGATTCGCAAAGATGGCACATCTAACTGAAGCGCAGGTCGCGGAGTTCGAGGCGCAGGGGTATCTGGTCGTCCGACGACTGTTCGACCCTGAAGCGGACCTGGATCCGGTGATCGAGGAGTACGCGGGTGTTCTGGACCGGCTTGCGTGTGAACTGTACGAAAACGGAGACATTGCTTCGACGTACGATGACTTGCCCTTCGGAGACCGTCTGACGAAGGTCTACGCGGAGTCGGGCAAGGTGCACGCCCAGTATTTCGACTTTTCGCTGCCGCAGAAGAACGTCCAGGCGGATACGCCGATGTGGGTGGGGCCAGCGGTTTTCCATCTGTTGCGGAATGAGAAGCTGCTGGATGCCGTGGAATCCCTGATCGGTCCCGAGATCTATTCCAATCCCGTGCAGCACGTCCGCCTCAAGCCGCCGGAGCATCTCTGTCCCGTCAACGATGCGGGACGCGTCCAGCTTGGCGCCACGCCCTGGCATCAGGATACGGGCGTTGTGAGGCCGGAAGCCGATGAGACGAACATGCTGACCGTGTGGTTCGGCCTGTGGGACGCGACAATCGAGAACGGCTGCCTGGAGGTTATTCCCCGGAGCCACCGCGAGGGACTGCTGCACCACTGCCACGCGACCGCGTCGATGTCTCGGGGATTCGGCCTGCAGATTCCTGACCGGCTGCTACGGCAGCGAGACGGCGTGGTACTTCCAATGAAGCGCGGTGACGTATTATTCTTCCACCGGCTGAACTGCCATTCGTCGCTTCCCAATAACAGCGACAATATCCGCTGGAGTTTCGACCTGCGCTACAACCCCATCGGACAGCCCACGGGGCGTGGGTCGTTTCCGGGATTCATCGCCCGCAGCCGCTCGAATCCGGAAAGCGAGCTGCGCGACCCTGAAGAGTGGGCGAGGCTGTGGCACGAGGCGAGAAGCAGGCTGGCCAGAAGCGCGGACCCCACGTACAATCGCTGGAAGGTGGACGATCCGGTCTGTGCGTGATTACGCGTGTGAGGCGGCATTGGCAGCGACGTACGAGAACTCGTTCCTGATTCCAAACTTCCTCAGTATCGTAATCGCCTACCTAGCAATAGCCTAATTCCCCATAGTCTTCCCGAAATCCCTCGCGAATATCAGAAAGTCCGAAAATCCCACCTCGCCGTCGCCATCCAGATCGTACCGCGTGTCATAGTCAGCGTCGCCGCGGCTCAGCCCGAAATTCGCTGCAAACTGAATGAAGTCGGCAAATCCAACGGCGCCATCGTCGTTGAAATCAGGATTGGGAGTCTCACTACTGCGATACCGCGCCAGGTCCCATAGAAGAATAGTGCCATCATAAGATCCCGATGCGAGGCTTTTGCCGTCGGGCGTGAATGACACGCTAGTGACGAAGTGATTGTGTCCTTCAAAAGTAGCGACAATGTCGCCTGTGGACATGTCGTACAGCTTCACCGATTTGTTCTGCATAGTGGCGAACATCGACCCGTCGGGTGAAAATGCCAAACATTCATTTGACTTCCCTTCGTACGTGGTGCTGGTTGAGCCCGTCGCAATGTTCCATAGCTTTACTGATCCGTAATACGAACCGGTAGCCAGGTTTGCCCCGTCCCGCAAGAAAGCCATGGAGAGAATCCGGCCCGAGTGTCCTTTGAGGTCGCGGATGGTAACGCCCGTTGCAATGTCCCACAGCTTGATCTCTCCGCCATTCGTACCCGCGGCGAGAGAGGCCCCATTGCGGGAAAAGAGCAGGCTTGTTACGTGATGAATGAAGCCGGTCACTGTGTTGATCTTCGTTCCGGTGTTCGTTTTCCAGAGGTGTACCGTTCTTTCGGTATCACCCGACGCCAGGGTCGTCCCGTCGGGTGAAAAGGATACCGACGTGACTTTAGAAGCGTGGGGTAACGTGGCGACTGTGCTAAGGTCTTCCAGGTCCCAAATTGTGACCGTCCTGTCCTGCGATGCCGTAGCCACGAGCGTCCCGTCGGGAGAAATGGAAATCGAACTGTTGGGTGAGCATCGTTGCTCACCAAGGGCGGCGATCATCCGACCCTCTACCGCGTCCCAAATATGTAACCTGCCCATTAATGTACTGAAACGGGAAGCCAGCACCGCGCCGTCCGGTGAAAACGCCATGCCCCAGACGGGTCCCGCATGGCCTGCAAGGGTGGTGCCATTCCCCGTGACCAGGTCCATGAGTTTGACGGTTCCATCTTTAGATGCCGTGGCCAGAGTCTTTCCCAGCGGAGAGAACGAAACCGCCAGAACCCTGTCCCCATGGTCATTAAACTCGGCGAGATTTCGACGTGTCGCAATATCCCACAGTGTGACGTTTCCATCCCACCAGCCGACAGCGAGGACCCCGCCGTCGGGCGAAAACGCCACACTAATGGGCTGCGACGCATCGCGCACAGTGACGGACATCGTGCCCGTCGCGATGTCCCATAACTGGACCGTACCGTCAGCGGAAGCCGACGCCAGGGTACTCCCGTCCGGAGAAAAGGTCACGGACTCGACATAGCGACGATGGCCCTCCAGGATGGAGGTGGTGTTTTTCGTCGCGACATCCCACAACCTGATCGTCCCGTCGTCGTGCCCGGATGCGAGGGTGGCTCCATCCGGCGAAAACGTAAGACTCGTAGGATGGTCCGTAAACGCTTCGTACGTCCCAATGGTCCATGCACCTTCGCCCGACGTCACATCACGTAACTTCAACGTTGCATAGCCACCAGGGTAGGCGAGGGTTCTCCCGTCCGGTGATAGCAATAGATTGGCAAAGTCACCCTCGTTCACGGGTATGCGGGTATAGGTTTCCGTTGCCAGGTCCCAGAGCCTGACCTCTCCTTCGCCATGCCACACTCCGGATGAGACAAGTGTTTTGCCGTCCGGTGAAAAGGACACTGAATGGACGACACCTGAGGGCAGAAGGGTGAATCTTTTCGGGTTTTCCACGTGGTAGAGCCATACACCGATACCACTCCCAACAGCAACAGACCGTCCGTCAGGCGAAAAGGCAACCGCCCTCTGGCTCTCGCCAATGGCGCCCTTTCCAAGACGAAGGCTGGCATGCCCAGGCAGATGCCAGGTAGGGTAATCCAGCGGGTTGCCCGATTCGACATGGGTTCCGACGCCCACGGCATTGAACGTCTCGACTACGAGTTCGGCGATGGATGCCCTGACGGTATTCGGTCCCGGATTGGGACCGAGGGTAAGGAGGACCTGCGCCCTGCCGTCCGGTCCGGTTGTGGCGTTCTCGGTCGTGAATCCGCTGCTGAAACTCCCATCCCCTCCAACGATCGAGAATGTGACCTGCGCACCCGATATGGGCTCACCGAATTGATCCTGCACTTCCACGATCAATGGGTTCGCCAATACACCTCCGGTTGCGCCCTCCTGATTGTCACCTGAAATGATCGTCACGGTCTGCGCGCGCGGCAGGGTCCACGCGGACGTATCCCATAGCTCGACCGTCTTGTCATCCGAAGTAGCGAGGAATCTTCCATCCGGTGAAAACGACATAGATGCGGCAGTTTGTGAATGTCGAAAGGTAGCAAGACTCGCGCCTGTGGTAACGTCCCATACGTTTACTGCCTGGTCCATTGCCGCTGAAGCCAGGATCGATCCATCAGGCGAAAACGACAATCTGGTGACCCCGTTCTCATGGCCTTGTAACGTAGCTATGGCCTTTCCCTCATCTGCTCTCCACAGCCTGACTGTCTTGTCGAATGACCCTGAGGCTATAATCTTCCCATCGGGCGAAAAAGACACGGAAGAGACTGCCTTCGTGTGCCCCATAAAAGTGTCGATGAGTTCTCCTGTAGCAACCGCCCACAGACGGACGTTGTTATCGTCCGCTCCGGTAGCGAGAGATGTCCCATCGGGCGAAAAAGACACCGAAGAGATGGGCTGTGAATGCGGAAGCGTGGCAAGGCTCGTACCAGTCACGGCGTCCCAGAGCCTTACCGTTTTGTCCTTTGACCTTGAAGCCAGCACTTTCCCGTCAGGGGCGAACAACACCGACAGCACCGCACCCGTATGACCCACGAGTGTGGAAATTGTCTTACCCGCACCAACGTCCCACAGCTTGACGGTGTTGTCGTCGGATCCGGAGGCCAGCGTGGACCCGTCGGGCGAGAACACCACTGACCGTACAGGATTAGTATGCCCGGGGAGTGTCGTGATGCGTTCGCCGGTCGCAACGTTCCACAAATGGACATTGTTATCGTCCGCCCCGGAAGCGACGGTCGTCCCGTCGGGCGAAAAAGACACCGAATTGATAGCGCTCGGATGAGAAAGGGTGTTAAGCGCTTCTCCTGTTGCAACGTCCCAGAGCCGCATCGTATTATCGTATGAACCGGAAGCTACGACCCTTCCGTCTGGCGAGAACAACACGTTGAAGACCCAGTGCGTATGCCCCTCGAGTGAGGCGGAATGATATGGCGAAACACTTACGAGATTGAACCATGCCAGCCCGACATTTCCATCGGTGTCCACCACGTTGACGTGAATCTTCTCCAGATCAGGGTTTTGTATCATCCCTACGGGATCTCGTTCGTACTCGATGTCCACGACAGCATTTCCCTGCTGAGCCATTCCGCGCCACGCCTTTACTTCCGGAAATCCCCCACCCCAGTTAATAAGCGGAGTCGTGGCAAACAGGATCAACTGGTGAAGTTCATCAGTGTCCACCACGTTGAATTGAAGGGAAATGTCTTCCTTGTTCGGTGGAAATTTACGCGACGAAATGAGTTCGACGGCGGGACTGGCCGTCGATTCAGTTGGAATCCCGGGATTGAAGTATGGATGCACGGAAAGGAATTGTGCGTTGCATAACGACAAACTGATCGGTTCGCTTCCATATGACATGACGTACGAATAATTCCGAAAATCGTGGTGTAAGCCAAACCCGTGACCCAGTTCATGCGCTACCGTTTGCCAGTCGAAATCCAGGCGCATGGACGCCTCTCCGCCGGTTTTCCCGTTTCTGCCTCCGCGCGGTGTAAAGCGACGGCTATTGTCGATGAATGCGATATAGATGTTCGCCCGGGTGTCGTAGTCCTGGCGGATTTCCCTGAAGACAGCGGAATGCATATCGTCGGCGTAGTGATTGTTAGGATGTTGTCCCGTAACACGATGGATCTGCGGCCCGCCGTCGTCCGCTGTTTCAATGTTGATGGCGTTGAGGTCAAATCCGTGCGCCTTCATGTGTTCGGCAAAAAAGCTCCGCACCTGTCGCACCGCCCTCTTTATCGAGTCCTCCATGGTGATGGAAAACGAGCGGTCACTGGGTACGAAGTAGATCACGCGCACCGTGCGGGGATCGCCCATGTTCAGGTTGAATGCCCGCTTGCCGGCGGCATCGAAACCGTCAGACTGCAGATGCGAGAGGTCGATAGGCTCGCAGAAGGGTACGTCGTTGGAATCCTGACCGTAGGCGTAACCGTCAAATGCCGGCAAGAGGATCAGGCAGGCAAGAGCAAGAATGCAAATGCTCACGCCATTTCGCGCACCGAGACGTAATCCGGTGGTTTGCATCTTGAGGTTCTCCTCTCCTTACACGCTCGCAGAGAATCCAGTCGAGTTTGGGACGGAGTCGGGGTTCGGCAACTAAATTGCAATCGACTGGTCCAAGCGGTTCGATTGCTCACACGAGAAGTGTCAGGCGGAATCGGAAGATACGCCAGCGCCAGGGGTTTGCGGTCGGATGAATTGTACATCGTAATAATAATCCTATATTTTGGAAATTCCTATGACTTTCTGATGATTTTATCTAATTTTTCGTGAGTTCTCTGAATACCACACGATATAGCCGCAATCTGAGGCTCAATCCCTGGCCTGGACCGCACTTTTGCCTGAATGGTTGAAATTTCGGGTGGGTTCAATCAGGAAGGACAAGCGCGCTATCGGGACGGCCTTCCGGGCTGAAAGCCGCTGTAACGTGACGCCAGCACAACCTAGAAGTCTAGGTTCATATGCCCTTCACAGCTTCCGCCATCTTGTCGGGCGAGGAGACGGCCTGGCTTCCTGCGGCGGCGTCCAGGTCAAACGCGAGGGAAAACCCAATGGGTTGCGTGGACGGAGACCACGGAAGCAGGAACAACAGCTCACACAAAGGCACGAAGGAGACATCCGCCACATTTCACGTCATCGCGTCCACGCGGCCGCATCCGGGATGCCACGGCTGATCAGAATCTTCAGTTCCACCGTCTGAACTGCCACTCGTCGCTGCCGAATAACAGCGACAACATCCGCTGGAGCTTCGACCTGCGCTACAACCCCATCGGACAGCCCACGGGGCGTGGGTCGTTTCCGGGATTCATCGCCCGCAGCCGCTCGAATCCGGAAAGCGAGCTGCGCGACCCTGAAGAGTGGGCGAGGCTGTGGCACGAGGCGAGAAGCAGGCTGGCCAGAAGCGCGGACCCCACGTACAATCGCTGGAAGGTGGACGATCCGGTCTGCGCGTGATCACGCTTGCGGGGCGGGATTTTCAGTTTACAACGAAATCCGGCAGCGAACTTCTATAGTAGACCGAAACACCCCTCCACCATTATCGTTGTTCCCTAACTCCCAACAGCCTAATTCGTTGCAGTCTTCCCGAAATTACCCGCGAATATCAGGAAGTCCGAGAATCCCACCGTGCCGTTGCCGTCCAGATCGTATCGCGCTTCGTATCCGTCGGCGTCCTGAGTCAGCCCGAATCTCTCCGCGAATAGTAGAAAATCGTCAAAGCCAACCTTACCGTCGCCATTAAAGTCGGGGTTCGGTTCGCCAATGGCAGTAAAAGCCACCTGCTTGAGATCGGCGACCGTTGCGACAACGGTGTTTATCCCCGGCTGGGTACCCAATGTCAGGGTCGTCGCGGCGTTTCCGTTGGTGTCTGTGGTGTCGCTGGTTACCGACAGCGTGCCGCCCCCAGCGGTAACCTCAAAGGTGACAACGGCGCCGGCCGCAGGTTCACCATTTTTGTCCCGCACGGAGACCACAAACGGCTGGGCTAACGCCGTCCCTGCCGGCGCTTTCTGCTCAATGCCGGAGACCCCTTGCACAACATAGGGTACTGCCTGTCCGATCGCGGTAAAGGACACCGGCTCGAGATCAGCGACCGTTGCGACGACCGTGTTTGTCCCCGGCCGGGACCCCAATGTCAGGGTCGTGGCGGCGTTTCCGTTGGCATCGGTCGTGACGGTGGTTACCGAAAGCGTGCCGCCGCCGGCCGTAACCTCGAAGGTGACAACGGCGCCGGCAAAAGGTTCACCATTTTCATCCCGCACCGTGACGACAAACGGCTGGGCTAACGCTGTACCTGCCGGAGCATTCTGCTCAATGCCGGAGACCTGCTTTACAATATGGGGCACGGAATGAAGGCGTTGCAGATCCCATAGCAGGATCGTCCCATCGTAAGATCCCGTCGCGAGAGTCTTGCCATCTGGTGTGAATATCGCGCTAAGGACTTGGTGATTGTGCCCCGGAAAGGTCGCGATATCCGCGCCCGTGGACATGTCGCACAGCTTCACCGTTTTATGCTGCCGTGTGACGAACATCGTGCCGTCGGGTGAGAATGCCAGGCATTTTCTCCGCGTTCCTTCCAGAGTGGCGCTGCGCGTCCCCGTCGCCAGATCCCAAAGCCTGATCTCGCCGCCGAAAGACCCGGAAGCAAGCGCTGTGCCGTCCTGCACAAAGGCCATCGAGATTACCGACGAAGTATAGTCTTTAAAGTTACGGATGACTACGCCCGTCGTCACGTCCCACACCCTTATCTCGCCGTTGCGCAACCCTGACGCGAGAGTTGATCCATCTGGCGAGAAAACCAGCATTGTGACCCAATCGTTTACGCCCGAAAACTCCCTGATTATCTTCGCGTTCCTGACGCTCCACAGGCTGACCGTTGCCGTCTCGTCCGAGGAGGCGAGTAAAGTGCCGTCTGGTGAAAACGAAACCGCCCCGACCTGACTTCCGTGTGCCAGTATGGCGGAATTCGTCAGAGTGACAAGGTCCCATAGGCGTACCGTGCTATCCTGTGATCCGATCGCAAGCGTTCTCCCGTCAGGTGAGATGGATAGCGATCCAACGGGAGAGCACCTCTGCTCGCCGAGAGAGGCGATCATCCTTCCTGTAACAGCGTTCCATATTTCGACCTTTCCCTGGGATGTACCGGAACGGGAAGCAAGTGTGGTACCATCCGGCGAAAATGCCATTCCCCAAATCGGCCCTGAATGGCCGAAAAGGGTACTGGCATTTCCGGTGGCCAGATCCCACAGTTTGACCGTGCCATCCCTCGAAGCCGTGCCGAAGCTAACGCCCTTCGGATTGAATGAAACAGACTCAACCCTATCCCCATGGCCTACAAACTTGGCAAGATTTCGCCACGTCGCAATGTCCCACAGTATGACGCTCCCATCCCACCAGCCCGAAGCGAGGCGGTCACCTTCCGGCGAAAACGCCACACAAATGGGCTGAGACCAATCGCGGATGGAGACGGTCGACGTGCCCGTCGCGATGTCCCATATCTGGACTGTGCCGTCAGCGGAAGCCGACGCCAGGGTATTCCCATCCGGAGCAAAGGACACGGAGTCGATGTAGCGCCGATGTCCCTCCAGGGTCGCAGTGGTGGCGCGCGATTCCACGTCCCACAGTCGGATCGTCCCGTCCCAATGCCCGGAAGCGAGGGTGGCTCCATCCGGGGAAAACGTAAGGCATGTAGGATCTGTCTTAAACGCTTCAAACGTCCCCAGAGTCCACGCTGCAGCACCCGACGTCACATCCCGCATTTTAAGGGTGGAATAGCCTCCGTGGTAGGCAAGGGTGGCTCCATCTGGTGATAGAAGTAGATTGGCGAAGTCACCCTCTTGAATGGGTATGCGGGTGTGGGTTTGCGTTGCCACGTCCCACAGTATGACCTCTCCGTCGCTCCCCGAACCTCCGGATGAGACAAGCGTGTTGCCGTCCGGCGAAAAGGACACCGAATGGACGACACCCGAGGGCAGTAGAGTGAATCTTTTCGGGTCTCCCACGTTGTAGAGCCATACACCGATACCACTTGCAACAGCAACAAACCTTCCGTCAGGCGAGAAGACAATCGCCCGTTGGCTTTCGCCAATGGTACCCCTGGCCAGGCGCAGGGCGGCTCCGCGTGGCAGATGCCACGTTGGATAATCAAGGCCGTCACCCGTTACGACTGGGGTTCCAATGCCCACGGCTTTGAAGGTTTCTATTGCCAGTTCGGCGATGGATGCCTTGACGTAATTGAGTCCGGGATTGGGACCGAGGGTGAGGAGTACCTGCGCCCTGCCGTCGGGACCGGTTGTGACATTTTCGGTCGTGAATCCGCCGGTGAGGCTTCCATCACCCGCAATGACCGCAAACGTGACCTGTGCGCCCGCTATGGGATCACCGAACTGGTCTCGTACTTCGACGATCAGCGGATCAGCTAACGCGGCGCCAGTTGCGCCTTCCTGGTTGTCGCCCGAAATGATCGTCACGGTTTGCGCACGGGGCAGGGACCACGCGGACAGATCCCACAACTCGACCGTCTTGTTATCCGAAGTAGCGAGAAGTCTCCCATCCGGCGAAAATGACATCGCAGGGGCGAAGTGTGCATGCCGAAGGGTGGCAAGACTCGCGCCCGTCGCAACGTCCCAAATCTTCACGGTATTGTCCCGTGACGTGGAAGCAAGTATGGTTCCGTCGGGCGAAATCAACACCGATGAGACACCCTGCGTGTGTCCTGTAAGTGAGGCGACGGCCTCTCCGGTTTCAACTTGCCATATCCTGACCGTTTTGTCGTGTGACCCTGAAGCGAGGGTCGTACCGTTGGGTGAAAACAACACCGAAGAGACCGCCTCGGAATGTCCTTCCAGTGTATGGATATGTTCCCCCGTTGCAGCTGCCCACAGCCGGACGTTGCCGTCGGATGAACCGGTAGCGAGGGCCGAACCGTCGGCCGAAAATGACACCGAAGAGACTAGGTGTGAATGCGTCAGGGTTATAAGGTTGGCGCCGGTCGCCACGTCCCATAGCCTCAACATATTGTCTCCGGACCAGGACGCAAGAATCGCCCCATCAGGGCTGAACAGCACGTCCGGCGAGAAGAAAACCGACCCGACACCGATGGGCGGACCCACGAGTGTTGCATTAGACCTTCTCGTTCCGACTTCCCAAAGACGGATCTTGCCATCGGATGACAAGGATGCCAGGGTCGAACCATCGGGTGAATACGACACGGACAACACTTCGCCGCCCTGTGCTTCAAGTGTGGTAATGAGTTGCCCGGTTGCAACTGCCCAGAGGTGGACATTCCCATCGGATGATCCGGAAACGATGGTGGATCCATCCGGCGAAAACGCCACAGAATTGATAGCGCCTGGTTGCGGAAGGGTTGCAAGCTTCGTACTCGACGCAACGTCCCATAACACAATCGAACTGTCATCTGAACCGGAAGCTACGACCTTTCCTTTCGGCGAGAACAACACGCTGAAGACCGCGTCCGTATGCCCACTGAGCGTGGCGTGATGGTATGGAGAAATACTCACGAGATTGAACCATGCCAGCCCGACATTTCCATCCGTGTCTACGGCATTAACATGAATCCTTTCCACATCCGGGTCTTGTATCATCCCCACGGCATCGCGTGCGTACTGAAAGTTAATGACGGCATCTACCTCGTTCGCCATATCACGCCACGATTTAACTTCAGGGAATCCACCACCCCAGTTAATGAGCGGCGTCAAGGCAAACAGAATCACCTGGTGAAGCCCATCAGTATCCGCCACCCTGAATTGAACATTGATGTCTTCCTCGTTCGGTGGAAACTTACGGGAAGAAAGAAGTTCGACGGTGGGACTGCCAGTCCCTTCGGTTGTTATCCCCGGGTTGAAGTATGGATGTACGGAAAGAAACTCTGCAGCCAGTGCCGAAAGACTGTCCGGTTCACTGCTATAAGACATGACGTACGCATCATTTCGAAAATCGTGGTTTAAGCCAAACCCGTGTCCCAGTTCATGCGCCACCGTTTGCCAGTTAAAATCCACGGGCATGGACGCCTCTCCGCCGGTTTTACCGTTTCTTGCTCCGCCGGGTGTAAAGCGGCGGCTATTGTCGATGAAGGCGATATAGATGTTCGCCCAGGTGTCGTAATCCTGACGGATCTCCCTGAAGACAGCGGAGTGAATATTGTCGTCGTCGTAGTGGTGGGCGCCGTGCTTGCCTGTGACACGATGGATTTCTGGATCGCCGTTGTCGTCCGTTTCGATGTTAATGGTGTCGAGGTCAAACCCGTGCGCCTTCATCTGTTCGGCGAAAAATGTCTGAACCTGTAGCACTGCCCTCTTTATCGAGTCCTCCACCGTGCTGGAGAACGAACGTCCATTGGGTACGAAATAGACCACCCGCACCGTGCGTGGCTCGCCCGTGCTCAGGCTGTATGCCCGCTTCCCTGCGGCATCGAAGCCTTCGGGCTGCATCTGCGATAGATCGATAGGCTCGCAGAAAGCGAGGTGTTCATCCTCATCCTCGGCAAATACCTCGCCGGCCAACAACGGGCAGACGACGATGCAAACTACAGCAAGAATGCAAACATTCATGCCACTCCATCCGCTCAGACGATATCCGATGGCTTGCATTGCTTAATCCTCGTTTCTCTTATGAATTGGCACAAAACCCGATCCGGTACGTCGGCCGATGTGCGGCTCGGCAACTGATGAAGCAACGCCTGTTACGTGCGGTTCGATTGCTCCCACGGAAAAGGTATCGGGTGGAATCGGACGATACGCCCGCGCCAATGACTTGCCGTCGAATGAACTGTCTATCGTGAGAATAAACATACATTCAATGATATACAAGTGGCATTTTTGTGATTATTGTTAAAATATCGGTGAGTTTTTCGAATACCGCAAGACATGGCAGCAATCTAAGGCTCGGTCCATCCGCCTGGACCGTACGTTAGCCTGGATAGCTGAATTCGGGATGGGACCAATCAGGTAGGAAAAAACTCTATCGGCACGGCTTCTCAGTCTGGAAGCCGCTGTGCCGTGTATTTAGCAAACCGAATACGACCGGTTTCAGGCGACCAAAACCGCTTCCGCCATCTCGCCGAGCGAGAAGAAGACGTAGTCGGTCTGCGGCATCTCATCCACACGCTCGGTCGCGCCCCAACTCCCGCCCTCCGATAGCCGCTGACGGTCGATCCAGGCGGTGGCCAGGCCGAATTTCCTCGCAGGAACGTGGTCGTGAAACAGGCTCTGCGCGGTGTGCAGGACGTCCGGGGGATCCAGACTCAAGTCAGACTTCAGGTGGGCCAGCAGGTACTCGAAGTTGGTGTCGGCGGGCTTGTAGGAACCGATGTCTTCCGCGGTGTAGATTGCGTCGAACTCGACGCCCAGCTTGCGGTTGGAGGCGGCGATGCCGGCGCGGTGGACGTTTGAGAGGATCACCAGCTTGAAGTGTTGCTTGAGGATTCGCAGCGCGTCGGCGGTGTCGGGGAACGCGGGCCAGTGCGGCAACGAGGCGCCGAACGCCGCGTCGAGTTCATCTTCGGTTTTCAGGCCTGACATTTCTGCCATGCGCCTATGCACCACGGCGAGCAATTCCGGATAGCGAAGACCGGGCGTGGCCTGCTCCTGATCGCTCTCGCATTGCGCGAAGGCGCGGAGCGCATCGTCACGAGTCGGGCGGGTGGCAGCGTTGTGCATGATCAGGGGCTGTAATGCGTCCCAGATGCCGCGTTCCCAGTCGATCAGCGTGCCGTAGCAGTCGAACGTGAGGACACGATAGTCGGTCAGTCGCCGCATTCGCTTATCACTGCCGGTGTGCGTTCCCGTTACGCCGCGGCGATCGTCTCGCGCAGGTGCCGGGCCGCCAGCCTGAACGTCTCCCTGTCGTCGCATTCGTTGACGTCCTGCCCCTCGAACGTGATCGAGACCACGCCGTTAAAGCCGACCGATTTGAGTATTCCGACGATGCGCGGGTAATCCAGCCACTCCTCCCGCCCGCTGTCGATCTTGTAGATCTTGGCGCGGACGTGTGACGCATACGGCGCGGTCTGTTCCATGAAGCCGTAGATGTCCACGTCCGGATCGCCCACACCGCGATTCAGCCCCGGCGACCCCACCCATTGGCCGGTGTCCAGGATGAAGGTGAAGTTCTCGCGGTCGGTTTCCCGCAATATGCGCAGGACGTTGTCGCCGGTGCTCGGGTGATTCTGAAGGCCCACGATAATCCCGGCATCGGCCGCAGAATCGCATACTTCCTGAAAGCATCGGATCTCGCGTTCAGCGTCCCCCACCCCCGGCGCCCCGCAGAAGAGCCGGATCATCGGCGCTCCCAGGTAAGCGGCCACCTCAACGTCGGCCTTCGCCTGCGACACCTTCTGGCGCAACTCCTCGTCCGTCCCCACGAAATGGCCGCCTGAGGCGAGATAGCCAATGGGAAGTCCGGCTTTCAGGCATTTTATCTTCAGACCTCCAAGATAGTCGCGGTCCAGGGAGCCAAAGCCCACGTCCACCCTGAAGTCGATCACGTCCAACTGCAGTTCTCGCGCAAGATCGATAAACGACTCGACGTCCGGGAACGTCTTGGGTTCGTCCTTGCCGAAATACGATGCGTAGATGCCGACCTTCATTTCGTATCCCTCCGATTGTAGGGGCAACCCTTGTGGTTGCCCTGATGTTGGCGCAGGCTATACATCGGGCGACCGGTCGGTCGCCCCTACGAAAACCAGACATCCGGGAATTGATATCGCCAGGCCGTATCGCAAACCCGGTTTGGCTGACTGCTGACGGCTGAGAGCTGATAGCTGATAGCTGTCTTTCCTGCTTTTTCTGTCCCGCCTTAAATCGCCCGATTGGCCTCGTCGACGTACTGGTTGATGCCCGGCACCTCCCTCATCCCGTGCCAGACCCCGCGGAACAGCGTCTGTCGTTTTGGCGGCATCGCGTCAATCACCTCGGGCGCCGGACAGCCCTTGCCCCACTTGGCATTGACCGTGTTGTAACAGGTAAACAGGCTCAGCCGGTCGCGCGACTCGTTGGTCCAGCGCGTGCCGGTGTGGCACAGGGCCTCCGTGAAGATAACCGCCGATCCCGCGGGACAGGTGTAGGTCTCCCACAGGTGACTCTCGCGGCCGCTGATTTCGTCGGGCCGAGGAAAGGCCGCCTTGTGACTGCCGGTCAGGAACATCGTCCCGCCGTCGCCGGGGCCCACTTCGTTGAGCTCCCAGACCACGCGGGTCAACCCCGAATGGACGCGCCCCGGCAGCATCTGGTAGATGTGGGAATTGCCGCTGAAGGAAAAGTAGGCGCCGCCGCCGTGGGGCCCGAAGTTGTCGTGACCGGCCTTTCGATGGCTGGTGTACGTGTGGTCGTACCGGAACCCGTAACAGTCTTCGGTCGCCAGCGGGCGATGCGAGAGGATTTCATTGAGCACCCCAACCACCGCGGGATGATCCAGCAGCACCTGCGACGGACCCCCGTGGTTGTCGCGTTCCTCCGGCGGAAGCGCGTCGCGCCGGTAGAGAAAGTCCATCTGGTGCTGCCGGATGCGTTCGAGTTGCTCCTCGTCAAACAGATCGGGGAGGCAGATCCAGCCCTTCAGATCGAAGATGTACTTCTGCGCGTCGGTCATCGGTACGACCGGCAGACCGTCCGCGTTGGTTGCGGGAACCAGTTCTGTATCCATAGATCTCCTCACGGGTTGATAGAGGTGCGCGAAATGCCATTTCGCGCTACGGTCGGAACGGCCGTGGTCTAATAATACTTCCGTGACACCGAAAATTCAAGACGCGCGGCGTATGAGGTTGCGTCGCTTCACCCTTGTTGCCCCGATCCCCATGCAGATTTCGATCTTGCGCACGTAAAGCAGCGAAAAAACTTTGAATCAAGCCGATTTCCGGCTATATTTCAGAAGCGCCAGGAAACCGTGATTCGAAACACCCGTTGCGAGCGCCGTACAAATCTGAATTCTCCCCAACATATCTGCATTCAGGACAGGAGCCAGGTACATGTCAGATCAGTCCGGCGGTCACGTCACGGTCTATGTCGGCACCTATACAGACGATCGGACCGAGGGCCTGCACATTCTCAAGCTGGATACGTCGTCCGGAGAGCTCGAAGCCGTGTCGAAAGTGCCGGACGTGCATAACCCCTTCTTCCTGGCCGCCGACGCCGCGGCGCGTTTCCTGTATGCGGCCTGCGCCGTGGACGAATTCGACGGCAGACCGGGAGGCTGCATCAAGTCGTTCTCGATCGACCCGGAATCCGGCGGCCTTACGCTGGTCGATGAGCAGCACGCCGGCGGAGACCTTCCCTGCTATCTCAGCGTGGACCGGACCGGCCGTTGCCTGCTTTCCGGAAACTACGGATCGGGTAGCGTGAGCACGTTGCCGATCGACGAAGAAGGGCGTATCGAACCGGTTGTCCAGGTGGTCCGGCACGAAGGATCCAGTGTGGATTCAGGTCGCCAGGAGGCGCCGCACGTTCACTCCATCGTCCTTTCTCCGGATCATCGTTTCGCGTTTTCCGCGGACCTGGGTATCGACAAAGTCATGTCCTATGTTCTGGACGCATCCTCGGCAACCATCGAGCCGACCGGGCAGGGGTTCGTATCCACCCGCGCCGGCGCCGGACCCAGACACATCTCCTTCCATCCCGACGGAAGCCGCGCATACGTGATCAACGAACTCGACAGCACCATCGCGGTTTTCGACTACGAAGCCGAAACCGGATCTCTCTCCGAGCGCCAGACGCTATCCGCCCTGCCGGGCGACTACGACGGGGAGAACTTCTGCGCCGACATCCGGGTCCATCCATCCGGCCGTTTTCTATACGGTTCCAACCGCGGGCACGACAGCATCGCGATCATATCGATCGACGGAGAATCGGGCGAGCTCACGCCGCTTTCCCACGAACCCTCTCGCGGCGCGTGGCCCTGGAACCTGGAATTCGACCCCGCGGGAGAGTTTCTCCTCGCCGCCAACCAGCGCGGCAACCTGGTCTCCTGTTTCCGGATCGACCCAGACACCGGCGCCCTCGAGCCCGCCGGCAGTCCCGTGGAAGTACCTGGCGCCGTCTGTGTCGTCATTCCATCCCCGACCGTCTCCTGAAATGGCACCGTCCCCCAGCGCCGGACCCCTCTCCGGATGTCGCGTACTGGAAATGGGAAGCACCGTTTCCGGACCGTTTTGCGGCCGTCTCCTCGCGGATTTCGGCGCGGAAGTCATCAAGGTGGAGCCGCCGACTGGCGACCCCGTGCGCCAGATGGGCAAACGCAGCCGGGGACGGTCGCTCTATGCGGCCAGCATTCTGCGCAACAAACACCTCATCTCGGTGGACCTGAGAACAACCGCCGGACAGGATGTCATCAAGCGCCTGGCCAAAGCTTCCGACGTGGTCGTCGAGAACTTCCGGCCGGGAAAGCTGGAAGCATGGAACCTGGGCTTCGACGTCCTCTCCGAAGCCAACCCGGGCATCATCCTCGTACGCATCAGCGGATACGGACAGACGGGGCCATATCGGCATCGACCCGGATACGGCGTTACCAGCGAGGCCGTGGGTGGTCTCAGGGAGATTACGGGAGAGCCGGACCGCCCGCCAAGCCGCGTGAGCATCTCCCTCACGGACTGCATCACCGGGCTGTACGCCGCTTTCGGCGCCGTTATGGCGCTCTTTTCCCGGACCCGGACCGGCACGGGCCAGGTTGTCGACGCGGCGCTGTACGAGGGCGCGTTCAGCTTCATGGAACCCCATGTTCCGGCATTCGCCGAACTCGGTTCGGTGCCCACGCGCACCGGGTCCCGCTTGCCGAACAGCACCCCCAACAATCTCTATCCCACGGAGGACGGCAACTTCATCCACATCACCGCCGGTAACAATGCGACGTTCGAACGCCTGGCGGCCTGTATGGGCGCCCCCCACCTGGCCGGGGACGAGCGCTTCCGGACGCCCACGGCCAGGTCACGCCACGAGGACGACATCGACGAAATCGTTGCGGACTGGACGTCGGGGCATCCGCTCCCGGAACTGGAGCGCAGGCTGGACGCGAGCGCCGTACCCGCCGCCCGGATCTTTACGTTGCGGGACATTTTCGCCGACAAGCACTACGAAGCGCGGGATATGCTGCTTAAGACGCCGGATGACGTCCTGGGTACGGTCACGCTGCCTGGCGTGGTGCCCGTACTCTCGGAAACGCCGGGCGCCGTGCGCTGGTCCGGGCGGGAAGTGGGTGTGGACACACGGATCGTACTGGAACGGGTGGCGGGACTGGAACCCGACGAAATCGACGCCCTGGTCCGGCAGGAGACGGTTTACCAGGGCTGACAATCTGAAGAAGCCGTTCCGGCGTCCCCGGCGGCAATCGCCCGGCTGCAAAAGCGCCGGATAACACGGACGGGGAGCCAACGGATGGCGCACAAGCCGTCGTACAGGAGGTCCGGATGAGCTGGGAGAAGGAGAGCGAGGAACTCGACGCACGCCGGTCCTGGTCCAGAAAGATGGGCGGGGCCGAAAACGTCGAGCGCCACCACGGACAGGGAAAGCTCACCATTCGCGAACGGATCGATGCCCTGGTGGACGGCGGCTCGTTCAGGGAGGTCGGGAGCCTCACCGGCACAGGCGAGTACGACAATGCCGGTAACGTCATTGACGTACAGCCCGCCCCCTATATTATGGGCGTGGCCCGCGTCAACGGAAGACCCGTGGCCATCGGCGGGGAGGACTTTACGGTGCGGGGCGGCAGCAGCCCCGGCACGCACCGGCGAAAGGGAGGGCAGGGCGGTTTCATCGAAGACCTCGCGTCCAAGTATCTCATTCCGCTCATCAACCTCGCGGACGGGGCGGGCGGTTCGGTCCGAGGAGCCGCAAAACGGGGATATACCGTATTTCCCGGCGTCAGCAGTTTCGGCCGCTCCGTCCAGCTCCTGGGCGAAGTCCCCGTCGTATCCGCCGTACTCGGCAGCGCGGCCGGCGGACCCGCCGGACGGGCCATCCTCTCGCACTGGTCCGTGATGGTGCGACGCACGAGCCAGATATTCTCCGGCGGTCCTCCCCTCGTCAAGCGGGCGCTGGGGGTAGAGGTATCCAAGGACGACCTTGGCGGACCTCACATCGCGGTGGACTCGGCTGGCACGGTCGACAACGCGGTGGATACCGAACGCGAATGCTTCTACATGATACGGCGGTTTCTGTCCTACATGCCCCAGAACGTCTGGGAACTGCCCCCCGCCGAGTCCAGCGACGACCCGGTCGACCGCCGTGAGGAAGAGCTGTTATCCATTGTCCCTCGCGAACGCACCTCACCCTACTCGATGCACCGCCTGGTCGAACTGGTTGTCGACAAGGGCTCCGTCTTTGAGATTCAGCCGACGTTCGGGCGCGCGCTCATCACCTGCCTCGCACGGCTCAACGGCCATCCGGTGGGAATTGTCGCCAACAACCCGATGGTTTCCGGCGGGGCGATGGGCGCCGGCGAAGCCAGAAAACAGACCCACTTCATCGAACTGTGCGACTGTTTCCACATCCCGCTGGTCTTCTTTGTGGACATCCCCGGATTCATGATCGGCACCGCCGCCGAGCAGGAGGCCACCCTTCGCGAAGGGATGAGGGCGGTGTTTGCGATTCACCGCGTCAAGGTACCCATCCTCACCCTGGTGATCCGGAAGTGCTACGGCATGGCCGGAATGGCCGCCGGCGACATGGACGAACTGGACTTCAAGATCGCCTGGCCTTCCGGAGAGTGGGGCTCGCTGCCCATCGAAGGCGGGGTGGCCGCCGCCTACCGCCGGGATATCGCCAACTCCGAGGACCCGGCCGCCCGCGAGAAGGAGCTCGAAGAGGAACTACGGCAATACGCGTCCCCGTTTCGCTCCGCGGAAGCCTTCGCTGTCGAGGAAATCATCGACCCGCGCGAGACCCGCCCCTTTCTCTGCAACTTCATTTCCCTCACGCGCAACCGCCTCCAGGCCCTGCTCGGGCCAACCGACAAGAGAGGCGTATCGCCGTAGCGGGTCCGCACATCCCCCGCCCCCGTACCCGACCCGGCCGTCAGCCATCAGCCTTCAGCTGTCAGCTGAGAACGAAAGGCAAAACCGAAACGGCGGGCGACCACAAGGGTCGCCCCTACAAAGCAAACGTCGTTGCGGATAGAAGTGACAGACAATAAAGTTACCGCAGCTTCTTCCTTCTTCCCCTTTCCTTCTTCCTTCACTTATTCTCCCCAAATTCCCTGCCTACGGCGTGTTCCTTTTGAACCGACCAAAAGGAACCAAAAGTCGCCACTGGGCGCGGGGCCTGCTTAATGCATGGCGCGAATTACCCAACCGGATACACTCGATCCTCTGGCCTGCCAACCCCGGAGGATAACGTAAATCGGTGCGGGACGGAATGACGCGCCCTGCTCTGGAAGTACTCGCGAGAAACTTCGCGCTGGATAACCGAAAAACGACTTGAGTGCGAGACCTATCCCCCGTCCCGCGCTTTGTTACATTTAATCTCACTGCTGTCCAAGACAGAAACCCATTTGGGACCGGTGTGATTGGCGTTCCCGGTTACGGGTGGATCATGTCGTGAAAACGGTTGGAAAGGACGATTTTGGACAGGTGTGACTTAATTTGATATTCATGTATAAAATCTTGTATATTTATACAAAAATATGATATCACCCGTGGAGGCGCAGATGGCCAATGACAGGACGCTCCATATCAAAATCGACAGCGAGACGGAGTTGACACTGAAAAGACTCTCCGAAATCCGTCGAAAAAGCAGGGGACAACTTGTGCGGGACGCGATTTCGGCCTGTTATCAGACCGCATCCGCAGAGTTGCCGCTCCGGCAAAGCCAGGCGCTGGCCGCCTATCAGGGCGGGTTCATCAGCATCGGGAAGCTCGCCAGAGAAATGGGAATGCACGTGTTGCAGCTGAGATCGTGGCTCGAGGAACACGGTATCCCCCAGCGCAACGTCTACGGCGACGAGGATGCCGCACGTGCCTGATCCAGGCAGCTTCTATTATTTCGACACCGTTACCCTGAGCAATTTCGCCCTGTCGGGCCGCACGTCCACCCTGCCCCGCCCACGACCCCCAGCCGTCAGCTATCAGCCGTAAGCTGTCAGCGAAAAGCAGATTCAGAATCAACCTCTCCCCGGCTTAACGCCTCCTCAGGCAAGAAAACCAGAATCAAAATCCACATCTCCCCAAATTCCCTGCCTACGGCGTGTTCCTTTTGAAGCGACCAAAAGGAACCAAAAGTCGCCGCTGGGCGCGGGGCCTGCCTTATGCATGGCGCGAATTACCCAACCGGATACACTCGATCCTCTGGCCTGCCAACCCCGGAGGATAACGTAAATTGGTGGGGGACGGAACAACGCGCCCTGCTCTGAAAGTACTCGCGAGAGACTTCGCGCTCGATAACCGAAAAACTACCTGAGTGCGAGACGTTCCACCCCGGTCCCTCAGAAAAAGCCGTCAGTTGTCAGCAAAATCAGAAAACCAAATCAGTCGACGTCAGCGCTGTCGTCCGATGACGGGGAAACATCGCGGGCGGACCGCCGGTTCTCTACTGCGATGATAGACGTAACCAGCAGGGCGGATCCCTGCAGCCAGACCCGGTACGCGCCGGAAGGCGTCAGAAACAGGACAAGCGCAGCTACAAGCAGAATGCCGCGTTGCCACGTATTGACGGGCCCGAAACCGAATCCCGATATGGCCACTGCAAGGGGTAGAATCCCGGCGAAGGCGACAAGCACGTTGCCGAGGGTCGACGCAACGTTGGAGGAGACGAGTAACAGTTCGGGATGCAGTACGAAGGCGTAGGGAAGGGCGAAGCCGACGAGTGCGAAACGAAACGCGGCGACGCCGGTCCGCATGATGTCCGCCCTGGCGATCGCCGCGGCCGTGTAGGCGGCCAGCGCCACGGGCGGCGTCACCATCGACATCATCCCGAAATAGAAGATGAACATATGCGCTGCCAGGGGCGCGACGCCCAACCCGCCCAGGACGGGTCCGACAAGCGTGGCCATCAGGAGATAGCATACGGCCGAAGGAAGGCCCATACCCAGTATGATGGTGGAAACCATCAGCAGAATCAGGGCAAGGACCAGGTTGTTCTGCGCCAGCGGCAGAATGGCGCCGGGCAGTTTGGCGCCGATACCCGTCAGCGTGACAACCCCGATGATGATTCCCACACAGGCAGCCGCTGCGATGAGAGAAACGCCGCCGTGGGCCGCGCTCTCCACCGCGCGCAGCAGCGCGCGCGGCCCCATTCGCGTCGACGGCATCAATGCGGCCGCCAGGAGCATGCACGCCAGTGCGATGCTGACCGCCCGGAACGGCGTATAGCCCGCGACGATCAGCCCGACGAGGCTCGCGAGAGCCACCAGGAAGACAAGACCCTGAGCGCCTGGCGGGCGACTCACGGGCGCACCATCCCCGGAGGCAACCCGGATGCGCCGGGCGTGGAAGTGGACGATCAGCAGAAGCGCGGTATAGTAGAATACCGCAGGGATGAGCGCCGCTTTTACGATCTCCAGATAGGTGACCGCCGGCTCCACCATCTCCAGCATCATATATGCGCCGGCGCCCATGATCGGCGGCACCAGCGCCCCGCCCGAGCTGGCTGCCGCCTCGATCCCCCCCGCCGTCACGGGCCGGAATCCTGCCGAACGCATCATCGGGATCGTGAACGTACCCGTTGTGGCCGTGTTCGCGACAGCGCTGCCGGAAAGCGATCCCATGATCCCTGAAGCGACGACGGCAACCTTCGCGGGGCCCCCGGTGCGCTTCCCGAAGAACCGGCGCGCGGCATCCAGCACGTAGCCCGTCGCTCCGGTCCCCTCCAGCGTCGTGCCGAACAGGACGAAGAGAAACACATAGGTGAACATCACCTTCAGCGCGATGCCGAATACGCCCTGGGAATGCAGAAAAGTCTGGGAGACGATTCGTTCCCAGCCGTAACCCCGGTGCGGGAAGAGCCAGTCCGGCATGACGTGACCGAAGGCGGCATATGCCAGGAACGCGAGGGCGAGCAGCGGAAGGGTGGGGCCGATCGCCCGTCGGGTCGCCTCCAGAACCAGAATGAGGCCGGCAAGACCCACTGTCCAGTCCAGCGGATGTTCGAGCCCCGCACGATTGCCAAGGCTTCGGCCGCCCGGCCACCAGCTCCTGAAGACCGGTTCGGTCTGGACCAGCACGTAACCGAAACAAAGGAAAACACCCGCGACCAGCAGGTAATCCAGAATCCGCGGAAGCGCCGTCCGGGCGGCGCCGGCGCGTAACGGGTACTTCAGGAATACAAGACTCAAGCCCAACATGGCGAAGAATGCCAGTTGGGCTTGAGGCGTCAGTCCCGGATAGTTGACTTCCGCCAGGACAAAAACACCCAGCAGGGTCGCCAGGACGCGAAAGAGCCACATTTCGAGCATGTCAGTTGGGCCAGATCCCGATTTCCCGGTAATACCTGATCGCGCCGGGATGGAAGGGCGTTCCCGTATCCCGAATCACGTTCGCCGGATGAATCGCTCTGCCCGCGGGGTGTTTGCTGACCACGTCCCCGCGGTTCTCGTAGAGGATCCTCGTGAACCGGTAGACAGTCTCCTCGTCCAGGGCGGCCGGCGTCACCAGGTGCATTGCGCCCACGTTCATGCCTTCGAAGGTTTCGTTCTGGCCGCGATAGGTCTCCGCGGGAATTTTCGCCGCGTTGAAGAACGGATAGTCCTGAAACAGGCGTTCCTTTTCGGGGACTCCGAAGGGGATGAAGCGGATGTCCTGAGACGCGCTCGCCTGGGTGATGGACGCCGTTGGAACCGCGCCGCCCAGAAACGCGGCCGCGGCGGAGCCGTCCGCAAGCATATCCACGGCCCCGGCCTGCGTATTGTGCAGCGGGCTGAAGTCATCGTAGGTGACGCCGTGCGCCTCCAGAATCGGCGCGAGAAAATACTCGAAGCCGGCCCCGGCCGGGCCAACGACCACCCGTTTGCCCTTGAGATCGCCGATCGTGCGGATCCCGGACCCCGCCGTCGTAACGAACAGGGCGATATTCGGCGCCAGCGTCATGACGGCGTTGATGTCCTGCTTTACACCCCAGGCGCCCTCGCCGCGCACCGCGAAATAGGAAATCGCGGCATTGGCCAGGGCGAAGTCCAGTTCCCCGCGCACGAGCCGGCGGATATTCTCCTGCGTCCCCTTGGTCGCCTCCGCGGTCACGTCCCATGACAGGTCTCCCCCATGGTCGTCCACGACCTGTGCGATCGCCCCGCCAACCACGAAAAACGCCCCACCGGGCGGCGCCGTGCCCACGCTCAGAAACCGGCGCGCGGGGACGGATCTTTCCTGCTCATTGTCCGGGGCCTCGCATCCAAACGTACCCAGCAGGATGATGGCGGCTGCGACGCCCGCCGGTTTCAATGCCAGGAAGCGGTTCATCGAAACTCCTCTCTCTTTTCGGTTGCGCGTTCGAGGTCTGTCAATTCGTCCGGTCTTCCGCGATACAATAGAGATGGCTGCGTCCTCTCAAATAGAGTGTATCCCCAACAACCACAGGAGATGCACCGCTCCCTTCATCCAGGGTATTCGTCGCCAGGATTTCGAATTCAGGGCCGTTCCGGATGACGAGCGTCCTGCCCTCGAGGTCGGAAATGTATACGCGGTTGTCCGCGCCGACCAGCGACCCGTAGATGAAGCCCGTTCCTTCAAGGCGTATGGGCCCGAAAATCGGCTTTCCGTCATCCGCGTTATAGCAGGACAGGAACGCTCCCCTGCCTTTCAGCATGAACAACCGGCCGGCGTATAGCAGGGGTGAAGACACATAGGGCGTATCCCGGGTGATGGACCACAACACCGAGTCCGAACCGGAGATATCGCCCTTTGCGCGGTCCAGCGAGATGGCCTGCATCGCGGGACTCCTGTGACCGCTGGCCACGTATACGACCCCGTCCGCATGTAGCGGAGTGGGGATCACGTTCGTTCCCAGCCCGCCGCATTCCCAGATCAACGCGCCGGACTTCAGGTCGTAGCTCCGTGTACGGCGCGACGCACTGACGATCACCTGGGTCTGCTCGCCGTGGTCGACGGTCATTGGCGTGGACCAGGAAGTCACTTCATCTCGTGCGTTGCGCCACAGCTCCCTTCCTGTTGTCTTGTCCAGCGCGACGATGAACGAATCCCCTTCGTGGTCCCAGTTGATCACCAGGGTGTTGCCGTGGACCGTTGGCGAAGCCCCCTCGCCGAACGCGGCCCTGCTCCAGTATTTGCCCAGATCTTTCTCCCACTTCAGATTGCCGTCCATATCGAGGCAATAGAGTCCCTGTGATCCAAAAAACGCATAGAGGTTTTCGCCGTCCGTAATGCCCGAGGGCGAGGCGAACGATGCCGTCCGGTGCATCCCCTCGTGAGGCCGGGCTTCCCGAACCGTCCTTTCCCAGACGGTCTCCCCGGTCAGCCGATCCAGCGCGAGGACCCTGTACTGAAACAGATTGGGCGGCGGGCGACGCCTTCCCGTCCCGGTGTCCGTCACAACTTTGTCAGTCTTTACGGCGGTCTGCACGAAGATACGATCGCCCCAGACGATCGGCGTCGCGTGGCCCAGACCCGGAATGGGCGCCTTCCATCGGATATTCTTCTGTTCGCTCCACTGTACGGGCGGACTCCCGTCGACCAGCCCGTTGCGGTTCGGGCCGCGCCAATGCGGCCAGTTCGACCACGCCGGTCCGGTTGCAAGCACCAGACAGAAAGCGGTCAGGGCGAGAGAAAGTCTATACATAACATGCTCCCTTCACAGCTAACAAACAGTGATACCCGCATTCACGTGTCTTCGAGTGAATATACGCCGTTCGATTTAAAATCTGAAAGCCAATTGTCCCCGGACCCTCAGCCATGTTGTCACGCGCCTTCCCGTTTCAACGCCGGCAACAGCGGGGTCCTCAGCGCGACGAAGATTCCCGCGGCGCCGGCAGCCAAGCCCGCGCCGAGTATAAGACCCAGCGTTGCCATCAAAGACATCCATGGCAAGCCGTCGGAAGCATGGGGCACCGTCGTCACGATCGCGGCGGCGACGCCAATTGCCATGCCCGTTGCCATCAGAAATCCGTTCTCCACGAACAACAGTCCGGACAACGACAACCTGCGAAACCCGAGCGCCCTCAGCGCCGCCAGTTCGGCGCGACGTTCGATGACGTTGCGCACCATCACGATCCCGAGGCCGATCGTACCCAGCAGCACGCCCAGACCGCCCAGCGTCTGAAACGTCGACAGGTACGTATTCTCCACCGTCCGGAAACGGGCCAGCCTGGCCGAAGCCGTCGTTGCATCCAGACCGGCGTCCTGCAGCCTGCGCTCCAACAACTGCCCCAGCTCACGGGGTCGGTCGGTCTCGATGAGAAAATACCCATAGCCGCTCCGGTCGGGGAAACGCGCGGTGAAATTCGACTCGGACACTAGCAGTTCGCTCTGGAAGATACTGTTCTTCAGCAGTCCCATTAGACGCAGCCTGACGACCTCACCCGTGTCCGTTCGGATCGGGATCTCGTCGCCCAGCTTCCTGTGCAGGATCCAGGTCACCGAGTTCGCGTCTCCGAATGCGGGAATCACATCCGGTTCCAGGCGCCGCGTCAACAGCGTCCACGGCGCATCCGTTTCCTGCAAGAGCCCGTCGAAGGTGAAACCACCGCGTCGTATGAACGCTTCCGGCACGCCCAGAACTCTGGGATGGCGGGGCCTGTATAGATTCAGACAGCTCACGTCCTCGCCCGGCAGGACGCGGAACGGCAAGACACGCGCGCTGTCCAGGATTCCGGCATCGCCAGCGGAAAACCCCAGCTCAAACCGGCCGTCCTCCGAATTGAAATCGTGGTAGATCGGCACATCCGATTCGGCGACGAGCTGAAACCCACCTCCACCCGACGTCCGGTTGTTCAACGCATCCGCGCCGGCATCGATACGGCGATGGGCGCCAACCGCGACAACCACGAAACAGGCGCTTGCGATCAACGAAGCGCACAGAAGGCTCCGGCCCGGATTGCGCGCGCTGTTCCGCACACCCATGCTCCAGATCCCAGGCACCGCGGCGCGTCGGCGTCCGTGTATCCAGATGGCGAGGGTACATATGCCCGATATCAGCAGAAACGTCCCGCATCCGAAGAACAGCGCTATCGCCGCTTCGCGCCCCGCGCCTGACGCGCCGGCGAGGCAGGCCGTCGCCAGTCCGAAGCTTGCGAAAGCATACGCCTTCATCCGGCGCCCGCCGGCGACAGCCGCCTGGTGAACGGTCCCGGACAGCAGGGCGCGTACGGGCATGCCGCCCAATCGCCGGACCGTCATCAGAATCGTGAAAAGAACCACAACCTGCGATATCAGGTACCCGGCCGCCAGACTGGATGCGTGCACGTGCAGCGCGAGTTCGCCGGTTCCGACGGCCGGGGCCCACCAGGTGCGCAACCCCGTGATCATGATCCATCCGTACGCCAGCCCTCCCGCAAGCCCGATCACACCGCCCAACCCGGACAGCCAGACCGCCTCCCGCATGAACCGGCCTCTGATCGCGCCTGTCGTAAAACCCGACGCCATCAGCACGCCCACCTCGTCTGCGCGTTGTTCCACGCCGAGCCGGAAGAGGAGGCCCACGAGCAACGCCGCCGAGACAATCAGGAACAGACTGAATCCAACGAACAGCCCACCGAAGTCCGTAGACCCCGAGGAAGCTGCCAGACCCTGTCTTCTCACGGGCTGAAAAACCAGCCCGGCGGATTCGGGCGTGAGGGCGCCCCGGATACCGGACCGAAATCGCTCGGCGGATTGCCTGACGCCCATTCCCCGCGGGGGACCCAACCGTATGGAGGTCAGACTGCCGAATCGACTTCGCCAGAGCCTCTGTCCCGTGGCGGACGACACAAAGGCCTTGGGGGCGGCGCGGTAGGCGTCCCAATAGGCCTCGTCCGCGGACCGTATGCGCTTCAGGTCCACCGGGAAGGGCGGGTCCCACGCGTGCATGTCGTCCGCGTCGTGAAGACCCGGAAACGCCGGCGTCAGCAGCGAATCCGCGCCCAATCCCGCCATGGCGACGACGCCGGCCGCACGAAACACGACGTGCCGCGTGTTCAATGCCCCCTTCGGTCCGGCTTCGAAATAGGCCACTTCCAGGGTGTCGCCGGTCTGGGCGTGAAGGTCCGCCGCCGCCCAGGCATTCAACAGCAATTCACCCTCGTCGAGGACCGGCGCCGGTCGCCCGTCCGCCAGTCGCAGCGATCCCACGCCCCCCGCGTCCATCGAGGCAATCGTCGAATAGGGCAATTCGCGATCCCCGATCCGCATGGTATTGGCAAGGTAGGTCAGTATCGCCATACGTGGCATCCCCAAACGATCCGCCAGACCCAGAACCACCTCCGCGACGTGGGGTTTCAACAGATATCCCGTGCTCTCAACCGAGAAATACCCGGCATCCACCCGCGTCGAAAGCCCCAGATCATCCAGCGTTGCGGCCCGGGAAAGCGCTTGCGTGAGGTCGGCGGCGGCCTGCGGGTCCTTTGAGACCAGGAGCATATTCACCCGGCCGGGCAATCCCAGCGTTTCCTGCAAAACGGGCAGGGCCACGAATGCATTGAGCGGCACATCCTGACGCGCGCGCAGACCGAAACGACCCATTCCCCGGTCCGGCACGACGCCTGCGAGTCGCACGCGTACGGTCTGAATCGACTCTGTAACCTCCTCCCGGCCGAACAGCGATTCCCTGTGGATATCGGCCGGAAGCTCGAACGAAAGCAGGACAGCATCGCCCACACGGGCGTTCAGTTCGCTCCTCAGCGACTCATTGGCGACGAATGGCGTCGCGGCCCCAATGCGGTCCAGACCCGGACCCTTCACGCCGAACAGGTCTCCGAACCTGGAATCGACACCCAGAATGGTGACGCGGGAAGCCCGCGTCCCTGCGCTCGCATGCACCGCCGATCCGCCGAGAGTCACCGCCGGCACAACGGTCAATCCATCGCTCGATTTCTCGATGCCCCGCGCGAGACCGGCACGAAAAAAGCGCTCCGAAACGAGCGCGTGGTCGATGTCGCCCAAACGGTCGAGGGTCAGGTCTGTCAGGCTGTCGCGCACCGAATCGCCCACCAGCAGGGCGCCGGTGAGCACAGCGGTGGCCGCGGCCACACCCAGGAGGACGGACAGATGAATCCGCCAGAAGAACGTCAGGCTTCTACGCAAGTTCCCTCCCGCAGCGACATCCGGCGATCGAATCTCGCGGCCATTTCCTGGCTGTGCGTAACGCCGATCAGAATGGTCTCCTCCTGAGCGTGCAACTCGAAGAGCAGGTCGCAGACTTCATCGGCCCGGGCCCGATCCAGACTGCCCGTCGGCTCATCGCAAAGGAGCAGCGCCGGCTTGTTGACCAGCGCTCGCGCCACCGCCACCCGCTGGCGTTCACCCCCCGACAGGGCAGCCGGGCGGTGGTCTGTCCGATGCCCGAGACTGACCCGTTCGATCAGGTCCTGTGCCCTTGCAGCGGCGTCCCGTTTCTCGTCCCGGAACGCCAGCGTCGGCAGAAGCACGTTTTCCAGCACGGAAAACTGAGGCAGCAGATGGTGGTCCTGGAAGACGAATCCGATCCCCTGGTTCCGAAAGCGCGCGAGCTCCTTCCCGGGGAGTGCGTAGGGGTCCCGGCCGTCGAACGCCACCCGCCCCGACGACGGCATGTCCAGCGTGCCGATCACGTGCAGCAGCGTACTCTTGCCCGACCCCGAGGGGCCCACGACCGCAACCGACTGACCTCGGGACACTTCGAAGGAGACGTCCCGGAGAACGGACACGTCTCCGAACCGTTTGGAGATCCGCTCAGCCCTCAGCGTCATCGTCCCCCTCCACTTCAGGAGATACCTGGATCTGATCAGCGACAGAATCCGGGATGGGGATCGCGCGGAACGGCTGTCCGGGTGCGCATTCGCAAAACACCGTACTCAAATTTCCGCGTGCAATCATGACGTCGCCGCGCCGGAATTCAATCCCGTACGTCATCGAACGGGTCCCTTTTCGTATCACCTTCAAATGCACATCCAGCATGTCTTCGAACCGGGCGGGATTCATATAGTCGCACGAAGCGCCGACGCGGGGCCATCCAACGCTTCGTCCTTCGAATGTGTCCGCCACGCTGGTGCCGAGCGAACGCAGGAACGCGTGCTCCGCCGCCTCCATGAAGACAAAAAACCGGGAAAAGTGCACAATCCCGGCCATGTCCGTATCCGAAAATTCTACGCTTCGCGTGGTCCGGAATTCACTTGGCATTCGACTTCCTCTCAGGGAATCTACCGTTTCGCCGGTGGCCGGGCGCCCACAAGGGACGCCCCTACAAAACAATTGTCCGCAAATTCGATTTTCCGGGTTCAACGCCGACGTTGCATGGGTAGGGGCGTCGCTTGTGGGCGCCCGGACAATAGCGCTGACGTCATGGAATGCGGTTTTCGCCTTTTGCATTTGGCCTTTAGCTGACGGCTGAGAGCTGATAGCTGCCTCTCCTGCTTCACGACGCCGGCTTGAAGAGCGTCACGAGGCACCCCCCCATCGCCGCAAGCACGATACCCAGCACGAACTGCCAGTTCAAGGCGCCCCATCCACCGGCGGGCGGGTGCACGGCCATCGACACCACGGCGTTGACAATGGGGGCCCCGGCGAATACGATCGACATCACCACGGCGGGCGTACCCCGGGCCCCGAACGCGAGCAGGACGCCGAATGCGCCGATGGCGCCCACAGTGCCGGCAAGCAGAGACCATGTGAACCCGCGCGCAGGAAACGACCAGTCCGAGCCGTTCACCCAGAGAACGACCATTGAACCGATGACCGCGGTCAACAGATAGGCCACGCCCACCAACAGGAAGGCTTTGTACCGTCCGTTCACGGGATCGGCCATTGCAATCTGCCCGGTATGCAGAAAGATCCCGTACAATCCCCACGACCCTACCGTCATGGCGGCGAATATCAGCCAGGTCAGCCCTGGCGTGGATGCCTGTTCGGCCGGCATAGAATCTCCTCCTTCTTGCGTTGGTCGTCGTTCGCCGGCGGGACCTCCGTCAGCGAAGGGATCACACCGCGACGAAATGTCGATAGACGTTCAGCATGGCGCCTGCCATGCACGCGTCGCCGGCCGTCCGGTGCACGGCCTCACGGCCCTGCCTCCCCATGGCTTCCCGGGCTTCCCTGTCGCTCATCATACGGAACAGCCCCTCCGCGAGCGCCGCCGGGGAATCCGGTTCGACCAGGATGCCTCCTCCGGTGCGTTCGAGAAGCTCCGGGAATGCGCCGTGACGGGGCTGCACCACCGGCGTGCCGTTGGCCAGCGCCTCCAGTACGAACAGCCCCTTCGGCTCGCGGTACGGCGTCGGTACGGACAGAACATGGACGCTGTTCAGGAAATCGATCTTCTGTCGACGGTCCACCTCGCCCCGGTACTCGAACGCGTCGGAAAGGCCTCGGGACTCGATCAGCGAGACGACCTGGCGAAAATAGCGCTTCTCACGCCTGCCCAGATAACCCGCCGCCAGCAACCTGATGTTTTCCTTTCCCACCCGTTCCGCCAGCCGCCCCACGGCATCCGCCAGAAGATGCAGTCCCTTCTCCGGCGCGATGCGGGCCATATAGCCAATCGTAAACGGCATCTCCGGCAAGACCCGCTCGCCCCGTCCGTGGCCGTCCAGACGAATGCCCAGGGGAACCACGTGGAAGCGTTCGCGCGGCGCATTCAGATACGCGGCCATGGACGCCGCGTACCATTCGCACGTTGCCACGAAGGCGTCGACGTCGCCCGCCCGGTCGCGCATCGCATGCAGCGCCTCGTCTCGATACGGCTCCACCAACCCGTTGAGAAAGACCTCCTCACCCTGCACGGAACACAGAACGGGAACACCCAGTTCCCGTTTTAATTCACGTACCACGCCCAGGAACATGGAATTCGTCAGATGAACCAGGTCCGGCCGCAGGTCGTCTTTCAGCCAGCGGGCCAGCTTTTCCAGTTCCTTCCTCTGGGCGCCCTCTTCCCCCTTCAGTATGGAGACCGTTAGCGCCCCCAGCTCTTCAGCATGCGTCGACCCGCTGAACCACGAAAGCGATTTCAGCAGCGTCCGCGCGTTCATCAGGCGGTCCACGAGTTCCGGCGCCCGACGAAAGAACGCCAGCTTCTGCTGCAGATAGACGTTGATTCCTCCGTAGAATACCCGGTCGATGCTCGCGTCGGGTCCGTCGGTCCGCAGCGGCGTGTACGTTGGAATCAACGACAGGTCAACGCCCTTGTGCCTGAGCGCCAGGGCCAGCGTGTTGTCGTTAATGCAACTCCCGCAATACATCCCCGCCGCGCCGGCGGCGATATAAGCAATTCGCATGGGAAAGGCAATTTAGAATTAAGAATTACAAATTGAGAATTACGAATCAAAGTCAGGCGTTACGTTTGTCCTTCGCGGTCTTCTGAATCGCTGCGAGAAGCCGACAGAGTTCCTCAGCGTCGGAATGAATGCTGGCGAATTCGTTTTCGGATAAATAGCCGGTATCTTTCAGTAAACGCAACCAATAGCTGCTTTCACGAGCTTCTTTATAGGCGATGGAAATTTTGCTGACAAAGTCTGCACGGGACTGACCACCAATCGCCTCTTCAATGTTGGCGCCAATACCTGTTCCGGAGCGTAACATGGGAATTAAGAATTACAAATTGAGAATTACGAATCAAAGTCAGGCGTTACGTTTGTC
>JAPPJY010000031.1:33493-33844 GCA_028874335.1 Gemmatimonadota bacterium | reverse complement strand
TGACCACCAATCGCCTCTTCAATGTTGGCGCCAATACCTGTTCCGGAGCGTAACAATTGCTTTGAAAGCACGAATTCTTTCTTTTCCGTCGACAAGTGTTGATAGAGCCTGACCACTCGAACTGCAAATCCATAGCCTTTTACCTGAACAATGTTATCATCCTTCATTTCGGCTCCCAAATCCGTCCCCAACACATTACAATTCTCAATTCTTAATTCTCAATTCTTAATTGGTTTTCACCTGAACAATGTCATCATCCTTCATTTCCCTCGTCTCCAATTTCCGCCTCCAGCACTTTACAATTCTCAATTCTTAATTCTCAATTCTTAATTGGTTTTCACCTGAACAATG
>JAPPJY010000031.1:0-33393 GCA_028874335.1 Gemmatimonadota bacterium | reverse complement strand
TTACCATCCTTCATTGCGTCTCACACCTGTCCAAAATCCTCTTTTCGAACCGCTGTCACGACATGATCCACTTGCAGCCGGAGCGAGGGCATCCTGCCCTCGAACTTCGCGTCACCTACCCCTATTCGCGTCGCGAGACCGACAGGGCCATTCTTTCCGACACCGGGTCACGGAAAACACCGTGTGCGACGAGTTTTCCGACGTCGAGGGCAGGATGCCCTCGCTCCCGGGAACGCCAACCACACCCCTCCCAAATCGGTTTCCGTCATGGACAGCACTTCACAATTCTCAATTCTTAATTCTCAATTCTTAATTGCCTATTACCGACACGTTTCGCCAATGGCTATGGACGTTTCTTTCAGCCATCTATTTCGTGTATTTTCGCGACTTTCGTAGTTAATCAAAGCCGTTTTTGTACAGCAGTGATTTTGTCTCCAGCACTTTATAATTCTCAATTCTTAATTTTTAATTGCTTTTCCATAGTGATCCGCGTCTTCGGGAAGATTGCACATCCGTCCCATCGGCCCGAAGATGTGCGTGACGTCGTTGATGTAGATCTTCCCGCTCAGGATATCCACGATGCCGTCGAGACACTCCGGATGGGCGTCGAGGAACCGGCTGAAGCTGAATTCCTTCGTGTAGAACGCGTATACCAGCTTCCGAACGGCTTCCATTCCGGGGATGAATTCCTCACCCCATTTTCCGAGCCGCTTCGCGGAAAAATCGTCGTTCAGAAATGCCTCGTGAATCGCATCGGCCGCCATTTCGCCGGATTTGAGCGCCAGGAATACGCCGGACGAATAGACGGGATCCAGAAACCCGTAGGCGTCGCCGACCAGCACCCAGCCATCACCGGAAACGGAATGGGCCCGGTAGGAAAAATCGCTGGTCACCTTCATGGGAAACAGCTGACGGGCGCGCCGCAGCCGGTCCAGCATCGGCGGACAGCGGTCCAGCTCCTCCTCGAATATCTCCTGGGGGGTACCCGCACGCTTCTGCAACAGGTAACCGATATCTCCTACCACGCCCACGCTGACGACGTCGTCCGCCAGCGGGATATACCAGAACCACGCGTCCTTCGTTCGGGTATGCAGTATCAGGGTCGCCCCTTCGTCGATCCCCGGGTCTCTGGACCCGCTCTTGAAATGGGTGAACAGGGACGCCTTCCTGAGGGTGGGCTCCTCGGTCTTGATTTTCAGCTTTCGGGAAATCAACGCGCTGCGTCCCGTCGCGTCCACGATCACCCGTGCCGCGAGGTCACTCGTGCTCCCGTCGCTGTATTTCGCCCTGACGCCGACGGCCCGCTTGCCGTCGAAGAGGACTTCCTGAACGGCGGCCCCCTGCCTCACCCACGCCCCTTTCTCGCGGGCGTTGTCCAGCATCATCCGGTCGAACTCGCTTCGCAGCACCTGCCACGTGACCGAACTCTCGTGCGGGTCGTGCCGGTGGAAATAGAATGGCGCCGATCCCTTGCCCGATGCACCGAAGAATTGCACGCTGTATTTTTTGACGAACGCGCTCTTCTTCAGTTTTTCCAGAACGCCCAGCCGTTTGAAGGACCAGTACGTACCGGGCATCAGCGACTCACCGATCTGAAACCGGGGAAACCGCTCCCGCTCGAGCAGCAATACGCGATGGCCGTATTCGGCCACCAGCGCGGCGGTGGTGCTACCCGCGGGGCCGCCGCCGATTACAATGACATCGTAGGAGTCTGAACCCATTGGAACTTCCCGCGGCAACTCAATGTCGATGGTCCGTAAACCGTCTCGCCTTCAGTTCGAACCTGGGCAGCGTGTTCGGGCCTACCGCACGAACCCCCACACGGAATCCCAGATTCCGTCTCGCTTCCCGCGCCACGTCACCGGCGACGGAATCCGATGATTCTCCCCTGACTTCGACGCGGATCTCCATTTCGTCCAGGGAGCGACGCCGGTAAACGTCGACTGCAAACTCCGTTATTTCCGGAAAGGACCTGACGACGTTCTCAACGGCGCTCGGGTAGATGACGATCCCGCGAATGATGATCCCGCCGTCGATGCGGCCGATGACGCCGTTCTCCAGACGGAGAAACCCGGACCCGCATGGACATGCGCGCTTCGCGCGACTGACGCGGTCGCCGGTCCGGTAACGGATCACCGGCATCCCCACCCTCCCCAGGTTCGTCAGGACCAGTTCACCGTCGTCGGCCGGTTCTCCGGAATCCGGATCGATCACTTCGCAGATGAACTCGGCTTCGTTCACGTGCATGCCGTTTCGGGCGCGGCACTCAAACCCCCACGCCCCCACTTCTGTTGCACCCGCATGGTCGTAACACCTGGCGCCCCAGGCTTCTTCGATCCTCCGCCTCGTCGCCGGCAGGCCGGCCCCGGGTTCCCCGGCGTGGATCGTGGCGCGAATGCTGGAACCCGCGATGTCGATCCCCTCTGTTTCGGCCACCTCCGCCAGATGAAGCGCGTACGTCGGCGTGCAGACCAGAACCGTCGCGCGGTGTTCCTCGATGGCATGCAGCCGCTGGGTCGAAGACATCGACCCGCCCGTAATGGCCATCGCCCCAATCAGCCGGGCGGCTTCGTGCGCGGTCCAGAACCCGATAAACGGTCCGAACGAGAAGGCGAAAAACAACCGGTCTCCGGACGCAAGGCCGGCGCCATCGAAGACCCGGCGCCAGCAGCCGGCGAACCAGTCCCAGCTTTGCCGCGTATCCAGCCAGCGCAGGGGCCTGCCCGTCGTGCCTGACGTCTGGTGGACCCGGATGTAATCCCGCAGAGGATACGTCAGATTGGTTCCGTAAGGCGGGTGCGCGTCCTGGTCGGCCGAAAGTTCAGCCTTGGTTGTAAACGGAAGCCGCCGGTAATCATCCAGGGTCCGGACGTCCCCTGGCAAGGACAGCCCGGCGTCGGTCAGCTTTCTTCTATAAAACGCGTTGTCCCGCAGAACCGGGACGAGCATGTCCCCCAGGCGACGGACCTGGGATTCGACCAGTTCTTCCCTGTCCTGCTCCGCGTTGAAGGAACTCACAGGTCGACCTGTACGGCGCCGTAAAGGCCGAAAGGCGGCGCCGGAATCACCGACATCGCGCCGAACCCGCGGGTCTCGTACTCACGATCGGTCAGGTTCCTGGCATTGAGCCTGATTGTCGCATGCCCGTACGTGTACGATGCCGAAGCGTCAAACGTCAGCACGCCGCCGATACGGTATTGATTGTCCTCGGCGATAAACTGGCTGCCGACGTACCTGGCGCCCAATCCGAGTTCGATGCCGCTGTCGAAGCCGAGCGCGCTCCATATATTCAGAATATGTCCAGGCGAGAAGGCCGGCCTGTTGCCGGACCGGTCCAGGTGGCGGAATTGCATCCCGGTGGGCGTGGGTACGGCCAACATCTCCGTAAACCGTGTCAGTTCCGCGTCGGAATACGCGTACGTCAGAAAGACGTGGCAACCGCCGCCGGGACGCGCCATCACTTCCAGTTCCATGCCCCGCGACCGCTGGTCCCCGTCCTGCCGGGTCACGCCGGTCTCATCCGGGATTCCGATGTCGTATTTCCGCAGATCGAAGACAGCCAGTGACGCGTGAAGGCGGTTGTCGACGAGGAATTTCTTCGCGCCCGCCTCGAACTGCGTGGCCGATTCGACGTCCCGAGGCCCCGCGACGAGGCTCGACGGCGGCGCGAAGGCCTTGCCCGCGCTGGCGTAGAGGGTCAGGTCCTCCGCGGGATTCAGCGCCACACCCGCCATCGGGCTCAACTCGTTGAACGCTCTCGACGTCGACGTGACCGGGTCGTCGTACCGGATCCGGTCGAAGCGAACGCCCGCGAAAGCCTGGAAGAAATCGGAAAAGACGATCCGGTCGACGACAAATGGCGCAACAACCCCGCTGGTCGCATCGGCCGCGCGGGACTGACCCGGTACGACGAAATACGGCAGCGCGGCCGTTTCGACCGGCGCATACAGATCAATATTCGGGAGAACCGCGACGTCGAGCGTAAACCTGTCCTGCCACCGCATCAATTCCAGACCCGCCAGCAGCGTATGCCTCGCCTGTCCCGTGGCAAACGAGAACACAAACTCAGACTGATTGCCCAGCACCTTCTGCCGGTCGTCGAGGAGCAGCAGCGTCCTGACCAGGTCCTGGCTTCCCGCGGCGTTGGGATACACGCCGTTGAACAGCGTACCGTTGGAGACCCAGGAAAAATCCGTAAAATACAGCTTATTGCGCAGCGTAACCCGCGGAGACAACCGGGTCTGAACATCCATCCGCACCCGATAAATCTCCTGGTCCGAAACATCGAACGGGGACTGATAGGAGCGGGTCCGAGGCACGTCCGCCAGCTGCTCTCCGGTGACGGGCAACCCCGAATCGGACTTGTACTCGCTGGTTACGTATTCGAAGTTCGCCGTGGCCGTTGTCCTTTCGTTTCGCACGGTAACGGCGGGGTTCAACGCCCAGATGCCGCTGCTCTTGTCGTCACGGTAGTTGTCGGAGACCTCGCGGAGGCCGTTGAAACGCACGGCCGCGCCGCGGGCCGGATCCCCCCAGCCGGCGTCGACGCTGCTTCTCACGCTCCCATAGGGTCCGTAAGCACCCCGGGCCTGAAGCATGCGCTTGAAGACGGGTTGTTTCCGGTTCAGATTCACCGATCCGGACAGCGGATTGCCGCCGTAGAGAAACGCGCCCGGTCCCTTCAGCACCTCCACCCGGTCGAGGTTATAAAGATTGTAAAACGTGGCCTCAGGCTCGGAAGCGCCGTCCGTCAGCACCAGCCCGCTTGAAAGCGAGTCGAATCCGCGAATCACGAAAAAGTCCGTCACGCCGAACACCGTCTGAACGTTCACGCCGCTTACGTTGCGAAGGGCGTCGCCGAGGACCACGCCGCTCTGGTGTTCGATCAGCCCGCGGTTGACCACGCTGACGCTGGCGGGCGTTTCACTCAGAGGTACGGGGATCTTGCTGGCGACGGAACCGATCGTGGCGACTTTCTCCTTGCTCTCGGTCACCACGATCTCTTCACCTGCGTAAACCGGCAGGTCATCGCCGGCTTCCTCGCCGGCCTCATCGTCGGCAGAAAACGCCGTGTTCAAAGCCAGACCCAAAAAAACGGCGGTCAGCAAACCCGTTCGAAAAAGCAACAACATTCGAATTCCTTTCACCAGGACGTCCTGACGACCTTGCGTCGCAGGAACAAGGGAGACGAGTCGAGGAGAGAGTGAAGAGTAGTGAGAAAAGAGAGAAGACGAGTCAAAGGCCTATCACTCCTCTTTGCTTTCGCGTTTCCCGATCTGTTTTATGTCGTTTCTCACTCCTCACTCCTCTTTCCTCTCTCCTCGAAGTCTCAATGTTAGACGCTAACCACCGGACCGGAGATCCAGGCAGACGATTTTCCGCATATCCCTGACGAACACGCGGCCGTTGGCCAGGGTCGGCATCGTCCAGCTTCGGCCGGAAAGCACCTGTGCGCCGGCCCTTTCCTCGAATCCTTCCGGCGTTGCCTTTGCAAGGGCCAGTCTTCCGTTGTCACTCATCAGCAGGAGATGGCCGTCGGCGTAGATCAACGCCCCCTTGCCATACCCGCGATGTTTCCACTGCTCCTTCCCCGTCCGCGCTTCGATGCACTTCAGTATGGCGTTATCGAATCCGTACAGATAGTCCCCGACCAACACGGACGTGCCGAAATGGTTCTTCATCCGCCGGCTCTCCCAGACCCGGGTCGCCGAGAATCCGTCGCTGCCTGCCTCGATTCGCAACAGGGCCGCGCCATGGTCGTAGCCCGAGGAAATGAAGACCTGGTCCGGCGGTACCAGGATCGGCGTTGCGATGTTCAGATCGTACGACGTCTTCCAGGGATACCTCCAGTATAGGGATCCGTCCGCCGGCGAGAGCCCCACCACGGCCTGCCCCGAGAAATAGATGACCTGACGCGCGCCGGCGAGATCCACGGCGATCGGCGATGAATACGAAGCCACGTCCTTCTGGGAAGCCCAGGCGACTTTACCGTCGTTCCTTCGGAGCGCCAGAAACGTACCGTTGCGCGTCGCCGCCTCCAGGAAAAGGAGGTCGCCTTCCACCAGGGGCGAAGTCGAAAACCCGAACCGCGGAAACCGGCCGCCAAGTCCGTCGACCAGGTCCACCGTCCAGGTCGTATCCCCGTTTTCCGCCTTCAGTGCGTACAGCGTCCCCTCTGCGCCGAGGACGTAGACCCGTTTGCCGTCTACCGTCGGCTGCGACCGGGGAACGTCGCCTCCCTGCCATTCCTCGAACATGCCCCCCGTCCTGAACCGCCAGATTTCGTCGCCCGATTCCTCATTCAGACAGACGACGAACTCGTCGTCACCCTCCGCAAACATGGTGAATACCCGGCCATCGGCCACCGAGATTCCTGAAAACCCAACGCCCAGATTCTTCTTCCACAGAACGTCAGGCCCGTCTTTCGGCCATGTCTTCAGGAATCCCGTTTCGGTCGAAATACCCGTTCGGTCGGGACCCAGCCATTGGGACCAATCCGCACGAGCGGGAGAAAAGCACAGCAGGACAGAGATCGAAACATAATAAATGTATTTCATGATAGGCTCCCTATTCACTCCTGTCCAAGAACCGTGGGATTCTCAGAGATTTGGTTCGAAAAGTGGCTTCAATTCGGGATCTTGTACGGGTCTGACCCGGATTACGGAAACCAGGTTGCCGTCGGTCGGTGTTTGTTGCATCGCATGTCATTCTGAGCGGAGTCGAAGCATCTTTCGCCGCTTCGGTCCCGCGCTGCAGGCGGACGTACTGCCTCTCAGGTATCGCCACGTGCAAATCGCACCGGGATGAACCGATGCTGCAGTAGATCCTTCGTCGGCCGGGGGGCACCCTTCGACATTTCGACAAGCTCAATGCGCGCACGCTCAGGGCAGGTCCTCTGGATGACAGCGAGAAGCCACGTGCATGACAATTCTAAAACATGTCATTCTGAGCGCGCTGGCCTCCTCAGGATGACATGCTCTGCGAAGGTGTGGGCTCAGCGTTTCGCCAATAGCAATCGCTCAATCACAGCGCAGCGAAGAATCTCCCGTATTCTCGATTGTACATGTATTGCATGCCGTATGTAGATGAACTTGTGCGCGGACACATCGACTGCCTGACGCCCTCCTCGACATGACAGTTTTCTCGAAAGTAGGACCGACACGTTTCGCCAATGGCTGTGGACGACTTTCCAGCCATTTATTTCGCGTATTTTCGCGATTTTCGTAGTTAATCAAATCCGTTTTTAGACAGGTGTGCTCCCTATAACAACTTGCTCTGATATATTTTCATCAGCCAATATTCTCATCTACCGTTTGCCATCCATAATGGCATCGATATCCGTCCAGGTCACGTTGGACAACTTCGCGCCGGTAGCGGCATACTCCCGACAGGCTCGGATATCCTCAGGTATAATGTGCGAGTACATACGAATGATGTCGGCTTCGCTCCGTCCCCCATCCAGCAATTCCATGATCAATTCCACTGAAATTCGAGTACCTTTTACGGTTGGTTTCCCTGCCAATATCAGCGGGTCAGTAACGATTCGATCTTCCCGGATTGGCTTGTTCACGGTCATGGCGAGTCTCCAGACTAATTTGGGCGAAATCAGAACACAGACGTATCCAAATCGTAGCGAAGCGAGTATGTACCCGGATCACGGGCGAAGCGGTGATATTCGGCATGCCTCATGTATAACGCGAATTGCGGTATTTTTTGTCGTAAAACTCCGGCAGCAACTGGTCGACCCGCAACAGACCGTTGCGAGTCAGTCTGATCTCCTTCGCGTCGAATTCCAGCATGCCGGCATCCCTGAGTCTTGCGTAGGCATCGCCAAACCGCTCCAGGATATTCACTTCGAATCTGGCTTTGAAATATCCGGTCTCGATCCGTCCAAGCTTGAGCTGCAGGATCATCTCCCGCACCATGCGTTCCTCGCGGGTCGGAACGAAGGACCGGTTCAGCGGCAGACGCCCCTGCATACAGGCGTCGATATAGGGGTCCCACTGCGTGTGATTCTGAAAGTGTATCCCGCCCACGTGTGAAAACGAAGCGACGCCCGCGCCGATCAGGTCCGCGCTCCGCCACAGTGCGTCCCGGTAGACAAATCGCTTCGGTCGACCCTTCTTGACCATCGTATAGGCGCTCGAGATCTCATAGCCCGCGTCACCGAACGCGTCGATCGCGTGGGCGTGCCACGCCCGCTTCGTCTCCCAGTCGGCAACCGTCACGCCGTTACCGTCCAGGAGCGCCTTCGAATACGTCGTGTTGAACGGAAGTTCCATCTGATAGATCGTCACGCTGTCGGGATCCAGATCAATCGTGCCCTGCACCGTCTCCTTCCACGTCGTCCACGTTTCGCCCACCATCCCCGATATCAGGTCCACGTTCACCTGTTCGAACGCCTGCGTTTTCACCCAGCCCATGGCCCGGTAGATCTCTTTGCCCACGTGCGCCCGGCCGTTCTCCCTCAGGATTTCGTCATTCAGGTTCTCCAGACCCAGGCTCAGTCGCGTCACGCCGATTTCGCGAATGGCCGCTACCTTCGGCTGCGTGAGCGTGCCCGGTTCGCACTCGAACGCGACCTCTTCGGCGGCGTCCCACGGCAATACGGCCTCCAGCCGGTCCACAAGCGCCTTCAGGTGTTTCACGCTGATGTACGAGGGCGTCCCCCCGCCGAAGTAGACGAACTGCAGCGTGCGTCCGGCAATTCCGGGCAGTCCGGCGTAGCGTTCCACCTCTCTGGCCAGCGCATCCAGATAGACCTGGATCTCGGAACTGTTGCGATCCGTATACACGCGAAAATAGCAGAACTTGCACCGTTTCCTGCAAAACGGGATATGCAGATACAGTCCGAGCGGCACGTCCGTCGCCGACGGATCCGGGATCTGTAACATCGCCTCAACCCGCGGATTGTGTTCCTCACTCCAGAATGAATACGGCGGATAGTTGGACACGAATACGCTGCCGACCGCTGTTTCGCTCCATTCTTTCCTGGAGGTCGCGGGCTCCGGGACGTGAACCTGGGTACTCATTCCCTTTCCTCACTTCCAAAACAGTACAGAACCCCGTCCGTCGTTCCGATCACAAGGCGGCCGCCGGCCACGCTCGGCGAAGCCAGTACTCCCGAACCGGTCTGGAATTCCCATCCCGGCTCACCGGTATCCAGATCCAGCGCCACAATCCTCCCGGCGGTGGTGCCCACAAACACCCGATTGCCCGCAATCACGGGCGATGAATCCAGCCGGGAGCGAAACGCGCGTATCCAGATCACCTCACCGTGGTCCGGACGCAGCGCGCGCACCATTTTGTCGCGCCCAGCGACGATCACGTGTTCTTCAGTCACCGCTGGAGACGCGTAGAACGGAAATTTGCGATCCGGGTGCTCGTACCGCCACAGGACTTTCGCTTTCGACAGATCCAGGCCCAGAACCTGGTTTCCGAAAGTACCCGCGTACGCCCTTCTTCCGCGCACGGCGACACTTGCCGCGACGTAATCGAATAACTCCACCCTTGAATCTTCACGCCCGCTGGCGGCGTTCACCATGCGCATCCGGCCGTCGCAACCGGCGACAAGTACGCGTCCTTCCCAAAGGGCCGGGGATCCATGTACGTAGCCCTCCGTCTCCACCTTCCACGCCAGGGTCCCGTCCGAGATTGCGAGACAGTAGAGGAATTGGTCGTAGGAACCGAAGATCACTCGCCCTTCGTGCGCCACGGCGGATGAGATGATCTCTCCTCCCGTCCGATACGTCCACAACCCCTTTCCGGATGACGCGTCCACGGCGTGGAAGCCGCCGTCTCCATCACCGAAGAAGACGGCGTTGTCCGCCACCAGCGGCGAAGACTTTATCTCTCCGCTCGCGGAATACTTCCATTTCAACGCGCCGGTGCCGAGCTCAAACGCATAGAGATTTCCGTCCAGCCCGCCAACGAAAACCGTTCCATCCCGGATCGCCGCGGTCGACTCGATGCCTTCCGGCACGCGGGCGGCCCACAGGACAACCAGGCTGTCGGGAAGCGGTTCCTTCGCGAGTCCCGTGGATTGCGCATCGCCCCGGAACCGCGGCCAGGACGTCTCGGCGGCCACGCAGACGGATACCGGTACGCATAGGATAAAGAAAACGAGAAAAACGTTCCGCCGGCACGTCGCTTTTCGCTGGGCGTGAAACTCAATACGTGGCTTCATATAACGCCAGAAAGTCGATTTCCCGGACCGGCCGCGGATTGAACGTACCCGTCCACTCCCGCGCCGCATCCGACGCCAGTTCGGGGAGCCGTTCCGCTTCAACCCGCAATTCCCGAAGGCGCAGGGGCAGATTCGCCGCGCGCATGAATCGTTCGATCCGTTCCGCGAGCGCACCGGGCGTCAACCCGAACCCGTCGTAGCGCGCCCCCTCGGTCTCCCCGTTGAACCGGATCACCGGCGGAAGCATCACCCCCACCGCGACGCCGTGCGTGATGCCGTAACGGGCCGTCAGCGGATTGGCGCAGGCGTGGGCGGCGCCCAGCATGGCATTTTCAATCGCCGCCCCCGCGAAATGCGCGCCCAGAAGCATGGCGGCCCTGGCCTCCGCGCCGGACGCCGGCGCCAGCGCGGCTTCGAATCCCGATGCGAGCAGGCGCCACGCCTCCAGCGCGTACATTCCGGACATCGGGTTCCGCCGCGTGCACACGCAGCTTTCCACGGCATGGGCGATGGCATCGATTCCCGATGCGGCAACCACATGCCCCGGCGCGCTCGCGATGAGCTCCGGATCCAGAATGACGCCGCGGAATCGCGCCTTGAGGTCGCCGCAGGCCATCTTTTCGTGGGTATCCGGCCTGGAAATCAACGCAAAGGACTGGGCCTCGCTCCCTGTACCCGCGGTGGTCGGTATGCCGATTGACGGCAGCATCGGACGCCGCGCCCTGCCCATCCCGCGGTAGTCCTCCATGCGCCCGCCGTTCGTGAGGATGAAATTGACGCCCTTGGCGCAATCCATCGCGCTGCCGCCGCCCAGGCCCACGATCAGCCCGGTCCCGCCGTGCGCCGAGGCGGCCTCCACACCCGCGTCCACGTGGTCCGTCGTCGGGTTCTCGTCCACGTCGTCGAAGACGAGGACGTCGCGGCCCGCGCCCCGCAGCAAGCGCAGCGCCCTGTCCGCGATGCCCGCTTTGACGATCCCCGGATCGGTCACGAGCAGAATTCGACCGCCATCCAGTCCATCCGCCAGATCCGGAAGCTGCGCCAGCATGCCTTCCCCGAAGATCACTCGCGGCGCAGGATGGTGGTCGAAGGGTTCCATCCGGCCGACCCTACGCTCCCCGAGCGAACTGAAACGCCCGCTGACGGTAGAGGTGATCGAACAGATTTCCTTCGTGCGGCTGGTCCCATGAAATCCGGTTCGTGGGAATCGGCCCCACGTTCAGTCGATCCACGTGGGGTGAATTCAGCGAGTCACCGACGAGGTCTTCATCCTCTGTCAACACCGTGACCACCAGGCTGGGCCCGATCCGATGGACCACCTCCGCCTGCGGCACTTCGACCACGCTCGAATAGGGAAACAGATATTCCGTATTTGCAAGAGGGTGATCAGGAGACTCACACCATACCAGCGTCGGATTCAGGAACGTGAGGCCGTCCAGATCGACAAGCCGGCCGCCGCGCAGGCCCGCGGTCAGATCCTCCGCTCCACCGCTCTTCAACTGAACATCGATCATATTGGAAATCCCGGCGGCCGCGGCCGGATTGGAAAATGCGGCAATCCGGGCTTGCGGGTCGTTCAGCGGCCGCGCCTCGATCCGTGCGAGCCGGTGCGCGATCGCCTCCGCAATCTCGCGTCCGTACGCGGGCGTCCACACGCCGGACGCATTGATGCACGAACGCCCTCCGTTGGCCGCGATGGAAACCAGGATCACATCCAGGAAATCCTCCCAGCGTTCGACCACGTCTTCTCCCAGAATCACCTTGCTGCGGCCCGGTCCATGGACGGATACACGCGGATCATGCAGCCACGGCGCGACCGTGGCGCCGCCCCCGAACAGGAGGGAGCGACCGCACCGAAGGAGGATTTCGTTGGCGCCGGCGTGCCCGGTCGGATAGATGCCGAACGCCTCGCCCGGGCATCCCGCGACGACAAACGCCTGTGCAATCCGATACGGGGTCCACGGGTCCTCCCTGCCCGGCTTCAGCACGAGGGGCGCCTTCAGCGAAATCGCGGGAATCCAGAGCGAATGCACGCCCGGCGAATTGCTCGGCAATACCGCGCCAAGCACGTCGGTCTGGCGGACATAGCTCAATGGCCGGCCGTTATCCTCAGCCCACCCCTCATCCAGCACCGACAGATCCAGCCCGCGCGTCAGACCGGCGAGCACGTCGTCGATCTGGCTGCAGGCCAGCCGGATCTTTTCCATATTCTCCCGGCATAGGGTTTCTGGAATTCCCGTTGTCCCGGAGACCTGGCGGACGTAGTCCCCGGGCGATTGCGTCTGGCCGTCCAGCGGCAATTCCGCCTCCGCGAACAGCCGGCCGGCCCGGCGCGTAATGGCTGCAAGATCGGAAACGCTCAACGCATCGAGGGCCCGCTTATTCGCGTGCGCGGCGTTGAGGCCCCTCGCGACCAGACCCGGATTCGCCTGGCTGACCCGCACGAGCGGTTCTCCGGTCCGGACGTGCGGGATTTCCTGGACGTCCAGACTTGTGTACGGCTTTCCCGCTCGCAGAACCGGGATGTGGGTCACGCCATCCTCCTGGATCGCTATCAGGCCTTCCCGTTAGTATACGCCGACGACCACGGACTCCTGCATCTCGGAGAACAGACCCAGATTCCGTACGCCGTCCCAGGGAAACGCCTCGATGGGTTCCGCCCGTTCGCCCTCGTCCCGTTCCAGAAACCGCGGCATGAAGAACTCACGGGTCAGGGTCGTCAGCATGACCCTGCCAACCGCGTTGTATTCCACCCGTTCGTCAGGACAATCGGGGTCCACCAGTTCGATCACGGCCCGCGGGACCGGCGGATAATAGGTAATGGCGTAATTGTCCGAAGGTTCGAGCGGCTTGGAGTATGCCAGACCCATCAACGTATTTCCATACGTGGGCACGAAGTCGATTCCGGGAACCAGCTCTTCTCTCGCGAACCGGTTGAACTGCGCGTCCATCTCGGTCCCACCGCAAAATATCCCCGAAATGCCGGTCTTTTTCAATGAAATCTTTTCGCAGATCGCTTCCAGAAGCTTCGGCGTTGTGAACATGCACTTCACGTTGTCATTCACCCGGAGAATGGTCAGCGCCTGATCGATCACGTGGGCCTTGTAGAGCTCCAGCTCCTGGAGGGCGCCGCGCGCGATCAGCTTGTTGACCCATCTGGGGTCCAGGTCCACCAGGAAACAGATCCCGCCGCGGATCTGGCAGAGGTATTCCACCGCCAGCCGCAGCCGTCTCGGACCGGTGGGACCCAGCATCAGCCAGTCGGCGCCCCTCGGAAATGTCTCGTCCGAAAGGTGCCTGCTGAACATCTCGTAGTCGATCTGAAAGTCGTCCTGGCTGATCCGGTATTTCGGCACTCCGGTGGATCCGCCGGTTTCGAACACGTACGTTCGCTTTTCGGCGCTTCCACGGGGAATCCAACGGCGCACGGGGCCGCCGCGCAGCCATTCGTCCTGAAAATGGCCGAGGATTTTCAGGTCCTCATAGCCCCCGATTTCCCGCCGCGGATCGAAGTCCAGACCGCCGGCGAATTCCAGCCAGAACGGGCAGCCCGTGTCCGGATCGAAATGCCATGTCACGGTTTCCCGCACGTGGGCATCCAGTTCGTCCCTCGCCGCTCTGACGCTTTCGGCAATCGACATGTCTATTTCCGAACTGAATCTGAAGTTTCATCCCGCCACGCTTCCAGCGGATGCCGGCGGTCCGAAAGCGGTAATGCAACCCGCCGCCCGCCTTCCCTGTGGGACTGGTAGATGCCGAGAATCATCTCGAACGCCGTCCGGGCGTCGGCCCCGCTCGAGGGCGGATCCGTCCCTGACTCAATCGCTTCGACCACCTGGCGGTACATCCTGGCAATGGAGTCCGCAGCCTCAGAGCCGACTGACGCAACCGGCGCCCAGTCTCCGTGTCCCCCCGGCAATCCTTCCATGGGCCTGGGAAGATGCCAGAGGGCGTGCCCAACCCTGCCTGAAGCGCGCACCGAAAGCTGCCCTTCGGTTCCGACAACGTCCACGCCGTAGTTCTCGCTCATGGACGCCTGGAATCCCGGGAAATGAATTTCTCCCAGAACACCGTCCTCGAATCCGTACTGCGCCGCCGCCCGGTCGCCTGCTACAAGGCCGGAATCCCGGTCTCGCGGTGACATCTCCTTGGCTTCCATAACGTCGTTGACGTCGGCCAGGCGTCCCTGATACCAGACGTTGCCGGAACACCACGAGGGCACACCGCCGAAGCGCATCATCATGTCGGCAACGTGGGTTCCCATTTCCGTAAACTCGTTTCCACTCCGGCGTCCGGACTTGTTTCGCCCGCGCACGAGCACGACCTGACCGATATCGCCTCTGCGAACCATATCGCGCGCCGTCAATACGGCTGAACTCACGTGGCTCTGCTGGTTGACCGCCAGCTTCGCGCCCGATGCGGCGGCCGCCGCGACCATCTCGTCCGCCTCGCCGGGATCGATGGCGATCGGCTTCTCGCAAAGAACGGATATCCCGCGCTGAAGCGCCGCCACAGCCGGCGCGTGATGCCCCCGCGTCTGCGTGGCCACCACGACGAGATCGGGCCTCGTCTCGTCGTACATGCATTCGAAGTCCGCGTACCGGTCGGACACGCCGAACGTGTCACCGGCTACCGCGAGCGCTTCATCGAACACGTCACAGATGCCGGCAATCTCGAAATCGGGCATCTTCTGAATGATCTTCAGATGCTGGCGGCCCATCCCCCCGCAACCGACAAGGACCGTCCGACAGGAATTCGCCATAGCGTATCCTTTTTCTATTTTCCGTTTTTCCAGCCTCTTGGCTTCCGTCTGGATAACGGGTTCTGGCGGTGGCACGCTTCCATCACCGCCACCTGCACGGCAACCTGTTCCGGCGTGATATATAGTGGCTCGCCGTCCTCCAAGACCCTGTACAAATGATCGTAAAACGCTCTGGACATGTACGTAAACGCATCCTTCTCCGCTTCATCGGGCGCCCACGACGCCTCGGTCCACGCCAACTCCTCCCTGCAATAGCTCGGACCGGGCAGCGGCGTTCGCGTCAGCCGCTGTTTCGGCGATGCCCCGGGCTCGTAGAACCGCCACCTGACGCCGTCGGCGCCGCCAGCCAGCCCGCCGCGCGTTCCGTAAACGTGGTACATGTCTCCGGAAAAAGCGTCACACGAGGAGATCTCCAGATCGATCGTGGGCGACCCCTTCCGCCGCAGCAGCACTTTTACGTGGTCCTCCGCGTCTCCATAGGTATTCGTCCGGTCCATGATGCATTGCACGGCGGGTTTCTTCCAGTCCAACAGACAGAGCGCCTGGTCCATCGGGTGCGGCCCCGTATTCAAAAGGTTTCCGCCCTTGAATTCCTGGAGGGTCTGCCAGTCCCAACGCCGCGCGAATCCGTTGAACGCAATGCGGACCTGCACGATCCTCCCCAGGACGCCGGAATCGATCACCCTGCGTATCTGCTGAAAGTGCGGCGCGTACCGGGACTGTTGAAACGGCGCCAGGATTCTGCCTGACCGCCGGGACGCAGCCACCATGCGGCGAAAGTCTCCCGTGCTTGCCGCCAGGGGCTTTTCACAGACGACGTGACGGCCGGCCCGGAACGCTTCAACGGTGCTCTGCGTATGCAGATGGCTGGGCAATGCGTTGACGACCAGGTCGACGTCCTCCCGCGCCAGCACGTCTTTATAGTCCGCGTAGGCGTCGCACCCGAACTCGCGTTCCGCGCGGTCGCGGCGGTCCCGCAGCAGATCCGACACGGCTACGATCGTATATTTCTCGGGCGAACGGCACAGCCATTCCGCGTGAATATCGCGTCCGCTGCGCCCCTGACCCAGAATGCCCACCCGAACACGTCCCGTACCGTCCATCTTTACGACCTCCATTCGCCGGTTATCGTCTGCCCGCGACGCACGGCCGCCGGGACGACACCCTGGATTACGTTATTCCTCTCCCATCCCGGCATGGGACAACGCACCGAGAAAATAGGGCACGCCGAAAAACAGGAGGCTGATGTGCATCGGACTCATTTCCACTGCCCCGTGGCGTTTCGGATCGTCGCCCCAATCCTGGCCTTCGATCAGCACCCGCAAAACCGCCTGGCCGATCTCCAGGTACTTCCGGTTTCCCGTCATCCGGTACGCGTAGCCCAGGTGCCGGCACAGGACGCCGCCATATCGCTCCTGGATGGCATGTTCCACGTTCGGCCCTTGCGGATAGCCGCAGAACCAGTCCACCGCCCTGAGGTAGACACTCGCAACGTCTTCCCGGTTCGTGAGACGGTGGAGCAGTTCCAGCCCCACCATCAGGTAATGCGTCTGGTATCCCTTCTGTTCCGAGACCGGCAAGACTCGATGCGTGGTCTTTGCTTCGCCTCTCAACTTGCGAAACTCGGCGTCGGTAAACGGCGCCGCCGTACCCATTTCCACGGCCAGCGTCGTGCCCTCGGTGGCCATGCCATACGGCCTCTGGTCCGACAGCCGTTCCGCCGTGGAGACCTGGAACCGCTTGTGCCAGCTTCCATCGTCGTTCTGGCCTCGCGCAATCACCTCGTACACCTCCAGCGCGCGCGCCTTGAACCGCTCCTCGCCCGTGGCTTCATATACGTAGAGCAGGCCTCGCAGCGTATTCGCAATGCTGCGCAGGCTGAAACTGAACGCCGGGTCTTCGGTCCACCTGTAGCGCAGCAGAAACTCGCCGGCCTCGCGGATCACCTCCAGCGTCCGCAGGTCCCCGGTCAGGTAATAGTAGTCCATCCATCCATCTAGAAACGTGTGTGACGCGCAGCTCTCATCTCCGAAATGGTCCACGCTGTGCCGGAAACAGCCGCCCGCCATATAGGGCCTGAACGGATGATAGTGGCAGGTATCCACGTCCGTCGAATGGCGGGTCATCGCTTCGCCGAGCAGAAAGTCACCGGCGCGGCCGGTCCGCATGTACTGCACCCACACCCCGTGCCTGGGGTCCCACTCGCTGTTGCACCAGCCCCATCGGCCGTAGAAACGCCAGTCGTCCGTGCCCTGGTCCCACGCCACCAGCGCATCGCCCCAGTCGTGATAACCGTACCATGCGCCCAGTTCGATATTCCGCCGCAGCCAGTCGACAAACCCCGCCATCATCCGCTCGGATTTCGGGAAACGCGCCTCGTCGACGGGCTGAAAGCCGCCCGCCGCCTCACAGGCCGCCATCCATGCCGGATCCACGGATACGTGCGGCGCCTTCAGCCTGCCGCTCAGGCGCCCCGGTACGCCCGCGCCGTCGGCTGCCCGGTAGAAGCAGACGAAGAACTCGGTGGTCTTGGCGGTACCGGTGCCGTCCGCATAGACGCCTTCGCCCTCATCCCACGCCACGGCCTCCGAATACCGCTTCAGCGACAGGCATTTCCCGTCGGGATCCTTCCAGCAATACACGTCGATCCCGCCGCCCGATCCGGAAATCCCCAGCGCTTTCGGGTATTCCTCGGGCATATAACGCAGGCCCACGCCAACGCCCACACTGCCGTCGTCGCAGGCGATCCAGCCCTCCGTGCGGTCCCCTTCGGCAAGCGTTCCCGTGCGCCGGCCCTGACGACGGTCGAGTCGAAAGTGATTGTGAAGCCGCTGGGAAAGCAACAGCGATTCACCCGGGGTTGCCGTACCTGCGATCTCCCGGCTTGCGGCAACCCGGTAATTCACGGAACCGGAAAGCGAGACCGGCACCCGCAGCCCGATTTCCTCCACCTCGGTCTCTCTCGGATTGCAGGCCGCGATTACGGTGTGCAGCACACGCAATTCGGTCCGGCCCGCGTACGCGTAGATTCGGGTCACGAAACGAAACGGCCGATATCCCGCGTAGTGGTGCATCGGCAGATCGGCCTCGAAGGCGCCTTCACACCGGATCACGGCCCTGAGCGGACCGGACTCCTCCACGCTCACGTCGTACACGGCCTCCGCGAGGGATGCCAGGCAATCGCCGCCCATCCCGTAGATGTACCGCTTCCCGTCGTCGTCCACAAACGACTCGCGGATACGCACCCAGGCGTCTCCACCCGGGCCCACGATCTCCACTTCCGGCGTAAACTTCCCGTCCGGTCCCGTCCGCCCCAGCGCCGCCGTCTCCACCAGGGAGAATCTCCGGCGATTCACGGCGAACCGGAGGGGACCGGTTGATACAACCAGCCTTTCGTCACCCTCTTGAACACGGACCACGTCGCCCTGTTCGACCGCGGTACCGGTCTGAGAGACCGTATAAGACGACTCGCCGCCAGCCGGTACATCCGCCTGGAAGTCGGTCAGAACCCACTTCAGACTCCCGTCCGGCCATCGGCCCAACACGCGGAACTGCGCGGATACCGGGCGGCCGTCCGCATCTTTCACGCCAAGAAGGGACGGATCGGAGACGGCGCCCCGGGGCAAGGGGACTCCCCTCGTCACCGGCCAACTGCGCCTCGCAACGCCCGCGGATTCGACCACCTGAAGTCTTATTGCCATCGGTTCCGGCATATTTGAATCCTTTTTATCGACCACACAGATACGGGATGGTCAGCGGGCCATCCGGCAGCACCGCCACACGAGCGCCAGCGCCGACCGCGTGGATCTTTTCCCGAAGGGCCGCGTCCAGATCATCAACGGCGGCCAGCTTGCACGCCTCGATATCGGCCCGATCCATACGGGAATACACGCCAACTTCAACCCGCTCCAGGATGGCGGCCAGGGTTTGCGCCTGCCACTGGTCCAGTACGGGTTCACGGTCGTACACCGCCTGCATGACGTCCCGCGGCCCGTCCCCCGTCTGCATCAACTCGGCGAAGTTTCCGTGATCAGGCACGCCGTCGCTGCATTCGCTGGCGACGAGCACGGTGCCGTCGTCTTCCACGATGCGGGCCGCCGCCGACATACCCTTGACGGCCTGGTAGAGGTTCTGGTCCAGCGGGAATCCGCTGTTCGACGTCAGCGCGACCTGGAACGGATTCTCCACCGGCGCCATCGAGGCCGCTTTCGCCCCGGCGCACCCCCGACGATGGGCATCCAGATGGTTCCCCGCGTAAATCCCGGAAATCGCCTTTTCCCCGTTCAGGGTCACGTTCACCAGGAAATCCGGCGGGCAGAGCGCCACGGCTTCCCGAACCTCCCGTTGCAGGGGGTTCCCGTCGAGCACACCCCACGTACACATGGGGTCCGCGATCAGGTCGGACCGGTGCAGCCGACAGATCGTCTCGATTCCCGCCACGCCCGGCGCCACGCCCTTCGGACCGCCCGAAAAACCCGCGAAGAAATGGGGCTCGATGAATCCCAGCACGATACGCGTGTCCGCTTCCACGTATGCCCTGTCCAGCCACACGTCCGTACCGCAGGCGGACGCGCCAAGAAACACGTTCCCGGATTCATCGTAAGCGTCGTGATTCCGTATCGCCAGCCGCCCGGCAATGTCGCTGCCGAACATTTCCTCGATTTCATCGTCGTTATTCGCCCGATGCGTGCCGTTTCCCAGCAGGACCGTAACGTGCGATTCCGGCACCGGCAGGACATCCAGAATCCACGGAATCAACTGCCTGTTGGGCACCGGGCGCGTACCGTCCGAGGTCACGATGACCACCCTGTCCCCGGGCGAGACGATCTCTTTCAGCGGCCTGCATTCAACAGGCTCTTCAATCGCCTGCCGGAACCGGCGTTCAGGATCCGCCATGGCCGCCTCGAAGACAGGCCGGATCACCTCCCATTCCGCCAATCCCGGATCGGCCGTGATCGACACGCTGCCACGGCCGAACGCCACGTCGACCCGATGTTCATCCGTGAGCATCACGATCTCCCGTTCTGCCGGCTCCGGATCCCGTTCCGGGGCCGCACGTCGCCGCGAAATCTACGGCCTCCTCAACCCTTTGTCAAGCCCGGCAGGCCGTCCTGGGCGGATACTGGAGACGTCCGTCCCATACCGCCTGACAGACCGCCGAAGGGTTTCCGGAAGGGCAATTGGCGCGTTCGGCGGTTGGCCCCTCATTTCCGGCGATTGCATTGACACGCGAAACGGGGTACGCTATATTGGCCGAACAGGAGGGCTGGACGCCAGAAAGGGATTCCGCCTGGTTTGTCGGGTCCCGTCTACCGGCTTACGTCTACCCGCTTTTTGCTGACGGCTGATTGCTGGTATCTGCCTTTCCCATTGTGCCTTTGTGTCTTTGTGCCTTTGTGTGAGCCGATTCTTGCGTGCAGCAAGGCGGGCGACCGGCCGGTCGCCCCTACAGATCCAACACAGGCGCGGATACCGCCAATTGATGTTGCCGATCCGAATCGCTAGCCGGTTTTAGCTGACTGCTGATGGCTGACCGCTGATAGCTTGTTTCCTGACTGCTGACGGCTTCCTGTTTTCTCCGAGTCTTCGTGTGAGCTGATTGTCCTGCTTTCTCCTTGTCACCGTTCGTCATCTCGCGTGATATCGCATGTCTGAAACGATTATCGTCGTCCCGTGCTATAACGAAGCGGAACGTCTACCCGTCGAGACGTTTCAGGGCTTCGCCAGGCGGACCCACGGCATCAGGTTTCTGTTCGTGGACGACGGAAGCACCGACGCCACGGTCGACGTCCTGCGTGCCATGAAAGCGTCGGCGCCCGATTGCTTTGACGTCCATACGCTTGCCGCCAACGCGGGCAAGGGCGAAGCGGTAAGGCACGGCTTCCTGGCAGCGCTCGACTCGGATCCGGACTATATCGGATTCTGGGATGCGGACCTGGCCACGCCCCTGGAAGCCATCCCGGAGTTCCGCGACGTCCTGGACGGCAGGCCGGACATCGAAATGGCCTTCGGCGCCAGGGTCCGGCTCCTGGGCAGGGCGATCCGGCGCAACAGGTTGCGGCACCTGCTGGGGAGGTTGTTCGCGATGACGGCTTCCCTTTTTCTTCGCGTGGATATCTACGACACCCAATGCGGCGCCAAGCTCTTCAGGGTGACACCGGACCTGCCGGTCCTCTTTCAGGAGCCTTTCGCCACCCGATGGATTTTCGACGTTGAGATTATCGCCAGGCTGATGCGCGCCAGGACCGGCACGGAGCGACCGCAGGTGCGGGACATCGTGTACGAAGTACCGCTATCGGAATGGAGGGACGCGGCGGGGTCCAAAATCAAGGTTCGCGATTTTGTCATCGCCATCTTCGGAATGATCGACATTTTACGTAAGTATCGATAAAGCCGACATTTATATCGACAATATGCCCATTATCGGCAAAATTCGGAGCCCATACGCGCTCCTCCTATTGATCCTGGCCGCATCGGCGGTTGTGAGGTTCTACGGGATGGGCTGGGGGACCGATCCTGAGACCGGCAGGTTTCACACCTTCCATCCGGACGAAAGAACGGTTGTCGAGAGCGCCGGCCTGGTGGGCGTGGAAGTGACACGAGCGGTGACCGCCTACGCCAAGGGCCCAGCCTACGTCCTGTGGATACTGGCAAAGGGCGTCGGCTCCGTTGCGGGTATCCAACCGTTCGACAAAGGCGACAATCGATCGGTGAGATTCACCCATCTCATGGGACGCGGGATCTCCGCGACGCTGGGCATCCTGACCGTATGGGTCGTCTTCGCCATCGGCAGGCATCTTGCCGGACTCTGGACAGGGGTTCTGAGCGCGGGTTTACTTGCCTTTTGCGCCGGGCACATTCAGCAGTGCCACTTTTATACCGTGGATATCACTCTGGCATTCTGGACGACGCTGGGGGTCTACCTCATCCTGAAATTGCCCTCCGATCGCACCGCACCCTACCTGGTTTGCGGGCTGGTCTGCGGAATGGCGGTGGGCACACGGCTGATGGCCGGAATGCTGTGTCTGCCTTTCCTGCTGGCGCATGTGTGGCATGCGCGGGCGCCGGAGCAGGCCGGCGATAGTCATCGCGGGAACCGTAAGAGCGGCACGAACGGGATAGCGGCGGGGGCCTTGTGGGTATGGACGCGTCTGAAAGGGGCGTTTGCGCCGAGAGCGCTGCTTTGCGCCGCGGTGGTCGTCGTGGTTGCGGTCATCTGCGAACCCCTGCTCCTCAAGCCCGGCGAGTTCCTGAGTTCGAAAGACATGCGGAATTTCCTTCCCAGCATGAGGGTTGCGCAGGGGGAGACGATCCGCATCTGGGGGCTTTACGATTTCTCCACCACACCCTATCTGTTTTTCGTCACGCACCTCTTCCGCTACGCGCTGGGAACGCCGCTGGAAGTCGCGGCCCTGTGCGGCGTCGCGTTGGCCGTCTGGAAGCGTGAAAGAGGATGGTGGGTTTTGCTGGCATGGCTGGTACCGTACTTCTTTATGGTGGGCGGGCTCCACACCAAGCCCCTGAGATACACCACGCCCATGCAACCCCTCATGGCGGTGATGGGCGCGTGGGCATGCATGGAGGCCGCGGGGTGGATCCGCACGCGCCTGAACAAGGCCTGGGTCTACGCGCTGCCGGTGGCGCTTGTGGTTGTACCAACAGCCGCCTACGGCATCGCCACGTCCCGGGTCTACCGTTCCAGCAGCCGCTTCGAGGCCGCGGCATGGATCAAGCGAAATATCCCTGAAGGGGCGGGCGTGCTGACGGAGCGGGGCGGATATCCGACGTCGTGGATGGCGCCGGCCGACCGGTACAAGCGAAAGCTGGATGAGGCGGCCTGGTTTCTTTCGGCCGACGGAAACCTGCCCTACGAGTCGCACGTCGAATTCATACAGAACCGTCTGGCAGGCGTGGACTGGATCGTCCTGATCGAGGAGAATCGCATGCTGCCATTCATGAAAGTACGGCAGCGGTTCCCTGTCGCGCACACGTACTACCTGCGCCTCGCCGAGGAGAGCCTGGGTTTCGAACGGGTTGCGCAGTTCAAAGTGCGCCCGGAAATTCTCGGATTCACCTACTCGGAAGCCGACGCCGAACCCACGATCACGGGTTTTGATCATCCCCTTATTGCGGTGTACCGGCGGTCCGGCGTGAACGTGGAGGATCTGCTTGAGCGGTGGAAGGCGGAAATCCGCACAGATCCGGCGCTACCTGACAAATATGTCAACGAGGGCGTGGAGGCTTACCATCGCAAAGCCTGGAGGCAGGCCGAAAACGTGTTCAAGCGCAGCCTGGAGGTCAAACCGGAATTCGCTCTGGGACGCCTGCTGCTGCGCGAGGTTTATATTGCGGAGGGCAGGCACGGGTTTGCGAAGCGGGAACTTCGCAGACTCGCCGATTCCGGTCTTTCGGCCGGCGCGTACGTGGGCATGATAAAGGTGGGCCTGGCGACGCGTGGCGCCAGGTATCTGGCCAGATACCTCGAACTGACCGAGGCGCAAGACAAAAACAACCCCGTCCTGCTGCAATACGGATGGCTGATCCAGAAAATTCGCAAGGAACGGAGCGCCGTACGCGACAGGACAGAAGAAACCGCCAAAGGTTCGAAGCAGCCACCGAATTGAACGCTACGGCGCGGACTATCCGGACAGACTCACGACTCGCTCGTCTCCGTCGCCGAACAGCACCCGGACCGTCGCCGTCACCTCCTCGATCGATGCGTCGAACTCCGGTCGATCGGAAGCATCTCCCACGTGAATGCCCCATAATGCCTGGATTTCCCGGCAGGGATGAAAGGGCCCGAAACTCCTGTACTCGATGCTGACCCGCCTGGGTTGAAACTGGTTGGACTCGGTATAGGTACTGGTGCGTTTCACGTCGCTCATCCGCCAGCATTCCATGTGTTCCGGAATCACTCGGGATAGAGACAAAGTCACGCCGTTCCGCTCGAACCGGGTCAGCCGCTCGTCGCCGGATACGTCGGCCCGGTGATGAAACAGCCATTCGAACAGCCGGGGCTCGTCCGACGAGACCCGGTCGTAGACCAGGACCACGTCGGGTTTCAAAAACGCCAGGGTCCGCAGATATTGTCTCAGCCTGCCTCCGTATGCCGCCGTGGCGTCGGCAACCGTCACGTCCACCTCCTCACTCCCGTCGAACGAGACGATCCTGCCCGGATAATCGGCCCCGTAGCGCTGCCCCTCGCCGTCCACCATCAGCGTATTGTGACCGATCGTCCCATTTCCGTCGAAATTCCACCGTCTTCCCCCGCCGCTGTCGAAGAATCCCAGGTCGTGGCCGTAGGGCCAGATCCCTTCGTCGATCAGCAGCCGCTCTCCGCGCGAGGAGACGACGAACGAGTTGGCGTCCAACTGCGAATGGCCGACGGCGCTCGAGCCCGACTTCAATCCGACGAACGTGGCCTGGTCATCCCACCCGCTGCGCATCGTTACAACGCCTGTGGTGGGATAACTGCGGGACGTCTCCCCGGGAATCGCGTCCTCCAGCGAGGGATCGTCCCAGACGAGACGCTCCACCGTCGCGTGATCGCTGGCCCGTGCGGTTCGGGCCCAGTCTCCCCGGCGGTTCAGATTCGCCAGCAGCAGCAGATAGTCGAGGCTGGGGCCAAGGGAAATGCCGTTGTCGTTGAAATTGTAGACCTGCCCGTCGGGTTCGGTCACGTGGACGATATAGTCCCCGGTTTCACGCAACGCGGGATGCTGGAACAGGTCCACGGCTCCGCCCGTTGCCCGGCGCAATCCGACGCCGAATTTAACGCCGTGCCCCAGTGTGCCAAGCCAGTAGCCGGGGCCCTCCGCCCAGTCTCCTTCCGGCGGCACGAAATCCAGAATATCCAGACACCCCGCAAGCGACGCACGCATGACCGCGTCAAGATCCGAAATCGCCTCCGCGCACGCGATCGCCGCCGTTCCCATCTCGCCGCAACACATGATCTTCCAGTTCCAGTGGTAATTGGGACTGGACCAGTGCGCATCCTGTTTTTCCCATGTCTCGAGGAACCGCGCGACCGTGTACGCGTTGATCCGTTCCGAGATCGACGCCACCGCATCGGCCTTCCAGAGCGGCGAGCAGAGATCCGTCGAAATGCCGATCGCGGACGCCACGTTCAGCATGGCGTGGTCGCATCGCATGGGCCGGTGCGGGCGCGCCACCCACTCCTCCGGCGGAAACGAGAACATCACCTCCACACCCTCCAGCGCCCTGGCCGCGAACGCCTCGTCCTCCAGGATGAAAGCGGCGTTCGCCAGGACGCGGAGCGGCGTCTGGCAGAAATACGGGAGTTCCGGCTCGGCGCCGAACAGGTCCTCGCTGGCGGACGCTCCTTTCGCCGCCTCGACAAGGTTGTCTACGAACCCCGGCGTCGCCCTCGCCCGTTCCCGGACCCCGTCCACCTCCTCCGCGCCCAGCAGGACTCTCGGCCGTGTGTCCGGAGGGGCCACCGTCGTATTCGCCAGCTTCGCGAGCAGATCTTCAGAGAAGGGTTTCATTTGTAGGCTCCCTGATGAGTCGTTACTGAGGTCATGATTGGCCTGTGGTCTGCAGACAAGCGAGCGAGTGCCAAGTCGCAACGACGGAACTCCCTGTTGCTCACCTGATTGGTTCAATCGTCACTTCACCGCCATCTAAAATTACTAGTTTCACGCGATTTCCATGGAGCAATGACATGCCTATCAACGGCCCGCCATCTGCCCGCAGAGCAAGGACGTCGCGTCTCTCTTTATTCCATAACACACTTGCTATACACACATCTAACAGCACCGTGTTCCCGTCACCAAGCGTGGCACGCCTTTTCCCCGCCGACCGAAGATTGAGGCGTTCCACTAAGTCACCAGGTAGTATCAAATATCCGTTAGAGCCCGTATCAATTACGAAATCGACGATTTCTCGCTTCTGTTCTGACCCAAACACCTCCAATTGGATGACCGCTTCCCGGTCGACTGTGACCTGTCCTGTAATCATCCCGTTTTGACCGAATACCCGGCGCCGATTCGATAGGCAGCCGGAAAGCCGATTCGCAAGCCATAGATGACGGCGTTGGGTCGCATAGCAAGCAACTGTTTCGTTGCTACAAGATCGTCTGCGTCGATCTTGTATGTACCTGTTACGATGTCAATTACGAGAAACTCGCCACGATGTCCTGTACTCAACCGATCACGGATCTGCTCCGCATAAATTGCCCGACCACGTGATTCTATCTCTTCGGCCGTATAGTCCGCATATGACATTCGAATATCCTCCCCGGCTTCACATTGAGATGGAACTGTACCGGATCTGATTCGATTGTCCGTCCAACATGAATAGCTATCCGCGCATAATCGTGCGCCATAATGGGTCGAGACCATCAGGCCAGCAGCTGGTCTTCTCCATATTCCTTATGCTTTATCCTTCTGATCGAACTTTCGCCACATTTCGTTTCGCACTTGAGCAATGTCTTTGGAGGCTATCGGATTCGCGTGTTCCCACAAGCCTTCGGGATTGAAGAGCTTGCCCTCATCGAAGCCAGACGAACCGGTTACCTTTTCCAATAGAACGAGTTTAAAGGCCAGACCGTTTTCCTCGGTGATAATTACGTCCTCGCCATTGGCCACCTCTTTGACCAATGACGCAAGACAGGTTTTCGCTTCGTTGAGATTAATCTTCCACATGTTTGCTCCTTCGACAGGAAACACGGAGAGCGGTTCCGTTCGAACGTTCAGTTCCCGTCAAATCGGCGTATGCCGGATCAAACTCCCGCCACATTTCGTCTTGCACTGCATCAATGTCTTCAAAGTTAATCGGCTTCGCCAGTTCCCACAAGCCCAATGTACAAGAGCCCAGGAGGATTTCGCCTCCTGGGCCTTTACAACGTCAGGTCTTCAGACCGGTTATTCAGGTGATTTTTAAGAGCGTGGCGTGGAGTCTTGCCAATAAGGTCCGGTGGCCCGATTAAGGCGATCCTGGAGTGGCCTGATTATGCCAATCTTACTGTGGCCGCGTCAGGCCGCAAACTATCCGCATCGACATTCTGGAACCTAAGTCTTGATCAACTTGCGATCTGAACTGGCAATCTTCTCCACCGCGCGAACCAGCCGCCACATCAACAAAAGAAAATAAATCGCGGCTGCAGGTATGATCAGTGAAGCAATAATACCAATTACACCATGTGTTACGGCAATATCTTCCATCACAATCCTCCTTGAAAATTGCCCCGGGTTGACTCTGGGTGTATCACAAAACCACTGGCAGCACCGTCACGAAGATCCACGTCGCAATGGTCTGTTTTGCGAAGACATCCTCTATCGGGGTACCATGCCCAAAGGGCACCTGCGCCACTTCGCCGGGATCATCCGCCGGTCAGCAACCACCTTCTCCATACCGCGACCCGGATCCTTAAAAACCACCGACAGGATGTTATATCGCTACACTTTTTGCCCCCATGTACATCAGCCCTTTCTTTTTGAGAAAAGGCTGATGTACATGAAGAAAAACCGCCAGCTTTAATCTGACGGCATATCGTCCGAATCCAAAACTCATAAACAGTCTAAACCGGCCTCCCGGCAAATCTCCTTCAATTTGTCCGATGTAAAAGGCGAGTCAAAAAAGCCCTTCTTAACACGCTTGAGGACGTACGGTTCGAGTCTATCATGACCCTCACCATGATCTGCAAACAGCTTCTACGCAACTGATGCTTTTACAATCCGAGCTTTTTTGTAAAAAACAACAGAGGGCTTCACGATATAAGCGTGGTGGCCGGGACGTAAAATGACCGTCTTATCAGACCCGGCATCAGACGTCGTATTCAGCTGCGTGAGATTCGCAAGTATAGTATTCTGTTCGGGGCCGAATGGATCAAATAAGACCATGTAAAAGTGTCTATTATATCCAGTACGGTCAGGAATAACTGCAACATCACCTGCTTGAAGAGTAGGTTTGCAATAGTCCCTCGAAGTAACCTTCATATTCGAGTTCATCGATAACAGTCTTTCTCTGGACGGGATCTGAAATTATGTATTCCATAAGCTCCTCGAATCTTATTCTCACTCTCTCGACCTCACCAGGATCTTTGTACTCCGGTAAATCGTGGAAGATCCCCCGCAACTCATCATTGCTTTTTCCGTTATACTCCTCAGAAATCTCCTTCACCAACCCCATCTCTGCTTCCGAAAGAAAACCAAAGTCTGGGTCGGACTTCTCCAACCTCACCACATCCGCAGACTCATCCCTCGAGAAATACTCGCTCCAGAGATTCTCCTGTTCATCTCCAACAACCAAATCATGAACACGACTCGGAACAGGTCCATTCTCCAGCGCATCATAACTATCATTCGTCACCGGAAAACCCCACCGCTCCAATGCCCGGCGATCCAACATATATAAATACTTCACCATCCGGTACGATCCTAACGTACCACCATCTAAACTCACAAAATACGATGCCGCTGACACCGTGATGTCCAAATCAAATCTCGGTCTCGACATTTTCACCTCCCCCGCCTGAAGAGGAGAACCTCCGATTTTTTGTTAAGAGATATGGAATTGTCAAAGAAAACACAATGAAGAATTTCGACAAATCCCATGCTTTTATCCCTATAATAATGCACTATTCCACGAAAACAAAATTCCTATCCCCGACCATCCTCGCCACCCAAGTTAAGTATATAAACCCCTTTGAAAAAGGGAGAGCACTCTCGTATAAAAGAACCTTCGATTGTCTATTATGAAAATGCAACGCTCGTTAGAATGAGAGATGTTGAAAAGCTGTTTGCAACGAATAGGAGGGCGGAGAAACTCGGGCCAACTGTATTTGAACGTGTTTTAGAGGGTCTGGAAGAATCTCCTCATACGCCTCCCGAAGTTCTGGATCTGTATCGAGACGTAACTGAGACGAAGGACTGAACCGGTTCCCGTTTAACGGTTCGTGAGTTCCGGCGGCCGGGTTCGTTCCCCTCCACGTCAATGCCTTCGATGGTAGTCGGCTTCGTCAGTTCCCACAAGTCCTATGTATAAACGCCCAGGAGGATTTCACCCCCTGGGCGTTTACTACGTCAGGTCTTCAGACAGGTTATACAGGTGGTTATAAAAAGCCGTCGGCATGGAGTCTTGCCAATAAGGCCCGGTGGCCCGATTAAGGCGACCCTGGACTGGCCTGATTATGCCGATCTTGCTGTGGCCGCATCAGGGCGCAAACTTTCCGCATCGACATTCTGAAACTTAAGTCTTGATCAACTTGCGATCTGAACTGGCAATCTTCTCCACCGCGCGAACCAGCCGCCACATCAACAAAAGAAAATATATCGCGGCTGCAGGAGTGATCAGCGAAGCAATAATACCAATTACACCGTGTGTTACGGCAATATCTTCCATCACAATCCTCCTTGAAAATTGCCCAGGGGCTGACCCTGTGTGTGGCACTAAGGCACTGGCAGCACCGTCGCTAAGATCCACGTCGCAATGGTCTGTTCTGTAAAGACGTCCTCAATCCTGGAACCATGCCCAAAGTCCACCTGCGCTACGTCGCCTGGATCGAAGTCCGACACTGCTGGAGGGGACACTCAGAAGTTAGAATCGTCGCCGGAAAGTCGGAAACCTGAATCGTACCCCAGGTGGCCTGTTCAGGGCGATCTTCAAGTGGCCGCATTAGGCCGATCCGCCTTTGGCCGCATATGGGCGCTCATTGACACGATTCCCATATTACACGGGTTAGAAGGAAGAATGGAGAGAAACCACCTATCTCCCAACCGAGACAGATGGCTCTTTTTGCGATCCGTCCGGAAGCCCAGGGAACGCCGTGGACGAGAATTCAAGGTTCGGTCCGGTCCCTATAACCCCCCTAACTGCTCCCAGGGCGCTCCGCGGATCTCTGGGCTTCCTCGGCCTCCACATTCGTCCTCACCACAACTGTTCCCGCGATATAGTCGTGTATGGCCCGTCGTTTCTTATTCGTGAGCATAGTAGCGAGTTCAGCAAATACCCAAACCCACGCAATAGTTCCTGCCCAATCACCAGGATTGCCGAGGGGGTCTGACTGTAAATCGAATTGTGGTGTAAATTGACCTGTTATCACTATGCGGTAAATTGTATAAATGTGCAGGGGAAGTGCAATGAGAATTGGGAGACTGTCTCGACGAAAGGCTTTTCTGTAAGAGATGGGTTCCTCAGTAATGGCATCAACAATCCTTACACGCGTAACCATTTTACCTGCAGTCTGACCCCATCGACCATGCATATAGATCGAATAGAACCATAGGGAGGTCTGAGAAATAAGATAGAAAATAATCATTAGCCAACGTGCGTTTTCTATCAATAAGGCTGCCGTATTCAACAGCAATAAAACCGCAAAAATGATAATGAGTGGTGACAGCACAACAGCGTCAACCCAACTCGCCCAAAATCTGGGCCAGAAAGTCAAATACCGATCCTCCAGGGGAGCAATGTATCCTCTGTAAACTCGCCAGACAATCGGCGGAACGACCAAGAACATTAGGACGAAAATTATAGAACCAATGACTATAAGCCACATTATCATTGTCACGAATTCCATCACTCCCCCATATTCAATTTTCTTTTGAATCTCGTAGAATAGCTTGAGATTCCTTATTTTCCACCATTTTCTCAAGTATCTTTGCTTTAGGCATAAGCTCAGTCCGAAGAGCTCTTAGATTCTGACGCGTTAATTTCCCTTTGTGGAATATTTCTTGCGTCTGCGTGAAGATGTCTATTAAATCAGTAATTCGTATATCAAAGTATGATAAGAATTGTTGTTGAGGACGTTTTTCAAGGAGGTTTTAAAATGTGGATCTTTCTACTGGTTACGTCGATAGTTTTCGCAGCTAGTCTACCAGAGAAATACGTTTTATCGAAGCATAAGGTAGGATTATTAAAATTGGGAAAAGGTTCCAGTGTGGATGAACTCTATTGGAAATATAACGATAGCCGTGAACATTGCGCTATGGTTCGATTAATCAACAGGAATTTTGAAGGATCATTTACAAAAGGAATTCAGGTTTATATGGGTGACTGTGATATACCGGCTTTTGTTGTCAGTTTTCGTCAGCAAAGGGGAAGTGAAGAATTAACAGGCGCGACTGTATATAGTCGAATGTTCAGGGCGGCCCACGGTATAGGGGTTGGTTCGACGCTGGGTGAACTTCGACGGCACCGACGCGGGCAAGGGCAAGAAAGAGGTTTCTGATGGCTTGAGGGAACGCACGGAGCGGTTCTTGAGACGGGAGGGAAGGCGTAGAAGGAGGTTGTAATGGGTTCTAAGGATGAGCGGAAGAAGAAGCCGGTTGTAGAGATCGCGAGGAGCGATTATCAGCTGACAAAGGCGGAGATGGAGGAAGAGATCGTAATTGACGCGAGCCCGGAGGAATTGTTGCGGGCGGTTGTGAGGGACGTGGATGTGAAATTGGTCGATCCGAAGAAGAAGCGGTAGGAAGGGTGCGTGTTATCCGGCGGATTTATTGGTTTTTGACTGAGAGGTTGGCTCGGATTTTAGGTGCGTTTACCTTTTCGAGGAGGATGTCTACAATTTCGCTTGCGGTGAGATTGGGGTTCTCGTCTAAGAGTTTTTGGAGGCCTGGCTTTTGGCTTTCGAGATTGTTTGTGATCTCTTTTCGTTCCTGGAATTTGTGAATCGCTTTAAGGAACATGTTAAGGGTCTCCACGAAAAAGAAGGTTATAGTGAATGAACATAATCCAAGGGTTGTTATATTTTGAGCAGTTTCGATAGGTGGGGTGGGAGTACCGCGAATAATGTATGCTATGGTCGTGATGACAAATATAGATGTTGCGAAATACAGGAAGAAGTCTTGGTCGTCTGGGTCCAGTGTGATATTTATCATGCTCAAGAAGATTACGCAATCAAATCCAATTTGTCAACCGCAAATAAGTAAATGCTCAGGGGTAGGAGAGTTTGGAAAATGGACGGTCATCCTGGAGGGAGGATCGCTTGCGAAAACCGGAAATTGTTCAAGTGTTGGAGCGGTATCCAAACGGAGCAGAAATTAACCTTGATTCCTCATTTTTCGAGGACGTTAATTCAAATATGTGTCAGTTAAAAAGGCGATTAGACTGCTGATTACCAGGATACACCAGGACACTGTACGTGAACTGAAAAAATGTCCTTCATGACGACCATTTCGGCCTGTTTCGAAGGGTTTCGACGCGGTGCCGCGTTGCGGCTTTTGCGGAATTGAGGTTAAGGTGTTGGCAGAAGAAATGGATTTGGAAGAAGGTCGGGTTCGTGACCGTATCGGCGCTGCCCGACGTGCTGGGTGGAAGATCAAGAGGATAGAATTTCGGACATTTCAGTTGTTTGAAGGGACATACAGGGGGCGTCACCAGTAAATGTGACTTCTGGTTATAATTCCCCAAATAATCCCCTATTCTTTCCCTCTAAACCTCATCCAAATTCGCCACAAGGCGGACCTGGCACGCTGCCCTAAAGTTGGTCGATGAAGATACGTCAATGGCTTTACCCGCGTCTCAAACACAGGACGTACTTCAGCAACTTTGGCCGAATCCTTCAATTTCTCATTGTAGCAATTTTCACAGAGATGGTGATACGGTGTTGGTCGTATCGGCGACTTACCCATAAGATAAGCCATCCACGCCTGATGCATATTGGTTCGCTTCCTGGCCGGCTCCCAACAGCGCTCACAGGTTGGAGGAGAATGTCCACCATTTTTTCGTGCCAGATGTTCGAAGATTTTCACTTGACTCACGTGCGTATTATTGGTAGATGCTTGCGCCACCTACCCATTGGATCAGATAAGAAAAGTCAAACAGACGTTGCGAGACCAGGCCAGCACCATCACGAAAATCCACGTCGCAATGGTCTGTCCGGCGAAGACGTCCTCTATCGTGGAACCCCGCCCAAAGTCCACCCGCGCCACGGCGCCCGGATCGAACTCCAACACTGTCGGGGAGACACTTGGAAGGTAGAAATGTTGCCGGAAGGTCCGAAGCCTCAGTCGCATCCCAGGTGGCCTGATTATGCCGATCCTGCAGTGGCCGCCTCAGGGCGATCATTGACGGGAAACGTCGCGACCGACCCGGACACGTTGGATGTGGCTTGCGATGACGGTATACCGAGGCTCGCGCCACACCCAATGCCCGGCATGCTGAAGCCAACCCCACAGTCGGGGCGAGGTGTTCGGCCGCACCAATCATACGTCGTCGTCGTCGGCCGGCGGCGGGTTCAGGGGGATGCCCAAGATCTCGGAGGCTTTTTTTTGGATCTCGAGCATGGTCTGCGCCTGTTCCAGCCGTCGCCGCAGCCTGGCGTTTTCCTTGCGCAGGTGCTCGTTCTCAACGGCGACCGTGTCGCGACGCCGCCCCCTGGGTCCTCTCTGCCTGGATAGCGCCTTGAGCGATCCCTCGCGACGCGCACGACGCCACTGGGTCAACTGCGAGGAATACAACCCTTCGCGGCGCAGCAGCG
>JAPPJY010000096.1 GCA_028874335.1 Gemmatimonadota bacterium | reverse complement strand
AAGCGACCAAAAGGAACCAAAAGTCGCCGCTGGGCGCGGGGCCTGCCATATGCATAGCGCGAATTGCCTTGACAGATGCACAGAATGCATTGGCCTGCGAACGCTGGAGAATATCGGGATCCGGTGATGAACGGAACCGCGCGCTCTGCTCTGTGAGTGCTCTCGAAGGGTGTTGTTGTGGAAATCGGCATGGCGATCTGAGTACGAGCAGCAATCAGCTTTCAGTGAAATGAAATTTGAAAAAACGACAGAGAGAAATGACCTTAAAGTCACCGACAGGAACCTATTATTCGCCATTGAGGATTTTCTCAAGCCCGCGCCGTATGCCGGGAATCGCTCTGGTCCTATGCGCCGTGTCGGTTCTGACGGAAGGGCTCGTGACGGTTCAAGTTGGCGCTCAACCTGCATCGCAGGATCCTCGGGAGTTGTCGCGCGCGGACTCAAGCGCGGCCTGGAAACCGCGGTCGTACACGTACCGCGTCATAAACACGTATCCCCACGATCACGGCGCGTTTACCCAGGGGCTGGTTTATGAACGAGGCTATCTTTACGAGGGAACGGGGCTTTACGGGAGGTCTTCATTGCGCGAGGTCGTGTTGGAAACCGGCCGGGTCACGCGAATCAAGATGCTGGAGTCCCGGTATTTCGGGGAAGGGATTACGATTTTCGGAAACCGCATCATCCAGTTGACCTGGGTGGCGCGGACCGGATTCGTCTACAACAGGGAGACATTCGAACGCGTTCGGTCGTTCACCTATTCCTCCGAGGGGTGGGGGATTACACACGACGGCCGGCGGTTGATCGTGAGCGACGGAACGCCGACGCTGTATTTCAGGGATCCCGACACGTTCGAGGAGGTGGGGCGGGTGGAAGTCCGGGACGAGATGGGGCCGGTGACCCGGCTGAATGAACTGGAATACGTCGAGGGTGAAGTCTACGCCAATGTCTGGGAATCGGACCTGATCGCGAGGATCAACCCGGAGTCCGGCAGGGTGGAGGGCTGGATCGACCTGGCCGGGCTGCTGCCCGGGAGGGAACGACTGGGCGCGGATGCGGCGTTGAACGGAATCGCGTATGATAGGGACGGGAAGCGCCTGTTCGTGACAGGAAAACGATGGCCGAAGCTGTTCGAGATTGAATTGGTGCCCGGAAAAGAGTGATGCGGAAGGACAAGGCACGGGAACCTGGAGGCGCGGCGCAGGCCGCGCCTCATTTGTTGTGACGCCATTTGAGGAGCGTGCCGATGTCCATCAGGTAGGGGGAGTCTGACTTGCTGCGATCGGAGCGGTCCTTGAGGGATTCGATTCTCCCCGTGGTGGAACGACAGAGCCCATTGAAGATATTACCGGGCACTTCGATGCGGTTGCGGGTCTTGTAGAAGGCGCGAACGAGTTCGGACCGGACGGGAATCATGGTCCCCGTGGGCGTGCCTGCGCTGTCGATACGAAATTCCCGGTCGTATTCCCAGCCCATGCAATAGTCTCCGGTGCACGTCTGAAGGAACGTGGTGAAATTGAGGGCCGCGCAGAGGCGGTCCCTGAGTGAATCGGAAAATGGATGATCGGTGGGGAGGACGTCGTAGAGCGAGGCGAGGCCGTTGGCGGTGATGGACTGATAGCCGATATGGAAGTTGTGACCCGGCCAGCCGCCCCGGGGAAGCTGCGCGAAGAAAACGCCGCCGCGCGTCCGCCAGATGGCTGTCTCAAGGTACTTTTCTTCTCCGGTGAAACGATACAGCAAGGATAGAAACCAGAGCGCGAATGCATCGTAGTTGTTATTCCCGGTAAATGGACAGGTCGTCGTCCAGTCCGCGGCCCGTCGAACGGCATCCAGGTACTTCTCCTCGCCCGTAACCCGAAAACCCTCTGCAAGGGCCATGCCCGCCCAGCCCGTATCGTAGAAGTTGTCGCGCTGGTTCATCACGCCGCCGGGAACGCCCTTGTACCACCAGCGGAAGGCGCCGTTCTCGTCCTGCTCGGCAAGGAGATAGTCCAGGCCGCCCACAGCCAGCTTCCTGTATTGCTCGTCACCCAGCGCTTCGTAGCCGTACAGATAACCCAGGATGACGTTCGAGGGCCAGCGATACGCAGGTTTTTCCGCATCCGCGACCGTACCCCAGCCGCCGTCGGGGTTGCGGCACGCTTCACATTCGGAATGGGCTGTCCGGAACGCCGCATCCAGTGCATCGGCGTCTGTGGCTTCGAAGGCGTAGTTCGCATCGACGATTCGGTCACGTGTCGCAACCGGAACGCCGTCGGCCAGGCGGCGGCCGGGTACGACTACCTCAAACGATTCGGTAGCGATGGCTCTGTAATTCCGGGCCCCAAAATAGACCTGCGCCGTGATGATATATGTTCCCGGCTGAAAATCGGATTCGAGGCCGCAGTCGAACGGGAGAACCGTGTGCCCTCGGTCCAGGTCCCGGTTGACCTCCCCGGATGCGTACCGCGTTGCGCCCAGGGGATCGTTGATCGCGAGCCGGGCGCGGACCGTTTGTTTGGCCAGCCCGATCACGTGGAGGTCGATGGAGATCCGCTGGCCGGGCACGAAGCCGAAGCTCTTGTCGGGAATGGAGATGAGGAGATGCGGATCCGGCATATCACGAAGTCCTTATTTTTAGACACCCATGACCCGGGATCCTGAGCCGCTCCCTGAGCCGTCGTCCTGAGCCTGCCGAAGGGTCGGCGAAGGTTTGGAACGGCAACCAAACGCGGGCGCTTCGACATTTCGACACCCTTCGACAAGCTCAGGGACCGAGCTCAATGCCGGCATGCTCAGTGTCCCCGTAATGGCTATCGTGTTGCCGGAATGACGGGCAGGACGATATGGGACGGATATTGTCTCGAGTGATGGACGGTCTGACGGGCCTGGCGCATTTCGGTCCCGCCTGCCAGAGAGCCGCCCGTGTTGAGATTGCGGTCGAACCGGGGAAAGTTCGACGACGAGATTTCGAGCCGGATCCGGTGGCCCTTTTTGAAGACGTTTCCGGTAACACCCAGGTCGATCTCATAGGCGTACACGTTTCCGGGATCGAGCAAAGACGGGCTGGTAAGGCTTTCCCGAAACCGGGCTCTCTGGATGCCGTCGCAGAGGTTCATGGCGTACCCCGATGGCGACACGTCCACCAGCTTGGCGGTCCAGTCCGTGTCCGAGCAGTCGGTGGCGGCGTAGAGTACGACCTTGATGGGACCGGTGGCTTCCAGGTCGTTTTCCATGGGTCCGCTGGTGTAACAGAGCACGTCGCTCCGCATTTCGACGGGGCGCTGGTCCTGCGGCCCCCAGGGGACGATATGGGGGGAGCAGCAGTTGTTCCCGCCCATGGTCGGCGCCGGATAGCGCGGATCGTAGGTGTAGCGATCGGGGCGTTCGTCGCCGGGCGGATCTGTGCAAAGGCAGCCGTCGCCGAGCAGCGTGTTGGCCTGGCCGGCGGAATGCAGGTGCCACTTCTGCCACCGGGTCCGGGAAAGCGGCCAGTCGTGTTCGTCCCGCCACCGGTTGACGCCCATGATGAACAGCTTCAGCGGCGGTTCGTCCACGATGCCGTTGTCGATCCCTTTGAGCCAGTAGTCGAACCAGCGCTCTTCGAGGCTCTCGAGATCGACCATGGAAGGCGCTCCGAAGTCGACGTCCCCGGTCTTTGGCGACGCGCTGAGGGCGTGCGGCCACGGACCCACGATGAGTTTGCTCTTCTTTGCGTCTTCGGAGCCGCCGTTCAGACGAAGGCCGTTGTAGTTGCTGAAGGTCTGGGCGGCGTAGAGATCGTACCAGCCCCCCATATTGAACGCGGGCGCGATAATATCCCCCCAGCGGATTTCGTCGTTGAATTCCTCCCAGTATTCGTCGTAAGCGTCGTGTTCCACCCAGTCCTTCCAGAAGGCGACGTCGCGGCCCGAGGCTTCGTCCATTCTGTTGAGGGGCAGCGCCCGGAAGGCTTCGGTCCAGTTGTGAAACTCGATGGTCTGGCCGGTACGGGCGTTGGTGCGCATGCCCCAGGTGAGCATGACGTTGAGCTGGAATGCGCCGCCGGGGTGGACGAGCCCGGTGTAGTAATCGGCGCAGATGACCCGCGGCGTCATACACTTGAGATAACCGCTGGCATAAGGCGCGCTGCGCCACTGTACTGCGCCGCCGTAGGAGCTGCCGGCCATTCCTATCCTGCCGCTGCACCATTCCCGGCTTCCGATCCACTCATGAGTATCGTACCCGTCTTCGCCTTCCCGAAACGCGTAATACGTGCCTTCGGAGTCCCAGCGCCCCCGGCAGTCCTGGAGAACGCAGGCGTATCCGTTATTGGCCAGGCGCCTGGCTTTTCCGACCATTCCATCGTCGTTATTGCTGTATGGCGTGCGCATCAGGACCGTGGGGAATCTCCCGCGTGCGCGCGGCAGATAGATGTCCGCCGAGAGGTTGATCCCGTCGCGCATGGGGACCTTCACGTCCAGTTGCATGTCTACGTCGTAGTTGGGCAGCATTGGTTTCCTTTCGAGCAGGGTTAACCGATTGAGGTCAGCCCATAAGCATCTTTATGATGTGTTTTGCCAAGGATTCCTTGATTTCCCTATGCCGTGGAACAGGCTGAGAGACCCTGGTATTTGGATTCTGATACCAGTCGTGCCTTGATCCATGACGTATAAATAAGCAACCCATCTCGCTGAGTTCATTTATCAAGTCTCGTCTCTTCATGATACCTGTAGCTCGGCAACTCGGCGCACGCAGGGAATGGCGCCGCCCGTGAGTTCGTTGTAAATGTCGATAAGGTTCTCCTTCAACTCTTCAATAGTTTCGCCTTGCGTCCAATAGTCGGGATATTCTTCAAGATATCCCAGAAACATCGGGCCGTCCTGCCAGTAGATGTACTTTTCCATTTCCGTTACCTTCCTCCTTACCACGGCATCGGGTATTATACTGCGGCACGAGAATTAACCTCCCCGAAAAATGACGAATCAAGGTTTAACCAGCACCGGGCCATTCGTGTCGGACCAGTCCATCTTGATCCGATCCACCTCACCGTCGTGATGGACAATTCGCACGTTCCAGACGTCGCCGCGGCGGGTGATCCTCGACGTGACGCCCGCGCTGACGCCGTCCGTGAAGGGCACGAGGGCGTAGCCGGTCCGGAACGGCAGCGACGCCCGTTTCTTATAGATGACGACGGGCGCGGGAACGTCCTGCCCGTCGATTGCGAGCCAGCCCTGTACCGGATCGTTTACGCCGCAGACGAGGCGTGGCGTCATTCTGACGAGGGGGAGGACTTCCAGGTTGGGGGGATGCATACGCCCGGTCCGGACGGCGCGGCTGTCCGGGTCGATCAGCACGCGATACGGCATGAAGTGGAAGAGCGCCTCATAGGTCCGGCGGCCTTCGCCCGTGAGTTCGTCGAAGATCAGGAAGTAATCGGGTTTGACGAACATGACGACACGGCGGTGGGCGACGTCCGCATCCAATCCGGCATACCCGGCATCGTATGTGGCGATGGCCACGTCGGAGCGGTCGTCGGATCGCCAGACCGTCCTGTCACGGGCGGATTCAACCCATTCCGCGACGGTCCGGGCCCGGCGGTTCTGCCCGCAGCCGTCCACCAGGACCGTGTTGTGCGCTTCGGTCGTCTTATAGAACGAGGTCCAGGCGTTCGGATAGTACGAGGCAATTCCTGGGTCCACGATGAAGGGCAGACCGTGGGTGTAGAGATCGAACGAGAGCATGTCTTCGTGCTGGTGGAATCGGCCGTACGGACCGCCTTCAAACAGAAGGTAGCGGGCGTCGCGGTCCCAGCCGCTGCGCATGACGAAATAACCGGAGTCCCTGTGGGCGATGGAGGTATATTCCGGCGGGCTGCCTTCTTCTCCTTCACTGCCGATCCAGGTGGCGGATTCGCTGCCGAGAATGGCGCCGGGTCCCGCGAGCCCGCCGCCGAATTTCCCGTCCAGGCTGCCGGCGTCGGAAACGGAGGGATAGGTGAAGTCGGGCCGGTTGACGGAGACGCACCAGTCGTACATGCGCCGGATGCCGGCTTCCAGTTCAGGATCCAGGGACCGGCCGAACTTCCCCGCCACTTTATATGCGTCCAGGAACCAGGAGGCGATTGAGATCTGATAGCCCGGCGTGAGTTCGTAAGAGGCGCCGTCCGGAAAGACCTGGATGTCCATGTCGTCGATAAGCCGCCGGCTGGCGGACTCGTACCAGGCTTCCGCGTCCTTGAATTCGGGAAAGGAGCAGGCTGTGGCCAACAGAGACCTGCCTTCCGATATGGTTTTGTTGGAGGGCGGGAAGGACTCGAATTTCAGGAGGTAGACTGTATGTTCGTAGATGGATTTTAGCAGGTCCACGATGGTCCTGTCTTCGGTTTCAGGACAGTCGCAGAGTACGGTGAACGCGTCGACGAGGGTATTGAATGACCGCATGCTCACGATCAGCGAATGACCCCACGCCAGGCCGCCCGCGCGGACACCGAAGGGAACCGGGGTTTTGCGCATCCAGTCGCGGAGGATGGACTCGACTCCTTTGGGGTATCTGGGGTCCCGGGTCTTTGCCCAGGCGCGTTCGAGGGCCTTGAAATAGTAGAACGCGTGGATGATGATGGACCACTCGATATATCCGTAGGGGTTGGCGTCCCAGTCCACGCCGTCGGGCCAGTGGTGGTCCATGATGTAACCGGCGAGGATACGGTCCGCCTCTTCGATATTCGCATCTGGACCGGGATCGGGCGTCGTATGCCGCCGGTCGTACCCGCTGGAACGGAAGTGTGCCGCGATCGCCGCAAGCCGGGCCTCGCGGTCGACTGCCCGTGAAGCGGCTTCGAGCCCCGGATGGTTCAGATCAATGGCGGCGACGAGGGCGTCGTCCGACATTCGCGGCCCCTTGACGATGCGGCGCTGGACGAGGCGGATATTCCGGATGCGGCTTCCGGGCGGCACGCGGATATCGCCCGAGGACATGTCGCCCCACCCCGCCGTCGGGATTCCGGCGGTATAAAAACACTCCGCCGGGAAGCGGAACTCGCGCCAGCCCCGCCAGATGTTGCCGCCGCGGGGGGAGACGATGGCGTTGAACCAATAGCCGTCGTCCTGGCTCATGCCTTCGGTGCGATGCCCCGAGGTGAGCGTGCAGCGGATCTCGTCGTCCACCCCTTCAGGCAGGAATATTTCGGCGCGGATTTCGTTGGCCAGACCCCAGTCGCCGACATCCAGTGGGAGACCGGCGCGCTCGCCCTGCTCGGCGGTTGATAGGGTCCATTCTTCGACAATAGCGTCGTCTTCGAACATGGTCAGGTCCATGGCGCCTCCTTTCGATTAAGAAGCTGTTTTAAAACTCCCAACGGTCTTCGCGCGGCTGCAAAAGCGTCGGTCTGCGTTGGTCAAATCCACCCAAGAGTGGCGAGGGGCGCGCAGCCACGATACATTGGATATGGGCGAATTTGCCCGCCTTGACCGACACATTTTCGCGCGCGCTCGGGACTCGCCGGGAATTTTAAGACAACTTCTAAGACAATTTACGAAATGGGGAATGGGGGTTCAAGAATCATCGCGCATGCCGTAGAGAGCCGCCTTCCTGTCTTGTCGCCGACCGCTTTAGGGCTTGCGGAATATGCGGCCGCTGTATTTCTTATCGATTGTACGTTACGGACCTACCCCCTAGCCCCCTTCCTGAAGGAAGAAGGAAAAAGGAAGAAGCAACGGTAACTTTGACATCTGTCACTTCTGCAATAGGACGCTCGCATGACACGAAGGAGAGAGGATTGATGAGGAGAGCGGAAATCCGGTGGCGTACGGTGTCGTCTCCCCCTCTCACGTCTTCCCACTTCAGAGGGTGCCGGGGTAAGGTCCCCCGGGAGCGAGGGCATCCTGCCCTCGGCGGCTGATTCGCGAGCTCCTGGCGCCGTTATTCCAGTAATGGTTTCGGATGGGTGGAAGCAGCAGGCCCTCGATGCGGATATCGACGGGTTGTTTGCTGTTCGAGGGCAGGATGCCCTCGCTCCGGATATTGGAAGATCGTGTCACGGCTTCTTTAGTTTTTCTCCCTCTCTCCTGGTAGGAGAGAGGGCCGGGGAGAGAGGTCTGGGCGGTGGGGAGTGGCGGATCTTGATCTTGCCTTTCGTCTATAGCTGACGACTGAAGGCTGATGGCTCTGTGCGAGGGGGCCGGGAAGATGTGGACTTTGATTCTGTTTTCGTTTTTGATTTTAGCTGACGGCTGACGGCTGACGGCTGACGGCTGTTTTTGGAGCGCTGATGGGTATTCGTCTCGGAATCTGCGGCACCGGCGCATTTGCGAATTCGTTCATCCCGCTGTTCAAGGCGCATCCGGACGTCGACCACCTGGTGTTGTGCGACCTGGACGCGGAGAAGCTGGCGGAGAAATCAGCGCGTTTCGGCGTTCCGGACACGTATCCGTCGCTCGATGCACTGTGCACCTCCGACGTGGACGCCATTGCGATCATTACGCAGCACCATCTGCACGGCCCGCAGGCGGTCCAGGCATTGCGCAGCGGCAAGCACGTGTATTCGGCGGTGCCGTCGGCCGTGACGCTGGATGAAATCTCCGGGCTCGTGAAGGCGGTGGAAGAGACCGGGTTGATTTACATGATCGGGGAGACGAGTTATTATTATCCGTGCACGATCTATTGCCGGGACCGTTTTCAGAAGGGAGACTTCGGACATATCGTGTACGGAGAGGCGGAGTATTACCACGATTACTCGCACGGACTGTACGCGGTCGCGCAATGGCGGCATGGCGAGAAGTGGAAACAGCTTTTCGGGTCCCCGCCGCTGCATTATCCCACGCATTCGACCAGCATGATCGTGTCCGTCACAGGGGCGCACGCCACGCACGTGAGCGGGATGGGATTCACGGACCGTCATGAGGATAATCTGTATACGTGCGAAGACAAAGTCTGGAAGAACCCGTTCAGCAACGAGACCATGTTGTGCAGGATGTCGGACGGAAGCATGGCGCGGTTCAACGAGTTCCGCCGAATCGGACATCCCGGCACCGTCGGGATGAGCCTGTATGGAACGGATGCCGGATACGAGGAGCAGGTGGGAGGACAGGTGTGGATCACCAAGGACCGGAAAACGTGTGAGGACCTGACCGCGGAATTGTCCTGTGGAGGCGTACCGGCCGCTCCGGCCGACGACCCGATGGGTGCGGTTACGGGGGACGACGGAACGCATCAGGGGGCGTCTCCGGTGCATCCGGTACACCTGCTGCCGAGGGAGTTCATCGGGCTGGGGAACGGGCACAAGGGCGCGCACCAGTTCCTCGTACACGATTTCGTGACGGCGTGCGTGACGGGCCGAACGCCGCCCAATAACGTGTGGCAGGCGGCGCGGTACCTGGTTCCGGGGCTGGTGGCGCACGAGTCCGCGATGAGCGGCGGCGCGCAAATGGAAGTGCCGGATTTTGGGGACGGAACCGCACCGTCATGAGTGGAATGGTTCGATAGGCGGGATTTGCAAGGGAATGACCTTGATTCGTCATTTTTCGGGAGACACGAAGTGATTAAGCGAGTATCCGGAGAGGGATGGGCGTTTGTGTCCGACGACGTGCCTGATTCTGACATGGAACCGCTGGTCTCACGCGCGCCGGAGGAGCAGCGGATCCGGATTCGGCTGGAAAAACGGAAGCGGGGCAAGGTCGTAACGCTGGCGGAAGGTCTCGTGCTGGTAAAGGGTGACATGAAGGACCTGGCGCGCGCCTTGAGAGAAGCCTGCGGAACGGGAGGGACGATTCGGGGGGAGACGATCGAGTTGCAGGGAGATTGCCGTCAAAGGGCCCGTGACTGGCTGGTGGAAAACGGCTGGGGGGTTCGATGATAGAACAAGAAAGGAAGCCATCAGCGATCAGCCGTCAGCTGTCAGCCTGAACCGAAAACCGGACAGGAATGTCTGACCCACCATCAAACACGCTTTCTCGCCGGCACGACAAGTCAACAGGCTGGCCAACAGGGAAACATTCATAGCGGAGAACTTGACCATGGCCACCGTAGATTGCGATGCAGTGATTCTGGGAGGCGGACACAACGGGCTGGTTGCGGCGTCCTACCTGGCGGAAGCCGGTATGGACGTACTGTTGCTGGAACGCCGCGACCTCCTGGGCGGCGCCTGTGCAACCGAGGAACTCTTTCCCGGCTACCGGTTTTCGTCCTGTTCCTACATCTGCCACCTGCTGCAGGACAAGGTGATCGACGAGCTTGGCCTGCGGGAGCACGGATTCGACGTCTTTCATCTGGACCCCTCCAGGCACCAGCCCTTCCCCGACGGTTCGGCGCTCCGCCTCTGGGACGACATGGAACGCAGCCAGGAGGAACTTGCGCGATTCTCGCGAAGGGACGCGGAGGCCTATCCCGATTGGCTCGCTTTCTGGGAACGAGCGGCGAACATCATCTACCCGTATTTCCTGACGCCGCCGCCTACGATCGGGGAAATTGCCTCGCGGCTGAACGGCACGCCCGACGACGGGTTTCTGGACCGACTGCTCACGACCAGCATGACCGACCTCGTGACGGAGTTCTTCGAGTCCGATGAAGCCCAGGGCGCGTTCATCCAGGCGCAGGACGTGGGCGATCCGGCCGCGCCGGGCAGCGCGTGGTGTTATGCATATATCAAATGCAATATGTTCGGCCGGCCGGAGAACGTGGGTATTGTCAAGGGCGGGATGGGCGAAATCGCCAACGCGCTCGCGAGGGCGGCGCGGTCTCGCGATGCGGTTTTGCAGACGGGAGCGGAGGTTCAACAGATCCTGCTTGAAGAGGGACGGGCGTGCGGCGTGACGCTTGCCGACGGTACTGAGATCCGCAGCCGGATCGTGGTTTCAAACGCCGATCCCAAGCGTACGTTTCTGAAGCTGTTGCCGCCCGGGGCGCTGGATACGCGATTCCTTGCCAGGGCGAATCGTCTGAAGACCAGGACGGCCTACCTGAAGTTCCACGCGGCGCTTTCCGGCCTTCCGGACTTCGCGAGGGGCGAATCCGGTTTCGATCCGCGCTGGGTGGCTGAGATCAAGATCTGTCCGTCCATCGACTACTTCGTCCGCGCCTGGGACGAGGCCAGGCGTGGGGACCCCGCCAGCGAACCCGTACTGGAAGTGCAGATCCCCTCTGTCTACGACGACACGATGGCGCCGCCCGGCCACCACGTGATGTCCGTCTGGGCGCTCTATGCGCCCGTGCGCCCGCGCGACGGCACCTGGGATGAGAGACGCGAAGAGGTGGGTGAACGCATGATCGATACACTGTCGATCTACGCGCCGAACCTGCGGGACATTCTGGTGGACTGGTCGCTTTTCACGCCGTATGACCTGGAGGAGAGGGTGGGCCTCACCGACGGCAATATCCGGCACCTGGACATCGTACCGGACCAGTTCCTCGCGCAGCGCCCGCTCGGCGGATGGTCGCGCTACACGACGCCGGTTCCGAACCTGTATCTCTGCGGCGCGGGTACCCATCCGGGCGGCGAGGTGACCGGCGCTCCCGGCCACAACGCCGCGAAGGCCATCCTGGAGGAGTGGGGATAGCCCGTGGGTTGAGTACTCACACCATCCGCCCATCAGGCATTTCGGAGAATAGCCTCAATTCCGCAAAAACCGCAACGCGGCAGCGCGAAGACCGCTGGGAATTTTAAGACAGCTTCTAAGGAAGGACATTTTTTAAGTTGACATCCAGCAACCTGGTGTATCCTGGTAATCCGCAGTTTAATCGCCTTTATCAACTTGCATATATTCGAATTAACGTCCCCGAAAAACAACGAATCCTGGTTAGAACCGGAGGGTGAATACGGTTTCTTCATCGGGCGTGGATTGAACGCTGATGGCGCCGCGATGCTGGCGCATGATCTGCCGGCATAGCGACAACCCGATGCCGGAACCTTCTTGTCTGGTCGTGAAGAAGGGGATGAAGATGCGGTCCTGCACCTCGTCGAGGATGCCAGGGCCGTTGTCCTGTACGCGGATGAGAACGCGACCCCTTCGGTCCAGGCTCGCAGTGAGGTCGACGCGGGGCTGGTCCCGCCCGGCCAGGGCTTCCGCCGCGTTCCGCACGAGATTGATGAGCGCCTGCTCCACGAGGTTGGGGTCGGCCGTGACTTCCAGGGTCTCGGGTTCGACCCGGGTGCGCAGGGCGATGCCCGCGGATTCGCATTCCGGATTCATGAGGGACGCAACGCGGTCGAAAAGTCCGACGACTGGACAGATTTGAAAGTCGGGCCGCGGGATCCGCGTGAGCTGGCGGTACGTGTCCACAAACTGCTGCAGGCCTTCGCTCCGCGACTGTATGGTCTCGAGCGCGGCGCTCACGTCTGCCGCGGTCTGCTGATCGAGCGGGGACGAGCGACCGGATTCCGGAAAGTGGCCGCGTACCGTGGATGCCAGGGACGAAATGGGCGTGATCGAATTCATGATTTCATGGATGAGCACCCGGATGAGTTTCTGCCACGCTTCCATTTCCTGTTCTTCGAGTTCGCTCTGGATGTCCTGAACCGAAGCCAGAATGAACGATTCTCCGCGCATCCGGATCTCGGTGGCGTGGATGATAATCTGAAGGAGTTCGTCCTCGTCCTGGACCTTGACCAGGGTCCTGTCACCCGGCCCCAGCGCGAGTAGCGTGTCGGCAAGGGTCTCGCTCACCGGCTCGAGTTCCCTCACGTTGTGGATGTGGGGCCGGCGAAGCAGGCGCTGGGCGGCGGTGTTCATCAGCTCGATGCGGCCGTTGGATCCGTAACAGACCAGGCCAACGCCCACGTGCTGGACCACGGTCTGCAGGTATTGGAAGTTTTCCTCTTTTTCCGCGCGTGTCCTCCGGAAGGCGTTCAGCACCTCGTTGAACGCCTCTTTCAGGTCGTCGAAAGCGGCACCGAGTCCGCGGCCGCTGAAGGACTGGGAGAAGTCTTCGTACCGGACGGCCTGGAGGAACCGCGTCAGATCCCGGCTGGTGCGTTCCACGTAGTGGATGAGGGCATAGGCCTGGTAAAGCGTCATGCCGGCCAGGATGAGGACAGTCGTATAGTAGGACGTCTCGAAGAGGACGTACGCAAGGGCGCAGATGGTGGCGCAGAGGAAGGCCACCCGCACGATGCAGAGCGTCCGGAAGTGTCTATAGACCATGTTTTTCCAGCCTGCGGTAGAGTGCGCTGCGTGTGATGCCCAGTTCCCGGGCCGTGTGGCTGATGTTGCCCTCGTGCTTCTCGATGGCTTTACGGATCGCGGTCTTCTCGATGCGTTCGAGATTGAAGTCTTCGCAGCGAATGTGGTCGCCCGGGGTGCTTTCAGGCGCACTGAGCGGAAAGTCGGACGGTTGCAGCGTTCCGTTTTCGTTCATGATAACCGCGCGCTCGATGGCGTGCTGCAGTTCGCGGACGTTTCCGGGCCAGGAGTAACCCTTGAGTTTTTCCAGGGTGCCGGGATGCACGCCGATGCGGGGCTTCTTGTACTTCCTGCAATACCTGTCCAGGAAACTGCCGATGAGCAGCGGCAGGTCTTCGCGGCGCTCGCGGAGCGGCGGCAGACTGATTTCAACGGTGTTGACGCGGTAGAGCAGGTCCTGGCGGAATTCGTTTCGCGCGGCCAGTTCGTGGATGGGCGTATTGGTGGCGCAGACGAGCCGGATATCGATCGGGACGGGCTTATTGGTGCCCAGGCGAAAAACAGTCCGTTTCTCGAGTACGGTGAGCAGCTTTGCCTGAAGCGGCAGTGACAGGTTGCCGATCTCATCCAGGAACAGCGTCCCGCCCGAAGCCGTTTCAAACCGCCCCGCGCGGTCTTCCCTGGCGTCTGTAAAGGCGCCTTTTTTGTGCCCGAAAAGCTCGCTTTCGAAGAGGGTCTCGGGGACGGCGCCGAGGTCCACGTGGATGAAGACCTGGTCCGCGCGGCCGGAATGGCGGTGAAGGGCGCGGGCGACCGCGTCTTTGCCCGTCCCGTTGTCGCCTAAGATCAGCACGTTGGCGTCGGTGGCGGCGACCTTCCGGATGGATTCGAAAACATTGCGCATCACCGGAGAGACGGCAACGATACCGGGAAACTGCCTGTCCAGGTCGGCGTGGATCTGCCGCTGACGGGAGCGCAGCCGGAAGACGTCGAGCCGCGACCGGCGAAGTCTGGCCGCCGATGACAGCGTGGCCAGCAGCTTCTCGTTCTGCCAGGGTTTGAGGACAAAGTCCGTTGCGCCTTCCCGTATGGCCTTCACGGCCGTGTTGACGTCACCGAACGCCGTAATCAGGACCACCACGGCCGACGGATCCATCTCCAGAATTCTGCCGAGCCAGTGAAATCCTTCCTTTCCGGAGGTGGCGTCCTGCGCGAAGTTCATATCCAGGAGGATCACGTCGTACGCGTCGTTCTGCAGCAGATCGGGAATGCGCTCGGGATCGGCTTCGGTATCCACCCGCCCGGCGTGCTGCTTGAGGAAGAGTTGTGCGGCCAGCAGCACGTCGCGATCGTCGTCGACAATCAGAATCTTGTCAAATGTCTTCATGGAAGCCTCTGTCGTTCAAGCATCGAAGGGCCATAATACGCGACACGAGCAAGCTTGAGCGGGCACATGGCCGATCGATTCCGGAAATGGCTCATTCGCTTAAGGCGCATTTTTCGTGCCAACACGCATCATGAGTCGAAATTACACACAACCATAATGATCACATAGACTTATCCTGTCAAGCAGTTCGAGCACCGGCGCCGCCCAAATGTTCATTTTCGCACACTACTGTATCATTATCGGACACTCAGAGGTTGGCGTTTCCATCGACACAGCGCTAAATCCCTGTAAAATCGAGCGAAATCCACATGGCACGCCCGTTGCTCTTGGTATGGATGGATCAACGTGCAGACCAGGCCAGGATGTCGTGACACCGGGGAACGAAAGCTATGTTGAAAAATCACCTCACCATTGCGTTTCGCAATTTGAGCAGAAAAATTCTCGTCACGTGGATCAATATCGGTGGTCTTGGATTGGGACTCGCCTGCAGTATTCTGATGGCATTGCTTATAAAACATGAATTGACGTACGACAGATTTCACGAAAAGCACGACCGACTGTTTCGAGTGGTCAGGCAACGGTTTCTGCCTAGTGGAAGTGCCACGAATTTCGATATCTGGGATACGATACATCCTCCCTGGGTTGTCGACGAATTGCGGGACGGTGTGGCGGGGGTCGTCCAGGCATGCGCATTCACGATTTCTCCGGTGGGGATGTTTGCGCAGGACGGAGAAAAACCCATCCAACGCGTCGGGCTCGTGAGCGATAGCTTTTTTGAGATGTTCACCTTTCCGTTCGTTTCGGGGAATCCGTCAACAGCGCTTTCACGGCCGGATGGTGTCGTAATCACCGAAACGACCGCGCGCAGGATATTTGGAGGTGCTAACGGTAACTATCAAGACCCGATCGGACAGGAATTGATGCTGCTGAGGATGAACTTTGTAGTGACAGGTGTATTGGCGGATGTGCCGGAAAAATCGAGTCTCAAGTTTGACGCACTGATTCATATTGATGCCAACAAAGGATTTCCGCTCGCGAGAGGTGGCGCTGACAATGAAATCGCCCATTGGGCACTCGTATCGATCTACGTGCAAGCAGATAGGGAACAATCAGCAGGTCTGTCTGAAAGTATCAATCGTTGGAACGGTAAAGAAAGATTGAAGCAGGAAGGCGAGGGATCTCTCAGGCTGATCTTGCAGCCATTAACAGACGTGTACAGGAATACTGAAATACCCAATAGTAACGAGTTAAGAGCGGCCAATCCTGAGATGGTAAAGATTCTCTGGGCACTCACCATCATTGTGCTATTCGCTGCCTGTAGCAATTATTCGATAATGAGTATATCTGAGTGTTCCAGACGAGCAACGGAAGTGGGCTTGCGCAATGTGCTGGGCGCCACCCCAGGGCAGATTATGAAACAGTTCTGGAGTGAGGCGCTACTGTTGAGTTTTCTCGGATTGCTTCTCGCAATTGCGATTGCCGAGACGTTTTTGCCGGTATTCAACGGATTTGTCCATCGCGACTTGACGATTGTCTATGTAGACGACGGGCCCATCCTGCTCCTGTTGCTGTTGTTGGTAGGGCTGCTTGCCGGAAGTTATTCTGCTGTCGCATTGTCGCGGCTCAAACCGGTATCGGCAATGAAGGGCCAATCAGGGTTGGGGAGGCGAAGCCGTCTGACCCGGACGTTGATCGTGCTGCAATTCAGTGGTTCGATTGCTTTGATGATTTCCGCAGGAGTGATGTTTCGACAGACGGATTTTATACGTAACAGGAATCTGGGTTACAACCAGGAACAGGTCGTCATTGTAAAAGCCAGCCGTCGGGTTGCCAGCATCTTCAAACGGGAGATTCAAACGGATCCACGCATTGTCGGGGCGACGGTGAGCGACCGAACGTTGACAACGTCAAGCGGTTATTCCTGGGCCAAGTACCCATTGCCTGACGGCACAATGGTTCGGATATATCTGATTGGCATCGACGTCGATTATTTGCGTACGATGGAGATTCCGCTGCTGGCAGGTCGAAATTTCTCGGAAGACCATCCCTCAGATCGTGAACACGCTGTTCTGATAAATGAAACGCTCGCATCGCAATTGAATATTGCTGATCCAGTTGGCGAAACTCTATCGGGAACTGAACGGCTGAAGGATCCTGTCATTATCGGCGTGGTGCGTGACTTCCACTATAAGTCTTTGCACCAGAAAATCGAACCGCTGGTGATGCGCTTGGAAAAATTCAATACCAACCCGTCTTCGCTCGTTCGATTTCGCCGCGGTGATGCGCTGGAGACGATCGATATGTTAAAAGATACCTGGAACAACGTTGCGCCGAATGTTCCATTTCGATTCTCGTTTCTGGACGACAACCTGAACCGACAGTATCGCGATGACGAGCGGTGGTCTCGAATATTGACCTATTCGGCTGTTATTACGCTGGTTATTTCGTGCTTCGGGATGTTAGGTCTTATGTCTGTGGCTGTTGTTCGGCGAACGAAGGAAATCGGCATTCGCAGAGCGCTTGGGGCATCGACCGGTAGTGTCATTTGGCTGTTGTCCGGAGATTTCGTCAGGCTCTTGCTAGCCGCAAACCTGATCGCCTGGCCTGCGGCCTATTTGGCGATGGGCAGGTGGCTGGAAAACTTCGCGTATCATATTGAACCGGAAATTGGTGTCTTTGTCCTGGCGAGCACACTGACACTTGGGATCGCACAGCTGACGATCTTCGCGCAAACATTCAAAGTCGCCCACCGCAATCCCGTGGACGCGTTGCGGTATGAGTAAACTGTCTGTGAACCGTTAGAATTCGTCAAGGGAGGATTTGCAATGGGAAACCGATCTGGGTTCGGGATTGCGATGTTGTCCATTGCCGCGCTGGCAACCCTTGGGTCAAACGCGCAAAGCAAGGAATTCAGGCAAGATGTCGAATTCCAGCGCGGTGGCAGTCTAACGCTCAATGTCGGCCGCGGCAGTGTTAACTTGAGCTCCTGGGGCGAGACTGAAATCAGGATCAATGCCCTTATTGAAGCCCCGAAGGGAGTCGACCCGGAGTATGCCCGAAAAATCGTCGAAGCGGCATGGGTCGGCCTCGAGGGAGGCCTTCGTTCATTAACGATCCGATCCGTCTATGATGACGTTCCCTTCCGGGAAGAGGGTGGAGGTTCGGGAACCAGGATTCTTCCCGACATCCACTATCGCATTCAGGCGCCCGGCAGACTGAACCTGCACGTGAACGCGAGCAGGACGCGCATCGACATTTCGGGGTTTGAAGGCAGGATATCGGTCCAGGCTCGAAGAGGCGACTACCAAATTCGGAACCTGCACGGGCATATTCGGCTCCAGGTTTCCAGAGGTAAACTGATCGCAAATGACCTGAACGGTAGTGTTAACATTACGGGCAAAAGAAGCTCGATCTCAGCAAAGGGCATCTCTGGACCGGTAAACCTTGACGTATCGCGGGGCAAGGCCGGATTGTCAGGGATTCGAGGATCATTGAATGCCAAGAGCAATAGAGCTCAACTCAAGGTCAGTGAGATCCAGATCGACGGGAATTCCCGTATCGAAAACTACAGGGGGACAACTCGGATTACAATACCCGATTCGCTTGGATTGTCAATTCGAACGGATCTTGGCAGGAGAGGACAACTCAATAGTGATTTCGAGATCACGATGTCGGAGATCACCGGAAGGAATTTCGTCGGCAGTCTCAACGGCGGCGGGCACGAATTATACCTCAAGACCGACAGGGGAACTATATTTCTAAAGAGATAATCATGCACACGTGGGCAGCCCGCGCGAATCCCGTGGACGCGCTGAGGTATGAGTGAAGGCGGGCAGGGTGACCCCTCGTCAGCCCTTCGGCTTCCACAGCATGTCAGTCTAAGCCGACGAGAGACAGATACAAATCAACGATGGCTTTCGAGAGTCATGTCATTCAGAGCGGAGCGAAGAATCTCCCGTCTTCTCGATTGTCCACGAGGTCAACAACCGGCAAACCCTTATGCGCGGACGCTTCGTCGGCACGTCAATATCGGGGTATCTGTGAAGTATCCCTATCGCGGATGATATGTCAGTACGAAGTGCTGTTCTTTAAGGAACCTGATCCGTGAGGAGTCAATTGATGTTCTGGAATTATCTTAAAGTAGCCTGGCGAAACCTTTTGCGGCACCCGCTCTACGCTACGATCAACGTGGTGGGCCTGGGCATCGCGATTTCATTTTGCCTGTTGGCGTTCCTCTTTGTGCGATACGAGTGGACCTACGACGGGTTTCACGAAAACGCCGATCGGATCTATCGGGTCTACGCGGAATTTGAAGACAGCATAACTAAAGACTTTACGCCGGGGGAATTGGGGCCTGCATTGTCGGAAGCGCTGCCGGAGGTCCGTTCCGTGAGAATACATCCTGGGGCGCGCATTGTCCACGATCGTGGTCAGACGTCGAATGTAAGCATCCTTCAGGCAGACCCATCAATTCTGGACGTCTTCTCCTTTCCTCTGATCAAGGGAGACCCCGCCACCGCGCTGGCGGCGCCGGACTACGTGGTGATTACCGAAACCATGGCTGCGAGATATTTCTCAGGACAGGATCCGATCGGAAAGTCGATTTCCGTCCGGGACGTCGAGGCGATGGTATTGAATCTTGGGAGCGGAGCCGTCGGCGGAGGATCCGGCAAAATGACAATTTCCTTCGGAATAAACCCTCCATCACGTGAAACCAGGCCGGAAGAGCCGGATAAACGTCCGACACAGGAATTGACGGTAACCGGTGTGATCCGAGACATTCCCGGGAACTCCACCCTTCGCTTTGACTTTCTCTCCGCCTTGAACCCTGCGGTTCAGAAACGGGAATGGAACACCGTGAACACTTACGTCTTGCTGCCTGAAAATCTGAGTCCCGTTGAAATGGAGCGCCGGCTTGAAGGTGTTTCCATACCGTGGCCCAGGAGCCGGCAGCCGGAGAAGCTGAAACTGCAGGCGCTTAGAGACATTTACTTCGATTCTGGAGACAGCGGTCCCCACGTGGGCAGCGCCAGAGTACTCAGCCGTCCCGGAAATCCCGTACACTCGTATATCCTGTCGGGCATTGCGATGCTCGTGCTGGTCGTGGCCGCGGTCAACTATACGAACCTTTCGGTTGGCCGGTCGTTCTCACGTGCCCGCGAAGTTGGAATGCGCAAGGTTGCCGGGGGACTGCGAACCCAACTGGCGAGGCAGTTTCTCGCGGAATCGGTCCTGCTCACCCTGATCGCATTTGGGCTCGGGCTGGCGTTGGCCGAATTGTTCCTGCCGGGTTTCAACAGCCTGGTCAGCAGGAAATTCTCCCTTTCCGATCTGGCGGATCCCAACTCACTCGCATATCTACTCGTCATGGCGCTGGTCGTGGGGGTTTTCGCCGGGGGCTATCCCGCATTGTTCATGTCGGGGTTCTTTCCGATCGATGCGTTGAAGGGGCGTTTCAAGGCGGATCGTATGGGGACCTTCAGCCGGGCGCTCGTGGTATTCCAGCTGGCCATCTCCACGTCGCTGGTGACATGTATAACTATAGCATCCATACAAATGAACATACTGAAATCGAAGTCGCTTGGATTCGAGCCCAGTCACGTCGTCGTCGTTCGTCTATTCGGGATAACGCAAAGAATGAACCTGGCCAAGGCCTTTGAGGAGGCCGTCCGGCCATACCATTCCGTCTTGAATACGACGAGAACAGGCCACGGTTTCAGCAGTTTAATGCGGAGTAGTTCCAACATCAGCTGGAAGGGGACGAAACTGGAAGGGGTAGAGAGTATTTTCTGTGATACGCGCTTCCTCGAAACCATGGACATTAGGCTGCTCGACGGGCGTAATTTCGAAAGGGACAGCGATGCGGAGACGTCGGTCATCGTCAACGAAACGCTCGCCAGGACACTTGGATGGGACGCGCCTCTGGGCGAGTCGATTCGGCTTGGCAGGAAGGACATGCAGGTTATCGGCGTCGTCAGGGATTTTCATTTCCGGTCCCTTCACCACACGATTGGGCCTGCGGTGCTGCAATTGCAGGCGACCTCGTCATCCGGCCGCCCCACATGGGACGTGCGATTCCTTCTGATGATTCGGATTCGCCCCGAGAACGTCTTTGACACGCTCGACTTCCTGAAACAGAAGTGGGATGAAATCGTACCGGATGTTCCGTTTAATCACAATTTCCTGGATGAGGAGATAGACCGTCAATATCGGGAGGAGCGGCGGTGGTTCAGAATCGCGGGCTATGCGACCCTTTTTGCCGTATTCATTGCCTGTCTCGGCGCTTTCGGCTTGACGTCGCTCACCGTGGCCACGCGCACCAAGGAAATCGGGATCAGGAAGACCCTTGGCGCGCCGACGTCGCGTATCGTTTCTCTGCTGACCGGGGAATACGTGGTCCTCGTCGGCATCGCCGCTCTGATCGCCTGGCCTGCGACGTACGTCGCGGCGGAGCGCTGGCTGCGAGACTTCGCGTATCGCGTGGATCCGGGGCTCGGTACGTTTCTGCTGGGCGGCCTGCTCATGCTTCTTATGGTCCTTCTGGCGGTAAGCCTTCAGGTCACCCGGGCAGCCCGCGCGAATCCTGTGGACGCGTTGCGGTATGAGTAACGGCGGGCAGAGCGCCCCCTCGTCAGCTCTTCGGCTTCCACTGTATATCAGTCTAAGCCACCGAGAGACAGATACATTTCGACGAAGGCCATAGAAAGTCATGTCATTCTGAGCGAAGTCGAAGAATCTCCCGTCTTCTCGCTCGTACTTGTAGCATACGGCCTTTGTAGACGGATTTGTGCGCGGACGCTTCGACAGCCTTGCAGCTCTTTCTGCATGACACTCTCGGCGAACGTGCTGCCTCTCCGGCGTCGCCGTGTGCAAATCGCTCGTGGTTGATCTGATGCTGCAGTAGATCCTTCGTCGGCCCGGGGGGCCTCCTCTGGATGACAGTTTCGGCGCCGGCGTGGGCTCAGCGTTTCGACAATGGTTTTCGCAAAGCATGTCATTCAGAGCGGAGCGACGGTCTGACCGATACATTTCGCCGATGGTTATTGCAAGTCGTGTCATTCAAAGCGGAGCGAAGAATCTCCCGTCTTCTCGATCGGACGTAGAGCGGAAGCCTTCACCGGCCCGTTTGCGCGGACGCTTCGCCGGGTCGACGTGAAAGATCCAAACAACGGGGAGCCAGTCGATGTTCTGGAATAATCTAAAGGTCGCGTATCGGAATCTGCTGCGGCACCCGCTATACGCCGCTATCAACGTAGTGGGTCTGAGCATCGCGATATCGTTTTGCCTGCTGGCGTTCATCTTTGTGCGATTCGAGTGGACCTACGATGCGTTTCATGAAAACGCCGATCGGATTTACCGGATTTATCTGGATAAGGAACAGTCGTTCCGCGTCCACCCACAATTTACGCCCGAAGCGATGGCTCCCGCACTGACGGCGGAGCTTCCGGAAATTCAAACAGTGAGAATTGCTCCCAGAGGGAAGATGGTTCAGACACGAAGTCAGAAGGGCGAGGCGACGGTCCACTTTGCAGATCCTGCAATTCTGAAGGTGTTTTCGTTTCCACTGCTACGAGGCGATGCTGCAACGGCACTAAACGACCCCTACAGTGTGGTTATTTCTGAGAATGCCGCTGGAAGGTTTTTCCCCGGAGAAGACCCGATTGGACGTACACTAACGGTTCAGGACTTCAAACAAGGTTTATTCCGCGCCCTTGCCGCAAGAAAGAGGCAGCGAGGCCGGTTTCAAGGTACCGCATCTAACGAAACCGACGACACCAGAATCCGGGAATTCACGGTGACCGGTTTGTTCAAGCCTATACCCGGAAACTCGAGCATTAAGTTAGATTTCCTCTCCAACTTCGACGCAGCCGGAATAGATGGCGGGTGGAAAACCAGCTCAGTGAATTCCTACATGCTGTTACCGAATCATCTGGCCCCGTCAGAAGTTGAAAGAAGACTTTCAAAACTTGCGTCGTCGTGGCCAGATGACCAACGCCACGGAAAATGGAAACTCCAGCCGCTCAGAGACATTTATTTTGGTCTCGAGGCGCAGGTTATTCGCTCAGAAGGCAACCCTGCCTATTCCTATATCCTGGCGAGCATCGCGATAATTGTGATTGTGGTAGCCGCAGTAAACTATACGAGTCTCTCGGTGGGTCAGTCCTTTTCTCGTGTCCGCGAAGTTGGAATACGTAAGGTGGCGGGAGGTCTGCGCACCCAACTGGCGAGGCAGTTTCTCGCGGAATCGGTCCTGCTGACAGTGATCTCACTAACGCTTGGGCTGGGGCTTGCGGAACTGTTCTTGCCTGGCTTCAATAGCCTGGTCAATCGGGAATTCTCACTGTCCAACCTGGCGGACTTCAGTTCACTTGTGTCTGTACTCGTTGTGGTGTTGTTCGTGGGCATCGTCGCCGGCGGTTTCCCGGCTTTGTTCATGTCGGGATTTCTTCCGGTCGATGCGCTGAAAGGCCGGTTCAAGGTGGACCGAACGCGCTTTTTCAGCCGCGCTCTCGTAGTCTTCCAACTGGCAATCTCCACGTCTCTGGTGACAGGTATGACCATTGCCTCCATACAAATGAACATGTTGAAATCAAGGTCGCTTGGTTTCGAGGCCGGGAATGTAATCGTCGTCCGCATGATGGAGGTATTGGAGAGAAGGGAATCAGTTAAATCATTTGAGGAGGCAACCTGGCCCTACCATTCCGTTTTAAAGACCACGAGAACATCACACGCGCTAAGCAATTCACGTAGGAGCTTTTCAAAGATCAGGTGGAAGGGGACGACACTGGACGGCGTTGAGAAGATTCGCTGTGATCGACGTTTTCTCGAAACCCTGGATATCGGTTTATTGGAGGGTCGAGATTTCGAACGGAAAAGCGATGCGGAGACGTCGGTCATTGTCAACCAGTCTCTGGCCAGGAAACTGGGCTGGGAAGCGCCTCTAGATGAGACCCTGCGGTTTGACCGAAATCAAAGAACAGTTATCGGGGTCGTCGGGGACTTTCATTTTCGCTCCCTTCATCACGCGATTGGGCCTGCGGTGCTGCAATTTCAGGCGGATTCGACATCTTCCGGAATGGAGTGGGTGTTCCGTAATCTGCTAATGATTCGTATTCGGCCTGAAAACGTCTCGGACACACTCGATTTCTTATCTGAGCGATGGCGTGAGGTTTTCCCGGATAAACCTTTTGACTACTATTTTCTCGATGAGGACATTGACCGTCAATACCGGGAGGAAGAGAGGTGGTTCAGAATCGCGGGATTCGCGACGTTCTTCGCCGTCTTCATCGCCTGTCTTGGGGCATTCGGCTTGACGTCACTCACCGTCGCCAGGCGGACCAAGGAAATCGGGATCAGGAAGACCCTTGGCGCGCCGACGTCGCGTATCGTTTCTCTGCTGACCAGGGAATACGTGGTCCTCGTCGGAATCGCCGCTCTGATCGCCTGGCCGGCGACCTACTTCGCGGCAGAGCGCTGGCTGCGCGATTTCGCGTATCGCGTGGACCCGGGGCTCGGGACATTTCTGCTGGGAGGCGCGCTCATGCTTCTCATGGTGCTCCTGGCGGTGAGCCTTCAGGTTACCCGGGCGGCGCGGGCGAATCCGGTCGACGCGTTGCGATATGAGTGAGGGCGGACAGAGCGACCCCTCCCCCATCCCCTCCCCGGCGCGGAGAGGGGAGCGGTCGTGCAGCCTGCCAGGTCGGACACAGACACGCACGCTAACGCATCACCCGGTGTCGCAGGAGGCGGCCGTGCTGCCTCTCAGGTAACGCCACGTGCAAATCGTCTGCGGTTGATATGATGCTGCAGTATATCCTTCGTCGGCCTGAGGCTACTTTGCACGACAATCTGGTCTCATGTGAAACAGATGTGATTCCCGGACGATGCACCCAGGCCTCCTCTGGATGACAGTTTGGGCTAAGCGTTTCGACAATAGTTTTCGCAATGCATGTCATTCAGAGCGGAGCGAAGAATCTCCCGTCTGCTCGAATGGACGTGATGCAAAAGCCTTGAACGGTCCATTTGCGCGGACGCGTCGTTGGCTTGACGGCTTCGGTTGCGGCTGGGCATAACGAAGACGCACCATGGTAGACACAGGAGGCAGCCCAACGTGATCGCGAACTATCTGAAAGTTGCCGTTCGCAACCTGATGAGGAACAAGACGTTTTCCGCCATCAACATCCTTGGCCTTGCAATCGGCATGGCCTGCTGCATGCTTATTCTTCTCTACATTCAGGATGAACTGAGCTATGACCGGCACCATGAGAACGCGGATCGAATCTTCCGGCTTGCCGATGAGGTCCGGGTGAGTGGGAAGACGTATCATCTTGCGGTTACGCCGTACCAGATGGGTCCGGCTCTCGTGCAGGACTATCCAACAGTTGTCGATGCCGTCCGGTTTTTCAGGAATATCGGCGAAAAGTCACTGGTTGGAACCGGGGAGGAATATTTCTACGAGACGGGCGTAATGTTCACGGATTCGAACATCTTTCGGGTCTTTGATTTTCCACTGAGCAACGGAGATCCTCAGACGGCGCTTCGGGAACCGTATTCCATTGTGCTGTCTGCAGCAATGGCTCGGAAATATTTCGACGACAACGACCCGATGGGGCGGCCGCTGTCGGTGGACCGGAAATTGTATAGGGTAACCGGCATCCTGAAAGAACCCACGTACAAAACCCATTTAAAGTTCGATTTTCTGGCGACGCCCATAGAAAGTGACGACGACGGCTGGATCGCGCACAGCTATTATACCTATCTGCTCTTGCGGGACGAAAATGCTGCGTCCGAGTTGGAGCAGGCATTGCCTGATTTTGTCGAGCGGCATATTCGCGAAAGAGACAAAGCCAGGCGAGTACAGATGAAACCCTTCCTGCAGACGTTGACCGATATTCATTTGCATTCCAGTCTGGAATATGAAGTCAGTGCAAACGGGGACATCAGATATGTCTACCTGTTCATTGCAATTGCGCTTTTTGTGTTGCTGCTGGCGTGCATTAATTATACGATCCTTTCGACGGGCCATTGCACGTACCGGTCAAAGGAGGTGGGACTGCGGAAAGTGGTCGGCGCAAAACGACGACAGATGATTTTTCAGTTTCTGGTCGACTCGACCCTGATCGCCTCAATTTCCACAATTGTCGCCGTCGTGTTTGTCGAGACTGCTCTACCCACGTTTGGTGCCTTTACTGAACGCAACCTGAATCTTGAATATCTGCGAGGCAGTGGCCTCGTGTTGGGCTTCATTGGCATTGTACTGTTTACAGGGGTACTGTCCGGAAGCTATCCCGCCATATTTCTCTCCTCCTTTCAACCGGTTGCCGCACTAAAAGGTTTGGCGCGTGCCGGATCCAACAAACTGAGTTTGCGAAGGACGCTTGTCGTCCTTCAGTTTGCCATTTCAATCGTACTTTTGATTGGGACGGGTGTGGTTTATGACCAGGCGAGTTTCATACGCAACAAGCGACTTGGATTTCAAAAAGAGCACGTGCTCGTAATGCCCTACGGTGATGCGGATGCCATGGAGGGATATAAGAACGCAGTGTCAGCCTACAATTCGGTATTGGACGTCTCTGCTTCGTCGACCGTGCCAGGGCGGATGATCGCAAGTCACTTCTTTCGCCCCGTCATCGAGGGCGGCAGCAGCGACGGGTCGTTATTCAACGTGGTCTTCGCGGGTTACGGGTTTATCTCGACGTTTGGATTCGAATTGTCGGAGGGGCGTGCCTTTTCGAAGGAATTCGGTAGCGACCGATTCGGGACATTCATGCTCAATCAGGCGGCGATGCGGAAATTGGGTTGGGCTTCCTGCGAGGGTAAAAAACTGGCCCATGTCTATACGGAAGGTGGTGAATTCAAGGTGAACGTCCAGGGAGATGTTGTGGGGGTTGTAAAGGACTTTCACTATAGGTCGCTGCATCACGAAATCGAACCCCTTGTGATCATGCTCGTGAACAGGGGATGGGTAAACTACCTGTCGATCCGGATCCGACCGGAGGACGTTGCTGGCACGCTGGATTTTCTGAAAACCCGGTGGCGCGACGTCATGCCGGATACGCCGGTTGAATATTCGTTCCTGGACACGTCTTTTGACCAGCTATACCGGACGGAAGCTCGACTTGGGACGCTTCTCGGCGTATTCTCCATCCTGGCGATTGTCGTGGCGGGTCTCGGTTTGTTCGGCCTGGCGTCCATCAGTGTGCAACAAAGGACCAAGGAAATCGGTATCCGGAAGGCGGTGGGCGCATCCGTTGCCAACGTAGTCTTACTCTTGTCCCGGGAGTATGTCGTTCTTGTCGGGATCGCCAATCTCGTCGCCTGGCCGATTGCCTATTATGTAATGGACCGCTGGCTGGAGAATTTCGCGTACCGGGTTGATCCGGCGATCGCCACGTTTACTCTGGGGGGATTGTTGTCGTTGAGCATTGCGCTTCTTACAGTTGGCTACAAGACCTGTAAAGCAGCAGTGGCGAATCCCGTGGACGCGCTGCGGTATGAGTAGAGGCGGGCATGGCGACCCCTCCTCCGGCGCCTCCCCGGCGCGGAGAGTGGAGCGGCGGTGCTGCCTCTCCGGTAATGACACAGGCAGATCGCGCACGGTTGATCCAATGCCGCAGTAGATCCTTCGTCGGCCGGGGGACTCGTCTGCTTGACGATCTGGTCTTACGTGTCACGGATGGGTTTCCAGGACGTTGCACCCAGGCCTCCTCTGGATGACTGCGGGAAGCATCGTGCTCGGCTATCGGCGATCATGTCATTCAGAGCGCAGCGAAGAATCTCCCGTCTGTTCGATTGACCGTGCAGCGAAAGCCTTAGTCAGCCCATTTGCGCGGACGCTTCCTCTGCATTACAGTCTGGTCGAAGAATTGACGGACGCGTTTTGCGGATGATTCGGCGGCTCAAGATGGAGTCCTACAGTTTCCGTTGCGCCTGGGCATAGCAGGGCCGCGTCAGATTTATGCAATGGATTCTTCTTCAGGAGGATTGGAGACGCAGGACTGCGGGCTGTCCTTGACGGATCCAATCCTCGAGGTTCGGGCGATGTTCTGGAATTACCTTACGGTAGCCTGGCGAAATCTGCTTCGGCACCCGCTCTATGCCGCGATCAATGTGTTCGGTCTGGCCGTCGGACTTGCGTGTTGTCTGTTGGTTCTGATGCTCGTGTTGGACGAAGTCAGCTACGACAGGTTTCACGAGAAGGCGGACAGAATCTATCGCGTCCTCTGGGACGGGCAGTTCGGAGACAACGCGTGGACGACGCCGTTGAGTCCTGTTCCGGTGGCTGAAACGCTGTCCAGCTTACACGAAGTGGAGGGCGCCGTACGCATGCGTCGGGAACGGCGCACGCTTCGGATCGGAGAAACACGCGCAAACGAGACCGGCTTTTATTACGTGGAGGCGGGCTTCTTCGACGTCTTTACCGTGCGTTTTGTAGCAGGAGATTCGGTTACCGCGCTTCGGGATCCCGATTCTGTTGTGATTACCGAACGGACGGCGCGGCGATACTTCCGGGGTCAGGACCCACTGGGCCTGCCGCTGAACCTGACCGACGGTACAACTCTGCGGGTCACGGGCGTGGTGGAGGGGTTTCCTCAGCAGTCCCATTTTCAATTCGACTTTCTTGCGCCATTGTGGACGCTTCCCATTGTAGAACGACGCAAGACGCAATGGGGGTCGGCCACCGTCTATACATATATCGTATTGAGGGAGCAAACCAACGCTTCCGAGGTGGAAGCGAAACTCCGCGAGTACGTCAATCGACAAGGGCTGGCGGCAAGCTTTGCTAGATCGGGCGGTTACAGCCGGTTCCGCTTGCAGCCGATGACGCATATTCATCTGCGCTCACAGCACGACTACGAACTCGAGCAGAATGGCGCCATTGTTCACGTATTTGTCTTCAGCCTGATTGCCGTGCTCGTTCTGTTCCTCGCTTGCGTCAATTTCGTGAATCTGCACACGGCGTTGTCAACCAGCCGGACTCGAGAGATCGGAATTCGAAAGGTGCTGGGTTCACGACGCGGACGGCTCGTCCGCCAGTTTCTCATTGAGTCGTCCATGCACTTTGTCCTGGCGCTCGTTCTGGCAATTGGGCTATGCGAACTGGCAATGTCCCATCTGGTAAGCCTCACCGGAAAACAGTTGGCAATGAGCGGCCTGAGTTCTCCGACGGTTGTTCTGGCGTTGTCCGGCATATTCGTCGTGGTTGCCGCACTGGCCGGCATGTATCCCGCGCTTGTGCTGTCTTCGTTTCGGCCTGCGGACGTGTTTACCGGGCGAATTTCCGCGGGCCTTGGAGGCGAGCGGCTGCGCAACGGGCTCGTCGTGGCGCAATTTTGCGTCTCGATAGGCATGCTCATCGGGGTATTTGTGATTCGCGATCAGCTTCTCTTTGTACAGCACAAGCGACTCGGATTCGATAGAGAAAACGTGCTTGTCGTGCACGGTGCCGGGGATCTTGGGCGGCAATCACAGGTATTCCGGGAACGACTCACATCGCTTGCTCCCGTGGTCGCCGCCTCAGTTGCGCAAAGCGTGCCGGGAAAGGAATTCGGCTCTGTGCTGTTCCGGCTGGAACAACCTGCCAACTACGAACAGACCTCGCTCGCCTTCGCGACGGTTGATGAGAACTACGCGGAGGTCCTGGGACTGGAGGTCACTCAGGGTCGGAATTTCGCTCCAGAAGAATTCCCTTCGGATTCGACGGCCTTCCTGATCAACCGGTCGGCCGCCTCGATACTCGGATGGGAAGAACCGGTGGGCAAGCGAATGGTACTCGCGGGCCGTGAAGGACAGGTCATAGGTGTCGTCAAGGACTTCCACTACCAGTCGCTTCGCCACCGGATCGAACCGCTGGTACTTCCTTTTCTCCGCTGGGGCCGTTCTTATGTCGTCGTTCGGTTGCACCCCGGCAACGTGGCCGACGCTGTTGCATCGGCGCGAGGCTTGTGGGAGGAATTCGCGCCCGATCAGCCATTCGAATATTCCTTTCTGGACAGCGACTATCTTCAGCTCTACGAAAACGAGCAACGGATGATTCGTGTCGTGCAGGTTTTCTCCGGACTCGCGATTTTCATCGCCTGCCTTGGTCTCCTGGGGCTGGCTTCTTTCGCGGCTGCAAAGCGGAAAACAGAAATCGGCATTCGCAAGGTGTTGGGCGCCACGGTGGCGAACATCGTGTTTCTGTTGACCAGGGACTTTGCCCGCCACGTTCTGATCGCTTTTGTTTTCGCGTCGCCGATCACGTATTACGTCCTGTTCCGGTGGCAGCAGGATTTCGCCTATCGCTCGGATATCGAATGGTGGATGTTCGCGGCGTCCGGAGGCCTGGCGATGGGGATCGCGCTGTTGACCGTGACCGGACAGGCGGTCCGTGCCGCGACGGCCAACCCCGTGGAAGCGCTGCGCAGCGAATGATGTGAAGCCGTTTGAAATACAGATATGTAGATCCGCCGTCTTGTCATTCTGAGCGTAGCGAAGAATCCCCCGTCTTCTCGATTGAACGTGCAGCGGACGCCTTCACCAGCCCGTTTGCGCGGACGCTTCCTCAGTCTCACGGCGTCCTCAGAATGTGGGCATACGTGTAACCCATACATCTCGCTGATGATTCGGCGGCGCATTCTCTGATCGTACCGTCTCAGTCACTGCTGACCATAGCGAAGCCGCGCCAGGTTGACGCAAGGCAGACAGATGCCATGATCTCAAACTACCTGAAAGTCGCCATTCGCAACCTGATGAGGAACAAGACGTTTTCGGCCATCAATATTTCCGGTCTTGCGATCGGTATGGCCTGCTGTATGCTCATTCTCCTTTACGTTCAGGATGAACTGAGCTATGACCGGCACCATGAAAACGCGGATCGGATTTTTCGGCTAGCCACAGAGATACAATCGGACGGTGCGCCCGGTCGGTTCGCCCTTACATCATCCCCGATGGGTTCAATTCTCGTTCAAGAATTCCCGTCAGTAGAAGACGCGGTCAGGTTTCATCGGAAAGATGAAAAGACGCTTGTTGCAAATCAGCAGCGTCATTTTTACGAAAGAGGCGTCCTGTTCGTGGATGCAAACGTCTTCCAGGTCTTTGACTTTCCCTTGAGCAAAGGTGATCCACAAACCGCACTCCAGGAACCAAATTCCATTGTCTTGACGGATGCGATGGCGCTGAAATATTTCGGAGACGAGGATCCGATGGGTCGGACGCTTTCGTTGGGCGGCAATACGTATAAGATTACGGGAGTGTTGAAGGACTCAAGATACAGATCGCATTTACGGTTCGACTTTCTGGCATCGCTTGATATCAGCAAGGGCTGGCTTAGCATAGACTTCTATACCTATCTGCTCCTGCAGGCCACGCAGGTTGCCGACGAGTTCGATACCATGTTGCCGGATTTTATGGAAAGACACCTCGGAGCAGAAATGGAAGCTGCGGGTATACGTTTGAAACTCTTTCTGCAGCCTTTGACCGATATTCATCTTCATTCACACCTGGATTTTGAAATCAGTCCCAACGGTGATATCCGGTATATCTATCTCTTTCTGGTTATCGCGTTTATTGTATTAGTGCTCGCGTGCATCAATTTTATGAACCTTTCGACCGCCCGCTCGGAGTACCGCTCAATGGAGATCGGGTTGCGGAAAGTGGTCGGAGCAAACCGGGGCGAGTTGACCGCTCAGTTTTTGGGCGAATCGACGTTGCTGGCTTCAATTGCCATTGTTATCGCCGGTGTGATGGTGGAGATCCTGCTTCCTTCATTTGAAGCCTTTGTCGAACGCGACCTGGTCGTTGGTTTCCTGAAAAGCCGGGACGTTCTGTTGGCTTTGATTGGCATTGCGCTGTTTACTGGCTTGTTCTCCGGGAGCTATCCCGCGTTTTTTCTCTCGTCGCTCAAACCCGTCCTTGTATTTAGAGGGGTGATGGACGCCGGTTCGAAACGATCCGGTTTGCGAAAGACGCTCATTATTGTTCAGTTCGCAATATCCGTCATTCTGGTCATTGGGACCGGTCTGATCTATGACCAGGCAGATTATGTTCGAAACAGGCGTCTTGGATTTCGAAAGGAACATATCGTTGTCATGCCGAACCGCGGCAGCGAGCCGGTGCGGCGTTACCGAAACATGGTATCGGCACACAGCGCGGTACTGAATGTAACAGCCTCTTCGACTGTGCCAGGCGGGGTGATGCCCGGCAATGTGTTTTTTCCCCTCACGGATGGTGCATACAAAGATGGAGTGCTGATGAATGTAATGTATGTGGATCACGGATTTGTCGAGACGTTGGGTATTGAAGTATTGGAGGGAAGGGCATTGTCTGATGAGGTTGCAAGCGATCGCAAGGGCGCATTTATGCTGAATCAAGCAGCGATGAGGAATCTAGGGTGGACTTCATGTGCGAATAGACAGGTAGGAATGGACGTCTATGGAGAAGGTGCTGAAAGGAAAGCGGGACTCCAGGGAGACGTGGTGGGGGTTGTTAAGGACTTTCACTACAAGTCTCTCCATCATGAGATTGAACCGCTTGTGATCATGATGGGCGGGGGGTGGACAAGAGACTACATTTCCATCCGGATACGCCCGGACGATGTCCCAGGCACGCTGGACTTTCTCAGAACCCAATGGCGTGAAGTCGTACCGAATACGCCGTTCGAATACTCGTTTCTGGACACGTCCTTTGACCGGCTATACCGGACCGAAGCTCGGCTGGGGATGCTATTCGGCGGTTTCTCGGTCCTGGCGATTGTTGTAGCCGCTCTTGGTCTGTTTGGCCTGGCGTCCATCAGCGTGCAACAACGTACGAAGGAGATCGGTATCCGGAAGGCAGTGGGAGCATCTGTTGCAAACGTTGTATTGCTCTTGTCCCGGGAATATGTCGTGCTTGTCGGGATTGCCAATCTCGTCGCCTGGCCGATTGCCTATTTTGCGATGAACCGGTGGCTGGAGAATTTCGCCTACCGCGTCGATCCGGCGATCTCGACGTTTGTCCTGGGGGGCTTGCTGTCGTTGAGCATTGCACTGATAACCGTCAGCTACGAGACCGGCAAAGCAGCCCGCGCGAATCCTGTGGATGCGTTGAGGTATGAGTGAGAGCGGACATGGCGACCCCTCGTCACCCCTTCGGCTCCCACAGTATATCAGTCTAAGCCAACGAGAGACAGATACACTTCGACGAAGGCCCTGGAAAGTCAGGTCATTCAGAGCGCAGCGAAGAATCTCCCGTCTACTCGATTGAACGTGCAGCGAAAGCCTTAATCAGCCCGTTTGCGCGGACGTTTCCTCTGCATGTCAGTCTGGTCGAAGAATTGACGGACGCATTTCGCGTCTGATTCGGAGGCGCGAGGAAAAGAACAGTCGTTGAAGCATCAACAACGCGAGGTATCGATTGATGTTCCGGAATTACCTCAAGGTGGCGTATCGGAATCTGCTGCGGCACCCGCTTTATGCCGCGATCAACATTATTGGCCTGGCGGTCGGGTTTGCCTTCTGCGCCTTGACGTTCCTCTATGTTCGGCACGAATGGTCTTACGATACGTTCCACAAGCACGTGGATTCCATTTACCGACTTTACGTAGGTTGGAAGGAGCCGGACGGCGACCGCCGGTTCTATGCAACCCAGAGTCCACCTTTAGCACCCGTATTGGCGGAGAATATTCCGGAAATAGTCCACGCGGTCAGGCTGAAGACAAGCAGGAAATGGATGAGGGTCGGGGAGGAAATGTTTGAGCAGGAACTTCTCTTTGCTGATGCGTCCCTCTTCGATATTTTCAGCTTTCCGCTCAAGGTGGGCGATGAAAGTACGGCTCTTCGGGATAAGAATTCTGTCGTATTACCGGAGGATGTGGCAAAGAGATTTTTCGGCAATGAGAATGCGATGGGTAAACAGCTTGCGATTCTTGGCTCCGATAACCGGTTTTACCATTTTCTTGTTACGGGCGTGGCCCATCGCATTCCAACGAACTCCAGCATTCGATTCGACTGTCTACTGCCATACGAACGACTGATGGACATTCTTGAGATAGACATCCACAGTCGGTCCACGAGTATCGGCAATCATACGGTTTATGTGCGGCTGGCCGACAATTCCGTTCCTTCTGAGGTTGATGCGAAATTTCCATCAGTAGTGAAAAAGTACATGCGGAATTCCGATAGATGGTCGTTGCATCTTCAGAAACTGACCGAAGTTCACCATGCAAACCATGTCCTCTATGGGCCAGAGGTGGCGAAGAATCCTGTCTATTCGTACGTCTTGAGTGGGATTGCATTGACGGTCCTGATGATCGCCTGCTTTAATTTTGTAAATCTCTCCGTGAGCCGGTCTGCGGCTCGTGCCAAAGAATTGGGTGTGCGCAAAGTATTAAGTGCTAACCCGAACCAGGTCGCGGTGCAGTTTTGGATTGAGTCCTTAATTCTGAATATTGTGGCGCTGATGTTTGGGATTGCGATGGCCGAGATGTTTCTGCCAAGGTTCAACGATTTGATTCAGACGACACCCCCGATCGAATTCCATTTGGACGGATGGACTCAAGGAATTCTGGCAGGACTTATGTTACTGGTGAGTTTCGCCGCAGGCGGATATTCCGCTGCTTTTTTATCGCGTTTTCAGCCTGTAGACTTACAAAGAAAAGCGCTGCGTTTCGGTGGACGGGGCGTATTTGGTCAGGCGCTTTTGGTTACTCAATACGCCTTGTCTGTCATTTTCATCGTCAGTGCCATCCTTATGTTTAAACAGGTCGATTTCTTGAAGAAGAAAAGCTTAGGATCTCACAGTGAGCCTGTACTGGTTGTGCCCATGTGGAAACTCGAGGGTGAGGGGGCTATAGAAGGTTTCATGAATGAGTTGGCCCAACACAAGGATATTTCGGGCATTGCCGGTGCCTCGGATCTCTTTGGTTGGGGGCTGAGAAGATATACGACGATCTATAAGGACGAAAAATTAAGTTATAGTGTGTATGAAGTTGATGACAATTACTTCGATTTTATGGGGATCAAATTGGTGTCAGGGAGGGGTTTCTCAGACGAATTCGGTGTCGACGGGGTAATGGTCAATGAGACATGGTTGAATACAGTTGATTCGGTTGGGGTGTTCGAGGATCGACCCATCATCGGTGTGGTGAAGGATTTCCATTATCAATCCCTCCATCATCCGATCGAACCAGTGATGTTCTCACATACATCCTCTCCGTCCTTCATGTTTATCAAGTTACGCACGGACGACATTTCGACGACCATTGCATTCCTGAAAGACAAGTGGAACCAGGCCGTCTCGAATCTTCCTTTCGAGTATGAATTCCTAGATGCCCACGCAGATAGACTGTACAGGTCGGACCAACGCTGGGGGCAAATTGTGGGATATTCCTCCCTTTTTGCAATTTTCATCTCTTGCCTGGGTGCATTCGGGTTGACAGCCCTTGCCGTAACAAGGCGGACAAAGGAGGTAGGCATTCGTAAGGCATCGGGCGCTACAGTGTCTAACATCATCCTTTTGTTTTCGAAAGATTTCATGAAAATACTGATCCTGGCTAATCTAATTGGCTGGCCGGTGGCCTACTATACAATGAACCGATGGCTTCAAGATTTCGCATACCGAATAAATATCGCACCACATGTATTTGTGTTAGGTGGAGTACTAACATTAGTCGTTGTGTTGTTGACAAATGCTATCCAAGCGTTCAAAGCCGCAACTGCAAATCCAGTAGATGCATTGAGATACGAATAGCCAACAACACTCCTCCTCTAGCGGGCCGGTCAAGCTGCCTTATCGATTGGCGTGAGGGCAGCGCGGGTCCTGGCATTGGGACAAGAAACGACGAGTTGTTTGGTTTTCGGGGTCCGGCCAAACGTACCCACATGCTTTCTGCAGACCGCAACCACACAGGAATCAGGTAATGTTCTGGAATTACCTCAAGGTGGCGTATCGGAATCTGCTGCGGCACCCGCTTTATGCCGCGATCAATGTGGTGGGTCTGGGCATCGCTATAGCCTTCTGCGTGCTGGCGTTCCTGTATGTGCGTCACGAGTGGACCTACGATGCGTTTCACGAAAACGCCGATCGGATCTACAGGGTCTATGTCGAATCCCGGATGGGACCGAGAGGCGAGACTCCCGACCCGTTGGGACCGGCGCTTGAAGAGGCGTTTTCGGACGTCCGTTCCGTCAGGATTGGCAGGGGCGCATCATCTGTGATGCATGGGGATCGGTCACTCCGGGGAAGTTTCTGCTTCGCCGATCCGGTGATCCTCGAGGTGTTCACTTTCCCCCTGATGAAAGGCGACCCGGCTACGGTGCTGGACGATCCATACAACGTTGTGATCACTGAGTCCGCGGCGCGTGCCTTTTTCGGTGACGAAGATCCTCTGGGCAAAGTCCTTTCGGTGAATCTATCGGGACCGCCGGCGGCCGTGCGGGATTTCGTTGTTGCCGGTATCGCAAAGTCCGTCCCAAAGAATTCAAGCATCAGGTTCGATTTCCTCGCGCCTTTTTCCAGCAGAGGCCACGCGAGAGGTTGGGATGTTTTCGATGTCGAAACGTACGTAAGGGCCTCGATAAACGAACGTAGAACGGAACTCAGCGAACGGATTTCGCAATGGTTTCGAAAATCGGTACCGCCATGGATGGGAGAACAGTCTGACCTCTCGATCGGCCTCCTTCCACTACTGGAAATGCATCTCAATCGGGGTAACCGGGGTCCAACAGGAGCAGGAAATCCGGCACTCTCTTATATTCTTCTCGGTATCGTCCTTCTTGTCCTGACGATCGCCTGTGTGAACTACATAACCCTTGCTGTGGGCAGGTCATTATCACGCGACCGGGAGACGGCGATGCGAAGGGTGACTGGTGCATCTCGAATTCAACTGGTGATGCAGTTTCTTGGCGAATCGATGCTATTAAGCTTCCTGGCACTGTTGGCCGGGGCGGGGTTGGCAGAATTCCTCATGCCGGCCTTCAAAACAGTTGTGGCCAAAGACGTCGCTCTGTTCGATCAGGCGGACGGTTCAGGGGTGGCGTTTCTGCTTGGACTGGCTGTCGCCGTTGGACTGGCGGCAGGCGGCTACCCTGCCTTCGTGCTGTCAGGTGTTCAGCCGGCTTCGGCCCTGAGAGGCCGCATCAGGCTTGGAGGGCAGAATCGTTTTGGGTGGGGGTTGATCGTCGTGCAATTCGCGCTTTCCGTCTTTATGGTTGTCAGTGCGCTGGTGATGGTTCGACAACTTGATTTCCTCAAGACGAAACCTCTGGGTTTCGACAGTGAGCACGTCTTGCGTATTACGACCTCGGATCTGCCACTGGGAGATTCCCGTCTGAACGAGGTGTACACAAACGAGTTGATGCGACACCCTATGGTGCTCGCGATTACGACCACCCTTCACGCGTTAAGCAGCAGGACGAGGTACACGGGGATCATCGAGCATGAAGGCGAGAGAATAGACGTCGAGCAAGTAAACGTCGGTTACGACTTTCTTGAGACGATGGGCGTCTCACTTCTGGAAGGATCGGATTTCGATTCGCGGAAACCCGGCTCACATACGTCCATAATCGTGAACGAGGCCCTTGTCCGGCATCTGGGCTGGGAAATGCCAATCGTGGGCAGGATGTTGCGCATGAACAAGCGGGACCTTTCGGTAATCGGAGTCGTAAGGGACTTCCATGTACGCTCTCTCCACCACATTATCGGCCCGGCGGTGTTGTCCCTGAGTCCGATCGCATCCTACCAGTTGCTTGTCAGGATCCGTGGCGAAAATATCCATCGTACGCTGGCGTACCTGGAGGAGAAGTGGCGAGAGGTTGCACCCGGCCGTGGGTTTCGGTATTCGTTTCTTGACGATGAAGTGGACGGGCAGTATAGAAAGGAGGAGCGATGGAGCCGAATTGTCGGGTATGGTGCGCTGATCGCGGTTTTAATCGCCTGTCTCGGAGCATTCGGGCTCACGGCGCTTGCCGTGGCCAGACGGACCAAGGAGATCGGGATCCGAAAGGTTCTAGGCGCTCGTGGATCGGGTATTGTCGTACTGATATCCAGGGATTTCGTAAAGCTTGTGGTCATTGCGAGCCTCATCGCGTTCCCTGCGGCGTATTATGCGATGGAACGATGGTTAGAGAATTTCGCATACCGGATTGGACCGGACATTCCCGCCTTCCTGTTGGGGGGTGTGTTGTTGCTGCTTGCAGTGCTGCTGACTGTTGGCATCCAGGCTTCCAGGGCCGCCCGCGCGAATCCCGTGGACGCGCTGAGGTATGAGTAAGAGTGGGCAGACAGGAATGTCCGCCCCACCTTCGCACCGCTTCCTCAGCTTGACGTTGTCGGCGAAGACCTGCCGGACGCATTTCGCGGCTGCTGATCGGCCAGCATGTCATTCTGAGCGGAGTCGAAGAATCTCCCGTCTTCTCGATCGCATGTCCAGCGGAAGCCTTCAGCAGCCGATTTGCGCGGACGCTTCGTCAGCCTCACGGCGTCCCAAGCGCGATGGTACGGTCGTTCGTGTGACGAATCCGTATCGCGGATGATTCGGCGGCGCATAGCGAAGCCGCGATAGGATGTATTTGGAAGACGACTGAAGGAGAAGAACGGACAAAGGTTCTTGAAGGATCCAGAGGAACCGTTGAAGCTCTGACTCAGGTATAATCCATAAGAAGGTTTTGAATGGCGAGTTTTCGCGCTGGAGGCATTAGTTGATCAAGAACTACGTCCTGGTATTGATCCGAAATTTCAAGCGAAATACGATCTACGCAGCAATTAACATCCTGGGACTTGCCATAGGTCTGGCCTGTTGTATTGACATTGGTTTCTACATTCACCACGAAATGAGTTTTGATCGCCTTCACAAAAATGGGGACAGGATATACCGCATTTTGAGAGAAACAGGGGATAGAGACAATCGAATTTTCACGATATCTTGCCCTTCTCCACTCGGTGCGGCTATACGGGAGAACCTGCCGGGGATTTCGAAGGTCGTCCGACTCATGAATCCGGATAATCCGCCCCCGGTTATATCTTATCGTAATAAGAAATTCTATGAGGAAAATTTCTATTTTGTTGATACAGACTTTTTGAATGTATTCGGCTTTCAGTTGCTTGCAGGTGACAATCGGACCGTCTTGAGTGAACCGTTTTCCACGGTGATTGCAGAATCTGTTTCAAAGAAATACTTCGGTAACGAGAATCCTATAGGAAAGATACTGAAATTCAAGAATCATCTTGACCTGAAGGTCACGGGAGTCGTACGAGATATGCCTGCGACATCCAGCCTGCAATGTGAATTTCTAACGTCATTCTCAACGATCCAGGTTTGGCTTGGGAAAGCGCATCTGGATAATTGGGATCTATCAATGTACTCGACGTACGTTCTCCTTGAAAACGATGCGTCTGTTCAACCTTTCTATGAAGCGCATCTTTTGGACATTCCCTTAACGCGAGGTGAACGTGTACACTTTCAGCCCATGCGAAGAATCCACCTGTATTCCCAGAGAGACTATGGGATAGACAGCAACGGCAATATCAATGAAGTTTATGGCTATTTTGTGATTGCGATTTTGGTACTGTTTGTCGCCTGCATAAACTTTACCAATCTCGCGACAGCACAATCGCTTCAAAGAGCCACCGAGGTTGGCCTGCGTAAAGTTGTAGGCGCACAGAAGAGGCAGTTAATCGTACAACATCTGGGAGAAGCTGTTTCTTATGTTTTTCTCGCACTTGTACTTGCGATATGTCTGTTGGATAATTTCTCTTTGACCCAGGACGTTTTCGCGACGGGTGCGACATTGAGTCCGAGCGACTGGGAAGTCATGTCCGTGCTATGGGTATTTGGTTTGCTCATCGGTATTGCAGCGGGTTTATATCCCGCCTTTGTCATTTCGTCATATCCACCTGATCAAATCTTGAAGCGCGAATTCTCAGTGAGATCGAGATCTAGCTTTAGAAATTTCCTCGTTATTGTACAGTTCACGGTTTTGGCAATGCTACTCGTGGGGACTTTCATTACAAATGATCAGATTTCCTTTTTGCGAAATCAAAATCCCGGTTTTAATGCCGAACAAGCCATGGTTGTTCCACTTCGGTCCGGTGTTTTGAGAAAAAACCCCGAACCTGTAAAAGGCGTATTACGAAAACATCCCAACATCAGTCACGTGAGTTCGGCTGGTTTGCTGCCTGGAGGCCCCATGGCATCGGGCATGTTTCGAGTCAATCGAAGGCCGGAAATCCGAATGGACGTATTGTGGGTAGATTACGACTTCATTGAAACGCTGGGTGTCGATTTAGTTGCTGGACGTGATTTCTCACGCGCCTTTGCCGGTGATCAAAGCGAAGCCTTTATATTGAACGAGACGGCAGTCCGTAATGCAGGATATGAGAGCCCCCGAACGGCAATTGATCAGCCAATTCAAAAGGTTTCAGATCGCAAGATTGTAGACCGCGGATCAATAGTCGGTGTAGTAAAGGATTTCAACTTCAAATCCTTTAAGAGACGAATTTCACCTCTTGTCATACGAATCAAATCCTGGCCCACATATCTGTTGATAAAATGTGTTGCAGATGATGTATCCGAAACCATTGAATCAGTTAAATCCACGATGCAGAGTTTTGATGCGGAGAATCCTTTTGAATACAGTTTCTTGGATCAAAGATTCGATGCGTTTTTTCACCGTGAAGAAAAGCAAAAGCGATTATTCAGTCAGTTTTCAATACTGGCGATATTTGTTGGGGCGATCGGTATGTTTGGACTCTCGTTTTATGCTGCCAATGTCCGCAGACGGGAAGTCGGGGTTCGGAAGGTTTTCGGCGCATCGGAAATGAATCTTCTCATTATGTTGGGTAGAGAGACTCTTGGCCTCATTCTCGTTGCGAACGCCATCGCGTGGCCCATCGCGTATTTGGTCATGCAATCCTGGCTTGAAAATTTCGCCTATCGAATTGACCTGGACTTAGGTCCTTTTTTGTTAGCTATTTGCATAACTATCGCTTTAGGGATCGTCACCATTAGCTACCAGTCCCTAAGGTTGGTCTGTCAGAATCCTGTCGTAAGCCTTCGAAATGAATGATGTCAATAGATCAGTTGTACACGCAGAAGCGAGCATCGCAAACGTAAGGCATTCCTTCTTGTAGTCTGAATGTGACGCGGATATGATCCGGAGTTTCCTCACTGTTGGACTTCGAAATCTGCGCCAGCAGCCTCTTTACTCAGTGCTGAATGTCCTCGGGGATTGACAGTTGATATTGCGGGTATGTTGTTGGTGGTGATTAAATAGAAATACGCAACCATTCTCCCGCCGATTCATCCCGTCTCGCTGAAACTGGGTCATTGATTATGCTTGCATTGAGCTTGTCGGAATGTCGAAATGCCCGGCACTAAGCTTACCTGCGCGGACGCTTCGACAGCCTTGCGATTTCTCCTTGTTTCCGTAATTCGACAGAAGAATCTTGACGTGGGCAGACAGGAATGTCCGCCCCACCCTCACACCGGCTTCGCCAGCATAACAGGCAGAGCCGACACCGCACGGCCAGATTGCGCCGATGGATATTGCACCCGGCGCTAGATGAATAGCGAAGGAGGAGACCAGTTGGAGACTGAATTTTTCGAACGTATCCAGAACTGCAATGTCGCAGATCCGTTCGCCGCTGCCAAGCGCGACCGCGGCGACGCGTTGCTGTCCGTGATCGCCGGGGAACGCGCAAGCCAGGGGCCGGGGAACAAGATTGTCACCTGCTGCAGCAGAACCCACGTCGCCTGGCAGGACTCGTACAATCAGAGGTACTTCGCCCGGGTCAGCACGCTCGATCTTGAAACCGGCCGGTGGACCGCGGGCGCCATCCTGGCCGAGGGCGTCGACGAGCATTCCCGTCCCACCCTTGCGGTGGATAGCCGGGGCTACCTTCACGTGGTCATGGGAGGTCACAACTCGCCTCTGCAATACCAGCGATCGCTGCGGCCGCACGACGCGTCGGCCTGGACCTCCCCCGAGGCTTTCGGCCGAAACACCTATCCCGTGCTCCTGTGCGGCCCCGACGACACGTTGCACCTCGCCGCTCGCGACGGCGGCCACAACGGTATGGAGTTCTGGGAGAGACCGCCTGCCGGTCCGTGGCAAAGCCGCGGACTGGTCGTGACCCGGCAGCCGCGTTTCACCGGGTACACGGGCATGAACAACGACATGGTCTGGGGCCCGGGCCGGAAGAAAATGCACATGAGCATGGCCTTTTTCCTGAGTCGAAAGGCGAATGCGGGGGAGCACCCGCGTGACGTGGCCGGTCTGTACCAGGCCGTGGGGTACATGCGCTCCTTCGACTTCGGACGCACCTGGCAGAAGGCCGACGGGGCGCCGGTTCCGCTTCCGGCGACGTCGGACACGCTCGACCTGTTGGAGGAGGGTGAAAGCAACAACCCCAAGCCCGGCATTGACCACTGCGGCATGGCCGTCGACTCAAAGGACCGACCCTACGTCGGCTACGTTCGCCACACACCCACGCCCTGTCGCGCCTTCCTGAAGACATTCGACACCGGGAGGTGGCGCAAACTGCCGTTTGGTGAGGCCGTGGCGTCGCACTGGCCCGGTTGGGGGGTACTTGGCTTCAAGCCGGTGATGACGTCCGACGATGTCCTTTGCATTCTCGCCCAGCTCGTTGCCCTGGGGCACCCGGACGAGAACTGGTCCCCGGGCGTCTATGGCCTGCCCTCATTCTGGCTGCGCGAGCATCCGGAACTCGCGCGCGTCGTCTGGCTCGAATCGTCCGATTACGGGAAGACATTCACGCCGCGTGAGGTACTCGCATTCGACCCCGAACAGGGTCAACTCATGTCTTCCCTGGAACGCCCGAACGGCGCAAATCCTATCCCGCCAGGCGCCCGTCCGTCTTTCATCTACACGCTGGGCGATTCCCGATACACGGTTGAGGGCGAGACCATCGACAACCACCTGTACTGGGTGCGCGTTTGAATCGATTCGCCAGCAGGGACCGGCCCGGGGACGTCTAAGGAAAGTCATGTCATTCTGAGCGAATTCGAACAATCTTCCGCTACCGCAGTTCCCTCCATGAGGCGGACGTGCTGCCTCTCAGGAATGGATACGTGCAAGTCGCGTGGGGTTGATCCCATGCTGCAGTAGATCCTTCGTCGGCCTGGGGGACTCCTGCGCATGACAATCTGGTCTTACGTGTCACGGATGTGTTTCCTGGACGTTGCACCCAGGCCTCCTCTGGATGACAGTTTAGGCGGAGGTGTGGGCTCAGCGTTTCGACAATGTTTTCTGCAAAACATGTCATTCTGAGCGGAGTCGAAGAATCTCCCGTCTGCTCGATTGGACGTGTCGCATATGGCCTTTGTAGACGAACCTGTGCGCGGACGCTTCGTCATTTTGGTGACTTCATCAATCTGTATCCATGCCGACAGAACGCCATGACGTGGGCAGACAGGAATGTCCGCCCCACCCTCGGACCGGTTTCTTCCGCATGACAGTCTGAACGAACCGCCTGGATGCCTTGTGGTTTGAGTAAAGGCGTCGTTCCGTGCGTGATATTTCTCATTCCCTGAACCGTCGGCGCGACGTATCTTGAATCAATCCGAATCCGACCATCTGATGGGGAATTTGTAAGCGGTCATTCAGGACCGCTTTTTATTTTGGTGCGCCAATGTCGCAGAAACGACAGGGGGATCGAATTCAGACCACCGACGTGCTCATGCTTTCTGGCGGGCACGCCGTGCACGATACATACAGCGGATTCCTGGCGCCCCTCCTGCCGGTCTTCATCCAGTCCATGTCGCTGACCAAGACCGAGGCGGGCATGCTGATGGTCGTGAGGCAGGCGCCGTCGGTATTTCAGCCGATTATCGGACTTCGGGCGGACCGCTCGAATCTGCGCTTTCTGGTCATCCTCGGACCCGCGGTCACCGGCATCGTGATGAGTTTACTCGGCGTGGCCGGCGGGTACTCGACGCTGGTCGCGCTCCTGTTGATCGCCGGCTTCAGTTCGGCTGCCTTTCACGCCGTCGGACCGGCAATGACCGGAACGCTGTCGGGGCCGAACCTGGGGCGCGGCATGGGTATCTGGATGCTGTGCGGTGAACTCGGCCGCACCCTGGGTCCGATTCTGATCGTAAGCGTCATCGGCCTGTGGGGGATCTTGGGAACGGCCTATCTGATCCCCGTCGGCCTTCTTGCGTCGGTGGTCCTGTTGTTGCGGATGAGGCGCGTCGGGGCGCAGGCATTTTCCTTCTACAAGGCGCTGCCATGGCGTTCCGCCCTGAAACGCATGGCGCCCGTTATGGTCCCGCTGTCCGGCATCGTTTTCGTCCGTGCGTTTACGTTGGCCTCGCTCACCGCATTTCTGCCCACGTTCCTGAGCGAAGAGGGCGCGAGTTTGTGGCTGGCCGGCGCGTCTCTTTCGGTCCTGGAAGGCGCGGGCATCGCTGGGGCGCTGATCGGCGGATGGGTGAGCGACAGGCTGGGGCGCAGGCGGGTGCTGGGCTTCTCGATGATCGTGACGCCCATTCTGCTCTTTGTCTTTCTCGACAGCCAGGGCTGGGTCCTGTTTCCCGTCCTGGTCGTTCTGGGCTTTGCCGCGCTCTCGACGGGTCCCGTGGTCATGGCGATGGTGCAGGAAAGCTGTCCCGAAAACCGGGCGTTCGCCAACGGGATCTACATGGGCGGGGGTTTCGCGCTCAGAGGGCTGGCAATGCTGTTGCTTGGGATGATGGGCGACGCCTACGGCCTGCGGCGGGCATTCGAAATCAGCGCGGTTCTGTTGTTCGCCGGTGTTCTGCTGGTATTCAAAATACCGAAAGAGCGGTGAGATTGGAGAGGGCAAGGAAAAAAGGAAGAAGGATGAAGGAAAAAGGAAGAAGAAAAGGCTGAAGAGCGGGTAGACGGGAGAGGGTGAAAAGAAGGAAGAAGGAAAAAGGAAGAAGGCAGAAGAAGAGGCTGAAGAGCAGGTAGACGGGAGAGGGTAAAAAGAGGGAAGAAGGAAAAAGGTAGAAGGAAGAAGCAAGAGGAAAAGGCGGAGGCGTGAGCCTGCAGAGGGCTAGTCACGATAGAAGAGATCTCCGCCCGATGCTTTATCCCTCCTTGCCTCCGGCACAAGAAGAAACCTCTAGTGGCAGTCTTCACCTCAAACGTCTTACGTCTACCCGCTTGCGGAGGGTTGATTGCAAAAAACCACCGGCCTCTTTCCGAGACCGGCGGTTCTTTGCGAAAATTCATCCCTTTGGCCGCCTTTGACCCTTGACGAATACGAGCCTCGGGCGGCGTCTTCGCCGTTTGATCTGTGGCACGGTCACCACCCCCTTTTGAAGTAGGAATATCATTGGTTTCATGGATTTGATCGTTTTCCGTGGATATTTGTTCCAGGAAATAACAATCATCCGTCAGCTATTAGCGGTCAGCAAAAGGCGGGAAGACGAGAGAAGGAAAAAGGAGGAAGGAAGAAGGAAGAAAAGAGGCAAGATGTGAGACGCGAGACGATCGAGGTAAGGAGATGCTTTACGGAAAATTGCCCTGGAAATAGTCGAGGTGTTTGTCGAAATCATCAGACATCTCGACGAGACCCTTCGCGCTCCCGTGTTTTGGTGTTGGATTATCCTGCGACAGTGCAACGAGCTTTACGGCAGCACCGTCTGTCTGGGCGATGATGATCTCTTCGCCATTTGTCGCTTCTTTAACCAGTTCGGCGAGTCAGGATTCAGCTTCTGTCAGGTAGATTTTCTGCATTTCCAATTCCTCAATGTCTGCAGATTTGTGGAAGTTCGCATTAATATCGCCAGGTAATACATTTGCCCTGGCCGGGCGTTTTCACTATATTGGACCGACCATAACATCCCGCCGTCCATGGCACTTTTGACGAACTCAAGGGTGCGGACAGGCTGATATAACGCGTGAGATAGACTTGCCTCACGATTATGTCGTCCTGTGCGCATCCTTTTTTGTGTTGGGGCGACGGAAAGGAACGGTGCGAAAACATGCCTCGAGATCCTCAATCCGGAGAGCTTGTCGTCCAACTTCAACCCGGGCTCGATTATTCGTTAGTCGGCGCCAAATCTGCCAATCTCGGCAGGGCCATCGAACACGGATTCCCTGTACCTCCTGGATTTGTAATAACCCGGAACGCACTCAACCTGTTTCTTACACGATCCGACCTTTTGAATCATGCGCGAAGACTCACTCATTGTTCCACGGGCCTGACACATTCAGGACGTGTTGAAAATTACCAGGCATTTCGTCTAAAACTACTGGCAACTTCATTCCCACGACCCTTAATCGACGCGATTACACCGTTTGCCGAGTGCCTGTCTTCAAATGCTCCCTACGGATTAGCCGTCCGTTCATCGACGATTTACGAGGACTCGGCCTGTGCGAGCTTTGCGGGCGTATATGAGAGTTTCCTTGGTATCCGATCACTCCATGAACTTCTGAAGGCAATTCAAAGGTGCTGGTGTGCTGCCTGGGCGCCACTCGCACTTGAATACGCACGAAAAATGGGTATTGAGCCTGAGCCGGATGCCATGTCCGTCCTCGTTCAGCCACTTCTTCGAGCTGACAGTGCCGGCGTACTCTACACCGCAGACCCACTGACGGGAAATCCGTGGCGGTTCGTTTCGGAATCGTCATTCGGTCTTGCACGCGACCTTATGGCGTCTGCCGGAGAAATTCCGGTTGATCGTTTCTCGTTTGAATGGAATACGGGAGATATCCTCAGTCGTGAAATCAGAACGAAGAAAAACGCCCTGGTCCCGCGTGTCAGCGGCATTGAAGACATTGACATTTCCCCAGATCAGCAGTGCGAACCGTCACTGAGCGACCAGATTGCGAGCCGAATCGCGCAGTTAGGTCTGCAGATCGACAGGGTCTTCGGTACACGCGTTGATCTCGAGTGGGTCGTAGTAAAAGAGAGCATCCACGTCGTACAGGTGAGGCCGATCACGGCACTTCCGGCTTTCTTTCCGCATCACCTGCCAGCGCACCTGGCGGATAGGACGTGGCGCCCTCCCAAAAAATGGCATTTTCCATTCAAAAGGGATGATGCGACGGTAACGCTGCCGTTCTACCGGGATAAGCTGATCACAGAGAGGTATAGCCGCTCGCTCGAGGTGGGACCCGTCGAGACGCCTTACCTCCGAAAGTGCTTTGCCGAGTTGGACTTCCACGGACATCGCTATCTGGTTCAGGAAAAAGGCGTATGGCCTCATATGCCTCCCGAAAAGCTGGAACAGTATCTGATCGAAAACGAACCTCAATTGCGGTCCACATTCTTGCGCAACATGAACGAGAGAATTCACGATGTAGGAAATACTGCGATCTGCCTGGAGAACGAGGAAGGAACGCTGGAACGAGCAATTGACGCAATCCTGTGGGTGCGGGAGGAAGTATGGCGCCTCCTCGGTGATACTTCGGGACCGTCTCAGTTTCTGGCGCATCACTGCAGGAACTTGCTAAATGACTTTGTTGACAAACATACGCCCAAAGTCGATGTCAACGACCTGACGCTTGGCCATCACCCCGCGTTGAACCCCTATTTTCCCCAAGTATTGATGGGGGAGGCAAAGAAGATGGCAAAATTGCTTGAACCAGAACGCAAGCGATTCGAGAGCCTGAGTATGAACGAGTTTGTCGCAGCCATGTTTGAAAAAGACATGCAAGAAGCGTTTGCGGCGGCACTTGAGGATTTCTGCGGTCGCTTCTGCCTGGTTCCGCCGTGGCAGTTTGAGTTTCCCTGTGAAATCCTTCGCGACCCGACATGTGAAATCCTGAGGCTTATTCGAAATGCAATCAAAGGCGCCCCTTCCGTGGGCCGGGTTTTAGAAGAGACAACCTGGCGGCGTGAGGCGGCTTTGGCCGAGATTCGGGAGACATTGGCTTCGCAGACTGCCGAATTGAGGCGTCTTGAACGACTTTACGACTGGGCTCTGTTCTGGGGACCGGCTTTGAACCAGCGCGTTCTGCGTTCGGGCGTGCCGACCAGAAGGCTAAGGCGCCTCTTTCGCAGCAAGCAGGGCGTGCTGTTGACTGCCGGGCTGATCGATGAGATTGACGACGTCTTGTATTTCACGGTGGACGACTTGAAAGTCATCGCCGTGACAGGCGACATCGCCACAGGACGACGGCTGTTGCTGAAACGGCGGCGTGAATACGAACACGCCAACCGCCTTGACGCGCCGGCTTTCCTTGGAAAGGCGCCGGAAGAAGAACCCACGACGAAGCCCCGTGTTGCTGCTGACACAAACGTAGCCGGGAAGGCGGAAGGAAAAGTCATTAGTGCAACACCTGCAGGTCCGGGCCGCAGCACGGGTATCGTGCGCCGAATCGAGACACTGGAAGAAGGAGACGACGTAGCGTGTAGTGGGAACGTGGTGGTCCTCGTCAAGCCGGTCCAATCGACCAACTGGCACGTGCCGCTCCTGTTCTCTATGCTGCTGCGGGTGCGTGGCCTCATCGTTCCGGACGCCCCGGGGATGTGGATGAACCATATCAGCCAGATCGCACGGGAGTGCCGAGTGCCTGTAGTAAAGGTTGTCACTTCGAACCTGGGGAGGTTCGTCGATGGTTGTAAGGTTGAGGTGGACGGCACGGGAGGGATCGTGACGCTGATCGAACCAAAAGCCAGGAGTCGAAAATCGATCATGTAGTGCCGAGCAACGTGCAGTCGTCACCAGTGCAGTCCAGGAGCGATGGAGAGCGAAACTCCCCGTTTCGAATTCGTCCATTTTGATCGTGATTTAAGATCCAGAAGTTGCCCATCCGTCCGAAAGATCCAAACCGCCGCCGAGGATCTCTTCTGGTGCTTGCTTCGCAATAAGCAATACGCCGGCCAACGCTATGGCACGACCTCCCCACCGCAACAGCACTCGGCAACCCTTCGACCCTTCGACAAGCTCAGGGGACCGGCTCGGCTTCTGCCCGCCTCGCCTGCTTCAGCAGGCAGGCGACTCACCTCCAGTGAAAGTGATCAAGACAAAGCGCATCCGTAATCCCCGGATGTCGTTATGCGTGACTAGTGTTCATTTCCGGACAATAGTGTATCATTATCGAACACTTGTCGGGCAGTTCTATCGGACAAGCATCACATATATAATTGATATTTAATAAGTTGAATCCATGGCACGATAATCGCAAGACAATAGAACACCTGGACGCCGCTCAATTCTCATCGTTCGGTCCGCGGCGGGTTTATCGGTGCCCCACTTGGGTATTGCAATGTTCTGGAACTATCTGATCGTAGCATACCGGAACCTGGTGCGCAACAAGGCCTTTTCGGCGATCAACGTTTTTGGCCTCGCAATAGCTATCGCCTTTTGCGTGTTGACGTATCTGTACGTGCATCACGAGTGGACCTATGACGCGTTTCATGAACATGCCGACCGGATTTATCGCGTGAATATTGAATTCTCCGGATCGGACCAAAAGGGCTTTTCCCTGCCTACGGTGCCGACTGCATTGCGCGATGAACTTCTCCAGACAGTTTCAGGTTTGGACATGGCCGTGCGGCTGACTGCCACGCGAGGCAGCGACCGCGGAGACCGGGAAATTCAGGTTACATATGGAGACGAGGTTTTTAAGTTGCAGTTTCTGATCGTGGATCCCGAGTTCTTGAGCATGTTCTCGTTTCCGCTTCGTGCAGGTGATCCGGAGGTTGTCTTGAAGAGTCCGCACTCTGTCGTGTTGAGCGCGGAGACTGCAATGAGGATCTTCGGAGAGGAGAATCCAGTTGGAAAACGGTTGAGCCTGCGATCTATCTGGAGCCATGAGAGCGCCGATTTTGCGGTAACCGGCGTTGCCGAACCGATTCCCGACAACTCATCCATTCAGTTTGAAATGTTGCTACCGTACCAGCATCTCTGGTTCTTTTTGCACGTGCAACCCGATGATTGGAAGCGGATTTCCAAATGCGGAACCTACGTTAAACTGAGTGATGATACGGAAGCCGAAGATATAGAACCGGCGTTGCGTTCGATCGTAAGAGCAAACATGCTGCGACCGGAGATCGCAGCGAAAAATCTGCATTTACCGCTTCAGCCGCTTACAGCATTGCGCCATCGAATGGATCTGATGGAAATCAGAAATCATGGTGTGAAACCGCCGCGGGATCCACTGACCGGATACGGATTGATCTGCATTTCGGTGCTGGTGCTGGTGATGGCGTCGATCAATTATGTCAACCTTGCGGTCGGTCGCATGGGCACGCGCACAAGAGAGGTCGGTGTTCGCAAAGTGTTGGGTGCGTTGCGCTTTCAGTTGTTTTGGCAATACTCATGCGAGTCGGTCTTGATGAGTATGCTGTCCGTGGGCATTGGTCTGGTATTCGCCGAACATGCGCTGCCGTACTTCAACCGATTCACGCATCAAAGCCTGTCTTTCAACCCCGTTTTCAGTGGGACCTCTATAGTCTTGTTGGTCGTGCTGGTATTGGTCGTCGGAATGCTTATCTGCAGCTATCCTGCGCTCATCCTATCAGGGATGCATCCGGTTGCCATACTCAGTGGGCGGTTCAAGCCGAGCCACCGCAATCTGCTCGGTCGCGTGCTCGTTCTCGGGCAGTTTATGCTGTCGAGCGCGTTAATTACCTGCACACTAATCATGGTTTATCAACTTCGGTTTGTTAGAGAAAAGGATCTTGGCTTCAACAAGGAATTCGTAATCTCGGTTGATACCGATGCGCTTCCCGAAATGGGCGGGCATTACCAGTTGCTCAAGACAGGCTTTTTGCAACATCACAGAGTGGTTGGATGCACTATGGTGAAGTACCCACTAATGGAAGAGCGTTGGTACGAAGGGAAAAGCGAACACGGGCAGTCAGTCTGGGCGAAACGTCACTATGTTGATTATGATTTTGTAAAAACACTTGAAATGAAGATGTTGTCGGGTCGTGATTTTGATGTCCGTGCTAACGACCAGGTAAAAGGAAGCGTCGTCGTAAATGAAGCCTTTGTGAGACAGATGGGATGGGACGATCCGATCGGTCAGACCGTCGCGTTTGATGGTAGGGGCGTACAGTCATTGAGAAGGTCCGATGGTGTTGCTCGAGTCATCGGCGTGGTCAAGGATTTTTATCTGATGCCGCTACAACAGAATGTCCAGCCGACCATGCTATTGCTGAATTCATCCATAGGCGATGAAGCGGAAAACTTCCTTGTTCGAATCAAACCTGATGATACCGTCGGGACTCTGAAATTCATGGAAGCAGAGTGGAAGAAGATCGCGCCCGCCAATGAACCGTTCTACTCTTCGTTCCTTGATGACGATATCGAGAATTATTACCAGGACTTCTTGAGTTGGAGCAAGATTATTGGTTATGCGACGATTCTTGCCGTCTTTATCGCATGTCTGGGTGCATTTGGTTTGACGGCATTGGCCGTGGCGAAGCGAACCAAGGAAATAGGCATTCGAAAAGCGATGGGTGCCTCCGTCTTGAATGTCGTTTCGCTGTTGTCGCGCGATTTTGTAGTACTGGTTCTGATTGCAAATCTATGCGCCTGGCCCCTGACCTTCTTGGCATCGACCTGGTGGTTGCAAGATTTCGCATATCGCATTGGGTTGACCGCCAGCGTGTTCCTGCTGGGTGGTCTGCTGACGCTGGCGGTCGTGCTGCTGACGGTGAGTACCCGGACGATCCGGGCGGCCCGCGCGAACCCTGTGGATGCACTGCGGTATGAATAGACTTCAAGGCTGCTCGAAATATCTCAAGCTGCTTATCACGGATGGAGGACGCGATGGCTGAGACGGTACGGACATATCTGGATTCGATTTCTGCAGCAAGGGTCGTTTACGTTCTCTTCCTGGCCGAGTTCTTTATCGGGCCCATCGGTGGGTTGATCGGCGTCGTGCTGGCCTATGTGTGCCGATCGGATGCGCCGGATGGGTTGGTTTCGCACTACCGGTTTCAGATTCGCACGTTTTGGATCGGATGGCTGTACATCCTGATCGCCTTTGCGGCCGTTGTCGCTTCGATCGGGTTTGTGCGTTCTGACGGTTTCGGCTTAATGCTTGCGGCAGGCTCAGCCGGGTGGATGTTCGGCGTGATCTGGACCATAGTCCGGTGCATAAAGGGTTTGAAATACGAATTGCGCGAAGAGCCGTACCCCAATCCCGGTACATGGCTATTCTAAGCGGTCACGTCTGGAGAACCCCTGGAATCCGGCCCGCCGGAATCGCGCTGTATCGGCCAACTCCGTTGCGCAAGGAGAACGGCGGCTGCATTTCCAGATACCTCAACCATGATGAAGATCCGACACCAACACCTCAGAACCCTTATAGGGAGGGCGTAACGATGTTCAGTCCAGAATGGATTCCCATGATGGGTGTTATCTATATGGGTTTGGTCGCAGCGGTGGTCATCTACCTGCTTCTGCTGGCTTTCCGGTTCGTGAGAGCTGTAGAGAGGTTTGTCGAGAAATATAGCCCCCGGTAGTTGAAACTGCATTTCGGACATGATTCATGACCTGTAAGACAAGCTGTATTCAATTGCCGAACCAGGAGGTGACTGCCGCATGAAACCTGTTCCCATACTGATCGCGATGTTTATCTTCTCTCTGGCGCCGGCCCGCTGCGACGCGGGGAAGCGTGTCGAGGAGGAGGTCGTCGAGCGTTCCGTCGAATTCTCGCCGGGCGGACGAATCACGATTGTCAACGTGAACGGGGATATATCGGTCAATACCTGGGACTGGCCCGAGGTGAGGATGAAGGCGGTCAAGCGCGCGCGCGCCGAAAGCGAAGAAGAGGCGCGGCTGCTTCTGGAGAAGACCACGGTGCAGTTCGACAGGAATGAAGCGGGGGTCGACATCCGGACGGAGGCACCCAAAAAGCCAGGGAGGAACCGGAACGTCAGTGTCGCCTATGCGGTGACGGTGCCTAAAGAGATCGACCTGGAATTGAAAACGGTCAATGGAACCATAGAGGTCAAGGATATATCTGGCGCCGTCGATGCGAAGACGACCAACGGCCGCATCGGGCTTACCGGGATCGTCGGGGCAATTCAGGCAAAGACGACGAACGGCAAGATCGGTCTCCTGGAGGTACTGGGTCCGATCAACGCGAAAACGACAAACGGGAGCATCGAGGTGGCGGTTGGCGGGAGCGGCGAACAACAGCACGAGTTCCGCGCTGCAACGACAAACGGCAGCATCGAGGTAACGCTGCCAAAAGGTCTGAAAGCAAACCTGAAAGCATCCACGGTAAACGGAAAGATCAATACCGATTTTCCGATTACCGTGAAGGGGCTTATCAGCAAGTCCGTCGACGGCGTCATCAACGGAGGCGGGGAACTGATTCATCTGAAGACGGTGAACGGATCGATACGGCTGAAGGAGCGAAAGTCGCGATAGCGTTCGGACAACGGGGGGCGGCCGGGGGTCGACATAACGATTGCTTCCTTGAGCGATGTCTCCGGGCGCTCAGTAAGAGGGATATATCATGATCAGAACAGTACTGGTGGTTGGCATCTGCTCCCTGCTCGCGCTGACCCTCCACAACGGTAAGACCCTCGCTGCCGAGAAGCCAGAGACATTTTTGGCATCCTTTTTCGTGGACGGTGCACCAGAAATTTCGCCTTTGAACCGACTTTCCTGGACCGATATAAAACAGGCGCAGATCAGCGTGGAAGGCGCTACAGGATTAGTGGTTGTCGTCTGGGGAAAGGATGGCAAGGGAAAGGACCGGTTCTGGGTGGCTGGCCTTGACGATATACGAAACGTCAGGATGACCACCGGATCGATGAAGCGCGGCGATTCGGACGTCTACAGCGGATCGGTTGATCTGAAGACGCTTGGCGCAACTCAGGGAAGCGTCAACGTCGAGATCCGGGTCATACTCTCCCACGGACTTCTGTTATACAGGCAGGAAGACCAAACGTATTCCGCTTCGGTTCGAGGGGACGAATCAGGCGAGACCCACGATAATCGGCTGAAGTGGCAGGCTCAGATCCCGGACTTCCGGGTTCAGCTTCTCAATGGCGATTCTCTGGCAATCGCGGATCTGAGAGGCGGATTCGTGGTAATCAACTGGTGGGCCACCACCTGTTCGCCGTGTATTGCGGAGATGCCCGGGTTGAATGAACTGGTAGAGAAATACAGCGGCAATGACGATATTTCATTCCTTGCCATTGCGACCGACAAAAGAGAAGACCTTTCGCGGTTCCTCGAAAGTCGCAAATTTGCATACACCCAGGCACTGTACAACGAAACGGTTACAGAAATTTTCGGGAATGCGCTTCCCAGAAACGTCATCATCAATCCGAGTGGAGAGGTGGTATACGATCAGGTTGGAGGCAGCCCCACGACGCACAAGATATTGGACGAAGCCATTGAACGGCTGATGGCTCAATAGGCACGAACGGTGCTGAGACGTCACAGCGTTTCAGGTTTGCCTTCCCGACAAGCCCTCCTTTGCCATCGGTACCGGGCGTTTCGCTGACCAGAGAAGAGCACCATACCACGCACATGGAAGTCACTTCTATAAAGGCACGGGTTCCATGCTCCGAAATTATCTGATCGTGGCGTATCGCAATCTCATGGGGCACAAGGTCTACTCCGTGATCAACGTGGCGGGCCTCTCAATCGGGATCGCATTCTGCATTCTGACGTTCCTGTACGTCCGGAACGAGTGGACGTACGATGCATTCCATGAGAACGCGGAGCGGATCTACCGGGTTTACTTCTATGATCATTCGGGTGCGAGCAGCATGACGCCGGACCCGCTGGGGCCGGCGCTGGGAGAGGCGTTTCCGGACGTTCAGGCCGTCAGGTACGGTTTTGGCGCACGCTCTGCAAAGTATCAGGATCGGACCATCCGTGCTAAAATTAGGTTCGCCGATCCGGCGATTCTGGATGTGTTCACCTTTCCGCTGCTGCAAGGAGACCCGGCGACGGTACTGGAGGATCCATCCTCGCTCGTCGTCACCGAAGCGGCGGCGCGAAAATACTTCGGTGACGAAGATCCTCTCGGCAAAGTCCTTTCACTGAATCTTTGGGGGCCGCCGGCTGTGGTCCGGGATTTCGTTGTGACTGGGGTCGCGAAGACCATTCCCAAGAATTCCAGCATTCAGTTCGATTTTCTGGCTACGTTTGCAAGTAGAGGCGAGCCAAAGAATTGGAATATCAGTGACGTAGCAACGTACGCATTGCTCTCGGAAAATGAAGTATATCCGGAACTCAGCGAACGGTTTTCGGAACTGGTGCGGAACTTGATCCCGCCATGGCGAGGAGAACGGTGGGACGGATCGATCGGCTTACTGCCATTGCTGGAGATGCATCTCAACCGGGATAAAGGGAGACCCACTGGAAGAGGAGATCCGGCATTTTCATATATTCTTCTCGGTATCGCTCTTCTCGTCCTGACGATCGCATGTGTGAACTTTGTTACGTTTGCCGTGGGCCGGTCATTCTCCCGCGACCGGGAGGTGGCGATGCGAAAGGTGACGGGCGCCTCCCGGATACAACTGTTGATCCAGTTTCTTGGAGAATCGATGGTATTGTGCGCTTTTGCACTGCTAGCCGGATTGGGCCTTGCGGAACTCCTCCTGCCGGCTTTCGAAAGTGTTGTGGTCAAGGATCTGACCCTGCGCGATCAGGCGGACGGTGCAGGGATCGCCTTTCTGGTCGGACTGGCTGTGGCCGTCGGATTGGCCGCGGGCGGTTACCCGGCCTTGGTGCTGTCAAACGTACAGCCCGCCGCAGCACTAAAGGGTCGTATCAGGTTGGTAGGGTCAAACCGTCTGGGGCGGGTTCTGGTGGTATTGCAATTCACCCTGTCGGTGTTCCTGGTCGCAAGCGCGCTGACGATGGTTAAGCAACTCGAGTATTTGAAGAAAAAGCCGCTGGGCTTCAATACCGAGCATGTCTTGCGCATTCAAGCGTGGTATATGCTGAATAGAGATGCCGGCCAGATCGACGTGTATCGGAATGAGTTGATGCGGCACCATGCGGTGATTGGGATAACGACCACGACGCATGCACTAAGCAACAGGACGAGGTATAGTAGCAGCGTAGAGTATCTAGGAGAAGAGTTGAACGTCGAAGTGGTCGATGTCGGAAATGACTTCCTTAAGACGATGGGAATTTCCCTATTGGAAGGATCGGACTTCAATCCGCAAAACACCAAACCGACATCCTCCATTATCCTGAATGAGACCCTTGTCCGGCGACTGGGATGGGAGACGCCGGTTATAGGAAGGACGCTGCGAATGGAAGAACGGGATCTAAAGGTGATTGGGGTTGTCCAGGACTTCCACGTTCGATCTCTCCACCACAGTATCCCGCCCGCCGTAATGAGGTTCGATGAGAAAGGAAGAGGGGCGTTGCTTGTCAGGATCCGTTCTGAAAACGTCCCTGGTACGCTGGCATATTTGGAGACGAAGTGGCGGGAAGTCGCACCCGAACAGCCCTTACAGTATTCTTTCCTTGACAATGAGGTGGACGGGCAATACAAGAAAGAAGAACGCTGGAGTCGGGTCCTTCGAAATTCGGCCCTGTTCGCCGTCCTGATCGCCTGTCTCGGCGCGTTCGGGCTCACGGCCCTTGCAGTGGCCAGGCGGACCCGGGAGATTGGGATCCGGAAGGTCCTGGGCGCCCATGCGTCCGGGATTGTCGCACTTTTATCCAGGGACTTCGTAAAACATGTTGTCATTGCGAGTCTCATCGCGTTCCCCACGGCGTACTATGCGACGGAGCGATGGCTGCAGGATTTCGCGTATCGTATTGACCCGGACATTCCCACCTTTGCATTGGGCGGGGGGTTCGTGCTGCTGGCTGTCCTGCTGACCGTGAGCGTCCAGGCCATCCGTGCGGCGTGGGCGAATCCGGTGGATGCGCTGCGTACCGAGTGAAACTTGCTCTGCCGGCAACTTCCATGCTGTTCGTTTTCGGACATTAGTGTATCAAAATCGGACACTTGTTCGACGTCCCTTCGCGAGAATAAACGACAAACAGTTGAAATCTATATACAGATGACTGTTGGCACGGTTGTCGCTTTATTAATCCGCCAGGCCGTCAGAATCCGTAAATTCGATACAAGAAGGAGTGAATACAATTTCCGATGAGATGAAATGTGAATGCAGGAACCTGTACGTCACGCCTGAGTCCGACGCGGAACTGATCGATCGGGCGCTTGCAGGCGACGAGTGGGCCTATACGTACCTTTACAGGGCGCACCGCGACCGGGTGCGTGCGCTGGTGCGCCGCGATTCAGAGAACCCGGACGAGACCGAGGACCTGGTCCAGATGGTCTTCATCAAGGCGTTTCAGGGGCTTGCCGATTTTCGCGGACAGGCCGCTTTCACCACGTGGCTCACGCGCATCGCTTTGAATGAGTGTACCAATTACGTGCGGTCCCTGAATAGGCGGAAGACCTGGTTGAGTGAGATTGAGGATGCCGTGCCCGCGATCCAGGCGCGCTGGCTGCCGGCTGCTGGCGCAGATCCCGAAACGGCGATGGTCCGGAAGGAACGCAGGGAAATCGTGAAGCGGAGCATCAATGCGCTGCCGGATCGTCATCGCGAAGCGGTCTGCCTGCATTATCTTATGGATCGGTCCTACGATGAGATCGCCGAGCAGCTGCAGGTACCGATGGGGACCCTGAAAGTCTGGATGTACCGGGGGCGGCAGGGTTTGAGACGGGAAGTCGAGCGGCAGGGGATGGCGAGTAGTTCATAGCGGCGGCCTGAGATCCCGTAATTCTCCAGTCCGGCGTTTCGGAGGACGTTAAGTCAAAACGATGGAAGAGCAAAAACCAGAGAAGGAAGAGGGACGCGTGTTGAGGCTGAATCGCGAGGGAGCGGCGTCCAAGCGGCAGGCTTCCGATCGGGAGGCGTCTCAAGGTCCGGCGGACTCGGTAGGCGGAGACAAACCGGTCCCTGGTTTCGTGAATCCGGGTACTTCCGCGTCTGAGCGCGAAATACCAACCGGGGGCATGGACCGAAAGATCGAGAAGAAGCTGTTGACGCCGAAGCGCATCATTACTGCAGGGGCGGTCACCGGCTTTGTGGGTCTGGTGCTCTATATGGCCATATTCGGCGACCACAGCGCCAGGCTCAACGTGCAGGCGGAGCGAATCACGATATCCGAGGTCACCATCGGTCCCTTCCAGGAGTTCATCCCGCAGCGCGGCACGGTGATGCCCATTCAGACACATTACCTGGATGCGCTGGAGGGCGGGCAGGTTGAAGAGATTTACCTGGAAGTGGGGGCGATGGTCGACCGGGGCACGCCAATCCTGCGGATGTCGAACCCCACACTGGAACAGACGGTGTTGAGCCAGGAAGCGCAGCTGTTCGAGCAGATCAACAGGATGGAAAACACCCGTCTGAACCAGGAGATCCAGGATATCCAGCGCAAGCGCTCCCTGATGGACATTGAACTGGAACTTCAGAAGTCGGAACGCGACTTTCGAAAAGAGAGAGCGCTGTTCGAGAACAACCTCGCCTCGCGAGACAAATTCAACGAGGCAAAAGAAAAGTACGAACACGCGCAGAAGCTCAAGGTGTTCATGGTGGAGACCATTCGCCGCGACTCCATGTATCGCGCCAATGAACTCGCTGCCCTGCAGAAGCGCGCAAAGAGCCTGCAGCTTCAACTGGATGACGTACGGCGGCCATTGAGAAACCTGACCGTCCGCGCGCCGATCGCAGGGCAACTGTCACAACTCAACGCCGAGATCGGCAAACTGATCGGGAAGGGAACCAGCATCGGTCAGGTCGACGTTCTCGACGCGTACAAGATGCGTGCGGCCATCGATGAATTCTACATTACGAGGATTACAGCGGGGCTCAGGGGGACGATTGAAATCGACGAGGAGACATTCGCGTTGAAAATCCGCCGGGTCTTCCCCGAGGTGAAGGAGGGGCAGTTCGAGGTTGACATGGTGTTCGTGGGTGAAGCGCCTCGAAGCATTCGCCGCGGGCAGACGGAGCAGATTCGACTGGAGCTGGACGCGCCCGAAGAAGCGCTGCTGCTGCCGAGGGGCGGTTTTTATCAGACCACCGGCGGCAATTGGGTCTTCGTGGTGGAGGGAGACCTGGCCGTCCGGCGCGATGTCCGCATCGGTCGCCAGAACCCCGAGTATTTCGAAGTGCTCGACGGCCTTTCACCGGGCGAACGAGTGGTGACCTCGTCGTATGAGAATTATGAGGAAATCGATAAACTCGTACTGCAGCGGTGATTGACAAGCTATCAGCTATCAGCTATCAGCCGTCAGCCAGAACCTTGACAGGATACCGATGTCATTCGGCTCTGGGTCTCGAATATGGTCGAAGCTAATGAGAGGCAAGCAGATCAGTCCGGAGGTAGCGGAAATCGAGATTACGACCGCGACCTGCGTCAAAATGCATGACATTAGCCGATTTTAAAGCTGAGAATTAACTGCTATTGGCTGATAGCTGGTTTTGATTCGATCATCACAAAAGCTGGAGAGGATTGCCGGAGATGACGGCTACATGCGATGGGACAATCGCTCCTTCTCAAACGGAAAACCTATGGTGTGGTTTCCCATATGATATACGACTCTTCAAAGATTGATGTGATCTTGTTTTTGGCTGAGAGCTGAAAGCTGACGGCTGATAGCTGTTTTTTTCCCGCCAGGAGACGCAATGCAGGATTACAGGAGATTACAGGTCTGGAACAAAGCGCATAATCTTGTTTTGACCATTTACAGGAAATCCAGGGACTTTCCAAGGGAAGAACAGTACGGCCTGGTTTCCCAATTGAGGCGATCCGCGATATCAATCCCTTCAAATATCGCTGAAGGCTGTGGCCGGAAGGGTGACGCCGAATTCGGTAGATTCTTGAGCTTCGCAATGGGTTCTGCAAGTGAACTTGAATACCAATGTCATCTCGCCCAGGACCTTGGGTACTGGCAAAGCGACCTGGATTACGAACACATCAGTCAGGAAATCATGGAGATCAAGAGAATGCTCTCAGCCTTGATCTCAAGAATTGAAATGGATCGGCAGGCAAGCTGAAATTGGGCTCTCAGCGGTCAGCAATCAGCTTAAACCCGGATGGAAAACCTATGTCATTCGGCGCAAGGACTCGAATATGGTCGAATCTAATGAGAGGCAAGCAGATCAGCCTGGAGGTCGCGGAAATCGAGATTACGATCGCGCCCTGCGTCTAAATGCATGACATGAACCGATTTTAAAGCTGAGAGCTAACAGCTAATGGCTGATAGCTGGTTTTGAATCGACCAACAAACAGCGAAGAAAGGAGTAGCGATGATAAAGGACTTTGGCGAAAGCACAATCGGCCTTCCTCAAACGGAGAACTTATCACTTGGTTTCCACGTGTGATTTTAGACCCTTCGGGGATTCACTTGAACCGGTTGTTGGCTGACAGCTGACGGCTGATAGCTGACAGCTTTATTTCGAAAGGAGCACCGAGATGATCAAAACAGTCAACCTGCAGAAAGTCTACCGCACCGAGGAGGTGGAGACTACAGCGCTCCGCAACGTCAATCTTGAGATCAATGAAGGCGAGTTCGTGGCGGTGATGGGGCCGTCGGGTTGCGGCAAGTCCACGCTCCTGAACGTCCTGGGGCTGCTGGACAATCCGACGGATGGAGAATACTTCCTGAACGACGTGGAGGTCTCCGGCCATTCGGAGCGGCAAAGAGCCGATACCCGGAAAGAGAATATCGGCTTCGTATTTCAGAGTTTTAATCTGATCGACGAACTGACCGTTGCCGAAAATATCGAACTGCCGCTCCTGTACCTGAAGATGCCGTCCAAAGAACGCAGGAAGCGCGTGGACGAATCCATGGAGTATATGGGCATCAAGCACCGCGAGAAGCACTTCCCGCAACAGCTGTCAGGCGGCCAACAGCAGCGCGTGGCCGTGGCGCGGGCGGTCATCTCGAATCCGAAGATCATCCTTGCGGACGAGCCCACAGGGAATCTGGACTCCGCCAATGGCAACGAGGTCATGGGATTGCTGACGGAGTTGAACAAGAACGGGACGACCATCGTCATGGTGACGCACAAAGCGCACGACGCCGGATTCGCCCACCGCGTCGTTCACCTGTTCGACGGCCACGTCGTGTCGGAGAACATCAAGGAACAAGCGCCGAATTAAGTGCATGCAAGCTGCGCCGATGTGATACTCGTAACGAGGTCGGATTCGATCCATCTGGTGATCGATCCACCCACCCTTGTGGGTCCTTGAGGAATCTGAATGTTCCGCAACTACCTGATCGTGGCCGTGCGACACCTGCTCCGGCAGAAGCTGTACGCGTTCATCAACGTGTTCGGGCTGGCAGTGGGCCTTGCGTGCTGTATTCTGATCTTTCTCTACGTCAGACACGAGTGGCAGTACGATGCCTTCCACGAAAATGCCGACCGCATTTTCCGGGTGTTCGTGAAGGAAACCAGGCCAGACGGCAGCGTCGGGTATTCCACGCTACTTCCCACGACGCTCGCTGCATCGCTGAAAGAGGAATTCCCGGGAGTCGAGCGGGCAACCGGATTTATTCGTTCACGGTCACAAGTATCGTATCAGAAGAATTTCTTTAAAGAATCCTTCGGCATGGTGGAACCCGACTTTCTGGAGATATTCTCATTCCCGCTCCTGGCCGGAGACCCTGCGACAGCCTTCCAACGGCTGGACGGAGCCGTGATAAGCAAGACCGTTGCCCGCAGGCTCTACGGCAATCTGGATGGCGGGTACGCGGCGGCGCTCGGGAAACCACTGTTCCTTGGTGGCAAGCCGTTCGCCGTTACCGGGGTGATGCGGGACGTTCCGGAGACCTCCAGCCTGAAGTTCAGCCTTCTCATTCCAATCGAATACCACGGCAATTATGGTATCAATACGGACGAAATAGATGGGAAGTCCTCAGTGTACGTACAAATCACTGAAGGACAGGATGCGGACGCGCTGGCAGCGGCATTCCCTCCCTTCGCCGATAAGTACCTGGGCAGAAGGATTCGAGGTTTCAAATCATACGGCCGCGTCAGAGATACAGAGGACGGGTTTTTGCTGCGTCTCCAGCCGCTGCGGGACGTATACCTGAACAATGAGGTCAGGAGAAACTCGTATGAAGCCGGCGGCAGCATCGTCTATTCATACGTACTTTCCGGGCTTGCGCTGTTGGTGCTTGCTATTGCGGGTATCAATTACATGACCCTGGCGGTCGGCAGGTCCGTAAAACGCGCCCGGGAAGTGGGAATGCGCAAAGCGATGGGCGCGCAGCCGGTGCAACTCATGCGTCAGTTCTGGGGTGAGGCGCTGTTATTGAGCGTGATTGCCCTGGCGATGGCTGTCGCCCTCTCCGAGATGTTTCTCCCTGTCTTCAACGAGCTGGCGCGCAAAAATCTCAGCATCCCCTATCTGGACAGTTGGAGGACCGTGCTGGCTTTTCTGTGTCTTGCAGGCGTTGCGGGGCTGGCCGCGGGCAGTTACCCGGCTGTCGTACTACCCAATCTTCACACAGTAGAAGTGCTCAAAGGCCGGGTGCGGCTGGGTGGGCGGAACGCAGTCACGCGCGTTCTGGTGGTTGTGCAGTATGCGCTTTCGATTGCGCTTATGATCGGCGGCGCGATTATGATCCGGCAACTCAACTACACGAGAGAAAAGGATCTCGGGTATCGCGAGGAACTGGTTGTGGTTGTTCCCGCCATGGTGGTGGACTCGGATGCATTCAGTGAAAGATATAAAGCGGAAGTGCTAAGATCTCCTCGGGTTGTCAGCGCAACCATCAGCGACCGGGCGTTTACGACCGGCTACAGTTCGTTTGGTATGGAAAAAGAAGACGGGAAGCGACTTGACGTTCGGGTCATCAGGATAGATTCAGACTATCTCGAGACCATGGACATCGGGCTCGTCGCAGGACGCAATATACCACCAGCGTCTTCCACTGATTCTACTTCGTATGCGCTTGTGAATGAGAAGTTTGCGGAAATACTGGGGTGGGAGGATCCTGTGGGGAGAACCCTGCGCAATCTGGGTTGGGAGCAGATGGGTGAACCGACCGTCATCGGCGTTGTGAAGGATTTTCATTTCGAATCCCTTTACAGAAACATCGAACCGTTGTTGCTTCACACGGGACCCCGCTCGTGGGGACCGTTCGTTCTGATCCGGATTCGGCCCGAGGATATTGCCGGTACGATCGACTTTCTGCGGAAGACATGGGAGACAGTGTCGTCAGACGAGCCATTTAACTATTCCTTCCTGGAGGACAATCTCGCCCACCAGTACCGGAATGAAGATCGATGGTTCAGGATTACGGGATACACGTTTCTCTTCGCGATCCTGATTTCCTGTCTGGGACTACTCGGGCTGGCGTCACTGTCCGTAACGCGGCGAACCAGGGAGGTGGGTATCCGCAAGGCGCTCGGCGGCTCAGTCTCGCGCCTCGTTCTTCTGCTTTCCGGCGAGTTCGCAAAGCTGGTTCTGGTCGCCAATCTGCTGGCCTGGCCGGTAGCCTACTACATAATGAACGGCTGGCTTCAGAATTTCGCCTACAGGATCGATCCTGAGCCCGGAGTTTTCATCCTTTGCGGCGTTCTTGCGCTCGGAACCGCCATGCTCGCCGTGGGCGCCCAGTCAGTGAAGGCCGCACTGGCAAATCCCGTGGACGCGTTGCGGTACGAGTGACGAACTCTACGGGTCTTGAATCAACAGCCGACCATGGTAGACGACCCACTTTCCTATCGCGATCGACGCGAGAGCCGCACCTCTACAACTCCCCTACGTGCCCGGCGCGGATGGCCTCGCACAGGCGCATGGTCTGCACGGCGTCGTCCAGGGTCGACCATGGCGTGCGGTCTTCCAGAATGCAGTCGACGAAGTGGACGACCTCGTTGAAACCCGCCCCGCCCACGGCCTCGATTTCGTCGTCGCCCACTGAAAATGCCTCGCCCCGCTCATATCCCTCCACCTTCGGCGCCCTCGTCAGATCCAGATACACCGACAGATCCTCGGCGTGTACCTCGGCCCGCTGAATGCGATAGCCCACGCCGTAGTGGCTCATCAATACGCCGAATGCGCCCGTGTCGAAACGGACCACGGCATTGTGGCGATGGCACACGGGGCGCTCGCCGTCCTGCACCATCCCCCGCACCTCCACCGGTATCGCCGCTTCCTCCGGGCCGGTACCGGCTAACCAGCGGATCAGGTCCACGTGGTGGATGGCGTCGCAGATCACCGGGTCAGGCGTTGCGTCTTTAAATTGGCTCAACGGCTTGTTGTAGGTGGCCGCGACGTGTACCGCGCCCCCGCCGGCCTGGATGCGCCGCAGGACGGCCAGCACCTGGGGATAGTATCGACGGTTGAAGGACACGATGCCCTTGCCGTCGCTATCCCGGGCGGCGCGCGCCATCTGAGAGGTCTCGTCCACGTTCATTCCGGGCGACTTCTCCACCGAGGTGTGGATACCCCGGCTCAGGCAATCGATGACGATGGGAAGCAGATGACCCGGATTGGTGACGACGTACACGAGGTCCGGCGCGCACGCGTCCAGCATCTGTCGATAGTCGACGAAGGCCTGCTCGGGCGACCATTCCGCACGGTTCCTGCGCAAGCGCTCTTCATCGAGTTCCGCGATGCCCGCCAGCCGAAGTCGCGGTTCGTCCGCGATCATCTGCAGGTGCGATTGCGCGTGGCCCCCGCAGCCGATCACCGCTGCTTTCAGATCTGACATGGTGGAACCCTTTCAAAAACGGGTAGAAGGAAGAGGGTAGACGGTAACGCCAGTGGCCGGGCGCCCACAAGGGACGCCCCTACAAGTGCAACGACAGCGCGGAACCAGGAAAGTTCGATTCGTAGACGTTTGGTTTTGTAGGGGCGTCCCTTGTGGGCGCCCGCACTACAGCTGTCCGCCTTCAAGGTTAACACCTGTTCGGGCACATAGGTAACACTTTTCGGGGCGGCCCCAGCAGCCGGATACGTGGACGTTCAGTCTCGGATCGAGGGCATCCTGCCCTCGTAGCGCCGTCGTTGTATTCGTAGGGGCGACCCTTGTGTTTGCGCAGAAAACCGCACGTGATGTGTTCTGTAGAGGCGACCGGCCGGTCGCTCGTACAAATATCGGACATCCGCGGATCGATATCGTCAGGCCGTATCGTAGACCGGGTTAAGCTGACGGCTGAAAGCTGAGAGCTAATCGCTATAGGTGTCGCGTCCTGTTTTCTGTTGACACCCCCGCCTACCCACAAGTACCATGAATACTACATATTAGCTTATCTCTGGAGATCGTACAACATACAGGAGGTTGGAGATGGACCGGCAAGAGATGAGCCACGAGGAGAACTATTGTTTCGATGTCTCGGGCTACCTGATTTTACGGGGCGTTTTGACTCCGAGGGAAGTCGACGCTTGCAATCGCGCGCTCGAGCACGAAGGCGGCGAGAGCGGGATACTGGGATGGCCCGCGCCGCACAGGGAGCCGTTCCGCGATCTGATGGTCCATCCCCTTCTGGTTAATTACCTGAACCAGCTGATCGGATATGGCTTCCGGCTGGACAGGGAGCCTGAGCTTATTGGCAATGCGGACGGGGCTGACGGCCAACTCCTTGGCGGCAATGAACCGATGGACGCCGGCCGGGCCTATTACATCCTCAACGGCCGTCGGCACTGCCAGGGAATACACGCCATCTGGGCGCTGTCCGATGCGAGCGCGGGAGACGGCGGGTTTTCGCTGGTCCCGTGCAGCCACAAAAGCAATGTCGAAACCCCTGACGACGTGCTGACCGGAAGGGACGACCTGGGACTCACCGTGCAGCCCGTGCTGGAGGCGGGCGACCTGCTGCTGTGCGCGGCGACCCTGCTACAGGGCATGCGTCCCGGGGCGCGGGAGCGCTCCCAACGGCTGCTCCAGTACAGTTACGCGGGGCACGCGGCGGTGCAGTCTGTCGGCACCGGACCGAAGACCCAGCGGGAAGACCAGCCGGAATGGATGGAGCAATTGACGCCGGAGCAGCGCGTTATGCTTCACAAGCCGGGCTACCGAGATACGGACCCGCCTCCCACGCTCAGCTCGGACGGAGAGACCTGTTGGGTGGACCCGGAATCCGACCTGTCCCACCCGTCCATCTATATCAGGAATCCGGATTCGAACATCGACGAGAAGGAATTCTATTTCTGGGACCTGTGCGGTCATCTCGTCCTTCGAAACGTGATGACTCCGGAAGACCTGGCGCTGGCGAACGAGGCGATCGACCGGTTTTCGGACCGCATCGTGGTTGAAAGCGTGGATCTCGCCATGGGGTCAAAGAGCCTGGCCGGGACCGGACGGCCCACCATCGCCGGCCTGCTTGAAATGCCCAGGCCCTGGTGCGAACCTTTCCGGAAGATGCTCGCCCACCCGGCGGTGGTCCACCGTCTCACCTGGATGGGCGGGAAAGGCTTCCGGTGTACGGGCTTTGAAGCGATCTGTACGCCCAGGGGCGGCGCAGGACATTTCCTCCATGGCGGCAACGAGCCGCTGAGCCCGTCTCGCAACTATACCTTCCAGAACGGCCGCAGCTATGCGCTGGGGGGTCCATCCGTCGGCGTGGCTTGGCAGTTGAGGGACGTCACCGAAAACGACGGGGGGTTTGCCTGCGTGCCCGGAAGCCACAAGTCTCAATACGGGATCCCTAAGGGTGTTTGGACCTGCGACGACGACATGGGTCTGGTGACGCATCCGCTGACAAAGGCCGGGGATGTCATCTTCTTTATGGACGGCCCGCAGGCGCACGGCGCGCTGGCGTGGCAAAGCGACGTCCCGCGCCGCGTCATTCTCACGCGGTACTCCTCCCGGCACTTCAACGGCGGGGCGGCAATGGCGACGCCGGAGGAACGATGGGGGGACCTTCTGGAGGGTATGGGCGAGGCGCAGCTTGCGGTCATGCGGGGGCCGGACCGCGATGAGAAGAGTAGCAACGTTCCGCGGCTGGTTTCGGAGAACGGTAGCATCGAGGTCATCTACGACCGGAGTCGGGGCGGGCTATACACCAAAGCCACCCCGAAGAAGGCGCCGTCATCAAAGCGGGAAGAAGGTAGAAGGTAGAAGGAAGAAGAGATCTCGTGTCTCCGTCATTGGCTTTGTAGGGGCGACCCTTGTGGTCGCCCGCCTTTCCGGCGTTTTTCACCCTCTCTCCCGGTGGGAGAGAGGGCCGGGGAGAGAGGTCTGCGGGGCCGGGAAGATGTGGACTTTGATTCTGGTTTCGTTTTTGACTTTAGCTGACGGCTGATCGCTGACGGCTGACAGCTTCCTCTACCCGTTTCTTCATCGGATCATACCCGATCTTGAGCGGCAGTTCGATCAGTTCGCCCGTGCGGGCGGATTCGTGCATGGCCATCAGGAGTTCTGTTGCGGCCCGCCCTTGCCTTTCGCTGCTCCGGTGCTCGGGGCCCCCTTCCACCCAGGCGATCATCTCCCGTGTCTGTTCCATGAATCCAGGCCTGGGTTCCTCCCGAAACGTGGTGATGCCGTTCCCGTCCGTGAGGACCACTTCGTCGAGTGCGGCGTCAATCGTCCCTTCGCTTCCCAGTACCCGAAAGCGGAACCCGTCTTTCGGCGTCCTTTCACCCATTTCCACCACCGCGCGGGTCCCGGTTCTGAACGCAACGAGCCCCACGCTGGATTCTTCGGCGGGGGAGCCCTGATACAGGGTGTCGCGCTTCCGGGAGGCCTGTCCCATCACCCAGTCCGCCTCCGGATCCCCGAGAAGGTAACGCATCATGTCGACGATGTGCGTGCCGTTGTCCACGAGACAACTGGTCAGATAGCTCCACACGAGCCGGGGTTCGCCAATAGCGCCGCCGGCGATGAGACGCCGCGCCTTGTTGAAATTCGGGCTCTGTCGGTGTCGATGGGCAATGACCAGCCGCGTATCGTTCCGCCGGCAGGCCCGGATCATGCCGTCGGCCTCGTCCAGGCTGAGACACATGGGCTTTTCGCACAGTACGCCTTTTGCGCCGGCGTTGGCGGCGGCGATGGTCTGCTCCCCGTGGACGTTCGGGAAGGTGCATACGCTGACGAGGTCGATGCCTGCCTCGTGCTTGAAGAGGTCCTGGTGAGAAGCGTATCGACCCGGTATCTCGAGTTCGTCGCAGGTTCTGTTCAGGTTTTCCGGGTTGATGTCGCAGGCTGCAACAAGCTCGACGTTGCCCTGTGCCAGGTAGGCTCGCGCATGGCGTCCGGAGATGTTGCCGCAGCCGATGAGGGCCGCTCGGTATGACGGCATTGGTGTCGCTCCGTGTGATGGGTTTGGACGATGAGGCGACATGGATCGGTCCTATCGCCGGCGATCAGGGCGCCCAGGATTTCGCGCGTTCCGCGTATTCCCGGGCCTGCGCGGGGATGTCCAGGCCGACTTCCTCCGACCATGCGTCGATGAGGCGTCGATAGATCGGACCGGGTCGTCCCGTGCCGACCGGCTGAAAGTCGAAACGGGTGATGGGGACCATGCAGATGGTCGTCGCCGTATACCATGCTTCTTCGGCGTTCCGGACGTCGTAGGGTTCTATATCGGCTTCGCGGACCGGGATGTCCAGCTTTTCGGCCAGTTCCATGCATGCCTGTCTTGAGACCCCCCGCAGGATATCGTGGGGTTTGGGCGTCAGGATCTCCCCATTGAGGACGAAGAAGACGTTGTTTCCGGTGCCTTCGGTGATGAATCCGTGCTCGTCGGTAAGCAGCGCATTGGCGCCGCCTTCCATGCGTTGCGCCTGCAGATTGGCAAGCTGGTAGTAGATCCGGCTGCGGTTCTTTGCTTTGGGATCGATGTATCGTGCGGGAACGGATTGCTGGGGTGTGACCACGAAGTGGGCGCCCTGTTCGTAATCATGCGCCGCGCCGCCGATGTGTCGAACGAGCGGGATGACGTTGACGGTGACGATCGGATCCAGGCCTTCGGTGACGAGCGTGTCATACAGGGGAAGGGCGCCACGGGTGACGTTGTGCATGATCTGGTAGTCCAGGCCCTCGAGCGCGGGCAGGTTCCGTTCTATGGTCTCGTCAGTGGCGGATTCCATCTGCTCGATGCTCAGGCCGCAGTCGATCCGAGCGTATTTCATCGAGGCATAGAGCCGGTCCAGATGGTTGCGCAGGCGGTAGGGTTTTTGCTTGAATGAACGGGTCATTTCAAATACCATGTCGCCGAACATCAGGGCCGAATCGAATATGGAGATGCGGGCGTCGCGTTCGGAGACGTAGCTGCCATTGAAGTAGACGAGGCGCCGGGGCATGGGAAAACCTTTCCAAAGGCAATAAGAAGGAAGAAGGAAGAAGGTAGAAGAAATGCGGGGAGACGGAAGAGGGTAGACGGTAGATGATATCCTTGCCCGGTGTGTTTTTCCTTTCTGCCTCCGGCACGAGAAGAATCCTTACAAGGCTGGAAATCTCTCCCGTCTCACGTCTTACCTCTACCCGGACTATATATACCATCGGCTACGGCTGAATTCAAGCCTCGCAGCAGGCTGGCGGGCACGGCGTTTAACCTCCGGGTCTCTCTGGCAAGGACGATACCCATGAAAATCACCGAAATCGAAGTGATTCCGCTACGGGTCCCCTATGAAGCCCGAATCCGCAAGGCGTACCATCATTTCGCGATGTCGGAGGAAGTGACGGTATACAGATTTCATACGGATACCGGGCTCGAGGGGCTGGGCGAGAACCCCGGACCGCCGCTGGAACAGCAGGCGCTGGATGCCTATATAGGCACCGATCCCTTCGACCACGTCATGGGCCAGGGGCGTTTCAATCTGGATATGGCGTGCTACGATCTCATGGGAAAGCACCTGGGCCTGCCCGCTTGGAAGGTGATGGGACAGCAGGCGCGTCAATGGGTGGCGATGGGGTGGTGGATGCCGAGCATGTCGCCGGAGGATACTTCGGCCGAAGTCCAGGCGGCAGCGGAACGCGGATACCGCGGTTTGAAGTGCAAGGCGCGCGCGTTTTATGACGTGGTGGAATGCGCACAGGTAATTCAGGACGTGGCGCCGCCGGATTTTCGCGTGGAATTCGATTTCAACGGGGCGCTCATCTGTGTGGAAAAAGCGCTGCCCGTGCTGCGGGCGCTGGAGAAGATTCCGGTCGTGAAGGGCGTCGAGGAGCCGATCTTCGCGTACGACATCGAAGGTTGGCGCAGGCTGCACGGCGAGATCCGCATCCCGTTCTATCTCCACGGCGTGCGGGTGCTGTCGGAGGCGGCATCGAGGCAGCCGTCCGGCCCATGGACGGGGCTCAGGGCCGGGGACTTCGAAGGCGCGCTGTGCAGCCACGAGTGCGTCCGGGACGCGCTGGCCGCGGGGTGGACGTTCGCCGCGGCGAATACGCCGATCCTGCTGCAATACGTGGGAACGGGAATCACGACGGCGTTCGCGCTGAACCTGGGCGCGGTGATGCCAACGGCGACGCTGCCGGGGGTGACCGCCAGCCATTCCTACGAAGAAGACCTGATCGTGGACCCGCATCCAATCCAGCGCGGCTTCATGAAGGTCCCCGAAGCGCCTGGCCTGGGTGTGGCGCTGGACGAGGATGCCGTCGCGAAGTACAGCGAGACGCCGGCGGCGGAATGGTCCCGGCATCTGTCGGTGGTGACGTTTCCGGGCGGCGTCAGGCATTATTATCGGAATCTGCAGCAGGCCGAGCGGCTGATGAAGCAGGGTGTGGACGAGTCCTTTGCGCCCGGCGTTAGGCTGGATGAATGGGAGGACGACGGCAGCGAGCAGTTCGACGGGTTGTGGAAGCGGCTGCAGAGCCAGGATTGGCCGGTTTGGGACTGAAGAGAGGTGCGGAAAGATGAAGGCGGCAAGACTGGTTGCGCCGAAGCGTTGGGAAATCGCAGAGGTGGAGAGACCCGAGCCGACCAGGGATATGATGCTGGTGCGTCTGGAGCGTGCTGGGATTTGCGGTACGGACAAACCGGCGTTCTATGGCATCGGCGCGTCGTACCCAATGGGGCTGGGGCAGACCGGGCATGAAGGTCTCGGCATCGTAGAGGCCTGTGCCTCCGACGCATATAGTACCGGCGATCGGGTGCTGCTCTGGGGCTTCGACCGGGGCCTGTTCCAGGAATACGTGCTGGCCGATCCGGCGGGGTGCGTCAAACTTCCGATGGACCTCGAACCGGAGGTCGCTCTGATGAGCCAGTTGCTCGGGACGGTGATCCACTGTTTCTATAAACTGGGCAACGTGATCAACAGGAACGCTCTGGTGATGGGGCAGGGTGCGGTGGGACAACTGTTCAACGCCACGCTGCGCAACCTGGGCGCAAGGTATATCATCGGCGTGGACCCGCTGCCCCACCGGCTGGCTGTGTCCCCGGGAATGGGCGCCACCCATACCATCAATCCGGAGACCTGCAATCTCTCGGAAGCGATTTCGGAAATCACCGGCGGGGAGATGGTGGACCTGGCGGTGGAAGCCGTGGGCAGGGAATCGACGTTCAACCTTTGCGGCGACTTGTTGCGCCAGAACGGTACGCTGGTTTATTTCGGCGTGCCTAACAAGGAGAATGCCGAGGGAAGGATGACCCTGGCGTTCATGGAGATGTTCAGGAAGGAACTGCAGATCGTCACGTCGGTCGGCCCGAATCCGGACCTGGATTATACGGCGGCGCTGGATTGGATCACCCAGGGCCGGCTGGACGTTCGGCCGATGTTGACGCACCTGTTGCCCTTTGAAAAGATCCAGGACGCGTTCGATCTGGCGTTCGAGCATCCAGAAAGGGAAGGCGCGGTCAAGGTCGTCCTGGCATTCTGACGGCATCTGAGACGTCTGCGTCCGGGGCGGCGGCGTTGCGACACACGCCGTTTCGTGCCGATACTTTCTGTGCCTTTTGTGGCCAATTGAACGGTTCTCATTATTTGGAATTGAGGTAAAACGCGGAGAATTCGCCTGCGATGCACTGGATGCTTGCCGCTTTGCTGCTCTGGCCGCTGCCGGGGCTTGCCGGGGAGACACATGTCATGAGAATTACGACAACGATCGATTTCGGACAGGACGTGGGCCAGAACTGGGGATCGCTGTTCGAGGCCCGGGACGGGGATGGCCGCGCCGTTCTGGGAGCGGGATTTGTGGGCGTCTACAACACCGCATTCAGGATGGACCGGTTCACGCTGCAGTTTTTCCTGCGCGACGACGAGGCCGAGGCGCAATTCGAGACCCTGCCGCCATCCACGGAGGACGGGGGGAGCTATCTGTTCGATCTGGACGGCCGCGTGTACTCGTGCAGCTATCACCAGGACCGGACCGCGCGTTGGTGGGATGACGAGGAGGGCCGGTGGCAGGCCGACGGGAGCTTCGGCGTGGGCGAAACCGTGAGCGGCGACGGAAAAATGCGAATTGCAGGGAAGGTCTTTCAGTTCAAGGAGAGCGAGGCCACGTACGACGGGGAGCGCGTCCTGGAAACGCCCGCGAAGGGACGCTATCACCATTTCTATTACGCACTTGGCTACCTTACGTTTTTCCACAAAGACCAGGATTCGGACCCGCCGTTTACAACACTCTATGCCGTGCCCTGGACGCCGGGAAGCGGACCGGTGGACCTGGATAAGGCGGTGACGCTGGATCTGAAGTATCCACAGGAGACGCCGTTCTCTATCGGACAACTCGGTGATGAGATCGTGAATTCCTCCAATATGGGGGGCGTTTACGTATTCGACGGGTCCGAATGGAAGATCGTGCGGGCGTCGCTGGCGGGCGTGAGCTTTCAGCTGTATTCGATGTTGAACTGGTACGACGAGATGCTGATCGCACAGTACCCCACCGGAAACCTGTTCAGGTACGACGGCAGCCAGCTGCGCCATCTGGAAGGCTATCCTCCCGTGATGCCGGGCGTGTCCGGCAGCGTACGCGAGGCGCAGACAACGACGATTTACGGAGGGGACCTCTACGTGGGGGTATGGCCCTGGTCGGAACTGTGGCGGTACGATGCGCACGGGCACGCGTGGCATTTCGTGAAACGCATGTTCCGCGAACCGCAGATTACGGACAAAATGAACCATCCCTACGAAGACCGGGTGGTCGCCTACAACGAGGAACACGGTACCGACCTGGTCATCAACGATTGGGGACAACGCGTGACCGGTCTGGCGCCCATGGGAGATGCGCTCTACCTCTCCGTGAGCGCAAAGGGGTGCCCCGTGCGTGACATGCGGCATTCGTTCCTGCACGACGACGAGGTGTGGAACCAGTACCGCAAGGTCTACCGCGTGAGAAAGCCCGGCAGTGTTTCCGTGCCCGCTGTCTGGACGGGAAAGCCGACGACGCTGGAGTTTACCATCTACGAAGAGCGGATCAGCATCGCGCAGGACGGCCGGATTCTGGGTACGGCGCCTGTCCGTCCCGGACAGGCGGAGAAGACGGTCAAGGACGCGGATATCCAGTGGGGGCATGGCATGTTCGGGCCCCTGAGGGCGGAGATGCGGTCTCACGCTGTGGAGTAACGCTCATTATCACGAGGGTGGGAATAATGGCTAATCGATACCGGACAGCATTGATCGGTTGCGGGCGGATGGGCGCGACGATCGACGACGAAGTGCGCGACCATCCCAACAGCCAGATCTGGATCCCGTACTCGCACGCGGCTGCCGCGGTGGCGTGCGAGCGGACGGACCTGGTGGCAGTATCGGACGTGGTGGCGGAAAAGGCGGAGTCCATTCGGGACCGGTACGACGTTCCCGTCTGTTATACCGACTACCGGGAGATGATCGACAAAGAGAAACCGGATATCGTGTGCATCGCCACGCGCCCGGCGACCCATTCGGAGATGACCGTCTTCGCGGCCGAGAACGGGGTAAATGGGATTTATTGCGAGAAGCCGCTCTGCTGTTCGATGGAGGAGGCGGACGCGATGGTGGCGGCGGTTGAACGGAATGGGACGAAGTTCAACTACGGCACCCAACGTCGATATATTCCGGTTTATCAGAAAATGCGGGAACTGGCAGACGCCGGAGACCTGGGAACGGTTCAGGCCGTGATCGTACAGCAGGGTGTGACCTCCGCGCTGTGGGGGCTTACCCATGGGTCGGATATGATGTTGTATCTGGCTGGCGATGCGGAAATTGATTTCGTTCAGGGAACCATTGTCTGCGAAGACGCGGACTGGGAGGACAACCGGTTGAACGTGGACCCGGGCGTGGCAGCCGGATTCGTCCGGTTTCACAACGGCGTCCTCGGTTATACGGTGGGCGGCAGCGGAACCGAATTCGAGCTTTGCGGCTCCGAGGGAAAGCTGAGGACGTACGACAACGGGATGACCTGCCAGTTCCGGAAGGCCTGCGGCGTGAGCCATGTACTCGAGGAACGGCCGTTTCCCGATGTGTCGATCGAGAGCGGGACGGTGAACGGTCTCCGGGATATCGCCGAGGCGCTGGATACGGGACGGGAGACACTGGGCCCCGTCCAGTTGGCACGGCGAAGCCAGGAGATGGTGATGGGCTTCATCGAGTCCCACCGGCTGGGCGGCGTGCGCGTCCGTTTGCCGATGAAGAATCGGGGTCTGTACGTGGGACGGCCGTGGTGGTAGAAGAAATGCGGGAAGACGGTCGACGTAAGCCGGTAGAGGAAGTCCTTGCCCGGTATGTCTTCCCTCCCTGCCTTTGGCACGAGAATAATCCTCACAAGGCTGGTAATCTCTCCCCTCTACCGTCTTCCCGGTATTGTGACCTAACCCCTGGTTTACGTGGACAAGGTCGCGTCGTGGTGACCTCAGAAGCATGGGCGGCGTAGGGATCCGTCCAGTACGAACGCCCACCGTCTTTTGTTTTTCAGCCATTGTTTAAAGAAAACCGGCACGCCGAGCGAGATGACGCGCTTGCGCAATGAAGTCAACGATTACAACAAGACGGGAGGCATCATGTCGCAATGATGCCTCCCGTTTTTTGTCGTCGGCTCGGCGGCGGTGTTGGTGTTCGAGCAACGGGTCACCTGTAGACGCAACCTTGATTTGCGTCAATTGGAGTCGCAGAAATCCAAAGCTGTGATTGGTCAGGTTATCGACCGACAAACGATATAGATCGGAAAAATCATCGTTTTTCATCAAAAAATCGACAAGTCCATCAATAAATCATTATTAGCTCGGTAAATTTAGTTGTATTCTATAAACACAGACAAATGTTGACTGATTGCACGAAAAGGCCTTCGTGATCTGTCAATCCATCCAGTCCGGACCCTCCGCATCGGCCTTGAGAAGGACGCGAGCGTGCCTGATGCGGTAGGCTTGCGTCTTGCGGTTACTGACCAGATCCTGAAGCTGCTCCCGTTCTTCGGGACTCAGACGGACAACGTATTTCATCGGCATGTCGATGGCTTCTTCGCCTTCAGGGGAGACATCGAATTGAAGTAACGCGCTGCTTAAGAAGTCAAGAGGTACTAGTGGTTGCCCATGTCAAGGCGCAGACACAGGTGAATTGATATTGGCAGGCCGAATCGTTAACCTGGTTTAGCTGATGGCTGAGAGCCGACCGCTGATAGCTCTTTCGCCATCTTTTTTCGCGCGAGGTCTCATTGTTCAGGCGCCTTCCACATGCGACCGGCGGACAGTCCACGTGGCATGGAGCGAAATCGGCGACGATATTCACGATGCTGTGTTCCGCCGTGTTGATTGGCCTGGGATCGCTCTATTCCCAGGCAAGTTCACCGCAGTCGCAAGCGTCACCGGACTTCGATGGCAACGGGACGGTCGGATTCAGCGATTTTGTACTTCTTGCGGAGGCATTCGGTTCGGCGAAAGGAGACGCCGGATATGATCCGAGGTACGATCTGAATGGGGATGACGCCATTGGATTCGGCGATTTTGTGATCTTCGCAAGTCGTTTCGGTGAAAAGGTCCCAGTTTCCGGCGGGGACCGGGATGCCCTGGTCGCCCTGTACAATGCGACGGATGGGCCCAATTGGGAGCAAAACACCAACTGGTTGACCGAAAAAGACCTTTCAACCTGGTATGGTGTAAGCGTTGTCAATGGCCGGGTTACGCACCTTCACCTGGATAAGAATAAGCTGTCCGGAACCATACCCCCGGAATTGGGCCAACTCACGAAGCTCGAATACTTGATCCTCAGCCGGAACGACTTGAGTGGAGGGATCCCGCCAGAGCTTGGACGACTCACCAATCTAGAGAGGTTGGATCTCTCGGTGAACTCATTAAACGGGACGATTCCGGCCGAGCTTGGAAAACTCAGAAGGCTCAAGCATTTGAGATTTTGGGTTAGTGGATTGATCGGCGAGATACCACAGGAATTGGGCCAACTTACCGAGCTCGAAACCCTGGACCTTAGTTGGAATAACGATCTGACGGGTCCGATCCCGCCGGAGTTGGGCCAACTAACCAACTTAAGAGTGTTAGAGCTTGACATAAATGACCTGAATGGGCCGATACCAACGGAACTTGTAAGACTCACCAACCTCACATCGTTGGACCTTGCCAATAATGAACTGACGGGAGCGATCCCCCCTGAACTGGGCCAACTCACCAACCTCGAAGAGTTGATCCTCGACGGTAACAAATTGACCGGCCCGATCCCGCCGGAGCTGGGCCAACTCAGCAGTCTCAAAACGTTATGGCTTAACACTAACCCACTGGGGGGCGGGATCCCACCGGAACTGGGCCAACTCGCCAATCTTACATCGTTGAACCTTGGCTACAATGAACTGACGGGAGCGATCCCCCCTGAACTGGGACAGTTGACGCGGCTGCAGAGTCTGGAACTTGGAGTAAACCTGATAACAGGCACGATCCCATCGGAACTGGGCAAATTGTCTGATCTGCGATATTTGTTCCTTGGTTGGAATCAGTTGACAGGGAGGATACCATCTGAACTGGGCCAGCTTACCGAGCTTAGAGAAATATACTTCCATCAAAACAATGACCTGACTGGGCCGCTGCCGGAGTCGTTCACCGGTCTCACCCTGGCGGAGTTTCACTTACATGACACACAAGTGTGCATACCTCAGACCGCCGAATTTCATGCATGGCTTGAAAGCATACGCGTAAAGAGAGTCGGCGATCTATGTGTCTTTCCGGAACGGGACGCTCTGGTCGCGCTATTCAGATCGGCGGATGGCTCAAACTGGAAGAATAAGACCAACTGGTTGAGCACTGAGAACCTGGGCGAATGGTACGGCGTGACAGCCGGCGCCGACGGCGATGTGACCAGACTTGACCTGCGGGGAAACAACCTTCGGGGAACGATACCTCACCAACTGGGAGGTCTGGCCCATCTCAGAACGCTGAACCTCGCGACTAACCCCTCGCTGTCCGGTCCAGTGCCATTAGGGCTGACTCAGCTTACGCTGGATTCGCTGGCGATGGACGGAACGCAACTGTGCGGGCCCCCGAAGGCGGAATTCCAGGCCTGGTTCGATCGGATACCCAGCAGGACTGAGGTTTCCCGCTGTACTGAGACACGCGCGGATTACTATGCATTGGTTGAGCTATACAACGGGACGGATGGCTTGAACTGGACAAATGCGACGAACTGGGCGAGCCCCGCGCCGCTGGGCGACTGGCACGGCGTGACAACGGATGCCCGCGGACGGGTGACGAGGCTGGATCTGTATGAAAACAACCTGAGCGGCGCGATCCCTCGCCAACTGGCGCAGTTGACCCATCTCAAATACCTCGACCTTGGCGATAGTCAAATAACGGGCGTGATCCCACCCGAGCTTGGACAATTGACCAGACTCACCTACTTGAATCTCTTCGGGAATGAATTCAACGGCGGCATTCCGCCGGAACTCGGACAACTCACCAACCTCACGTCCTTGACCCTTGCCGCGTGTGGGTTGACGGGGAAAATTCCACCGGAACTTGGACGGTTGACCAATCTCGAAATGGTGCGTCTTGATGGAAACTCGTTGGCGGGCAATATACCATTGTCACTGGGGCAGTTGACCAATCTCAGCCGCTTGAGCCTTACTGGTAACAGGTTAACGGGAGGGATACCTCCAGAGCTCGGAAAACTCACGAATCTCGAGTCGCTGGGTCTTGGGTACAATCGGTTGACGGGCGGGATACCCCCAGCGCTCGGACGGTTGTCTGATCTCCGAAGTTTGGGCCTTAGCACTAATGAGTTAACGGGAAGTATTCCACCGGACCTTGGACGCCTCACCAATCTCAGGCAACTGACGATAGGCGACAACCAGTTGACTGGCGAGATCCCCCCGGAACTGGGACGTCTGACCAATCTATCGGACTTGCTTCTTGACAATAACCAGTTGACTGGTGAGATACCTTCCGAAATGGGCCAGCTAACGAATCTCTGGCGACTATACCTCGACCACAATCAATTGACTGGTAGGATTCCCGGCGAACTGGGACAACTGGCCAATGTCCAGGTATTCTCCCTCGACAATAACCAGTTGACCGGTGAGATACCGACCGGTTTGGGATATTTGGCCAATCTACAAAGATTGGACCTTGCCTCAAACCGGTTGTCCGGCGGGATACCGGCGGAATTGGGGCAACTCGCGAACCTCGAGTGGCTGGACCTCAGCGTCAACCAGTTGTCCGGCGAAATACCCCCGGAACTGGGCAATCTTGCCAATCTCAAGTCGCTGGACCTCGCCTATAACGGCGCTTTGTCGGGAAGCCTTTCGCACACGTTTACCAATCTCAACCTGGAAACTTTGCGTCTTAAAGAAACGCTCGTGTGCGTGCCGAAAGGCGCCGAATTCCAGGCGTGGCTCAGAGAAATTCCCGATAGCCGCGTGCCGAACTGCGACCTCATGGACCTGTCAACGGCCTACCTGACGCAGGCGACGCAATCGCTGGAATATCCCGTGTCTATGGTGGCCGGCGAGGCCGCTCTCCTGCGTGTGTTCGTCACCGCGGCGCGGGACGTGGATACCGCGATGCCCCCTGTTCGGGCCACCTTCTATCTGGACGGCGCGGAGGTGTATGCCGCGGAGATCGAAGGGCGGGCGACGAGCATCCCCTGGCAGATCAATGAGGCGTCCCTGTTGAATTCAGCCAACGCGGTGGTGCCGGGCTCGGTGGTAATGCCCGGTCTTGAGATGGTGGTCGAGATCGATCCGGATCGGACGCTGGACCCGGGTCTGGACATCGCCGCGCGTCTACCCGCGACGGGCAGAACGGCAGTGGACGTGACGTCCTTACCAACCTTCAATCTGACATTGGTCCCGTTTCTGTGGATCGAGGACCCGGACCGTTCCGTTTTGACGGAAATGGAGGATCTGTCGTCCGAATCCGATTTGTTCCGGTTGACCCGCGATGTCCTTCCGGTGAGCGATTTCCAATTGACTATTCACGAGCCCGTGTCGACTTCGGTGGATCCCACCGGCGACAGTCATGAGACGTTATTGCGTGAAGCCGAGTTGATTTATGCCATGGAAGGTGCGCGAGGTCATTATATGGGCATCTTTAGAGAGACGGGCGAAGGTGGCCTACAAGGGATAGCGATGTTACCGGGATACGTGAGCCTATCCATCCTCGACGAAAACGTGATCGCGCACGAACTCGGGCACAACCTGAACCTTTTCCACGCCCCGGGATGTGGCGCGCTCGGTACGGATCCCGACTTTCCAACGGGCGACGGTACGATCGGCGCGTGGGGGTACGATTTCCTCAACGAGACACTGGTGAATCCGGAAACGTCGGACCTGATGACGTACTGCCAGCCGCAATGGATCAGTGAATTCAGTTTTTCCAAGGCGCTACGCCATCGTTACCATGAAGGAAGCAGGCGTGAGGAGGCGGCCTACCAGGCCTCATCGAAGAGCCTGCTGTTGTGGGGCGGATTGAACGGGGACAAGGAACTTTTCCTGGAACCCGCGTTTGTGGTCGACGCTCCGCCTTCCCTGCCGCGGATGGACGGTCCGTACCGGCTCACGGGGGAGGCTGAAGACGGAAGCACCGTCTTCGACGTGACATTCGGCATGGCAGAGATCGCGTGCGGCGGCGAGGGCCGCGTCTTCGCTTTGATTCTACCGGTACAGCCGGGTTGGGCTGGCCGGCTTGCTCGCGTTTCGTTTTCCGGCCCTGAAGGCGTTTCAACGCTGGACGGCGAGGAAGGACCGGCCGCCGCGCTGCTGCTGGACCGCGCCACGGGGGATGTCCGCGGCATCCTGCGGGACTGGGCGGAGCCGGCCGCAAAGCGCGCCGCCACTACGCTCGGGATACCGGAACCGGACCTGGAGGTTCTGGTCAGCCGCGGCATCCCGGATGCGGCATCGTGGACTCGATGACCTGTAGGGGCGACCGGCCGGTCGCCCCTACAATAACCATACAACCGCGAATTGACATCGCCGTGTTTCCCGCCGTCGTTGTAAGCGTAGGGCAACCTTTGTGGTTGCCTACATTCCGGCGCTGATATTGGTGAGTCGAATTCGGCGGGCCGTATCGTCAACCTGGTTTGGCTGATGGCTGAAAACTGACGGCCGTTAGCTGTTTCGGCATTGGTTCCACACGTGAGGTCCCATTGTTCAGGCGTTGTCTACATTCGACGGACGGCCGATTCGGATGGCAGCGAGCGAAATCGGCGTCGATATTCGCGATTCTGTGTTCGGCCGTGTTGATTTTTCTGGGATCTCTTTATTCCCAGGCAAGTTCACCGAAGTCGCAAGGATCCCCGGACTTCGATGGCAGTGGGACGGTTGGCTTCAGCGATTTTGTCCTGTTAGCCGAAGCGTTCGGGTCAGGTAAGGGGGACGCCGGATATGATGCGCGGTTTGATCTTGACGGGGATGACGCCATTGGATTCGGCGATTTTGTGATCTTCGCAAGTCGTTTCGGCGAAAGGGTACCAGTTTCCGGCGGGGATCGGGAAGCGTTGGTGGCGCTGTACAACGCGACGGACGGTCCGAATTGGGAGAACAACACCAACTGGTTGACGGAGAAAGACCTTTCAACCTGGTATGGAGTCGACGTTCAGAATGGCCGGGTTACGACCCTCTTCATGCACAGCAATAAGCTGGCGGGTCCGATTCCACCGGAAGTGGGCAATCTTTCCGAACTGAAGAAGCTGGAGCTTGTGGAAAATCGGTTGACGGGAAGGATACCTACGGAACTGGGCCGACTCACCAATCTCAGAAACCTGGACCTTTCGGCAAATCAGTTGACGGGCTCGATCCCGCCGGAATTGACGCAACTGAACAATCTCGCCTGGCTTCAACTTGGCACCAATCAATTGACGGGAAGGATACCGTCGGAATTGGGTCAACTCACGAATCTAGAAGTCTTAAACCTTTGGGAGAATCAGTTGACTGGCGGGATCCCGCCGGAATTGAGCCAACTTACCAAAATCAGAATCTTGCACCTTTCCTCAAATCAGTTGACGGGCCCGATCCCGGGGGAACTAGCTCAACTTACCAATATCGAAGAGCTGAGCCTAGACTCAAATCAACTGACGGACGCGATCCCGCCGGAACTGGGCCAGCTCACCAATCTGGAGAGTCTGGGCCTTAGCTGGAATCAGTTGAACGGCCCGCTGCCAGCGGAACTGGGCCAGCTCACCAAACTCGAGCGGCTATCCCTTGGCCCTAATCAGTTGACGGGCTCGATCCCGCCGGAACTGGGCCAGCTCACTAATCTCGAAACACTGAGCCTGAGCTTTAATCAATTGACGGGCCCGCTCCCAGCGGAACTGGGCCAACTCACCAACCTCATGCGGTTGTACCTTCAAAGGAATCAATTGACGGGAGCGCTCCCCCCGAAATTGGGCCGACTCACCAATCTGGAAAGGCTGGACCTTAGCTGGAATCAGTTGACGGGCCCGCTCCCAGCGGAACTGGGCCAGCTCACCAACCTCACAGAATTGTACATTCAGGTGAATCGGTTGGGAGGCTCGCTCCGTCCGGAACTGGGCCAACTCACCAACCTGAAAGGGCTGGACCTTAGTGGGAATCAGTTGGCGGGTCCACTTCCAGCGGAACTGGGCCAGCTCACCAACCTCACAGAGATGCACATCTACGTGAATCGGTTGACCGGATTGATACCGTCTGAACTGGGCCAGCTCACCAACCTCACCTCGTTGAGACTCAGTAACAATAAAGACCTGACCGGACCATTGCCAAAGTCGTTCACCGATCTCGCTCTGGATGTTCTCCGTTTGAATGGAACTCAGGTGTGCATACCTGCGGCCGCCGAATTCCAGGAGTGGCTCGAGGGGATACCGGACAAAAGAGTCACCGCCGAATGTGCATTTCCGGAACGGGATGCTCTGGTGGCGCTCTATAACGCCACAGATGGCCCCAACTGGAAAAACAAGGCCGAATGGTTGAGCACCCCGACGCTGGGTGAATGGTACGGCGTGACAACTGATGTGGACGGACGCGTGACCAGGCTGGATCTTCAGGGCAACAACCTGCGTGGAACGATACCTCACCAACTGGGAGGGTTGACCCATCTCAGGACGCTGAACCTTGCCGCAAACACCGGCCTGTCCGGTCCGGTGTCCACGGGGCTCACGCGCCTTGCCCTGGATTCTCTGGCTCTGGACGGAACGCAACTCTGCGCCCCACCACATGCGGAGTTCCACACGTGGTTAAATGAGATACCCAACAGGATCGGAGTTGTCCGCTGTACCGACACGCGCGAGGATTACTATGCTCTGATGGAGTTGTACAACGGGACGCATGGATCGAACTGGCCGAATTCGACGAATTGGACGAGCGCAGAGCCGCTTGGAGAATGGCACGGCGTGACCACCGATGCCCGCGGTCGGGTGACCAAAGTGGACCTGGCGAGAAACAACCTGCTGGGATTGATACCTCGCCACCTGGAACAGTTGACACAACTTACATCGTTGAACCTTGGCTGGAATCAGTTAGCTGGCGAGATCCCGCCAGGGTTTGGACGACTCACCAACCTCACAGAATTGTACCTTAATTCCAATGAGCTGACGGGACCGATCCCTCCCGAGCTTGGTCAACTCACCGAAATCGAAGTGCTGGACCTCGCCTCTAATCAGTTAAGGGAGGGGATTCCACCAGAGCTTGGACGACTTACGAATCTTACAGAATTGCACCTTTTCGGCAACAAGCTGACGGGACCGATCCCTCCCGAGCTTGGGCAACTTACCAAGCTCAAAGTGCTGCACCTTGGCTCGAATCAGTTAAAAGCGGCGATCCCACCAGAGCTCGGACGACTCACCAATCTCACAGAATTGTATCTTATCCACAATGAATTGACGGGACCGATCCCTCCCGAACTTGGACAACTCAGCAATCTCGATAGGCTGGACCTAGGCTACAATCAGTTGACGGGCCCGATTCCGTCCGAGCTTGGGCAACTCACGAGCCTCACGGAGTTGTTCCTTGCAGCTGATCAGTTGACGGGACCGATCCCTCCCGAACTCGGACAACTCACGAACCTCAGATGGCTGGGCCTCAGCGAAAACCAGTTGTCGGGTGCGATACCGCGTGAATTGGGTCAACTCACCAAACTCGAACACGTGAATCTCTTCTCTAATCGGTTAAAGGAGGGGATTCCATCAGAGCTTGGGCAACTCACCAATCTCAGATCGCTGGACCTCAGCGAAAACCAGTTGTCCGGTGAAATGCCGCGAGAGTTGGGGCAACTCGCTAGTCTCAAGACCCTGGACTTCAGGGAAAACCGATTGTCGGGTGCGATACCACGAGATCTGGGGCAACTCACCAATCTCGAATCGCTGGATCTCAGCGTAAACCGGTTGTCGGGTGCGATACCCTCGGAACTGGGCAATCTTGCCAATCTCAAGTCGCTGAACCTCGCCTTCAACGGCGCCTTATCCGGAAACCTCCCCAACACATTCGCCGGTCTCAACCTTGAAACCCTGCGGTTGGATGAAACGCTCCTCTGTGCTCCTCAGGACGCTGACTTCCGGGCGTGGCTCAGCGGGATTCCGGATAGCCGCGTGCCCGGCTGCACCCGTATCGACAGGTCGACCGCCTACCTGACGCAGGCGACCCAGTCACTGCAATATCCCGTGCCGCTGGTGGCCGGCGAGCCGGCATTAGTCCGCGTGTTCGTAACCGCGGCGCAGGACGCGGATGCCGCGATGCCCCCGGTGCGGGCGACCTTCTATCTGGACGGCGCCGAGGTGCATACTGCAGAGATCGAAGGCCAGGCAACGGGCATCCCATGGCAGGTCAACCAGGCGTCATTGTTGAATTCGGCCAATGCATTGGTGCCGGGTTCGGTGGTGATGCCCGGACTGGAGATGGTAGTCGAGATCGATCCCAACCGGACGCTGGACCCGGGCCTGGGCATCGGCGCTCGTTTACCCGCAACGGGTCGGACGGCATTGGACGTGAGGTCCTTGCCACCTCTCGAACTGACATTGGTACCGTTTCTGTGGTCTGAGAATCCGGACAGTACCGTTTTGATGAGAACTAACGACCTGTCGTCCGAGTCGGATCTATTTCGGTTGACCCGCGATGTCCTTCCGGTTCGCGACTTCATACTCAACGTTCATGAGCCCGTGTTGACTTCGGTGGATCCCACTTCGGACAATGATGGCGTTTTGATGTCTGAAATCCAGGTGATTTATGCAATGGAAGGGGCGAAGGGCTATTATATGGGAATTTTCAGAGAGCAGGGTCTCAGTGGCTTGAGAGGGATAGCATTGTTATCCGAAAACGTAAGTCTGTCCGTCCTCGACGGAAACGTCATCGCGCACGAACTCGGCCACAACCTGAGTCTCCTGCACGCGCCCGGGTGTGGAGCACGTAGTCTCGACCCCGACTATCCTACCGAGGACGGCTCTATTGGTGCGTGGGGTTACGATTTTCTCAACGAAACCCTGGTGATTCCAACAACGCCCGACCTGATGTCTTATTGCCACCCCCAATGGATCGGCGAATTCAGCTTTTCCAGGGCCTTGCGCCATCGCTTACACGGCAGGCGCACGTACGAGGCGGCGGCCGCCTACACAAGTTCGGCAAGGGGCCTGCTGCTGTGGGGCGGTGTGAACGGTGACAAGGAACTCTTCCTCGAATCGGCGTTTGTCGTCAACGCGCCGCCATCCCTGCCGAGCATGGACGGTCCCTACAGACTCATGGGTGAGGATCAAGAAGGAGGCACAGTATTCGATCTGAACTTCGGTATGGCCGAGATCGCGTGCGGCGGCAAGGGCCGCGTCTTCGCTTTCATTCTTCCTGTACAGCCGGATTGGGCCGGCCGGCTTGCGCGCATCTCGTTTTCCGGCCCTGAAGGCGTCGTGACACTGGACGGCATGGAGGGCCCCGCCACCGCGCTGCTGCTGGACCGCGCCACGGGTAGCGTCCGCGGCATCCTCCGGGATTGGGCGGAGCCGGCCGCAAAGCGCGCCGCCACTACGCTCGGGATACCGGAACCGGACCTGGAGGTCCTCGTCAGCCGCGGTATCCCTGATGCGGTTTCATGGACGCGATGACCGGTAGGGTGCGACCGGCCGGCCGCCCCTACGCGAACCACGCAACCACGAATTGACATCGTTTTGTCAATTCGCTATTCTTTTTGCCATCCCCTGTACGCTGATTGCTGGTTTCCCTTTGTGCCCTTTGTGTCTTCGTGTCTTTGTGTGAGGCCGGCTTTTCTGCTTTTCTCCACGTCTTCGTCTTCCCGCAACCCCTTTTATGGAGCTTTCCATGGCCGAATACAAATGGATTTGCGTAACGGAAAATGCCGCCTTTGCCGGCCGCGATGGCGCGGGCGCGCTGGTTTTTGAGGACAGGATGTGGCTGCTGGGCGGGTGGAATCCGCGCGACAAGGTCAATTTCCCGATCATCTGCAACAGCGAAGTGTGGTGTTCCGAGGACGGGAAATCCTGGATCGAGGTGAACGAGGAAGCGCCCTGGGAGGGCCGGCACACGGCCGGCTATGCCGTTCATGACGGCCGGATGTGGATCGTGGGAGGAGACTGCAACCAAGGGCACTATCAGAACGACGTATGGCGCAGTTCGGACGGCGTGGAATGGGATCTCGTCTGCGATCCGGTCCCGTGGGGCCCGAGGGTCTTACATCATACGGCGGTACACGACGGCAGGATCTGGGTGATGGGCGGGCAGACCATCCCCCAGTTCGCGGATGAAGAGGAGGTCTTCTTCAACGACGTATGGAATTCGACCGATGGCAGAAACTGGAACCGGGTCGTCGAAAACGCGCCGTGGGAGGAACGGGGAATGATCGGCGGCAGCGCCGTTTTTCAGGACCGGATCTGGATTCTGGGCGGAGGGACGTACGATACGCCGCGTATCAACAGCAGGAAGATGTTCGGCGACGTGTGGAGTACCGCCGACGGCGTCAACTGGGAACTGCATACCCGTGCGGCCCCGTGGGCGCCTCGCCAGTACCATGACGTTGGCGTGTGGGACGGCAAATTGTGGGTAATGGAGGGATGCTTTCACGAGGCGGCCCATCGTTCGATGGACGAGGCGACCGGCAGCTGGAACCGGAACGACGTGTGGTACAGCCCGGACGGGGTGAACTGGTCCGAACTGCCGGATACGCCATGGGCCCCCCGCCACGCGGCCAGTGTTTTCGTCTATGACGATGCGCTCTGGATGGTGGCGGGCAACAACATGTTTCCGGATGTCTGGAGGCTGGTTCGAACGGACGACGCGTAAGAGTGGAGAAGGCTTCCACTTCAGAGAGTGTTACCCATGTACCTTAACAACTGTTACCCGTACTACCGGCCGGTGCGGCACGCGAAGAAGAAAGGACGGTGTGGAATGGATGGGATCGGTCTATTGGTGTTGGTGGTCGTGTGCTTGATTACCGTCGGCCGGGTGAGATCGGCCCTGGCGGAGCCAACCCGCCCGGTCTACCCCGTTGAGGCGTCGGAGAAACGTGCGGCCGTGTTGAAACGCGCGGTTTCCAGGGTGATGGCGATGTCCGAAGCCGAGATGGTGGCCCTGGTTCCGGACAAGACAGGCTTTCGCTTCATGGGCTGCCCGAACTGCGACGAGGGGACGCAGGAGGGGCAATTGCGATGGTCGATATCCGATCCGCACCGGGTGAAATGCCGATTCTGCGACATGGTCTTTCCGAACGATCGGTATCCCGAGGACCGGGTGATGAAGGTGGTGAATCCGGTGGGCGTGGAGGTGGCGTATCCCTACTGGGAGGACGCGACCGGGTACAGGTACCTGTTTTCGGCCAGGGGATGGCGTGAGGCGCGATCGTATTTTTCGCGGATCGCGCAGATTCTTGGGGAACTCTACCAGGTGACGGACGATCCGGCCTATGCACGCCGCGCCGTGTTGATTCTGGATGCGTTCGCACGGTACTACCCCGGATTCCTCGTGAGTCGCGATTGGCCCCACAGGCCGAAAGGGTTCGCAACCGAGCCGCCGTATCCCAATGGCGGCGGAAAGTGGGGGCGGTGGCGCCACGACGAGATGCCCACGAACCTGGTGTTCGCATACGATTCGATCTACGGCAGCGGAGAGCTCGAGCGGCTCTCGGAAGAGGTGGGTGCGGACGTGAAGAAGCGTATCGAGGACGATTTCTTCCGCGGCGCAGTGCGACAGGACCAGTTTCACGGGATCGTTTACGGCAATGCGGGGCCTCGAATATACGAAGGGTACATTGCGATTGGACGGGTCCTGTCAGATCCCGTGCTGGTGCACGAAGGCGTACGGCGAAGCCGGGAACTGTTCAGGCGAATGTTCTACGAAGACGGGTTCTGGATGGAGGGCAGCGTCGGTTATCATCAGATGACGATGGGTGGAATGAACAGGGTATTCCGTGCAGTTCGGGGTTATAGCGACCCGCCGGGATATGTCCATCCTGAGGACGGAACGCGAATGGACAGTCTCGACCTGCGGCGGGACGTCGAGGTGATCGCCCGGGCGGAGCGAATCCTGGAAATCTGCCGGTATCCAGACGGGAGGCAGATGACCATGCACGACAATTGGGCCCATTTCAGAAATCTGAAGGTACCCGAACGATCGGTCTCGACGTTGCTGGCGGGGGTCGGGCACGCGTGGCTGGGGCGTGGCATGGGCGACGAACAGGTGCAGCTTCATCTTCACTTTTCGGGCGGTTACGGGCACCAGCACGCGGACAATCTGAACATGGTTCTGTTTGCCAAAGGCCGCGAACTGTTGCCGGACGTCGGATACACCCACACGCGGCACCGGGTCTGGAGTACGAGCACGCTGTGTCACAATACGGTGGTTATCGATGAGCAGCGGCAGTATTCGGGCGGCAGACAGGGGCCCTCGGACGGGCGCTTGCTGGCTTTCGAGCCGGGGTTCGATGTGGTTAAGTGGGTGGATGCGAGCGGGGAAGCGGCGTACCCCGGACTGGCGCAGGTCTACCGTCGCGCGCTGCTGCTGGTGAATGCCGGGGAATCGGATGGTTACGCGGTGGACCTGTTTCGCGTGGCCGGCGGCTCGCAGCACGACTGGGTGCTGCACGGCGACGCGGATGCGGACGGGGACGCGGCGATCAGCGTTCCACTCGCGTCCTACGGTGAAAACATGCTTCCGGGCGTGGACGTCCGGTTTCCCACGGGTGAGTCGGATCGGGGCGACGCCGAAGGACGGAATATCGCGTACGGGTATTTCCAGAATGTTTCTCGCGGCGCGGTTTCGGACGATATGTCGGTCACGTTCAACATCGACAATTCACCCGTGGCGGTGCGGACGCATATTCCCGGACAGGCGGGCGCGGAGGTGTTTGCGGGGGATGCCATGTCGTTTCGGAGGGCGGAGGAGAACGATGCGCTCCTGGACCGACATCGAATGCCCATATTCCTCCTGCGCAGAAAGGGACCGGCGCCGCTGTCGAGTCTGTTCGCCGCGGTGCACGAACCGTTCGAAGGAAAGCCATTCGTAGACGACGTACGTCTCGAGATGCTGGATGGAGACGCCGTTGGGATCACGGTGAGTCATCACGGCGTTGTAGACCATATCGTGTATCGGGGAGGATCGGGTGACAACGTCGTATCTTCAGGAGACCTGTCGCTGAATGGCGAAGTCGGATTCGTGAGGGTGCGGAACGGACGGCCCGAAATGATGGGACTGTGGGGAGGGACGGTGCTGAAGTGGAAGCAGGTAGCACTGGAGGGCAGCGGCGCCTATGAGGGTGCAGTGACCGGCACGACAAGGAAGGATGCCGGCGCGGCGTACGACGGGCTGGTCGTTACGGGCGAGTTGCCGGCCGGCGAGTCATTGAACGGGGCGACCGCGATCGTGACCTTCGGCGACGGATCGACCAGGGGATGCCGGGTGCGGGCGGTATCCCGCGAAGGCGGGGAGACGCACGTGCTGCTGGACGCCGACCCCGGTTTCGACGTCGACAGCGATGGCATGCGCCACCTGTTCTTCCCGCATCGCGAGATCCTCGGGACAGTACGGTACCGACTCCGAACCTCGGCCTTCGCACACACAGCCGACCGTTCCCTCACGTCGATCGGGGAAGCGGAGTTTTCGGGTTTTTGAGCGCTAAAACACAACGCGGCACCATGGCACCATGACGATGCGTACCCTAACCAGTTCGTCATATTACGGGGAGCACCCTGAGCCGCTCCCTGAGCTTGTCGAAGGGTCGAAGGCGCTGCGCTGAGCTTGTCGAAGCGTCCGGCGACGGCTGATGCGGTTGGGGGGAGGGTCATTCCGTCAAAAACTCTCACCAAATCATCAGAACTCTATTCAGGTAGCAATCGGTAGCACTGACGTAAGGAAAGCAGATCTTGCAGTCACAGGTCCTCCCTGTCCAATAGTACAGGACGCAAACAGGCCCTCCGTTCGATGCGGAGGGCCTTTTGTTTGGCTAGATTTCAGCCAGGACAAGAGAAGACGGTCGAAACGGAAGACGCATCAATTACAAAGGAGGTTGATGATGTCAATACGAACTGCACTCATCACAGGCGCATCCCGCGGTCTGGGACTCGCGCTCGCGCGAGAACTCGCAGGGCGCGGATGGCGATTGATCATAAACGCGAGGGATCCATCGGCACTTGAAGGCGCACGCGAGGTACTGGCAAAGTGGACGGACGTCATTGCCATTCCCGGAGACGTGACGGAATCCGATCATCGCCTGAAGCTTACCCGGTCTGCGCATGAAGCTGGCGGATTGGACGCCGTGATCAACAATGCCGGCATGCTCGGCCCGAGTCCACAGCCCGAACTGCTCGATTATCCACTCGATATTCTGGAAGACGTTTATCGCGCCAATGCAATTGCGCCTCTGGGCGTGCTGCAGGCAGTTCGACATGCGTTGAAGCCTGGCGCACGTATAATCAACGTCTCGAGCGACGCAGCGCGCGAGGCGTACGAGGGCTGGGGCGGATACGGATCTTCAAAGGCGGCACTTGAACAAATCTCGAATGTGCTCGCCGCGGAATGCCCGGACTTGCGCGTCTACCGGGTGGATCCGGGCGATATGCGGACCCGGATGCATCAGGAGGCATTTCCCGGCGAGGATATCAGCGACCGTCCCCTGCCGGAATCGAGCGTGGCAGGATTTATGGAACTGCTGGAAGGATCGTACGAGAGTGGGCGTTACGTGGCGCGTGAGTCATTCACCGCATCCACGAGCCAACCTTGATTCGTTGTTTTTCGTGGACGTAAAATCGTATACGTGCAAGCTGATAAAGGCGATTTGACTTCGGATTGCCAAGACAAACCAAGTCACTGGACGTATTCGGGACCTGTCCCCCCGGCCGCCCTACGACCGGGTGAGACGTAAGACGGGAGAGGGTAGAGATTACCAGCCTTGTGGGGTTTCCTTTCGCGCCGAAGGCAATGAGGTCAGACATACCGGGCAAGGATTTCATCTACCGTCTTCCCTCTACCCTCTTCCCGCATTCAGGCTTTATGTGGCCGATTTGACTGTTGTCTTTTTTCTAATTGTGGCTGATGGGTTAAAGGAGTTTCTCATGTCTGATTCAATGCCGAATACGGTTCTACCCGTTACCATGGTGAATTCAAAGCTCGACTCTCTGGCCTTTGAGCTTCCGTCACACCTGGAGGCAGGCGAACCCCCGGAAGCGCGCGGCCTCGGCCGGGATGCCGTTCGTCTGATGGTGTCGCGGCGAAGCGATGACTCAATCGAACACATTGTGTTTCGCGAACTTCCCGATGTGTTGCGTCCGGGCGACGTGGTCGTGATCAATACGAGCGGCACGCGCAAGGCGTCCCTGCCGATCCTGCAGTCTGATGATTCCGGACTGAGACTGCATCTGTCCACGCAATTGCCGGCCGAGATGTGGGCTGTTGAAATGCGTGCATCCGACGGCGCGCGGCCATTTTTTGACGCCCATGCGGGCGAGGTGTACGCGTTGCCCGGTGGCGGGGATGTACACCTGCACGCGCCCTACAGGCCCGAACTGAGGGGCGATCCCGATGCCGACGTGCGTTTATGGATCGCTACGTTGGAAATTCCATTTGACCTTGACACTTACCTTGACGTCTACGGCGCGCCCATTCGGTACGGCTATGCGCGGGACAACTGGCCGATTGAGTACTATCAGAATGTCTATGCGACGGAGACCGGGAGCGCTGAAATGCCATCGGCCGGCCGCGCGTTCACGCCCCGGGTCATCACCGACCTGGTGTCGAAGGGCGTTCAAATCGCTCCACTCGTCCTGCATACCGGGGTCGCGAGTCTGGAGTCCGATGAACCGCCTTATGAGGAGTTCTACCGCGTTCCGGTCGAAACCGCGCAGGTGATTGACTACGCCCGAAAGAGCGGCGGGCGGATCATCGCCGTAGGCACCACGGTCGTCCGGGCGATCGAAACCGTTGCCGACAGGACCGGACACGTCTCTCCAGGTGAGGGATGGACAACACTGGTGATTTCACCGGAACGACCCATGCGAGTCGTAAACGGCTTGCTGACCGGAATGCACGAACCGAGCGCCACGCATCTGTCCATGCTGCAGGCATTGGCGGGGCTGGATCATCTGAAACTGACTTATGAGGCGGCGCTTGCCGAAGGGTATCTCTGGCACGAATTCGGCGATCTGCATTTGATTTTGCCCTGACCAGGAGATATATTGGCAAGGCCTGTTGACGGCAAAAAATCCAAATGCTATCGAAAGACATCATGCCGACTTCGATCGACCAACTCGGACAGCGCAATCGCGAACTCTCCGTTCTGAACGAGATCGCGCACGCACTGAACCAGTCTGTTGATCTGGATCAGGCCCTGGAAGCAACACTTCGCAAGGTTGCCGCGTTGCTCGACCTGAGTACAAGCTGGATCTGGCTCATGAACGAGGAGACCGGCGAACCGTACCTGGCTGCTGCACTAAACCTGCCGCCCGCGTTGCAGGACAATCCGGAAAAAATGGGCGGATGGTGCTATTGCCTGGATACATATCGGAAGGGAGATCTGAAGGGGGCCGCAAACGTGAACGTCGTGGCCTGCAGCAGGCTGAAGGGGCTTGTTGAAGGGACGGGAGGCTTGCGGTATCACGCGAGCATTCCGCTGTACGCGAAGGCGAAAAGAGTGGGCGTGTTGAACGTGGCGAGCGTCGAGTGGCGCGAACTCTCGTCCGAGGACTTGCGCCTGCTCAATACCGTGGGCGATCTGACAAGCATCGCAATCGAACGGGCGCGGTTGTATGAGCAGAGCGTCGAAACCGGCGTCGCGAACGAGCGACTCCGACTCGCTCGGGAAGTCCACGATACCCTCGGTCAGAATCTGGCCGCGATTCTCATGCGGTTGGAAACGCTGGATGCGCTGCTTGACGACGATACGGATCGCGAAAAGCTGTCCGGGGTCTTGCGCGGCGCAATGACACTGGCACGCAACAATCTCGAGGATGCGCGCCGCGCGGTACTGGACCTCCGGGCCGCGCCGCTCGAGAATCGCTCGCTGCAAGGGGCATTGGAAGATTTGGGGAAGGAGATCGGATCCGAAGCAGGGGTGGACGTCCGCGTGGAGTGTGTTGGCGGACACCCTCTGACCGCCAGGGTCGAATCCGGTTTGTATCGCATGGCGCAGGAGGCGATGAACAACGTCGTCGAACATGCGGATGCGAAGAACGTGCTTGTCGAATTGACGTCCACCCCCGACTATGCGACGCTTGCAATTGAAGACAACGGCCGTGGATTCGAAATTGAAAACGATACAGAGGGTCGGCACGGTCTGATCGGAATGAGAGAACGGGCGCGTTTGTTGGGCGGTTCGCTGGTGGTAGACAGTGCGCCAGGTCGCGGTACGCGACTGGAGATTCGCATTCCCGCGCAGGTGGCGACATGAGCGCGCCGATTCGCATTCTGATCGTCGACGACCACCCCGTCGTGCGTGACGGTCTGGCCGCGATGTTGAATACGCAGTCCGACTTCGAGGTGGTGGGAGAAGCCGGCGATGGGGAGGAAGCGCTGCGAAAGGTGGCCGATGGCGACCCTGACGTGCTGCTGCTGGATCTGGAGATGCCCGGGGTGGATGGTATCGAGACCCTTCAGCGGTTGAAGCAAATGAACGTCCGGGCGCGGACGATTGTGTTCACTGTCTTCGACACGGACGACCGCATTGTTTCGGCGATGCGCGCAGGGGCGATGGGGTATTTGCTCAAGGGCGCGCCGAGAGAAGACGTGTTTCGTGCGGTGCGTGTCGTCAATGAAGGCGGGTCGTTGCTGGAACCGGCGGTCGCTTCCAGGTTCCTGGACAGCATCAACGATCCGGATGCGTTGACAGCGCGGCAGAAGGAAGTGCTGAATCTGATCGCAACGGGTCTGCTGAACAAAGAAATCGCCGACCGGCTCTACATCTCCGAACGTACCGTCAAGTTCCACGTGAGCGAAATCCTCGCCAAACTCGACGCGGGAAACCGCACCGAAGCAGTCGCAATCGCGACGGAGAAGGGGTTGATTTAGGCCATTGGCAGTCAGTACACGCAATGCAGGCGAGCTCAGGGAACGGCACGAGGCACGGCTCAAATACGTACAATGCCAGCGCTGAGCCTGCCGCTCCACCCTATAGAACCTCTATTCGTGTTATATCGTAATATTGTATTCCCGGACCACTGCTGTCCAGCACAGACAACGACCTGTGGCTGATGCGGTTGGCGTTGCCGGGAGCGAGGGCATCCTGCCCTCGACGGCGAATCGGAGGGGTCTTGGCGCCGCCATTCCAGATGTGATTTGCAATGGAAGGGAAGCAATAGGCCCTTGATGTGGAAAATGTCAGGTGACGTGAAGTTCGAGGGCAGGGATGCCCTCGGTCCGGATACGGGTGAATCATGCCGTGATTGAGGGCAGATTGCCGTCGGTCGCAGGACACCCGCGTCCGGTGAGGTGACTACAGGGTTTTACTAGGCCCTGCGACGACCCGTAAGGAGAGGATTCCAGATTCGATATGAAATAATCTAGAAACGACGATTTTGGACAGGTGTGAAATTGCGTAGAAGTCTTACTGTAAGGTCTAAACGTCGGCTTGTCCTATAACTCCAAACAGAAGGACATAACAGGATGAAAGAAATCTACGATTGGGTACCGTGGTTTCGAGAGTTGGCACGGAACATTGCGGAAGGTGGAGAAGCATTTCTGATCGATAGAGCGAAAAAGGTCGCGTGGGGGGAGAATCAAGCTCTGCTTCAATATGGAGACGCGGCGATCGATCCGTTTTCCTTCTTTTATTTTTTGGCTTCAAAGGCCACGAGACACCAATTGAAACCCGTGTACGACAGTGTAGGCGATGTGTTTGAAATGAAGACGCCTCGCGCAGATGGGAGTGTCGACGACAGCTATACAATTCCTTCTTCCTCACGCAATTGGCTCTTTCATGGCGATTCGGAATTTTCTCCCGATATGTTATGGCGTTTGTTCAGACAGGCGGAGGAAAGGAATCCGGATATAAATCCTCGGGATTTCAAGAGTGTTATGAAAATAAAAAATGTCGCGGTTGTAAAACTGACCCACGCATTGTTTCTGATCAATCCCGAATACTTCCAGCCGGTGGATAATTTAACCGCTGAATTGTCGGAAGTCTTGGGTTTGCCGGCACCGTCAGATTTGCGGAGTGGAATAAATAGGAGCGGAGACTACGAGAGATATCTGTCCTTTATTAAACAGCTAATGCAAGCGTTTCCCGGATGCCGGCCGTATGAAATAAACATGTTCCTGTACCTCACTAAGCCTAAAGCGCCAAATAGAATCAATGTAAGTGATAAATTCTATCATATCAGCACGAACGTATTCGAGGACGGTGATTGCTGGGAAAACCGTGACGGCAGCTTTAAGGAAAACAACTGGGTTTATACGGGAGAAGCGGGTCCCGGAAAATCATGGGAGGAAGACGGGAGCTATCCGCTAACCGAACCGGCTAGGGGCGATATTGTCCTCGTAAGGACCGGAGTGCAAAAGGGAAGGGCAATTGGAGTTGTACAAAGGAACGACTATACCGAACTAGGTGTGAATAAAGACAGTAGGATTCACGTCCTTTGGGTAAACAAAACCGACGCAGAACTGTCTAGGCAAACTCGACAGGACGCTTTTGAAAAAATCAAGCCGGACTGGCAGACGTATCAGGCATTTCAAGAAGCAGATTCATACAAGCCAACTTTTGACCTTATCAATATGCTGACAGGTAATAGGAATGAGCCCATGAAAAACCTACATCCATTGAATCAGATCCTGTATGGCCCGCCAGGTACGGGCAAAACGTGGAACACCGCTGACTACGCACTGGCGATTATCGAAGACGAGTCGGTGGATACTATATCGAAAAAGAGTCGCGAAGGCAATTTGCAGAGATTCAACGAATTGAAGGAGAACGGCCAGATTGAAATGGTGACGTTTCATCAGAACTACAACTACGAGGATTTCATCGAGGGCATCAGACCCGTCCTGGATAGTGTCGGGAGTGGAAGTGTCGAATACCAACTGGTTCCCGGTGTTTTCAGGAGAATCGTTAAACGAGCCGATGAAAACAGGAGGCAGTCTGAGCTAGCCAGTGGCGAGTCATGGGATATAGACGCTCTAATTGAGGCGTTTGCCAAATCGATAGAGGAGAGGTTGGAATCAAGAGAAGAAATCAAGCTCTTCCCACCTGATAACAAGAGTGGCGTCACGATTGCGAAGATCCATTGGTCAAGTGGCAGTTTCCGATCAGTTCAGCTTGGTGGAACCGTCAAGGACCATAGACTCACCAAAAAAGTGATAATCCGGGACTACGGTGCCTTCTACAGGGGCGAGATTAAGTCGGCACAAGATATTAAACCTACCTATAGATCAACCGCGAGCCAGCACGGGAATGCTAAGCGTTACTTTCATTTATTCCAAAAGATAAAGCAATTTCACGACAGGGAATGGAAGCCTGAAGCGCCAGTTTCTATCGAGAAGCAGAATTATGTGTTGATCATTGATGAAATCAATCGGGGCAATATTGCCAAGATTTTCGGCGAGTTGATTACGCTGATTGAAGAATCCAAGCGGATTGGAAGGCGCGATGCAACAACCGTCAGGCTCCCCAATTCCGACGAAGATGACGACGAATTCGGAGTGCCGGACAACCTGTACATCATCGGCACCATGAATACCGCTGATCGTTCCATTGCGTTGCTGGATACAGCGCTCCGGCGACGGTTCGAGTTTGTCGAGATGATGCCGGACCCAACGCTCGTTGCAGAAGATATAGAGGGCGTGGACTGCCAGAAATTGCTTGAAGCGATGAATAATCGAATCCGTTTCCTGCTTGATCGCGAGCATCAGATCGGGCACACTTATTTCATGAATATTCACAACTTGACCACCCTTGAAGCAGCTTTCAAAAACAAGATCATTCCGCTGTTGCAGGAATACTTCTACGACAATTGGGAGAAGATCGACCTGGTCTTGAATCGCAATGGGTTTATTCACAAGACCCGCATTGAAAGCGACCTGTTTAAGGATTCAGACCTGATTGACGATCAGAGCGAAATTTATGAACTGCTTCCATTCGATGATGGCAAATGGAAAGATTCGGAACAGTACCGGAAGATTTACGATAGCCCGAAACAAAGCGATACCGACGAAAGTGCGCAGGAAAACTGAAAATGTCGGCCACGAATGTAGTCAGAGAACATGGAGAACTTGAGGGCCTCAGCAAGGAGGAACTGAGCGACCTGAAGGAGTTCGCCCTTGATCATCAATTCGATGTCCCGGGCAACTACAGGCCGGTGCTACAAGCCAGGAACGGCAAGTTGATTGCCGGAAACTACGTCGGAATTATCGAGACACGTAAGAGAACGGTGCTTGAGATTCTGCCCAAGGTGGATTTCGTCAATGACGACGAAGATAAATCTCGAACCAAACAGATTTTCTATTCCATGCTTCGCACCTGGCGTGGTTTCAAATCACAGGCTGTATTCAACGAGACCCAGATCAAAGCCGTGCGGAATTTCAATATGCTGGAGGTGTTCGTCCACCTGTTCTTGAACAACCTCGTCATGCTCACACAGCGCGGCCTTGCACGGCAATATCATCCAGTGGAGGAGAACCTGCCATGCCTCCGCGGCCGCATCCGATTTTCACAACATATTCGCGAGAACGTGGCTAACCGTGCGCGTTTTTACGTAGGCTACGACGAGTTCAGCGCCAATCGGCCTGCAAATCGTCTGATTCACAGCACGATCGACAGACTGATAGGAACAGCTCGCCAGCCAAGAAACCAGCAGTTGCTGCATCAGTTGCGCATCGGTTTTTCTGAGATTCCGCCGTCGACGCACCTGCAGAGTGATTGGGACCGGCATCGTGTGGACCGTACGATCCGGCATTACGATTCGGTTATGCAGTGGGTCGGGCTGTTTCTTTTCAATGAAGGCCTGACCACCTTCGCCGGCAAACACGTCAACCAGGCGCTGCTGTTTCCGATGTGGGAGATATTCGAGGACTTCGTGGCGGCGTCCTTCCGGCGGCATGGCGACGACTATTCAGTGCGCCAACAGGGCCCGATGAAGCCGTTAGCCCACCGTGGTAACGAGGGAGTTTTTTATATGAAACCGGATATCAGCCTGATGTCCGGTGACAACGCTGAGTTCATTCTGGATACGAAATGGAAACGCTTAAACGCGGAGGACGGGGATTTAAAACGCGGCGTCAACCAGGCCGACTTGTACCAGATGTTCGTTTATGGGAAGAAATACGGCTGCAAGAAGGTCGCACTGGTCTATCCGAAGACAACGAAATTCAATGAGACGACGGACTTTGAATTTGACGATCGTCTATCACTGTCATGTTTTCCGTTTGACGTGACCGAACCGAAATCTAGCGTAGAAGAGATAATCCGGCATTTGAAGAACTGAACGGCTTCGATTGAGCCACTCGAAAAACGAACCACATCTGACGCCTGCGCTGCCCATGGTGAGATCGACGACCGGAAGCGAAGCGCTGGCGTTTCGACAAGCTCAACGACCGCGCATTGGCAACGCGTTTCCGGAAACGTACTTCGACAGCCCTTGGGCAGGCTCAGATGCGTACGATTTGCTTGTAGACCGTTTAATATGCGTATCTGAAGGTGGGGCGGACATTCCTGTCTGCCCGGATCAGGGGATCCTGAAGATGACGACTTCCTTTTTCCCATCGTGACGACGGCGACGAGGCCTGGGGTGTACTTGGTTTTTCGATTGTAAGGCCGTCGGTCTATGAACGTGAGCAGACAGGAATGTCCGCTCCACCCTCTAAAACCTCTGTTCGTGTTATATCATAATTATTGTATTTCCGGAAATCCGACACCCGTTCGCAGAAGACATCATGTGCGAAGAGTTATCCAATGGCGAACGTCATTGGCGTTTCATTTCCGCAACGGCGCTTCAGGTATACCTCATTTATTGCCGCAGTTCGTCTCCAACGTTCGCCATTGTCCGCCCTGACACACGAATTCTCGTGACGCAATTGACTTTCCGCCCTGATCCCGTATCTTGTCTACGTGGAGCCACTCCATCTCCTCCACGGCCCCTGGACATCCTGCATGGCAGAATTCGATGCGATTTCCAAACACCTGATCCAAACCTATCCCGATGACTTTGTGGGTTTCACCCTCGGGCGGGAGGACGTGGAGGTCCTTGAAGTCCTTGACACACAGCAGCCCACCGTTTCTGCAAACCACGCCGACAGCCTAATCCGCGTCCGCATCGATGGCCGTGAGGCATTGGTCCACAACGAGTTTCAAACCGGCGACAGTACTGACCCGCCGATGCCGCGCCGCATGGCTGGCTATATCGGTCGAGCCATCGAACGGCACGGCCTGCCAGTCTGTTCGAGCGTCATCTATCTGCGTCCCGATGCCGGCGGACGGGATCCGGGACAGTATTGGCAATCGCATCCGGGACATCAGGTGCTTGTGCGGTACCGGGTGATTCGGCTTAGTGAAGTGGATGGCCAACGGGTTCTCGATGCCGGACACGAGGGATTGATACCCTTTGCGCCGTTGATGAAGCGGCCTGAAGGAATGGCTTCACGGGCGTGGTTGCTTCACTGTTTGCGCACCGCTCACGCGCGTCCGATAGCGCCGCTGGCAAAAGCGGATTTCATGGCCGGCATGTCGTTGCTGAGCGGGTTGGTATACGCACCGGAAGCCATTTCCGATATCATCTCGAAGGAGGGCATGATGGATCTCTTACGTGAATCATCCTTTGCCCAATACCTCACCCGACAGGGCATTGAGCAAGGCATCGAGCAGGGCATTGAGCAAGGCATTGAACAAGGGCTCCGGGAGAGTATCCTCGCCGTACTGGAAGTTCGATTCGATGTCCCTCCGTCGCATCCATACGCCGAACACATAGCGAACGTGGATGACGCACAGCGTCTAAAGGCGTTGCATCGCGCGGCTGTTCAGGTATCCGGTCTGGACGCGTTCGGTCAATTGTTGGATGAAGAATCGGGATGAATTCCATTTCCTGAATACCTTTCACCCTGAACGAGAAAATAGGACAATACACTTTGCAAGTGTATTGTCCTGTTTTGATTTTGGCAGTATATGCCGACGGGATTCGGTTCATTGTGACCGTCTCACGTTGCGGTCAGATAGCGCCCTGTATTTTACATATGGAGGAAACGGCAGCAGGTCGGGCCATGTCCGGTTAATGGAGTGTAAGGCCCTGGGTCGATGAACGTGAGCAGACAGGAATGTCCGCTCCACCCTCTCGATATCTCTGTCCTGGGAGCGGTGTGGTAGGCGTTCCCGGGAGCGAGGGCATCCTGCCCTCGACGGCGAATCGGAGGGGTCTTTGCGCCGTCATCTTCAATGTGATTTCGGATGCAAAGGAAACGATAAGCCCTTGAGTCGGGTTTTGATGGGGCGCACCAATTCCGAGGGCAGGATGCCCTCGCTCCGGCTGCGGGTGGATCATGGCGCAAGAGAGGGCAGGTTGTTTGCGGTCGCAGGTCGCTCGTGTCCGGGGCAGGGACTTGAGGATTTTACCAGGTTATTCGGCGACCCGTAAGGAGAGGATTCCAGATTCGATATGAAATAATCCGGAAACGACGATTTTGGACAGGCCTGAACCTGCCATTGTTTCTCAATCCTGATTAGTTTTGATCCTGTCCTGGCTTCTAATCCTGTTAATCCTGATCGTCTTTGATCCTGCCTTGGGTTCTAATCCTGCTCAATCCTGGTCGTTTTTGATCTTGCTCTTGGAGTCTTTATCCTGCCTATCCTGTCTACCCATGTAAGTCTTCGCCATTCGACTTCAACTCGCTAAACCGTCTGGCTCAGATTTCTGCGATGCAGGATGAACCAGATGACCACGGGCGCCCCGATGAGGGAGGTCACCGCATTCAGCGGAAGCACGTACTGGCTCCCCGGCAGGTGGGCGAACAGATCGGACAGCAGCGCCAGCGTCGCCCCGAGGAAGATGACGGCGGGCATGAGCACGCGGTGGTCCGACGTGTGCAGGAGGCTGCGGCACAGGTGCGGCACGGCCAGTCCCAGAAACGCGATGGGCCCGCAGAAAGCGGTGGTGGCGCCGGCGAGAACGGACGCGCTGACCAGGATCCACAGGCGCGCGCGTTTGACGCTGAGCCCCATGCTTCTGGCGTAATTCTCTCCCAGCAGGAGCGCATTGAGAGGCTTGATGCACAGCAGCGCCAGCAGAAGGCCGAACAGCGTCGTGCAGACCAGTACCGGTATCTGGCGCCACGTCACACTGCCGAAGCTGCCAAACGTCCACAGGATATACGACTGAATCTGTTCGGGAACGCTGAAGTAGATCAGAATACTGACGAACGCCGCCGTCGCGTATCCGAACATCAGGCCCAGGATGAGAAGCGTCATCACGCTGCTCACGCTGCGGGACACCAGCAACACACACCCCAGCACGACAGCGGCGCCCAGGATTGCCGCGGCAGCCAGGCCGAGGTCGCCCAGGAGGCCCAGCCCGGCGATCAGCACGCCGCCGGCCGCGCCAGCCGACAACACCACGATGGCCACGCCGAGACTGGCGCCGGCGCTGATCCCAAGTACGAACGGATCGGCCAGCGGATTGCGGAACAGCGTCTGCATCTGCAGGCCGCTGACAGCCAGGGCGGCGCCGGCCAGCACACCGGTGATCGCCCGCGGCAGACGGATCGTGTGAATGATGATGGGCCATGCGGGAGAATCCGTCTCCCTCCCCAGGAGAACGTCGAACAGTCCGGCCAATGGAATGCGGACCGACCCGAGCGACAGGCTCAGACCGAACGCGATCAACAGCAGCAGGAACAGCCCCGGCACGATGAGCGTTCGCCGCGGTCCTTCCCGCGCTTCATCTTTCGGTTCCAATCTCATCCCGTTGTACCCGTCTCCTGCAGCGTATCTATTCCAAACTCGAATTTAATTGCCGTAATCAAGTCGCGAATGGAATGGAATTCCATCTTGTTCCCGTCGCGTTCGAAACGCCAGGTTCCATTTTCGCCGTCCGGAGTGTTGATGCTGCACCTGGATGCCGCGTCCCGCACCTGAAATCCCGCTCTCTCAAGCGCCCGCCTCGTCCAATACGCGTGCCGCCCCGTTCCCGTAACTTCGACCGCGGCCCCCCCGCGCTCCGTGGTGAGCCTGAACGCGCCCGAATCGGCGTCAAAACGTACGCCATCGCTCCCGAACGCCGCTTCAAAAGCGCCATTGAGGACCAGGTCCTCCGGCGCGCCGGTCTGCAATGCGCCGTCTGAAGGCAGGAGATAGATGCGGTCTGCGCTGCGAAGCGCCAGATCCAGGTCGTGCGTGGAGAGGAGGATGGCTTTCCGGGTCGTGTGTGCGAGATTTCGCAGTAGAGCCATGATTTCCACGCGGCGGGGCAGGTCGAGAAAGGCCGTGGGTTCATCCAGGATCATCAGGTCCGGCTGCTGCGCCAGTGCGCGCGCGATCATCACCCTCTGGCGCTCGCCATCGCTGAGTTCGGCCACGTTGCGGTGTTCCAGGTCCCCGGCCCCCGCCGCGCCAATCGCCCATGAAACGGCATGGCTGTCTTCGGGTGTGAAGCGGCCGATCCAATCGGTATGGGGATATCGTCCCAGGCCGACCAGATCGCGCACCGTCATGGTCCCCGCGCTGACGCGGTCGGTGAGCACAACGCTGAGGAGTTGGGCGACTTCCGTCGCGGACATTTCCGCAATATCTTTCCCCGCGATATGCACGTGGCCGTTCAGCGGCGGCTGCATCCCGGCGAGCGTGCGCATGAGCGTGGATTTTCCCGCACCGTTAGGACCCAGCAGACAGACGAATTCACCGTGATCGAGCGCGACGTCGATATCCCCGGCAACAACGCGGGGCGGACGACGACCGCTCTTGTATCCGATGGAAAGGTCCTGCGCAGTCAGAATCGCCTCAGTCACTGCGCCTCCGAAAGGACAAAGAGCCTCACTTCAACAGCCCAAGACGCTCAAGATACTTCTCTCCCCACTGAACCTGACGCTCGACGATTGACTTGAGTGTAACCACTGCAAAGGTCTGATTCATTTTGTGCAGGTGGACGGCTCCCATCCTCGTGCACAAAAAAACGGGTCACGCCTTCCTTCTGTATTCGCGAAACCCGTCTCTGTTCAATGCCCGAATCAATCTGCGTGCCGTCAGTGATCGAAGCCTGCTATAATCAATGGCCATATCAGATGGCTACAGTGACCATTGGCACATCGCTGACCTCGATCTGCGAAGATGGCTCGGAAGGGATCTCTTCTCCGTTTTCCAACAGGTACGCAACAAGCAGAACAGCAGCGTTTTCTAGATTCTCCAGAGCCTCTTTCACGGTATATCCCCAGCTTGCTGCTCCTCTATGCTCCAATAATGGAATATACGCCCGCCACACGGCTTTCGAATCCGGCTCATCTGGCCATTTGTCTTTCTTCAGCACAGCCCTAAACAGATAGGTTTTCATAATTTCCTCTGAGCGGACTATTCCATCAGCGATGTGGAAATAGCCAGATCCAGCACGACTTTCCAGCCGCTTGGCACACAGCCGAACAAACCGTTCGTTACAAGGATTCGTCAGGCGATTTAACGGGCATTTGAAGGCGCGTGCAAATAATGGCCGACTAACTGTTGAAAGTCAACGAATGGAAAGTTTTCGCGCGGCCATTATTTCGCCAGCACCATCTTGCGCGACACCACGTCCGTCCCCGCCCGAAGCCGATACAGGTACACGCCCGTACTCACCTGTCGTCCGGCAGCGTCGCGGCCGTCCCACGTGACCGTATAGCTTCCCGCGGGCTGGAACCGTCGAACCAGCAGCCGGACCTCCTGGCCCAACAGGTTGTAGATCGCCAGTTCCACGTCGACCGCTCTTTCCAGGGAATAGCGTATGGTTGTCGCGGGGTTGAACGGATTCGGACGGTTCGGTCCCAACGATGCCGAGAGCGACTTGACGGCGCTTACATCGCCATTCAGATCGACCACATAAGTCACGCACCTGCCGGGCATCAGCGGAATGCTGCTCCAGCTGGCGATGGTCTCTCCTTCCGCACGACGCACGCGCGCCCGGTACATGCCGTTTACGCGGCGCTGGTCGTCCGGTGTCACTCTCACCACGGCGCGTCCAGTGTCATCAGTCGTTTTGCGCCACGCGTAGACGGGCGCACGTCCGGAAATAGAACGCGAAACCTCGACGGTCAGGCCCCCCGGATCGCCATCGCCCACAATCTGTACCTCCACCTGGGCGACGTCTTCGAATGCGATATCGCTCTCCAGATAGATACCCGCTCCCACGATAAAGGTCTGGCCGAATACGTTGACCGGGATCACGTAGCTCAGCTTGGGCGACCTGGTGTCCTCGTCTCCGATGACCGCCGGATTGTCCCAATAGTATTTCACGAACCCGCCGCCTTCTTCGGCCTTCGCAATGATCTCCTGTACGATTTTGAGGCCGTTGACGTCCTCGACGTCGTACATATTCTCGCCTATCAGACTGAGGTCGGCGGTGCCGTGAAAGATCAGGTGGCCCGAGGAGCTTATGACGAAGATGTATATCGAACCATGTTTGAAATCCTCGCCCTCGGTCCTGATTGCGGCCTGCACGGTCGCCAGGTACGCATAGCCCTTTTCTTCGATGATGGGAACGAGGACCCTCAGCCCTTCCACAAAGGCTTTCAGCGACTCTCTGTCCTTGACGTCCCGGGCCGTTACCTCCAGCAGTTCAAAGATGTTCGGCTCGGCGTCAACGTCTGACAGATCCATATGGAAGCCGCCGACAAGGATGAAGTCGTCCCCTTGAATGGCAACGGGTACCGCGTAAGCGAGTCTGGACGGTTCGTCGTCCTCCACGTCCGGATCGTCCCAGTAGTATTCGACAAAACCGCCGTCCTCATCCGCCGCGAAGAGCATGTCCCGGACAAGCTTCGTTCCCCTGTCATCCTCGAGTTCGAGTACATTCTTGTCTTCGAACTTCACATCGGCCGCGTGAACCTGCACCACGCCTTCCGGGGTCAGAATAACGAGATAGACCGGGCCGGCTTTCCAATCGCCTTCGGACCTGAATGCCTCCACCAGTCGCCCGACTTCGGCGAAGTCCGCGGCGCCTTCCAGGGAGTCCCGGGCCGCAACTACGAATGCCATCAGGGTCTCTCTGTCTACAACTTCGTGCGCTCGCACCCCGTCGTCATGAGCGAGCCCAGATGTTGAAAAGAAAAAGAGAGCCGCCAGCCCCAGCGCAGCGATTGGAGATTTCATCATGGTCGCCTTTCTGAAGGACGTCCGTGGATCAGGATGAGCAAGGCAGACCAAGATAGCGGCGGGAGATCAGAAAGTCAACTCGTGCGGGCGCAAAACGACCAAACAGGCAGCGGCCGCGCCTGTCGCCAGGAGACAGGTGACAATGACAAACGCGCACATGCGACGCATGTCCCCGGGCTGTCCGCCTTCCGGGTCGGATCCGTCACCCAGCCAGAGGTCGGTTACCTGCTTTCCATCCTGCCAGATGGGACCCACGAGACGCCGTTGCAATGCGCCCGCGGCCGTCGCTTCGCTCCAGCCGGAATTCGGTCCGGGAACGAGCGCGTGCTGCCGCCAACCGGCAAGCAGCGCCTTGCGGGCGGAACATCCGGGCAGGAAGAAGGCGACGACTACCATCCCAAGATAGGTCAATCTTGACGGGATATAATTGAGCATGTCGTCCATCCGGGCGCCGCACCAGCCGAAGTAACGGTATCGCGGTGTCCTGAATCCCACCATGGAGTCCATGGTACTCACCACCTTGAAGAAGACGATCCCCGGAAGTCCCAGAACCACGTACCAGAAGATGGGCGAAACAAACCCGTCCACTGCGTTCTCGCTCAAGCTTTCCATACCCGCCCGCCGGCAGGCCGCGGCATCCATCCTGTCGGTGTCCCGGCCGACGAGCATCGAAACCGCCCTTCGCGCGCCATCAGGGTCGGCGGCGCGATCAATGGCCATCCCGTGTCTGCACAGATCCTTGAGCGCAATCATACTAAATAGTATATATGCCTGGAAGATCCATCCGATATCGTATTGGAAATGACTCAAAACCATCGCCAATCCACAGATCAGCCCAATCCAGAACACGGAGAGGAGCAACATCAGCATACAACCGCCCGCGTAGCCGTCCAGACCCAGGCGGCGCAGCATCCGCTCGAAAATGGAGAGCGCACCACCCATCAGGCGAATGGGGTGCCACGCAAAAACCGGGTCCCCGAACAGCCCGTCCAGAAACACCGCGAAGAGGAGAAGAATCGGGTCAGGCGCGAGCAAGGTCAGGTCCATTTCAGACGCCATCCGAGGGCGAGCGCATCGTAGACGAGATCCAGCGGGGCGTTTTCCTTTGCGTGAAGCCTGGCGTAACAGGACGGCCACGCTTCGGGTTTCGCCGCCAGCGAGGCAGCCAACGTTGCCGCCTGCTGCCGCAACACCGGATCGGCCAGCGCATGCGAAAGCGTGCCGAACCGCACGCGGTCCCAGACCGCCGCGTACGCATAAGCCGCAGCCGACACACGCGGTTCATAAACGACCGACTCGAGGTTTTTTTCCATCAATTCGCGTTCCTGTTCCTTCAGGCGTATGTCCATGGCCCGCAGAAACCGGTCGCGTCTGAACCCGAGACGCTTCAGCGCGTGGAAGACGCTTCTTGTATGTGACGGCTCCAGGCCGTTCTGCCATCGCAGGGACTCCAGTGTGGCCTTGCGTACCGCCCGTCCGATTAATTCCCCCAGTTTCGCGTGGTGGCCGGCGTTGGTCTTTGGTATTCTCGATTCGTCCAGCGGCGCCGCGACACAGAACTGATCGGTGCCGGTTCCCGTCGCGAGGTCGTGAGAATAGCGGCTGGACACGGCAAGGTCACGCAGTGCGGCCGACTTGCCCTCGGTCATCGTGACTGCCGCCCGCGCCATCGCGCCCGGCGTGAGCGGCCAGTTGATGAGCAGCATGGTGTTGATGGTGCCGGCGTGCGGATTCGTCCGGATCCATTCTGCATCCTCTTCGTGCCAGGTTGCCGGATCGCCTGCGCATCCCGCATTGCCCTCCACGCCCGCCGTCACGACCGCGCATACGCGCAATTCCGCGTGGGTTTCCACGACGTGGGCCGCGCAGTTCATGTTCGCGGCCGTACCCATCACGGCGACGTCATCCGGCGGCAGACCGCGTTCCGCGCAGACGTGGCGGTGATAGCCCGTCTGGCCGAGTTGCCTGATCAACGCAAAGCGGGCTTCGTGCCCCGTCCCTTCGCAACTCTGGTGATTCACCAGAAATCGGAGGTCCATGCACAGCCCGCCGCGATGCGCCGACGTACTCAGGACCTGGTGGGGCGTCCGCAGTTCAACGATCAGATAACGGCCATCGCGATGGAGACCGTAGTGTTCGTGGCGATCGAGGTATTCGTACATAAGAAAAAAGGCAGCTATCAGCGATCAGCCGTCAGCCATCAGCTAAAGGCAAAAGGCAAGATCAAAGGCGACCCCAGCCCCGCAGACCTCTCAAGAAAGCTATCAGCTATCGGCCGTCAGCAAAAAGCGAAAAGCAAAACCAAAAGCCACCGCTCACCACCGCCCAGACCTCTCTCCCCGGCCCTCTCTCCCACAGGGAGAGGGGGAGGAAAACCAGGTTTCGCGTGCCGGTCATTGATAGACACTCTGATTGAAAGGGATTCGCCATCCCGGCACGTCGCAAAACCTGCACAACCACCCATCGCCGTTCCCCCTTCCTCTCAGGAAGGGGGTTAGGGGGTAGGTCTCGCGCCAAACCGCTATCCACTTCTCGTAACCCAACCAGAACCCAGTCGCGGGCGTCGCATATTGCAAAGTTACCAACGCTTCTTCCTTCTTCCTTCTTCGTTCTACCCTTGTCTTCTCCTCTGTTCATCAGCCTCCAAATTCCGAGGCAAAGATCAGGAAGTCCTGAAAATCGACCTCTTCATTGCCGTTAAGGTCGAACCTGCCGTCGAAATCATCGTCACCGGCTGTCCTGCCGAACACGGAGGCAAATGCCAGGAAATCGCTGAAGTCCACAACGCAATCCCCATCGAAATCAGCCACACTGCCGACGAACGCAATGCTGGACGGCGGCAATCCTGTGCCGATCGGACCGGCCACGAGCTCATCCGTACTCACGTCGTAGACCTTGACGCCGGCGGACGCCGGATCGCCGAAACTCCCCTGGTCCAGAATATATAACCGTTCACCGAACACGCCAAGGCCGGGTACGAATCCGCCGGAAAGACCGTCGAGCCCCTGAGAAACGGATCCTGCCGTCAGATCCAGCCGTTTGACGGTATTGACGAAGTTCTCGTCGGTTACGACGGCGTATCCATCGCTATCGGAAGTCATCACCAGAGAACTCAGATTGCCGCCCACGGCCGCCTCGTCCAGCACCATGCCTTCGCTCCGCATGGCCTCAAGATCGATCACCTCGATACCGCCGTCGGTCAGGTCGGAGTACGTATTCACCGCACTTACGATCCACTTGCTGCCTCGCCGGGCTGCACCCGCGGGATTCTTGCTGGTCATTTCAATCCCCTGCGTGCCCTCTGCCGCCGGATCCGCGTCCACGAGATGGTCGGTCGTCACGTCGACAACTGCAATCGTTGAGAATTCGGTGGGTACCCACCCATTCTCCCTGTCCAGCCGATGGCACGCGGCGAACAACTGGCCGCCGTGTACTGACAGCTGAGACGTTTCGGGCAGGCCGTCGGCATCCGCGAATGTTGAAAGGTCCACCGAACCCAGCGAATCGCCCGTGACGGGATTGACGATGAGCAATAGCGTTCGTTCGTAAAGAGAGATATACGCTTTCTCCTCGCTGACAAAGGCGATATCGTGGGGGTTCGAGCCGTTCCCCGTGGAATATTGCGTCAAGGGCGTCGCAAGATCGCCGCGATCGAGGACGATCACGTTGTCCTGACCCAGACGATTGAGAACGTACACCTTGTCGCGATAGACGCGCACGACGGCGTCGGAATGAATGACCAGGTGGTCGTTCGCAGCCGTATTCGTGCCGAGATCCAGGCTTGACAATGCTCCGCTTGTGTAATCCGTCGTGGTCATCACCGCCTGGTTCGCGAATGCATCGGTTGCAAGAAACAGAGCCAGCAGAAACCACCTCATTGAATCCTCCCCTTGGGTAAAGTGTAAAAGACCACGATCTGTTGTTCAGTCTTCGCAGGACAGGAAGACTTCGGTTGAAAGAGGCGGGTGCGCAACGAGGCCTTCCCGCTTCGTCCCAACATTGCCTATTTCGTTCTTATGCTCACGAAGAACGCCCGTCCCGGCAGCGGATAACCCCACGTATCGGCGACCTGCGCACTGGATATATTTTTCGCCTCCAGACCGATTTGCAACCGCAGCCCGGTATTCACCTTCACGCCGGCATTGTGAATCTGGCGCACCGACAGGGGACGTCGGTTGGCCTGGTCCAGAAAGCTGCCGTCCTCGAGGCTGTAATCATAGGCCAGGGTCCAACGTCCCTTCCGTGCCGTCGCGCGGACAAAAAGCGCGTGGGGAGGACGGTTGGGCAGGACATTGCTGGTCAGATATGGAACTGCCGATCGGTCTCTGGCGTTTTGAATCGTGTAATTCCCGGAAAGGCTGAAACGAGGCCCGAAGCGCCTTTGCGCGGATACTTCGAGCCCGTAGACGCGGGCTCTGCCGATGTTCACGGGCCGCGAAGTGGCCTGAGAGGTGTGGACAAACTGGATCAGGTCATCGTAGCGGTGGTCGAAGAACGCCAGTTCCAGGGTATTCGTCCCGTCCGAAAAACGTACGCCCCCGTCCCACGCGATCCCGTATTCGGGCCGAAGATTGACGTTGCCCACCACGCCGCCGCGGTCGCCGAAGAGTTCGAAGAAAGACGGAGTCCGGAAGACGCGCCCCGCATTGGCCTTGAACGTCAGGTGCGGTGCAAGGTCCAGCCGCACCCCGGTACGAACGCTCGTGAGATTGCGGGTATTCGCGGAATCGGGCGCAAGCGGAGAAAAATCGAACGGATTGGCGCCGGTGAATGAGCTGTGTACGAGTCGGTGTTCGGCACCCATCGACCACACGCCGGATTTCCCCGGCAAGGAAACATCGGCACCAGCCCGCGCGGAAAAGACCCATCGCCGGCTGTCGAAGAAATTCGCGACACCCCGGATCCGCGCTGTGGGCGCATAGGCCTCCCGGCGCAGGCCAACGACGGCCGTTGCATTGCAGCGCGAAAGCAGGACCGTCTGCAAACGGCCCCGCCATCCATACGTGCGCGTGCGATATTCGTTATCCTGGCGGCCGATTCCAACTTCGCCGCCGGGATCGCGGAACCGCTCCCTGGTGTGCGTGACGTAAACCGATTGATGCGTACTCATGCCGTTCGACAGCGCCCGATTCTGGTATGTGACTTCCGTCATCGTGCGGAAGGCATCCAGCTGCGCATTCCGGGACTGGTTGTTGCTGATACCTGGCATGCCCTGGACCTTCCAGTACATCGTCTCGTGAACGGACAGGCCGCTGTTTTCCCCTAAAGTGCGTCGCCATTTGCCCAGCAGGTTGACGGACCGGTGGTTGTTGTTCCGGCGCTTGCTCCATACGTCGTCATTCGCATTGTATTCGGTCCCGTTGTCGTCCAGAAACCCGAAATCGTTATCGCTTTGCGCGTAGTCGGCAACAACGAGAAAGTCCGAATGCCCCCGCTCACCTGCGAGTACACCGCTCAGCAGCCGCGTATCGAAAGCTCCCCACGACCCTCGAATACCGTGCCGCCACCGTCTCTGTAACCGGCGTGTGCGCACGTGTACGGCGCCTCCCAGACCGTTGCCACCGGCGCCCGTCCCGCGATACACTTCGATCTGCCCGACGTGCGCCAGCGGGAGATTGCCGAGGTCCACGCCGCCGCCGAAGGCGGCATTCAACAGAACGCCGTCGAGGTACACTTCGACCTGGTCGGCCGATGACCCCCGCAGGGAAATCGTGCTGAATGCGCCCAGCCCGCCCAGGCGCTTGACGTGTACGCCCGTGGCCTCGGCCAGGACGTCCGGCAGGGTCGTCTCTCTGCCCTCGAAGCTCTCGCGCGTAATCACGGTCGCATAGGCCGGACTCCTGTGAATGTCGCCGGCGCCGAAGGGTTCCGCGATCACCGGGAAGTCCTCGAGAGGATACGTCCGGGGCGACAGCTCGATGAGAACGTCCGTCGTTCCGGTCAGGCTGACCGTGCGCTGCGCGGGCAGGTAGGCGATATGCGATATCGCAAGCGTATATGTGCCGGCATTCAGACCGGAAATGACGAAACGGCCCCGGTGGTCCGTCTTTGTCGCAGGATCGGCATTGAGAACGCGGACTCGCGCGTTGGCGACCGGCGCCTGCGTCTCCGCGTCGGTGACGCGGCCGGCGATCTCCCCCGCCTTGAGTGGCGCGGTCGCGAGGAGGCTCCACAGGATTAGAAAAGGAATGTATCGCATAGGCTATGGATCAAGTTTCCGATAGTACTTGAGCTGGTGATCCGGGGCCAGGTCCGGGTGAAGGATCTTTATGATATCGGCCAGCAGCACGTCCGGTTCGATCAGTCCGGTTTCCCAATAGTCATTGCCGCCGTGTTCATTGAGGCGCGCATTGGCGTTGAATACCCTGCCCGTCCCCACCGCATTGAATTTCCCGTATCGTTCATCTTCCGCCACAACGTCGCCTATGGCTCGCCATTCGTTTCTCATGGTGATCCAGACTTCGGCATCGTGCGCCTTTTCGTAGACCGCTTCGAAATCCAGAGACAGGCTCCGCCGCGATTCATTGTCCCCCCACAGGTAATTCGCGCCCGCGTCCTCGAGCAGTTGCGCCGGATATGATCTTCCGCCCGACATAAACCAGGTTCCTCGCCAAAGGGATCCGACGAAGACAGTGGGTTTACTGTCGGGCAGCAAATCTGCGGTTAACAATCTGCGCGCGTCGTACCTGGCGGCAATACTGTCGAACCGTGCGGCGGCCAGATTCTCCTTGTTGAAGAAAGCGCCCACGAATTTGAGCCACTCCACGCGCCCGAGCAGTGTTGGTTCGGTGTAGGCGGCATTTACCACGGCGGCCACGCCGGCCTGCTGTAGCGTATGGTACGCATTGTCCTGTGATGGCGCGTCGATCATGACGATATCGGGCCGGAGCACGAGGACCCGCTCCATATCGATGGACCTGCCTCTGCCGACTTCCGATATCTTACCCTCTGCGAAACGCTGTCTGACGGCACTCGAATTGACGAACCTGACGTTGTCGACCGCGACCAGGCTTTCCAATTCGTCCAGCTTTTCGATATGGGGCAGGTGCGTCGTGGATGTCGTGATCAACTTGCGCACGGGAATCCGAATTCTGGGGTCGCCTTCGTAGCCATCGGGCGGTTTCCTGCCGCGTTGTACCAGGACGTATTGAAGCGTTTCCCCCGTTTCGGACCCCGGCACGACGACCGCCACGACCTTGTACCCGTCGAAGTAGTCAACCCGAAAACCCTCGGCATATTTCAGTGACACCTGCGCATGGACAGGTATCGCCGCCACGCAGATACCGATGCCACAAAACAGACGGGTCCAAGATCTGATATTCAACACGTGGAATCCTCCGGTCATCAGAAAAAACAGCTATCAGCATACATCATGTACCGGTTCGTGATACGGTCCCGCGGCGTCAATCAGCGACGTATGCGCCACGACGGGGCAACCCACAAGGGTTTCCCTTACAGATGCTGACACGGCGCGGACATTGCGCCTTTCGTTTCAAGCTGACTGCTGACGGCTGATAGCTGACTGCTATTAAAAAAAATCCCCGATTTCCATATGCAGAAATCAGGGCAATTGCCAACCACGCTGCCGAAGCACGCGCTTATGTCACCTTTTCCCGAATCCACGAGGAAATGAATATAAGGTCTGAGATTCAGGCAGGTCTTCTGGCTCCTGGATCATCTGTTTCCAGCGCCTTCCCGGTATTTAACCAGTGGCATCTTTGCCGGAAACATCCCCAGTTACAGCGGCGGGACCGCAACGGATTTTCACCGTTTTCCCTGTTTTGAAACCTGAATCCGAAATATCTATGTAATTGCTGCGCTATTTAAATCTGAAAAGTCCTCCTGAGGAATGACCACTTTCAAGATCTGTCTACTCACTCAACGTTGGCGACGGGCAGTCTGTGGATATGAAATATACGACGCCGATTTCATAACATCAAGAATTTTATTTGGAATCGTTCCGCGTCTACTCGATACGGAAATAACCCGTCTCCAGATGAGAAGCGCATCCCTTATGCAAGTCTGGCCGCCCTCTTGCCATGTGTAACTCCTAGCAATCCGTCGATAGACAGGTCTTCATCGATCAACGGCCAGTGAACGCCGTATCCGGACGGTGACACCTCGTATGTATTTCTCTCTCTGGTTGTGGCATTCAAGAGTACGGACGATATATCGCGAATCTTGAACCTCCTGACGTGGCCGTCGATCGTCAGGACCATTTCGTCGCCATCGAAATGAAGATCGCTTACGTCGTGACGTCTTCTCACCTTTGACGCCTCCGTTCGAACTTATCCCACTCTTGCTCTCACAAAAGGCCGACGCGCAACCTTGGGATCACTATGTTTCTTCCGCAGAGGTTGTGATGTCATTGCAGTATCGACTCGGAAATCACCTGGTACTCTTCCTCGTGTCTGCCGGTCCCACGGCCCTTTCCATAACTGACCGAAGTGCGTTATTTACGGCCTCGTCGGTGGGAAATGCCGTGGCAATGTCCGGCTCGAGTAGGACGAGATTTGTCCCGGATCGAAAAGACTCAAAATACCTTCCCCGAACGCCAGGACCGAGATCTCTACGGCGGTATTCCGGACGCAGTTCGTCCGAACTAGCCTTCTTCATAGATTCTCCTCTCCCGACGCGTCATGAGACGCACACCTAACGCTGAACCTGGGTGGAGGTGTCCGGTCTGTTGAGTAGCTCGCCAAGTCGCTTTGCAAGCGCGGGAAAGTCACTGCCGAACAGGATGCAGCCATGGCGGGTTACGGACTGTCCCGGTTCGATATTGCCAAAATGGGGTCTGCTATGCAGGCAATGATGGCCGTCAGCGTTCTGCAAGGCGGAAGTTGCGCACTCATATCCGAGCGCTACTGCCTTAGACCTGTCGTGAGAAACGGCGCCCAGGATGGCCGGTCGATCTATGGACGTGTTGCTTCTTCCCCAGAACCACGCGGTCCTGTTGACCCACTCTTTTTCGTAGTCCTCAAGATCCGCATGATATGCGGTCCGAATATCCACCGTTCTGTGCAGATCGCCCATGTTCTCCGGCTTGCCTTTGACCACGATGTACGATCGTCTGACTTCATCCTGATCGATGAAACCGGATGACTTTGCCTGGAGACATCCGCCATCGGAAGCGACGTCATAGAATTTCGCGGATGACTGATTCGTGAGGGTCAACGTCAATTCCACGCTGTCCTCGAGTCCGGACAACGATGCTTTGAGAACAAGACCTGTTATGAAGTTGTGTCGTATGACCTTCCCTGAGGGATCCGATTGACGGTATGCCAACTGCTCCTCGATGTACTCGGGCGTCGTTTGCCATTCGTATGCCCACGCATTGTCTCCAGTCCTGGTCCATCGAGGGCAGATCTTCTGCCACATCATCGTCACGCCATTCATCGACGTGATGACTTCCGGAAACTGGATGGACCACTTCAGGTCCCAGTCCAGGTGATGAATATCAACGAATCGCGTTTTGGTGGGCTGCAATAGTATCACTTTTCTTTCGCCTTCTGCATGAACCGATGAATCGCGGGCCGAATGGTCTGAGCCGAACACGGTCGTGTTACTCGTTGCCGTGGCCCGGTGGACGCGACACGACGTCGATAGCCGGAAGCTCGTCAATCCGGCCGGCATTCAGACGTTCGTTGAGTTCCCAGAGTGCGATCCGGTTTCTTTCCCATGTGAGCAGCCTTGTGGCTCCCACAAAAGGCAACCAGCTCACCTTGTCATGTTCATGGGACAAATCAAGTTCCTGACCGCTTACATCAACCGCAAACGAGTATTCCGGCACGACAAGGATGTCCCTGGGCCAGTGTTCTGTTGGTGAGAATGCCGTCCTGGGGACGGATGCGCGAGAATCCAGCCGGAAGAAACGTGCCTCCCGAGGAATGCCTCCCTCCTCTTCCGCCTCACGCCGCGCGGTTTGCTCTGCCGTCTCATCGTCTTCGGCACCGCCTGCAATGAACTGCCACATAGAGTCATCCGACCGATGAAACACGGCAAACTCGTATCCCACATTCTCACTCTTCCTGAAAGGTATCACGATCACTTGCAGGGGTTGCCGTGCCATGCTAACTGTACTCTCGGGCAGAGTCGCTCAGAATCGTCTTTCACAGCAGAAATATAGTCCGGCCACGGTTTTCGTGTAACGTTCCCGTGTCCTTGAGTGTCTACCAGGAGTCAGGTGGTGATGTCGGGTTCTGCTGGCGTGTAACGTGCTCACTATTTACGACCCTACGTCAGTGGGGGCGACTGGGTGGGCAGCCCGACGCTTTGAATTTCCTGTACTTTTCTCGCGATATAGATCGCCAAAGGTCATCAGGGGCTCGGTTGCGCCGCCTCGCGCTCCGGCCGCCGTATATTGGGTCCCGCCTTGGTGTTGACGAAGCGCCGCTCGCGATTGGGGTTGCGCCAGCTGCGCACGCCGTGCGTCGTCGTGCCCGGGTACATGATCACCGTCCCGGCAACCCCCTGCATATGCTTGACCTGCGGCAGGTCGCAGCTGGTTTGCTTCGGGCGCGGCAGCGGTAGCCGCGCTTTGTGGCTTCCGGGGACTAACATCAGTCCGCCGTCGCCCGTCGCCGTCTCGACGTCCTGGAGCAGCCAGCCGATGTTCACCTGCTCCGTACGAGGCTGTCCGTCCCGGAATTGATAGTTAGGGCCGGCGCCGTAAAACCAGCCGCCATGCAGGGGCTGGCCGGCCGCCCCGTCGCGGCTGACGATTGTGTAGCACGTCGTCATGACGAAGCCCGGGTCGATCATCCACTTCAGCCGCGCGTTCACGAGCGGATTGTCGATCATGCGTCGAAAGCCGTCGCTGAAGGGTGGGGGATGGGTCCAGGTCTGCGAGACGCGCTCTTCGGTGCAGCGCGTGCCCGGGGCCGGGGCAATAGTCTGCGAACAGCCCTCGTAGTCCGGGTACTCGCCCACGACACTGCTCGAAAAGCCCACCGGCCGACGGTTGGCTTCGGCGAAGGGCGAGTCGAGCGCTGCATTGCACTGCGCTAACCACTCGCGGTCCATCACGCCAGGCAGAACCAGGTAGCCTCTCAGGTCCCAGAACCAGACCTCCTCGTGGTTCGGAGCGTCGGGTCGCGTGTTGACGTCCAGCAGCGACGGCGCCAGCTGCTGCTCGTTGCTGAGGGGCCGGCCGTCGTGCCCGAGGCCGCGTGGTGGGCCGGCCACCAGCGCTCGGCGCGCCGGCGTGAGCTCATCCAGCCAGCTGTCCACATCCGTCGCGCCGTGGCCGAAGGGCCCCCCAGGGTAGCGGGTGTCGTCGCAAAAGATGCACTCCTGCAGCGAGGAGCCTGGGGCGGCGCCGACCAGTGTGGTGGCAACCGCGAGCAGACAATCGCCAGCGCGGAGCTGCACGCGCTCCGTCGCCCCGAGCTCCTCGGCGCGCGCCATGCTCGGGGGCGGCTGGACGTTGGCTTTGTGCGACGCGGGGCACACCACCACGCAGCTGTCGCCCACGGCCCACAGCGCGCGCAGCCCCCAGACGCACACCCGGTCGGGCCGGCTGGTCGTGTCGTAGCCCAGCCGGCGCTGCTCATCCACCGTCAGATCATTGGCCCACTGCCCCTCTTTGGTCCGGCGGCGCGGCGGCCGGTCCAGCTCAAACTTGATCGTGTGGAACTCCTGTGCCTTTCCTTCAGTACCGTCGTACGCAGCGCGGTGCCACAGTGGCAACTCCCCGCCGGCCAGCTGATCGATCGCAGCCAGCAGGTCCGGATGCTCAGCCAGAGCGGCGGGTGTGGCGTGCGCCGCTGCCGGCGCGCCGAGCAGGCTCGGGAGGAGGATATAGCCGTCGAGCTCGAAGGCCCACATCTGCTCCTCGGTCATCAGCGCCATGGACCCGCTCCGTGGAACATCGAAGAGGTATTTTTCCGTTTTGGTCATGAGGCAACCCTTTCTCTCACAAATCGTCGCATTTGCGATTTGAGTTTGTTTGCGGGATGTGACAATCATCGGAACGAAATGGTTCGGTAAGCCCGCTGTGGCGTTCTCTGTTTGCTTCGTGATATTGATTCACACCGATACTCTCTTTGAATCAGAACTCAGCGGCAATCATAGCGTACTGTCCGATGTTCGTCAATGTGGTTTCCAGGTGGTTTCCGTCGAACGTGACCTCCAGGTCATCTCCCGTGCAAACGTCCCACACGCGACGAGGAGCGCCCCGCTCCGTGAGCCGCCAGCGCAGGTTCACTTCGGGTATCGTGGGCACATAGTCAAACTGTGGGCTGAAGCGCGGCCAGATTTCCGGCAGATGCTCGACGCGCTCGCCGGTGTGATTGATCAGAAACAACACCTGGCTTCCTGGTTTTTCATTCGGAATTATCACGAGTTGGTTCGGGCCATCGGTCATCAGAGGCCGGCCTTCCGGGTAGAGCCAATCCACCACGGCGCCTAGAAGATCGCGGACGACCAGCAGGCGATATTCGAAATGAAGCTCCTCCACCGGCGCGGCCAGATAGACGACGCGCCCCTTGCCGACCGTCCGGCAGGTGACGGCGGGACACAGAGCGTCGTCCGCGCGCCCACCGAAGACGATGTTCGCCACCACGTCGGTTCCCGGCCGCGCCTGGACGAACTCGAACCGATTGATCGGCCACAGCTCCTGTGAGCACCCCTCGGCCAGCCATTGACCCGGAACGCACCGACCGTACATGTCGAACGTTCCCGCGGCCCAGAGGTGTTGTTCGTAATCAGCGAATTGGTCGGGGTTCGGGTACACGCGGTCCACGCCCAAGAGGTCCGCCAGGGCGAAGTTATCGCGCATCTCCTCGGGCTCGGCACCGTACAGGCTCGTCCGGTACGTCGCCAGGAGCCGCCCGCCCACCTTCACATATTCCGTGATGCCCTCGACTTCCTCCCGCGTGAGATGGCCGACGTTGGGCAGAAACAGAACAGGATATTTTGCCAACGCCGCTGGATCGGAGAGAACCCGCTCCTCGATCACCGATGTCGGCAAATGGTTGGCCAGCATGGTCGAGAAAGCCCCGCGTCGGCAGGATTGCTGCGGGGGCGTGCGCACGAGATAGCCCGCCTCGGAGAGCGGGGCCTCGAGTTCCCCCGTACGGTCGGCGAGGTCCTGCTTGAACTGGCCGATGACATCGCGCGGACGATCGCGCAACACCAGGGGCTCGGCGCGGAACCGCAACCGCTCGAGCATCTCGTACACCCGCACCGGCAAAACAAATGGAATTGCAACAAACGGTGACGGGTGGAGATCTTCGAAGAGTGATTCATTCAACTCCAGGATCTCAAGGAGCTCCACCAGCTCACGATTGGCTTTGTGGGGAGGCGACAGCCAAAGGTTCACGCCGCACGCCACCAGGACGCCCCCTCCGGAAGCAAAGCTGGCTGCCGCTTCCTCGACGAGTTCCATGCCGAAGCACTGCGTCCGCGACCAGCCCGTCAAGGCGCCGACGTATTGCCACATAGCCCAACCCGACGACTCGGCCAGACTGGCCGCTTCGAGCCGATGAAGGAAGTCGCCCCCGGCCTCGTAGAGAAATCCATTGTGCACCTCCACGATCCTGCGTTCGGGCCAGTTGCCCACACCCAGGCCGTGCGTCAGCACCGGGATGTCCCTCTTCTTTCGCGTCGCGGCGGCGAATTCGAGAAAGACATCGCCGACGATCCTGCCGTACTGCAGGCTCCACTCTTCCAGCATCTCCCGGTCTTCCCGAGGCAGGCTGTGCGGATCGGGTGCATACGGCATTGGGCAGCCGAATTGCCTATCGAACTTCTCGAGGCAATAGTCGCAGTAGCACAAGGGTGACTGCGGGGTGTGGTGCGAATGGTAAGGACAGGCAGAATCGGTGTAGATCGCGTCGACGTTGTGGTCCACCACTTGTGCGATGAAAGCGCAGATAGCCTCTCGGTACGGTGTGTTAAAGCAGACGTGCCGGTGAAATCCGCCGCCGTGGTGCCTCAGGACAGGTGCGTTGCCTTCGGGGCTGGGGCGGTACATCCACTCCGGATGATGGATCAGCATGTTATCATCGGGAATAATGTGCCCCACGGGAATGTACCCGATGACGCGCACCTCCCGCGCATGGGCCTCGGCGATAGTCTCGGCGAGCAGGTCGCGCTCACCTAATTGAGGGTGCGGGGGAAAGAACTCATTGGGGAAGACCGCCCACTTACCCGCGCTGCCGAACCAGATAGCGTTGGCGTGGTATTTCCGCACGACATCGACGAGCTGCTTCGCGTCAAAGTCGATGTCGGGCCAGAAGGGCGGGTGGTATTGCTCTATCTGAAAGGTGCGCGCCCGCCGTACCCACTCGTGACCTGGCTTGATCATTGCGATGACCTCCAAAATCTGTACCGTCTTTTTTTACAGCAGAGACAGCAGAGAACGGCCTTCCATGACTCACAGCCGCTCACCATGATCGAGAAGCCGAAAAATGTCAGGCCGAACCCCAGCCAGCAGCCCATGCCCGGCTGTCGGCACCAACTCAGGACCCCGGTTAACAGAAGCAACGTCGAGAATGGACGAAGAACGCTTTGGTTGCCGGCGGAAGGTCCGCTCCCACGTTTAACCGGAGGACCTCAACGACCCTCCCCGCTGTCATGAGAATGGGAAGCAGGAGTGCAGGTAACGCCGCAACCAGAGCAGCACGGAGGTCATTCGCAGTCATTGGTTTCGACTGGCATGGCTGCTAACGTCTTCGTGCCCCCGAACCGCGAAGCGGTTGCGCGAAGGGCCGAATGGCCCGAAGCCGGGGGCACGGTGTTATGCGTAGTTTCCGGCCATCATCTGCACTACCTCCAAGATCCGCTTCTCTGGCTCAGGATAGAGCGCGATTGTTCTGAGTGGATCTGTTTCTTCCATCCTGGCTAATACTTCGTGTCCGAGGTAGTAACCGCACTGCTTCTTGCCTCGTAGATCGTACCAGTGACCGAAGAATCTTCTCGTCTTCTCCTCGGAATCCGACGATTCCAGAAACTCAGAGGCTAGGTACGACAGGTTTTCCTCGCACCACGGCAGCCAGGTCTCGTCGTTGATGCCAGTCGCCATGTGCCAGGTAGGTTTGCTCGCGACAAGATGCTCAATGCGTTGCGCGAAGCCTTCGGCGTACAGTTGCCAGAACGGACCGCGCCCCTTTTCAAGATTTTCTTTTCTACGCAATTCAAAGTGGAACAGGTGCCCGACCTCGTGTGCAACGAGTCCGCCAAGGCTTGATTCGTCCGTCCAACCGCACTCTACGATATTCTCGAGACCAAGCAGAACTGCAGGCTCTCCGCCGTATTCCGTCGCCCAGCCAGCGCCACATCCGATCCCAACGTAAGCCACGATAATCGGGTCGGATTGCAGACTGAGAATCTGCCTTGCAGAAGTCGCCACGTCAGGGGCCATTTCGCGTATCAGACGGCTTGCCTTCTGCATTGCCGGCATTCGGTCCTCAAGCTCCGGAAAGATCCTTGTCCTCGCAATTTCCTCCCAAGACTGTTCGCTGCGTTCGTAGTCCGCCTTCTGCTTCTCGAGCAGTTCCGGGTAGGCAGCCATGTAGTCCATCCAGGCTTCCAGCTTGCCGTCTTCGTCAGCAACCACGAACCTCTGCCAAACTCTCATGAAGTCCGGGAATGTGTCGATCAGCATTCGTCGCCTCGCATTTCCCATTAGCCGAAATTGTGCATAACGATTTCGTGCCCCCGAACCGCGCCAGCGGTTGGGCGAAGGGCCGAATGGCCCGAAGCCGGGGGCACGGTGTTATATGCCGCCGTGGTCGAGTATCAATCCTCTGGTCTTTGCCCTACGTAGAATATGTGTCTGGACGAAGCCACCATGCTCTGTTCCGCACTGACTTCAAATAGCAGATTCAACCAGAGGTCTCTCTGCTTCCCCTCAAGGGAGTTGTAGCTCTCGTCGTCAGCGGAGATAGCTGGCTCGACACCTGCAATCTTGAGGGTGTGGAATCCCACAGTCTCATGCATGGGGGCGATCTCATCCAGCCGAACATAATAGCCGCGGAAGCCACCTCTTGGGGCATCAGCAGGGCGGTGGCCCTGCCTGGCCAGCGACCAAACCTCTTCCTGGTTCTCAATCCACGAGGGGTTCTTCTTGATGAGGTGATCAAGAATGCCGAATCTGGAAATCAGCGCAGAAAGGATCACGCCCCCCGGTTTCAGGCAGGCATAGGCTGACCGCAGAGCTGCTGTTTGGTCGGTCTCAAGCAGGAGATGGTACAGAGGACCCATAAGGAGAACAGCGTCGAACTTACCGCGCGTAATGCCATCCAGCGTACGTGCATCGCCAGCCCGGAAATCAATCTGATCATAAAGGTCAAGCTCTTCGGCCCTCGCCTTGCATCGGGTTACGTACTCATCGGCAAGGTCGACGGCCGTGATCTGGTAACCTCGCCGCGCTAGGGGAAAGGTGTAAAACCCCGTGCCGAAACCGACTTCGAGGAGCCTGCCGTGAGGTGGCAGGTAGAGCTTCAAATAGCGCCAAGTAATATCAGCTTCGAGTTGGTGGCGCTCCAACCTGTTTGCCTCGGCATCCCAGCCAGTATTGTACATCTCGCGTATATCGCTTAGATCGTCCATGGTAACGCCAGTCGATGGGGGTGTTCGATCTTTAGGCACGGTTGCATATAACGGTCTCGCCATTTGTGAACCCGCCCGGCCTTTTGGGCGGGTTGGGTCGAGCATTGGCAGCCGGTTTGCGCCTTTGCCTTTAGCAAACCGGATGACAAGCGCAGCCACAAATGGACGTGTTAAATGCTGGCAGCGCGCCCCCTTCACGGCGAAGCCCTTACAGGGGCGAAAATAGAGCGCACACCTTCAATTTCTGTCTCTATTCATTCATTCGCCCTACACAGATCTGGCCCATTTTCGGCTCAAAAACCTATTGTCGTACACACCCTAGGAGTTCAATGCAATGTAATCCCCAGTTCTCTGGCCACGTACCGAATATATTCCTGACCGGCAATGGTGTCGGGTTGGTCAAAGTGTTCGACGTGCACACTAACGTTGTGGTCCAGGGCATCCAACCGGCGAAGGAGTGTGTGATAGTCCAGGGTGCCGGTTCCGGGAACGGCCTCATCCACGTGGACCACAGAAAGATGCTTTCCGTTGCGCTGCACTGCCGAAAGGGCAAGGTCTTTGGCATGAACGGCAACGATGTGATCCGCCAGTTCGTCGAAGATCCGGTTGATCAAATCGTCTGTGTTGTAGACCATTTGCGGCCAGGTGAGATTCACAGGGTCCATCAGCACCTTGAGGCGAGGAGAATTTACAGCGTCCAGAAGTTCCCGATAGCGTTCCAGTGAGCAGAGCGGGCTGATGATGTGGGGGTGCGCAGCCACGTCCATCTGCGCGGCTTCGGCTGCTTCCACCAGTTCCTTCACCGCCTCAATGCAGCGATGCCAGGTTGCTTCGGACCACATCTGCGGTGTGGCCCGGTCGCAAATAATGGCAAAGCCCACGCAATGGGCGTTCAAAATGTGGGCATGGTGCAACTGCCTGCGGTAGTGCTCCTGAGCCTCACGATACACTTCCAAATCGTCTGAAGCAAAGCGCTTGTGGAACGCGCTGAACTCGCCGATGCGAATCTCATGCGCCTCCAGAAAATCCCGGGCGCTTTCCACATCTGAATCGGCCCAGTCTGCCGGGGTAGCCATAGAGACGGTCTGGACGTTCAAAACACCAACTTTGCGAAGAAAAGCATCTCGTTCTTCGGCGGTTTTTCCCAGCCGCACGGGCGGGCACATGAAGATCATGGGAATGTATCCTTTTTTATTTCTTCAAAGAGATGCAGGAGGGAACACAACATCTGGCTGAACGACTAGGAGCTCTCCTGAAAATTTCATATAGAATCCGTTTGCCATGTTGGTTTACCTGTTTTTGGTTTTGTGCTCGATTTTTCGGGGTGGAGTGGTTGGGCTTTTGCGCTGCTTGCATTTAACGTTCCCGCCGCTTGCGAACCCGCGTCAGCGGGTTAGGTCGAAGCCCGACAGGGCTGAGCCGCAAGCGGACGTGTTATGGGCTGGTGCCGGGCTTGCAATACCCTCACAAATTCGCGGGGCGCCAGCGGGATTCGGCTTTTGGTTTTCCCGATTTGGGGAAGGGGTTGGTGCGGCCCAGGGTTCACGGCGCTTTCGACCCTGTGTGTGACCACAAGGTGCCTCCGCTAATAAAACACCCCACCACAGAAGGCACGGCCTACACTAATGAGATCTACGTGTGGCAGCCGAAGATTCGGCTTGGTACGGACCCAATCGGCGTCCAAGATCGAATCTGATGGCGGCCTTCTACACCCTGAAATAGGAGAGCGGCCGCGAATTCGGAACTCCCCTCCGCCCTGGTTTGCTCCGCTTCCACTGAGTGTATCGCCACAAGTACGGCATGGCCCATAACTACGGTATTACCGAACAATTACGGTAACGCGTACCTAATGCGAAGATCTGCGAACATTCGGGAACATGTTGCATTGAAGCTTGTAGGCCGAACATGTTCAGGAATGCATCCTATAGACTTCACGATTGAACCAGAGTCTGATTTCGCGTTTAACTTCCCTGCAGCATATATATATCGATTTGTTGCCTTCGTCGGGAAAAAGAGCCTCGGTCTCGAGATTTGTAGAAACGTGGGCGCATGAAATATGCCTGCAAAGGAAGAAGCTGGCGATGGCGGGGTTTCTATGTTCTTCTGAGCAGCATGATCGGACGGTTGATCTTCCCATCGCCGCTCAGTGGTGTTGATAGATCCCAGTCATTCCACCATCCAAGAAACTCGAAGTCGGAGCGCGCAGAAATGAAGAATAAAAACTCTTGAGGGAAGATCACCCGCTTGACGGATGCTCCTTCAACTTTCTTGACCTCTCCGTCTTCTAGAATCTCGAGGCATTCGGTGTCCTCGTAGAGTTGCTCTGCTTTGTCCAAAACCCGCGAAGCGAAACTGGCCTTCACGACGACACCATTCTTTTCAACTTCCCAGGAATCCTCGCTGAAATCCTGGATGTCGAACCTGACGCACCAATCCAGCAGATAAAGACCATCTGGCCTCAATGTTCTGGCGACCGCGTCGAAATGTGAGGCAAGCTCCTCGCTGTTCTTCACATAAGGAGAGCCGAACATCACGAAGGCGAAATCAACAGCCCGGTCGATACGAAAGTCGACCATGTTTGCCTTCACCGCGCGTCAGCTCCCCGTTCACCGGCTTTCTCCTTCGAGTACGTGAGCATCTCGTCACTTGTGTCGATTCCTATGAAGTCATAGCCTCTGCCTGTCAGTTCTTCCATGTGGGGGCTGTTGCCGCATCCGATCTCGAGAAAGGTTTTGACAGGGATTTCTGCAAAGCGACGGGCGGCCTCTCCCAGAACGTCTACCTCCCGCGGAATATCGCGGAAAGAGAACGCGATCTCGTAATACTCGGGGAGTTGGTAGATTCCATTCAAGGTCACGCGCTCCAGGCGAAACAGTGCAACTTAATCTTCTTTACGTCTTTCCCGTTGCACTTCTACCAGAAAACGACCGAGATCAGGATACTCTCTGAGCGCGAACTGTCGTATTTCTTCCAATGGAGGAATCGACGTGGGCTTCTCCTTTGGAAGCGCCTTCAAGGCTGACGGAATACGTTCGGGGAAGGTTGCCAGTTGAAAGCCTCTTCGATTCTGCGCGAAATCAGTGAGAAGCTTGCTGTCCTTAAACTTCCAATGTACCGGAAAGAGATACATGGCATCAGCCCGGAACGGACCGAAAACCTGTGCAACGTCTCCGTCCGGAGGTTCTACCGCCGATGAGATTGAAAAAAGCCGCTGCAGGACTTCATGTCCATGCTCGCCTTGTACGTAGACGCGTCTGAGTGGAAGCTCAGAACTATCTTGCGAGACGGCTGTGACGACCAGGAGCCCATATCCATTCAAACGGTGAAATTCCTTGCTATCCTTTGGAAACGCAATGTCGTGAAATCCGGCCCGTGCAGCCACAGCACCATATTTCCGGTAACGTAACGCGGACTCTGTAATGCGTTTGTCCATCCGCGCACTGCCCACAGGCTCGGAAGAGTAACCGGTCCGCTCTCGAACGTGGAGATGGTCTTCAGCCTCTGTCCAACCAAAGTCAGGAATGCTCACCATCGCAACTGCCAGTATTGCCAATGATCGTCTCATCAAGTGTACCCTAACTTATCGTCGAGTAACGTGAACAGTTGGAGTGAGGAACAGGAGCCATCGATTCGTGCTGCCTTGCCAGTTCAAACTCGTGCAGTCTGCGCGGAAATGTACGTCAGTTCCCAATGTTTCTCTCCCGGCCACTCGCGGTACTGAATGTCCGTACCAAATTCACTCACGGCAGCAACGAGCTCCCGTTCGGACGGGAAATTCTTCACGATGTCGTGCTCCTGTCCGTTTGAGAGAACACGCCGCTCGATGGTATCGCCGTTGGAATCCTCATGCCGTTGCGTTGCCATGCCGTCAACCCTGGGAACGTCGTATTCGAGCTGGTCCGAAAACAGCACCGGCGCTCCGGGAATCAGCCTGCGGTGGAGCGATCGCAGAAACTCTCCCACGCGGGACCTGGGAATGTGCGACCACCACCAGACGGCGAACGCTGCCGTGAAAGTACCTGCCTCGGGGCCAAGGGAATACGCGTCTGCCAGTCGGAATTTCACGTGCGGCAAATGCCCACACCTCGATTGAGCCCGCGAGATCATCTCCGGGTTGACGTCGATGCCGACAACCGATTTCGCGGTTTCTGCGAGGACCTCCGTCCAGTATCCGGTTCCACACGCGATCTCGATGACGTCGTGTCCTTGAAAAATCTGTTGAAATCTTCTCTTTTTCGCAACGCGGACAGGGTCTGCATCGAGAGTCAGATACCCCGCGCTGAGGTCGTACTCCGGCGCACGCGCCGCATAGTACCGGGCAGTCTCATCGGATGTCACGTCGCTGGAATGAGGAGTCATTCAAGAGATCCCTGGAGGTTCCTGTGCTGTGGCAGCTTCACGAGAAGCTTTTCCGCGCGAGCCATGGTATTCAGCTCACGCCGATTCTCCTGAACAGAAACAGCGCTTCGACCGTAAAGGCCGCGCGATGTTCCTCGCCATGATTCGTGATCCAGCCCCCGTCATCCTGCTGAAAGCCAATTACCTTTTCGAGCGAAATATCGAAAAGGTGTTCCGCGATTTCACCGGCAAGGTGGCTGGCATAAGCGATCGAGATCGTGTCTCCCGGGTCCGCCCCGTTCGTGGACACGGCATCGTAAAGAACGTCTCTGCAGCCTCTGATGATTTTTTCATCCGCTTCGTCGCCGGTTCCAATAAGACGCAAGAGAGGCATTGCCATCCAATGCGTGTGCTGGTAGACCGGGAATCTTTCGCCATTCCAGCCCTGCCGGAGAAACTCCAGCGCTTTCGTGAAATCCACCTGTTGTTCCCGGCCCGATTCCTTCAGTTTACAACAGATCGCGGAGGTCAGCCATACCTGATTCTCGTACCGCCCGGGCAGCATCCAGAATGGCGGATTGAAGTTGACGATCTCATCCGGTTCGTCCCAACTTCCGTCTTCACGCTGGGTTCTTTGAAGATAATCGACCGTGTCTTCAAGAACCGAACTGCTCCGGTCCCCTATCCAGTTCAACCATTGCACGGCCACCCACGTCGCGCTGATAATGGACAGGTCTCCCTGAAAGTCCTTGTCGGTTCGCGTCCAGCCCCCGTCATCCCGTTGATAGACTCGAAGCGCTTTGATCACCCCTTCACGACCGCAATTACCACGCGCATACAGGGCGAGACTCGAAAGAACGGGATCATTCGCGTCGAGAACGAAAGCGGCTGCCTTTTCCGGATCGACGGTCTTCATGTTTTCATTTCTATAATAAGCACTTCCTATACCGTCTTCGTGGCGTTTAGCCGCAACCAAATCGGTGGCAGGGAACGCGCGCCGGTTTGATCGACCAATCACTCCCCCCTTGAGGGGGAGTCGCAGAAGCCGAGCCGTCCCCTGAGCTTGTCGAAGGGCCGGCGACGGCTGATGCGGTGGGGGGATTCCAACCCACCATTCGGCATGCAAGCAGCGTGATGAAACATGCACGCATTTTGCAAAGTAATCTTGCTGCTAGACTTGGAATTGGCGGTATCTTCTAAAAGGTTCATCGTCACCGGGCGTGCGTCCTGAGCCGCTCCCTGAGCCTGTCTGCATTGAGCTTGTTGAAATGTCGAAGGGTCGGCGAAGGTGTGTCGAAAGGCACGGTTCGCAGAGCGAAGCGCGGGCATTTCGACAAGCTCAATGAACGCGCTTCGACCGTAACGCAAAATGACAATTTTCACTGCCAGATCAGGCGTCTTCACCGTCCAGAGGCTGTAGCCAGGTCGAGAGCAAAGTGTACCTCGCAGCCAAACCGTCCGTTGTGACGGCTTGTAACACGAAAACCGAATCGTCTGTAGAACACGATTGCTTCTGTCCAGGAAGAGCTCGTTTCCAGGACAATCCGCTGAATTCCGGATTCCTTAGCCTTCTGACAGAGCCTTTCCAGAATCTGGCGGCCGATTCCGTGTCTTCTGTACTCCGCTGCCACCGACATTCTGACGATTTCCGCAACGTGGTCCGAACTGGGGACCAGCGCGCCCGAGCCGACAATTTCCCCGTCGAGCCAAGCGACCAGAAACGTTGCGCCTTCGTAGCTGGCGCCGATATCATTCAGATCCGGATTCAACTTCGTGTCGACTTCGTCCCAGTGTTCGGCCAGTCCATCCAGAATCAGATTCCTGACTGTGTCCTGGTCCTCTCTCTCGAAGGGTTTAATCGAAATCTGTTGTGAATCCATCACCGTCCGGGACTATCCTTTTCCGTATTTTTAGAGCTTACGAGTGGATTCCGGCCTGTGTTCATATTAAATATAGTATGGACTATATTATATATAGTATCAGTTAGACGCAGTTTGCTTTGATTAATACAGGAGTTGTCGTGGTTTGCCGCTCTATTCGCAGTTTTGTCTTTCGAAATTGCGGACGACCATGCCCACGCACTCGGAAAAACCCTGCTTGACGTAGAATTCGGCCACGTCCCGGTCGCACACAAGGTCGGTCATGTAGAGATGGCCGACCTGTTCGAGCATTCGCCTGACAAGCTCGGCGCCAATGCCCTTACCCTGGTATTCCGGGAGTACGCTGAGGTGGGGAATATACGCGCAGGACACGCCGTCCGTAATTGCGGAAATCCAGCCGGCGACCGTTCCTTGCGTCGAAACAGCCAGAACGAGGTAATCGCTGCCCTGAAGAATCCTGAGATGCGCATCCGGGGAGGGAGGATCGGGCCACCCCATGAAGTGACCCTCGAGATTCTCGGAACGGATTCCCTCAAGGGTACTCTGGTATCTGATTGACTTCGCGTCGTGGGTGTCCATGAGTTCCATTGCTTGCTATAAGGACTGACACCTTCCCTGGACCGGCACGCTTCCGGTCGTATGATCATACAGTTTCACAGTCCGGTTTTCCGGCGACGGCGACAAACCGATCGGATTCCCTGCCGTATTCCTCTCCTTCGAAACTCCCGCAGAGCCTTACATCTTGAAAGCCGACCGAAAGCAATCTGTCCTTCAGCTCCTGGCCTGAATATACCGTGTGGTGAAATTCGAAGGTACGGACCTCAGTACCCTTGATTAGGGTCCATTCATTCCTGATCCGGGTCCATTCGTCGAAAATCTCATGGCGCTGAATCAACAGGGTACCGTCTTCAAGCTTCTCGGAGACCGTCGGTTGGAAAATCCTGGCCAGCTTCTCTTTGCCCATGAGGTCCATCACGAGACGTCCGCCGGGCTTCAGGCTGGCGAAGATCTTCCGCAGCACCCGTACGTCTTCGTCTTTGGCATCGAAGTATCCGAAGGAAGTATTGAGGTTGAGGACAAGGTCGAAGGCCTCCGGTCGCTCAAACTCGCGCATGTCTTTCTCGATCCATTCGACGTTCAGATCCCTTTGTGCAGCCCTCTTCCACCCTTCGTCCAGCAGAAACGGGCTCCTGTCTACCGCCGTGACCCGAAACCCGCGCTGCGCCAGGGGGATCGAAAAACGGCCGGGTCCGCAACACAGGTCGAGGACCGGCCCCGAGTCCAGGCCGACAAGATTCAGGATGTTTTCAAGGTGCGTCTCGGCAGCTTCAAACCTTGTCTCGGAAAAAAGAAACGGATAAGTCGCTTTCCAGAACGACTCATCCTCGTACCATTCCAAAGCGGACACCTCCTGATAAGACCAACTCAATGCAACTCGTCCACTTCCACGTTATCGGCAGGATCGCCAGCGACTTCCAGATACTCGCGTATTGCCGTTTCGATGTTTGCAATCGCTTCATCTTCGGTGGCTCCCTGCGACCAGCAACCTGGCAGTCCGGGCATCGAGACACTGTAGCCTTCATCGGATCTGTGCAGCGCGATCTTATACTTCATAATTCCTACTTGCGTTCATCAATCCGCATGTCTTGTCTCTAACTCCCCGTTCGTTTGGTGACAAATTCCCGTTACGGAAATCTAACCGGCCACGAAGTGCCGGAAAAGCGGCTTCACTTCCTCCGGAAGTCCCTCGTAAACGTCTCGGCCCAGGGGCTCCATCTCGTAGTTCTTCCCACCCGTTTCCACAACCATCATTTCGTGTTCCGGCGTGCCTTTGTGCGTCGGATTCAGGTTCAGCCACCAGGGCGCGTAACGCACGATCAGGGCCACCCGTGGGCTGCCGCTCCGGTTGGGGGCAACCGCGTGCCACTGCCGGCTGTCGTAGAGCAGTACCGATCCCGCCCTGCCCTGGGCATTGATCTCGGTCGGCTGGGGCGCCTCGTTGTCGAAGCCGGCGATGTCTCCCGTCGCCGGATTGTGGTCCTTCCGGTGCGTGCCGGGCAACAGCAGCGTTCCTCCGTTGGCCGCGGTGAAATCGGTCAGCATCCACAGCGACGACGCGTGCATCATCGCGTCCGGGTACGGGGTGGGGACATTGGAGGCGTTCGTCTGGTTGAACGGCCAGTCCGCGTGCCAGTAGCCGCGCTCGTTCCCCGGATGGTTCACCACGACGTCGGTGCAGGAGATCCTCAGCCAGGGACCGAAGATAATTTCGAGGGCCCCGACGATCCGCCGGTCGGCCAGGTACGGCGCGAACGACTGGTCGTGGTTGATGGCCTGCTTGAGCACGCCGACGCCGCGGGCGCCCACGCGGTGGCCCCTGGCCCGAGTCGCCTTCTCCCTGGCCTGGTGGGCGGCGTCATTGGCGGCCTGCGCCCGCAGGACGCGTTCGCGGATCCCGCCCACTTCCCCGGAGGGGATGACGTCCTCGACGATACAGCAGCCGTTTTCCCTGATGTGGCGCGCAATTTCATCTGGTTCCATGTGTTTGCCCTTTACCCTGGTCCGCCTGCGTATGTGCTAACCGTACACGGCCTGAATCATGGCATTGATGTAACCGAAGCAGTACGCGTAGGACTGATAGGAACGGTTCGGATCGTCGTCGGTCCACGGGACGTGATCGGGATCGATGCCGTAGCAGTAGCCGGTGTCCTTGAGGGCCTTTATAACGCGGTAGAAGTCCATGTCTCCCTCATCGGGCAGAGACTCGCGGAAGCTGTACAGCCCCCCGATGATGTTTCGATAGTGAACCAGGAAGATCGTATTGCGGCTGCCGAAGTACTCAATGATGGGATAAATCTCGGTGGCCGGGTCTTCGAGCCCTTCCGCGACGGAGCCCACGCAGAAGTTCCAGCCGTGATACGGTCCGCGCTGTATCTCGATGAAACGCTTCATGCCCTCGAAGTCATTGAGGACTTTGTCAACGCCCTTGTAGCCGGGAGGCGTGGCGGGGTCCTCCTGCGAATTGCCCATTCGCACCTTGAATTCTTCCGCCACCGGAATCATCCGTTCCAGCAGATACTCGATGCGTTCCCAGTACATGTCCGCCGTGACGCGCCCGGCCTCGGTCAGCCTGGCCTGTTCTTCCGCCGGGATCTTGTCCACGCGGAACGCGGTGTGGAAGAAGCCGCCGCGGCCTTCTTCCGGCTCGGTGCGGTCGATGGGCAGGACGCAGGTGTTATAGCGCAGGGAGTCGACGCCGGCGCGCGAGGCCGTTCGGATCATCTCGCACACGATGTCGATTTCCCGGTCGCGTTCCGGGCTCTTGCCATAATAGATGATGTTGTGAAAACGCTCGTATATGGGCAGCGAGCTCATATCCAGCGTGATCCCGAAACGCTCGTGGTGTTCCCGTACCTGGACCAGTTCGTCGAGGTCCCATCCTCGGCCGTCATGGAACGGAAAGATAACGGCCTTGTGGCGCACGCCGCAGCGCTGCAGAAAGCGCAACTCGGCGTCGGTTGACCCGAAACTCTGTGTGCGCACGTACATGCGCCCGCCGTTCGATGACGTTGACTGTGACGCGTCTCCGGAGGCGGAAGCCGCCGCCTCACCCGCTGCCAGGCCCTGTTCAAATGGATCGGATTTCGTCATTTGATTCCTTTCTTCAGTTCAAGGACGGCGTGGGAATGCAGAAGAGGTGCACGTAGGGCAACCTTACTTTTCTCTTTCTAATGTGATGCGCTTTAAAGAACCCCCACCAGAAAAAGGCCCGGCGGGGACTAAGATACGGTCAGAACATAACGGTGGATGGGCCGCTATCATAAACGCCTGAGCAACGCATCATACGCGGCATGCGAACCGATCCAAAACCAAGAGATATGATCTCCTTCTCGCAAGCCCAATGCCCGATAGCCGATACCAATGCGAACCGCAAAGATCGGCTGACGTTGGCTGACCTGCTTGAATTGGAGACTGGAGAGATAAGGATTTGAGCGCCAAAGTCTGAAAGCCTGGCCAGCCTGCATTTGTACCTGAGAAGGAAGCCGGATGAGCCGCCTCCGAAACCCTCTCGTTACACTGGACGTCACTGGCGAGATCGATCGACCGGAAAAACATCATCAAATGAAATCGGTTCGGTCGCAGCAATCTCTTTTCTGGCTGCTTCGGCCAAACGGTCCCACTGCTCATCGGTTGTGGCTTCAAAACGTGCTGTCCAAACGTGATCATCCTTCATGTCGGCCAGAATACGTGTGGCAATGGCATCCTGTTTGTCCGGCGACAGCTTCTGGATTTCTGAAAATGCCTGCTGAAGCAAGTTGGTCATTTCTTCAGGTCCTTGCGTGAGTGCGCAGTTATCTGGAAATAAAACTCCAAATGCCGAAATTGGTTGGATGTACTTCTGATCAGGCAGGTAGCTGGGGTTTAAGGTTGTTCTGCTCTTTCACTCTTTCGACTGCTCGCTTGTTTGCGCGGGACCATCGTCTCATTCATGCTGGAACAGATGGCTCTACCTGAATAAACGAAAACCTCGTGCGAAATCTCACATGAGGTTGAACGCATTAACAGAGGGTTTACTCTAAGTCACCCTACCCACCCTCGGCCCTCCTCTCCTGATAGAAGTCCGTCATAAACTTGCTGAGCTTCCCCCGGCTGTTCACTTAGCCTTTATCCACTTTTGAACAGTTCCATCTCGTCTGTGGATGACAACGTCGCTGCCATTCGATATTTCGCTGGCGCGCTTTTCGGCAGCAGATTTGGTGTCGTAGATTTTCGACGCTCTGGAATTTCCTTCCTTCAAAACTGCCCATCGTTCTCTTGTCGAGATGACATGTACTCTCTTGTAATTGGATGTTTTTGATTTTTGCGCCATGGCAGGTCCCTTTTCACCGTCGTACGTGATACCTTGAGTCGATTGCGAATATAGCGCGTCTTGCAGACCGAAGGAAGGAATTCGATCAATCCCCGCCAGTCGCATTCCCGGTGGCATGTGGTATTATACCGACAATTGAAAGCTATGGCAAGAGCGAAGACGATTTCTGTCGCGCTCAGCCGTAAGCCCCTTTTTGTGCCAGTCGGGGGGCCGCAGGAAACGGGGACAGACTCGTTTAATTTGGCACAGACAAAGCCTTCAATGAACCATATACGGTGTTGTGGCTTACCTCACTATCGTGCATCCGTATCCAGGACACCGGCGAGTGTATCGGACGCCCATTGATTGATGCTCTTGCCGCTGACTTCTGCGGCCATGGCAATCGCTGCGTGGACCTGTGGTGGAATCCTCAACATCAGATTTCCGGAATAGGGCTTTTGTGGAGGTCTGTTGAGCTTTTCGCAGGTTTCAAGATAGTCATCCACCGATTCTGCAAAAGCATCGCGCAGTTCTTCGACCGATTCGCCGTGAAAGCCCACCACGTCATTGATCCCCGCTATATGTCCGACGAAGCAGCCGTCTTCATCACTATAGTCGATTCGAGCTGCGTATCCTCTATGCGTCATTGTGTTCATGGGGTTACTCCCGCCGGCTATCTGCAAATCGCTCATCGATGTCTTGCCCTTTGTGTCTCCAAAAGGCCGTTAGACGGTAGAGGGTAGACGGGAGAAGAGGCCCTTGCCCGGTATGTGTTTCCTCCCTGCCTTTGGCACGAAAGGAATCCCGACAAGGCAGGCAATCTCTCCCGGCTCCCGGCTCACGTCTCCCCGTTTTTCGGCTATCCGTACGCCCCTTTTTCGTGTCGCCCCAGGAGCCGCTGGAGCCGGGGGCTGGCGCCTTCCCAGATGTAGTCGGGCATGCGGTAGTCGATGAACGGATAGAGGCGCTGCGCAATGAAGCGCTGGCTGTAGACGACCGAGCCGACGTAACGCACCTGGTCGGAGTTGTTGCGCGAACCGCAATGCCAGACCTGGTTGTGGAACATGTAAACGTCGCCCGGATTCGCGACCAGGGATACCGGCCCCCGGCCTTCAAAGGTCGGATTCTGGCGGTCGTTCGGATTCCGGCCCGCAAAGTGGCTTCCGGGAATGACCTGCGTGACGCCGTATTCGACGGAATCGGCCCGGCTGAGCGGGATCATCACGTTGATCACGAAGCAGGGTATGGGGATATCCGGACTGTGGCGCGGGACACCATCCGGCAATGGGAAGTGGATTCTGTCATCCAGGTGCCAGCCGCCGCCCTGGCCGGGTTCGTAACGCAGGGCGTTCTGCGACATCATATGGCAGTCCTCGCCGAGGATGGCCTCCGCCAGGCTGACAAGGGGCTCCCGCTCGATAAGGTCCAGAAAATTACGGTCGTATTCGTACATGCGCATCATGCTGATGCCGCGGATGTGGTCGCCGGCTTCGTCCGCCTGGATCCGGGGATCGTTCCACTTGCGTACCATGCCGTCCCTGAGCGCATCGATCTCCTCGACATTGAGCACGTTTTCAATGAAGTAATAGCCGTCGCGGCTGAACTGTTCCACGATCTTCCGCGTGGTTTCTTCGTCGAAGGCCTGTGTGTCTCTTGCGATGACGCTGTTATCGTATGTGGTCATTCTTACCTCCGTGGCTGGGCTGCGTTTTCCCGAATATAGGAATCGGCCAGGGCGGACACAATGGATTTGAAGGCGGGCGCACAGACCCTTTTTCTTTGACATCCGCGGGAAACTGTGCCATCATGGCAGCATTGCCGGGCACATCGCCGCCGCAATACGGAACGAGAGGCCGTACGCGTCTATCCACAACACCTGGATCCACAGTCGATATGGAGGAATGCATGGCCGTAAGCACTCAGGATTTGCAGGCGGTTATCGACGGTTTTCCAAGAACGGGACTGGCGGAACTGCCCACGCCCCTGCACGATTGCCCGCGATTCTCGGAAGCGCTGGGTGGGAAGGTGAGGGTACTGGTAAAACGGGATGATCTGACCGGTCTCGCATTTGGTGGAAACAAGACGCGCAAGTTCGATCTTGCCCTGGGCGACGCGCTGTCAGACGGTGCCACGGCGTTGATTACGGGGGCGGCGTCGCAGTCCAACCACGCGCGGCAGGCGGCTGCTGCTGCGGCCAGGCTGGGCATGAAATGCGTGCTGGTGAACCGCCACGACCATCGAAGCCTGATGGGCATTCAGGGAAATCAGCTTCTGGACAATATCTTCGGCGCTGACGTCAGGCTGGTTGCGGAAGGGGTCAGCCAGGAAGAGGTGAAGAATCGGGCGGCGGAGGAACTGCGGGCGCAGGGAGAGAAACCCTATATCATCGGACGGCGGGCGGTCGTGCTGGGTACCGTGGCGTACGTCGGTTGCGCGCTGGAGATCGTGAATCAACTCGAGGCGAAGGACGCGCAGACGGATTACCTCTGTACTGCATCCGGCCACGGCACGCACGCCGGGCTGGCGCTTGGGATGAAGGCGCTGGGTCTGCCGGTTCGGACACATGGATTCTCGCCGAGCAGGGGAGACAACGCGAGGCGAAACGCGCAGATTGCGGAAATCGCCAACGAAACCGCGGCGCTGATGGAACTGGATATTCAAATGGCGGCCGGCGAAATGGAGAATACGGACGCCTACGTGGGCGAAGAATACGGGATTGTAACCGAAGCGGGGCTGGACGCATTGCACCTGCTGGCGAGGACGGAGGGCATCCTGCTGGATCCGGTATACACGGGAAAGGCCATGTCCGGGGTCATCGACCGGATCCGGACGGGAGAAATTCCTACCGGATCGACCGTGGTGTATGTGCACACTGGGGGCAACCCGGCGCTGTTCGCCTACGCGCCCGAGCTTATCGCACACGGCGACTATCGCCAGAACATCGTAACCCGGTAAGCCGCCTGTCAGATGGCTGTGAGTCGTATGGGTTCAGGTGGGTTGATTCGGAGGTAAGTGGCAGGTGGCGGACGATCCAGGTTATCTAGTCAGGCCGGCAGGAATTGACGATGTTGGTGCGGTCGTCGGTCTCTCGGAACTCTGGGCTGATGAAGGCTGTACAGTCGGCTATGTCGCGTTGATGGAAGGTGACAAGCATCTGCAGTCCTGGCTTGACGGCGGATATTTTTTCGTTGGCGAAGTTGAATGTGGTGTCATTGCATACGCTGCCGGGGTCGTGAAAGTCGGTAAAAACGCGATATTCGAACCCGATGGCGAGCGATTCCTGGATGTTCATGAGGTCTTTGTCCATGGTGACCACCGCGAAAAGGGAGTCGGAGACCGACTCATGGAGGCATTGCTATCCAGATCTGAATCGGAAGGAATCAACCGCTCCATGGTCGGCTCAAATAACGTCGATTGGCTGCGTACGTATCGATTCTATGAACGGCACGGCTATGGGATGTTTTCAATACAGATGTACAAATAATCGAGATTGGGATATCACGACGTTTCATCTACCTGATAGGCGCAGGGATTTCCAAGGAGGAACGCCATGACAGAGGACGAGAAATATCTCTTCGATCTGAACGGGTACCTGGTACTCAAAGACGTTCTGACGTCGGAGGAAGTCGACCGCTGCAACGAGGCGATCGATCGCCATGACGATCAGCTCAGGGAGAGGGAGGGGTCGCTCACGATAGGCGCGCCGGCGCTTGGGGGCACGTCGAACAGGAAGGACCTGGGCGGAATGCTGGCTTGGGAGCGGCCGTGGTGCGAACCCTTCAGGGCGATGCTCGTGCATCCCCGTGTGATGCCCTATCTGCACGTGATCCTGGGCAAGGGATATCGGCTGGATCACGGGCCGGGTCTGATCGCCATGGACAAGGGCTGCGAAGGGGGCACGCTTCACGGGGGCGGCGTGGAACGTCCGGACCTTTCAGAAGCGTATTTTTTCAAGAGCGGGCGCATCTACTGCGGGCTGACGGTCGTGGAATACCTGCTGGCGGACGAGGGGCCGGGCGACGGGGGCGTGGCCGTGTTGCCGGGAAGCCACAAGGCGAATCTGGCGTGCCCCAGGGAGATGACGCGGGGTGAGAAATACCAGGAACACGTGGTGGAGGTCAATGGCCGCGCCGGAGACGTGGTGATTTTTACGGAGACGCTGACCCACGGGACGTTGCCGTGGACGGCCGACCATCAGCGGCGGGCGCTGCTGTACAAGTTCAGCCCGGGATTTCAGGCTTACGGGGTGGGCGCGCATACGGTGTCGTACCCCGACTACATCATGGACATGACGGAGGCGGAACGGGCGGTGATGGAACATCCCCATTACCATTAGCAGTCCGTTGATCTGGTTGCGGCTGAGCGCAGCGAAGCAGGGAGACTGAATGCCGACGTTCGGAGCAGCGGCGGTTGTCATTTCTGAAGGGAACGTGCTGCTGATCAAGAGGCGGGACTGCGAGGCCTGGGCATTGCCGGGCGGGAACGTCGATGCAGGAGAGACCGTCGCGGAAACGGCCGTCCGGGAGGTCGAGGAAGAAACGGGGATTGAAATCGAGCTGACGCGGCTTGTGGGGATCTATGCAAGTCCTCGGTGGCTTTCAGGCGGCAACCACAGCGTCGTCTTTGCGGCCCGACCTCTCAGCCAGGAGATTAAGCCGCAACCGGAGGAGGTTATCGAATCCGGTTATTTTTGTGCCACTCAACTGCCGGAGCCCTTCGTCTGGTGGCACCGCCGGTGGATCGGCGATTCACTGGACGGGGTTTGCGGGACGGTCTGTCTGCAGGACCGGATCTGGCCGCGGGAGGCCGGCGTGAACCGGAGGGACCTGCGCCGGGTATTTCAGGAATCCGGGATGTCTCCGCAGGAATTCTTTCAGAAATACCTGACTCGGACAGGCGCCGAACGAGAACGCGTTCTAGTTGAGCCTGGAGGCGGAGAACCAGAGGTATGACGTACGACCTGCTGTTGAAAGGCCCTACCGTGATTGACGGCGCCCAGGGATTGAACGGGGCGTACGACGTCGCAGTGAAGGGTGAAAAGATCGCCGCCGTGGAGAAGGAAATCGCGGAGCCCGCGAGAGAAACGGTGGATCTGGAAGGGAGGATTCTCACGCCGGGCTGGATCGATATCCACACCCACATCTACGCGGGAGCGACCACCTGGGGCATCCGGGGGGATGCGCTCTGCCTGGCGACCGGCGTGACAACGGTCGTGGACGCGGGCAGCCCGGGCTGGGCGAATTTCATGGGTTTCCGTGATTACGTCGCGGCCCCGGCGCGGACGCAGGTCCTTACATTCGTACACATCAGCGGCATCGGGTTGACCTATGGGCCCGTGGGTGAGATGCTGGATATGAAGTACGCGGATCCGGATCGTACGGCGTACATCATCGGTCGATGGCCTGAACTCTGCGTGGGCGTAAAGGTGCGCCAGGGAAGCCATCAGGTGGGGGACAACGGGGTTGCGCCCCTGAAACTCGCGGTAGAAGCCGCGGAGCTTTCGAATTCCAAAGTGATGGTACACGCAGGAGCCGGCGTTCCTCTGCCGGACGTGCTGGCGGAAGTTCGAGAGGGCGATATCGTCACCCACTGCTATCACGGCGGCGGCGATACGATCCTTGGCACGGAGGGACGGGTTATACCGGAGGTTTGGGCGGCGAGGGAACGGGGCGTCCTGTTCGACCTCGGCCACGGTGGCGGAAGTTTCCTGTTCGAAGTTGCCAAAAAGGCGCTGGCGCAGGGTTTTCCTTCAGACGTGATCAGCACGGACCTGCACGTGCTTTGCTTAAACGATCCGGTTTACAGCCTGCCCGAAACGGCCTCCAAGATGCTGAACCTGGGAATGGAGTTGCCGGAAGTCATCTACCAGACAACGGCCGCGCCGGCCGCGGCGATTGGACGGGAGGATGAACTGGGGACCTTGAAGGTCGGTACCGTTGCGGACCTGGCGGCGTTCGAGGTGCGGGAAGGCGCGTTCGAATTCAGGGACGTCCGTGACAACCTGGACGTGGGTTCGCAGATGATTACGCCGGTGTTGACCGTTCGCAAGGGGAAAGTCTACGAGCCCGAGGAACTGAAAGAGGAAGTCACAGAGACATTCCGCAGGGCGCGCGAGATGAAAGCGCTGGTGAGGGGTAGTGTTCTGTCCCGGAAATAAGTTGCCAAAATTCGACCGTCGAGTCGCCTGGCTCGCAAGGCGCCACCGACCTGCGTAGGGTCGGCGAGCGAGGGGAACGTAGCGAGACTGGATGAATCGGCGGTCGAATGGTGAGGAATTTTCGGGACAGGAAAGTAGGTTCGACAGGACGTTTCCGAAGTAGATCGAACGCTCCGCGCGCCGCAATTGAAGATACCGGAAGGAAGCATCTCATGTCGTTGACAGGTGCCGAAGTGCTGGTCGAAGGTCTGATTGCGTCCGGGGTAAGGCACCTGTTTTCGCTTTCGGGCAATCAGATCCTTTCGGTCTACGATGCGACCATCGGGCGGGACATCGAGCTGATTCACACCCGCCACGAAGCCGCGGCCGTTCACATGGCGGACGGCTGGGGGAGGTTGACCGAGGAACCCGGTGTCGCGCTGCTGACGGCGGGGCCCGGACACTGCAACGGGCTGACGGCGCTCTACGTGGCGTTGATGGCGGAGTCGCCGCTATTGATGCTGAGCGGTCACTGTCCGGAGGCGCAGATCGGGCGGGGCGCGTTCCAGGAGATCGACCAGGCGGCCGCGGCGCGGCCCGTGGCGAAGGCATCCTGGCGGATAGAGAGAAGCGAAGATCTGGAAGGCGACCTGTCCAGGGCGCTGGACCAGGCGGTGTCCGGCCGGCCCGGCCCGGTGCATTTAAGCCTGCCCTCGGACGTGCTGGAGGCATCCGCGCGGCAGGTTCCGGGGACCGGTTCGAGACGTGCGGCGGAGGCAACGGAAGAAGACCTGGACGCCGTGCTGGCGCTGCTGAACAAGGCGGGCCGGCCGCTGATCCTGGCCGGACCCGCGATGGGGCGGGGGCAGCGCTGGTTGGCCGTGGAAGCGCTGGCTGCGGCAACGGGGATTCCCGCGCTGCCGATGGAAAGCCCGCGCGGCGTGAACGATCCGGCGCTGCGCGGGGCGGTCACGTGCTTGGCGAGTGCCGACGTGGTGCTTCTGCTTGGCAAGAAGCTCGATTTTTCGCTGCGCTTCGGCCAGCCCCCGTTTTTTTCGGAACAGCGAAGCTTCATTCAGATCGACGCGGACCGGCGCGAATTGAGGGACGGTACGGCGTTGCGGCTGCGCGCGGACCCGTGGGAAGCGACGCGGCGGCTTGTGGAAATGGCGCGGGAGCGGTCCTGGAATTCCGGGTCGTGGCGGTCGGACGTGGACAGTCTTCGTGTCGCCACGCCGGCTGACTGGGACGGCCTGTTGCGCCCGGCCGCGAGCCCCGTGCACCCGTTGGGCGTGTGCGACGCAGTGCAGCCGTTCCTGGATGAAGGGGCAATATTCGTGAGCGATGGCGGGGAGTTCGGTCAGTGGGCGCAGGCGGGTCTCGCGGCGGAGATCCGATTGATCAACGGACCCTCCGGCTCAATCGGGAGCGCGCTGCCGATGGGTCTGGCGGCAAAGCTGGCCTATCCGGACCGGGTCGTGTTCGTATTGCTGGGGGACGGGACGTTCGGTTACCATGCGATGGAGCTGGATACGGCGCTGCGCTATGGGCTGCCGGTGGTCGCAATCGTTGGAAACGACGCACGGTGGAATGCCGAGCATCAACTGCAGGTCGAAACCTATGGGCCCGATCGTACCATCGGGTGCGATCTGCTGGATACGAGATACGATCGGGTGACGGAGGCCCTGGGAGGATACGGGGCCTTCGTGGACCGCGCGGAGGACCTTCCGGTCGCGCTGAACGAAGCGGTGGCGTCCGGCCTTCCCGCGTGTGTGAACGTGGCGATCGAACCGGTCGCCGCGCCGGTTTTTCGATGATAGACAGCTATCAGCTCTCAGCCGTCAGCGGTCAGCCAAAAGCAAAAAGCGCGTAAACGTAAGCCGGGAGAGGGTAGAAGACGATACCCGCGGCTCGCAGCCTCCGGCGGGGGAAGGAAAACAACAGGTCAAAACGAAATTCAAAACCTCCTTTCCCCAAATTCCCTGCCTACGGCGTGTTCCTTTTTGAAGCGACCAAAAGGAACCAAAAGTCGCCGCTGGGCGCTGGGCCTGCCATTTGCATGGCGCGAATACCCTCACGGGACTCACCTGATTCGTTGGCCTTCAGAGTCCGGAGGATGCCGTAATTCGGAGCGCGACGCAACAACGCGCCCTGCTCTGGTGGTACTCGCGAGAGACCTCGCGCTCGAAAACCGAATGCCTTTCCGAGTGCGAGAAGACGCAGGACGGTGAAAGGACTCTCAAGGGGGTGTTGTGCGCGCGGAAATCGTCATGATCGGAACCGAGCTTCTGCTGGGGGAAATCGTGGACACCAACGCGAATCTACTGGCGGTTGCGCTCCGGGACATCGGAATTGACCTCTATTACAAGACCACCGTTGGAGACAACGAGGAACGCATCGCAGAGGTACTCAATCTCGCGCTGGATCGTTCCGATGCGGTAATCACGTCAGGGGGCATCGGGCCGACCGTGGACGACGTGACCCGGCAGGCAATTGCGCGTGCTACCGGCCGGAAGCTGATCTACAGCGAGGAGCTGGAACGACAGATTGCGGCGCGCTTCCGAAACTTCGGGCGCAAGATGGCCGCAAACAACAAACGCCAGGCGTACCTGCCTGAAGGCGCGCTACCGCTCGAGAACCCCGTCGGGACCGCGCCATGTTTTCTCAGCGAAGATACAGGGGGTCGGGGGTTCATTGTCTGCCTGCCCGGCGTGCCCCGGGAACTGGCGCATATGACGGAGTATACCGTCGTGCCGCTGCTCGTCGAGAGGATGGGCGGCGTGAAGGTCATCCGGGTGCGGGTACTTCGAACGTGCGCGGTGGGCGAAAGCAATATCGATCGTGGCATTGGCGACCTGATGACTTCGTCGAACCCGACGGTTGGCCTGGCCGCTCACGCGGGACAAACGGACGCTCGCATAGCAGCCAGGGCCGGTTCGGAGGCGGACGCCGAAGCGATGATTGCCGGAATGGAAGCCGAACTCCGGAGCCGGCTGGGCGTGGCGGTCTACGGTGTAGACAAAGAGACCGTGGCCGAGGTCGTAGGCGGGTTGCTGTCAAAACGGGATTTGAAGCTGGGCGTGGTGGATACCCTGACCGGGGGACAACTGTCGCGGGAATTGAACGAAGCGGGATTCGAGAGCGTCATCGCCTCGGATTTGTACGGGAGCCACGCCGATCAGGCGGTAGTTGACGCATGCGACGGATTGCAGCAAGACGGCGATGAGCGGACGCTGGCGGGAATTCTTGCGGAGCAGGTTGCGCCAGAAGGCGGCGTGGGGCTGGCAATGATCGGTCCTTTGGCGGGTAGATCGACGGCCATTGCGGTCCGTGGGCCGGGCGATCTGAAGACGATCGAAGTGGGGCGACGCTTCGAAGACTCGGACCTGGTTCGACGGTGGACGGTGATGCTGGGACTGGACCGCGTCAGAAGGGCCGTGCTGGGTGTGCTGGAATCGCCGGTTGATTGGAACTAACCGGCAAGTCATCGTGACAGGAGGATGACCCATGGCTGGCGCGAGAGACATAGGCTCCAGGCTTGAGCTGTTCGTCGATGACTGGCTGATCGACACGATGACGAACACGAGCCTCAAGCTCCATCCTCCGGCGCCGGCTGAGGTCGCCCTCGACTTCGACCAGCCCTGGGAAGGGGAGACGTCGTGGGTCGCCAACGTCATCCTGGACGACGGGCGCTACCGCCTCTGGTACCGCGCCACCGGCCCCGATGGAACGAACCGGACGACCTGTTACGCCGAAAGCCCCGACGGCATCCACTTCGTGCGTCCAATCCTCGGGCTCCACGAATTCGACGGGTCTAAGGTGAACAACATCGTCATGGGGGCCACGCACTGGAACGCCTGCGTCTTCAGGGATCCCAACCCGGCCGCGCCGGATTCACAGCGGTACAAGGGCTTCCTTAGGGGAAAGAAGCTGGACGGGCGCTGCACGATTTACGGCTACGGTTCGCCCGACGGCATCCATTGGCGGTTGATCCAGGATGGGCCGATCCTGCATGCCCCACCCGACGGCCGCCCCAACTTCGACTCACCGAACGTGGCTTTCTGGGACGTCAATATTCGGAAATACGTCAGCTACCTGCGGGGTTTCACGTCCGGTTGCAATAGTGTGGGGGACCCCACTCAGGGTGGCGTCTACCGGTCGATTCGGAGGTCTGATTCGGTCGACTTCCTGGACTGGTCCGTGCCGGAGCTGATTGACATGGGCGGACGGCAGAAGGAGCACCTGTACACCAACGCGGCGACCCAGTACTTCCGCGCTCCCCACGTCTACCTGATGTTCCCCAAGCGGCTTCGGCTTGGCCGGAAGTTCCACAGGGACTGGGTGTCCGACGGCCTGTCCGAGGGGGTCTTCATGTCCAGCCGTGACGGCATCAGGTGGGACCGCCGGTTCATGGGTCCGTTCATCCGTCCGGGCCTTGACTCGAGGAACTGGAATGAGCGGAATATGGCGGCCGGCGTGGGCGTTGTTCCCACCGGACCCGGGGAGATCTCGATCTACTACGTGGAGAATTACCGGAACCCGACGTGCCGGCTCCGCCGAGGCGTCCTTCGGACCGACGGTTTCGTCTCCGTCAACGCGCCTTTCGGGGGCGGCGAGATCGTAACCAGGCCCTTCACGTTCGCCGGCAGTGAGCTGGTCGTCAACTACTCGACGTCGGTGGCCGGCGAGATCCGGTTCGAGCTGCAGGACGAGCAGGGAAAGTCGATCGCGGGCCGCTCGCTGTCCGAAAGCGCCGAGATCTTTGGAGACGAGATTGCGCGGGCGGTCAGCTGGGACAGCGGATCGGACGTATCCGCGCTTGCCGGAAGGCCGGTGCGTCTGCGCGCTGTGATGAAGGAGGCCGACCTCTACGCCATACGCTTCCGGTAGCAGATGGTTGCGCGCCGATAGCTGAAGGTTTTTTCTACAGGAGGCATACATGTCCGAGTCAGTCAGGCCAACATTTCGGAAGCCGGTCCCCGAGGGCGTTATCGAACATATCGGAGTGGGCGTTGGAACCGCGACGGCCATTGTTGAGGTGCATGACGGGCTTCTGATGATCGCGGGCCGCGGATGTTACCGGTCCGGCGACTCGGGGCGGACCTGGGAAAGAGCGGATGCGCCTGACTGGGAATCCCTCGGAGAAACTTCCTGCCTGTCCTGCATCCGGCTGCAGTCGGGCGAGCTTGCTCTCGCGCACCTCGGAAGCGGGAATCTCCATCGCGGGTCCGAGATGTACAACTGGAATCCGTTTTACCTGTCCGTGTCGGACGACGACGGCCGGTCGTGGTCCGGAGGGTGGCCGATGAATCTGCTCGGGGGGCCGTATTACGATACGATGATTCAGATGCCCGGCGGCAGGCTGGTGATGCCGAGCCGGATATGTCACAGCAATAACCACCATTCTGGATTGGAGTACGCGCGGGTAAGCAGCTACGGGTCCTGGAAGGGGCGGCGCCTGCAGGTAAGCGGGCACTATCATTACCCTGAGGTGGATATCGCCGCGGTGAGCTGTTCAGACGACGACGGCCGTACGTGGCAGATGTGCGGGGGCCAGTTGATGGGCTGGTTCGATGCCGAGGGCATACCGAACGGCCGCGGCGGCATCACCGCCGTGGATGAACCCGGCGTGGCGGTGTGTCCCGACGGACGGCTGATGATGATGGCGAGGTCCACGGTGGGGCGGCTGGTGCAGTGTTACAGTGAGGACGGCGGCGAGACCTGGACGCCGGTGGTACCGAGCGATCTGGCCGCTTCCTATTCGCCGCCCAGGCTCAGACGGATTCCGGGTACGGGCGACTTGATGTGCGTCTGGAACCAGACGTCAAGGGAGGAAATCCTGAGAGGGTACCGGCGCGGAAGGCTGTCGTCGGCGATTTCGAGCGACGGCGGCGCCAGCTGGTCTCACTTCAGGACCATCGAACTCAGCGGCGGGATGGAGGACGTGGAACGGGTCCCCCCTCAGTATCCCGTCAGCCCCGTCGTTGCGCTTCCCGAACTGGGGACCCTGCCGGACGACTTCGCGACGTTCGACTACGCGAATCTGTGGTTTCACGGCGACAGGATCCTGCTGATGTATCATCGTAGTTGGGTGGAGGCGGATGAGGATACGGGAGGGGCCGTCACGCTGGGCGAACGGAAGCTTACAGCCAGGAAACCCGGAGAACTGGTGCTGCGCGTCTATCCACTGGCATGGTTTTACGATCTCAAAGGCGCTTGAATTGGGATCGGGGCGCCTCTCGCGGGGTGCGGACGGAAATCGTCGCCGTGGTTTATGCGCGCCGTTTCGCGGCAGATTCTACCAAATGCATTGACTAATCTGATAATTTGCATTATAAATTAGGAGTCCACTCCGAAAAGTCGCATTTACTTATGCTGGTGAAAGTACTAAATTCGAA
>JAPPJY010000060.1:30162-37208 GCA_028874335.1 Gemmatimonadota bacterium | reverse complement strand
CCAAAAGTCGCCGCTGGGCGCGGGGCCTGCCTTATGCATGGCGCGAATACCCTCAACGGACGCACTTGACACACTGGCCTGCCAACTCGAAAGGATACTGTAAATCGGTACGGGACGGAGCAACGCGCCCTGCTCTGGGAGTGCTCTCAAGTAACCTGGCGCTCGGAAACCGAATGCCTTTGTGAATGCGAGCGACATCACCTGGCGAACTCTATTGGCGATGTCCGCGCCACACGGACAACAAGGGGGGTTGCCGCTGCAGATTCAAATGCAGCGAGTCCGGTGGTGGAGCGGGGGGTTTTTCCGTGTTAATCCGTACATCTCCGAAGACTGGAAGTTGTGCGAAGGATCGAAGGCCGCCCAAATCACATTTTGGCCACTGAGGTGATGCACGGAAAAACCGGCCCCCTGCCGAATCGCGTGAGAGAGATGAAGGACGAAGGAGAAGAGAATTCGCCTGGAGAGGTAAAGTTCGATCCGCCCGGACAGCAGTTCAAGAATGGCGTTAGAGGGAAGAGGGGAGAGATTGCCTGCCTTGCGAAGTCTCTTTTCGTGCAGGCAACTTTGAGACTTAGCCTCAATCCGAAGAAAACAGCAACGCGGCGACGCGATAAAACCCTCCGAAACAGGGCGTTATCGACGTATGGAAAGACGTTTTTTCCCTTCACAGCCAGTGTCCTGGTGTATCCTGGTAATCAGCCTTCTAATCGCCTTTATTTAATAGCACATATTCGAATTAACGTCGTCGAAGACTTACGAATCAAGGTTAGGCACTTGATTTGTACTACACGATATAGTACTTTTACAGGTGTTGGTCAAGCGGCGCCCGATGTGCCGGGTAGCCTACGGAGGAGCCTGAATAAGAAAGGCGTTTGAGGTGGAACACAAATGGGTACGGTGACAGACGACAACAAAGATTGGGGCAGTGAGCAGGTGGCAAAGCTGCAAGGACTTTCGGAACAGATGGATAAGCGGATCGAATTCATGGAAAAACTGTACGGCAGCATAGACCGCAAACTTTGGGCTGTGATATTGCTCGGAGTTGGGGCAATCCTGGTACCAATTTTTATCAGGTGACTGGATCTTCAATTTGCAAAAGACCCCCCGGAGAAAGGGCGGCAACCATGGCTATTCCCAATCCAACGGTCAAGTTTACCTACGAAGACTACCTGAACACACCGGAGGATAAGCGGTACGAGCTTATAGACGGAGAGTTGTTTATGACGCCCGCGCCAGGGGAGCTTCACCAGCGTGTTTCCATTCTGCTTGGATCGAAGCTGTTTCAGTTCGCATCCGAGAACAACCTGGGAAGGGTTTATGTCGCTCCCTTCGACGTCGTGTTGTCGGACCTGGACGTGGTGCAACCCGATCTGCTTTTTGTTTCCAATGAACGCAGCCGCATCATCACTCCCGAAAACGTGCAGGGCGCCCCGGACCTGGTTGTCGAAATCCTTTCTCCCTCTACGGCCACACGCGACACGACATTCAAGCGCGTACTGTATGCCAGGTATGGCGTGAGAGAGTACTGGATGGTGGACACGCAAGAAGCAACCATCACCGTCCTGCTACCCGGTGATCGAGGATTGGAAGTTGCGGATGTCTACGGTGTAGGAGAGACGTTGACTTCGGCTACTTTGCAGGGTTTCCAGTTAAATGTCGACGATGTATTTTAGTCCAAATTCAAGATAAACCGCAACGCACCGGCGGTCCCGCCTTCCTGGCAGGAAGAGGTTCATGAGGTAGGTCGCACACCACCGGTCTCCCGTCTTGCTTCTACACGTAAATGGCCGCATTTGGGGGGTTGACGATTCACAATGGTATGGATATATTACATGGAGCCCCAGGACGGTGCCGGTTTTCGAGACGGGCTCGTTTTTCCAAATCGGGCATCGTGAATCAGGCCGCACGAGGCCGTATTGATATCCTCGCGTATACAATAAGAAAATTCACTGAATGGACGACAGGAAATCTGTTTGGAGCGTCACGGATAGGGGCATATTTTCTTTCCTGTTCGTTTTATTCTTCATCAGTGGCGTTTTCCTGCGGTTTGCGGGATCTTATGAAATTCAATGGAATTTTTCAATTGTGGGGGACGTGGGGGCGATCGGGCTCTTCGCTGTGACAGCTTCATTCTTCTTATTGGAGGTGAAAGACGTTATGCTGGGCGTACACGAGGCTGTTAAACAGTGGAATCTCAAGCGGGGACTTGAAAGGGGACGAAGAGAACGTGACGAGTTGATAAGGAAGTGGCTATCGGAGGAGAGGGCGAAGGGCAGCGAGGGGTTCAGGGAAGATCCGCCGTTCCTCAACAACGGATCCGAAGATTGACGAAAGCAACCCGTTACTGGAAGCAGAAAACCGGGGCGATCGACGCGCCGGTATTTTTGTACATAACAAAATCAGCTTATGCGGAGAAAAGCTCTCAGTAATCAGCTAAAGGCGAAAGTCAAAAGCAAACCATCCGCCCCACCCCGCAAACCTCTCTCCCCGGCCCTCTCGGAAAGAGCTATCAGCGATCAGCCATCAGCCAAAAACGAAAGGCAAAACCAAAAGCCACCGTTCCCCCTTCCTCCCAGGAAGGGGGTTAGGGGGAAGGTCTCGCGCAATTACAGTGTCTTCCATTCGAGCGACCGGGGGTAAGGGGGGTTTTTCCGTGCTGTTCCGTCCAGCGCATTTGCATTGGCACTGCTGAAACGTTGGCAGGCCGCACAAATCCTGTTTACGCCTCAGGAGTGATTCACGGAAAAACCGGCCCCCTGCCGAAGGGCGCCCTTCTTTTTGGTCCTTTTTCTTCGGCGCATAAGAAAAAGGACGTAAAAGAAAGAAAACAAAGGATTTATGAGAAAAAGAGTTGACATCCAATGACATACATGTTGTTTGCCTTTTCATACGAAATCATGCATTCCGCATACTCCCAAAAAGCTGCGTGGAGATAAGACGTTAGACTGGAGAGATTGCCTGCCTTGCGAGGTTTCTTATCGCGCCGGAGGCAAAAAGGAACGAAATATCGGGCAAGGATTTCTTCTCCCGGCTTACGTCTCCCGTCTCCCCGATTCCAGGGAACGGAAATCCGCCATATTCGTTAAAGAGAATAGCGGATAAATGTCGTCCCCGCTTTTTCTAAAGGGAAAGACACCGGGGATCCCGGGTCCCCCCTTCCTTCAGGAAGGGGGTCAGGGGGTAGGTCCTTGGGAGAAAGGGAAAACAGGAGAACCGTATGAGAGGAAAGATCACGTTTCTTACCGCAATTCTGCTGTTGCTGTTCGCGTCCCATGCGTTCGGAGGCGCCTGGACCCAGAAGAAAGGCGGCTATTATCTGAAACTGTCAGGCGGGTACCTCAATACCACACAGGATATCAACGCCGCGGGGGACAAGGTCCGGAAGGATGGTGAGGGGGAATTGCGGGATATAAACTGCACGGCCTACCTGGAGTACGGGATATCCAAGGAGCTCACCCTGGTTGCCACGGCTCCGTACAAGAACATGAAGGATACACGCACGTTCCAGACGGGGACCGCCCTGGAAAGGCGGTGGGGGTTCGGCGACGTGGAGGTCCGGATGCGGCGCCTGCTGTGGAACAGGGACTTCGTGGCTTCCGTGGCCGCGGGCGGGAAGATCCCCACCTGGTACGAAGACGACGAGAGCACGCGGGTGCCGTTGAGTACGAAGAAGATCGACGGCGACGCGCGGCTGCTCCTTGGAAAGTCACTTTACCCGCTGCCCGGGTACGTCACGGGTGAAGTGGGCTACCGGGTGCGTGGGGGAACGTTCAGCAATGAATGGTTCTACACGCTGGAGGCCGGTCTTACCTACGATCGGATTCTGATCAAGGGATTCATTTCAGGTATCCGGACCTTCGGTGACTGCGAACCGGGGGATGAAGTGGATCTCATCGGCGATCAGAACATCCTGAAGATTGCGCCGGGAATCATCTACAAATTGAATTCGAGGGTGGAGCTGAGTCTGGACCTGATCCACATCGCATCCGGATGCAACACCACCGCCGGCAACACGTTTTTCGTCGGCGTGGCCCTGAAACGGTAATGCGAGCAATCGAGGATTGTTGAGAACAGGAGGAGGATTTAATCGATGGCAAATATCGTGATTCCAAAGGGATGGGAGATGCCGGAAAGCGAGGCCACGTCTGAAGACGTGTACGTGAACCGGCGCAAGTTCCTGAAGACGGCGGGCGTGGTGGGCGCGGCGGGCGTACTGGCCGGGTGCGGCAGCGAGCGGGTATTCGAGCCGTTCGAGCCGGAACCGGGGACGACCGACGAGGAAGAAAAAAAGGAAGAAGAGGAAGAGAAGGAAGAGGAGAAGGAAGAGGAGAAGGAAGAAGAGGAGGAAGAAGAAGAGGAGGAAGAGGAAGAAGAGATCAAGCCGGCGTATCCGGCACAGACGAATCCGAAATTCTCGGAGCTGGACCGCAACCTGACGAATGAGGAGATTGCCGGCGGATACAACAACTACTACGAGTTCACCCGGGGGAAGACCGGCGTCCTTGAGAAGGCGGCCAAGTTCGTGATCAATCCGTGGACGCTGGAGGTCAAGGGATTGGTCAGTAATCCGCTCACGCTGGACTATGACGCGCTGCATCGCAGATTTCCGCTGGAAGAGCGGCTTTACCGGCTGCGCTGCGTGGAGGCGTGGTCCATGGCCATTCCCTGGACGGGATTCCCGATGAAGGCGTTGATCGATGCCGTGGAGCCGCAGGCGGGCGCCACCCACGTCAAGTTCAACACGTTTATCAACCCCGATCAGGCGCCCGGTCAGTTCGACCGCCCCCAGTGGCCGTGGCCCTACCAGGAAGGGCTCCGGATGGATGAAGCGATGAACGAACTCACGTTCGTCGCCACGGGCATTTACGGCCACGAGCTACCGAAACAGCACGGCGCGCCGGTCAGGCTCGTCATCCCCTGGAAATACGGGTTCAAGAGCGCGAAATCGATCGTGTCCATTGAGTTCGTGGCGGAACAGCCGGCCACGTTCTGGAATGAGCTCGTCCCGAAAGAGTATGGATTCCTGGCCAACGTGGAGCCCGATGTGCCGCATCCGCGCTGGTCGCAGAAAACGGAAAAGTTCATCACAACCGACGCATCGAAGCCGGAGAGGCGACCTACGCTTCTCTACAACGGTTACCAGGAGTTCGTGCAGGATCTGTATGGTTAAGACGAGAGCGAGACTGCGGGAAATGATATGATCATCGACGTCAACGCATGGGTGGGGCACTGGCCGTTCCGGCAGTTGCGCCATAATACGGTGCCGGGCCTGCTGAGACTGATGGACCGCAGCGGGATCGACAGGGCGGTGGTGGCGTCTGTTCACGGCGTGTTCTACAGGAACGCCCACTCGGCCAACGAGGAGTTGGCCGCACAGGTGCTGCGCCACCGCGACCGTTTGATACCGTTCGCCACGCTGAATCCCGCCTACGCGGGCTGGGAGGAGGACCTGCGGCGGTGCGCCGAAGACCTGGAGCTGTGCGGGATTCGCCTGTATCCGCAATACCACGGGTACGAGCTGGATTCCGAAGCGGGGCTGGATTTCCTGGATGCCGTTGCGGACCTGGGGTGGTCCGTTCAGGTGCCGATGCGAATTGTGGACCGGCGACAACGGCATCCCTGGGACCTGGCAGATGACCTGAAGCCGGCGACGTTTCGCCGGCTTTTTAATTTGCGGCCGCACATCCGCTGGATGATTCTGAACGGCGCCGGTTTCACCGGGCGCATATTACCCCCGGACGTCCGCTTCCTGGTGGACGTCTCCCGCCTCACCGCGGTATTGGAGCGCAGCATCCAGGGGCTTGCGCAGGCCTGGGGCATCGAGCGCCTGGCCTTCGGCTCGGGCATGCCGTTCAACACCCCCGCGCCCGCGTTGCTGAAACTGCAGATCCTGGACGCGCCCGACGAAGTCAGGGAAGCCATCGCCTGGCGCAACGCCGACGCCATGCTCCGCTGCGGGCGAAATGCATGCGCGTGATAGCCGGGACCTGAAACAAGACCACGCACGCTTGTCCAATCCACCATCCCCCCTCCCGCAAATCCAAATAATCTCTGCAGGTCGTAATCGTAGTTGGCCGGTTTCTAGCCCAACTTGCTCGTCATCCAGTCTTGATCCCTGTGAATTGGTTGTTAATCCTGTTCATTCGGTCTCTCATCATGTTCAATTCTGGCTCTTGTTGTAATCCTGTTTAATCCGCTTCCAATCCCTGTCAATCCTCCAAAGTCTCTCCACGGTTTTAATCAGCCTTTATCATAGTAATCACACGAATCACGGTACGTGTTTTGCGTGAATGTCGAGTATGATCAATGATGAGCACAAACATTCCGCGCTTACTGCAAAGATCATCGGTTGCGCGATGACGGTGCATTCCGCGCTGGGCAACGGCTTCCAGGAGTTCATATATCAGAATGCGATGGAGATCGAAATGGGGGATGCCGGCATCTCCTTCAGTCGTGAGCAGCAGATGCCTGTATATTACAAGGAGCGGCAGATAGGTCTGAGAAGGGCCGATTTCCTGGTGGAAGGCGTCGTCTGCGTTGAATTGAAGGCAGTGATACAACTGCAGGACGTCCACCTGGCGCAGGCCATCAACTACCTCGAGGCGTACGATCTGGAGGTTGGGCTACTCATCAATTTCGGTGCAAGAAGCCTGAGATTCAAAAGAGTGACCAACAGAAGCTTCAAACAACGCGCCCAGGGCAACCCCGCCATCCCACCCTCCCGAAAATCCGAATAATTCCTGCAGGTCGTAATCGTAGTTGGCCGGTTTCCAACCCTACTTATTCGTCATCCAGTTTTGATCCCTGTCAATTGGTTGTTAATCCTGTTCACTCGGTCTCTCATCATGTTGAAATCTGGCCCTGGTTGTAATCCTGCATAATCAGCTTCTAATCCCTGTCAATCCTCCAGAGTCTTTCCACGGTTTTAATCAGCCTTTATCATATTAATCACACGAATCATGGTGGATCGGTTGCGCGATGGCAGTGCATTCCCCGCCATCCCACCCTCCCGAAAATCCGAATAATTCCTGCAGGTCGTAATCGTA
>JAPPJY010000060.1:0-30062 GCA_028874335.1 Gemmatimonadota bacterium | reverse complement strand
CCCCGCCATCCCACCCTCCCGAAAATCCGAATAATTCCTGCAGGTCGTAATCGTAGTTGGCCGGTTTCCAACCCTACTTATTCGTCATCCAGTTTTGATCCCTGTCAATTGGTTGTTAATCCTGTTCACTCGGTCTCTCATCATGTTGAAATCTGGCCCTGGTTGTAATCCTGCATAATCAGCTTCTAATCCCTGTCAATCCTCCAGAGTCTTTCCACGGTTTTAATCAGCCTTTATCATATTAATCACACGAATCATGGTGGATCGGTTGCGCGATGGCAGTGCATTCCCCGCCATCCCACCCTCCCGCAAATCCAAATAATCTCTGCAGGTCGTAATCGTAGTTGGCCGGTTTCTAGCCCAACTTGCTCGTCATCCAGTCTTGATCCCTGTGAATTGGTTGTTAATCCTGTTCATTCGGTCTCTCATCATGTTCAATTCTGGCTCTTGTTGTAATCCTGTTTAATCCGCTTCCAATCCCTGTCAATCCTCCAAAGTCTCTCCACGGTTTTAATCAGCCTTTATCACAGTAATCACACGAATCACGGTACGGGTTGACATTCCAAAAACACCGGGCTATACTTATGCACCATTGTCGCCCTTAAATGTACTGGTCGGGACTTGCTCCTGTTTAATGGGCTTCCAATCCAATTTCATCCCGTTCACTCTTGGTCTTGAATTTAATCCGGCTTAATCGTCTTCTAAACCTGCGAAATCCTGGTCCGGAATTCAATCAGCCTGGCAACTACAGTTCGTCAAAATCAATCTATCGCAGTTGGTTTTAATCCTGTTTAATCCGCATCTGATCCTGCTAAATCCTGGTCGTTTTTTGGTCTTGGTCAAAGGAGGGAACCATGGCCCGGTATCGTTTAATCTGCCTGATAATTTCATATGCCCTGGTCGCTCCGGCGGGCACGGTGTACGGCGAAAAGGTGACGCTCAGCTTCGTCTACAAACCGGGGCAGTCGAATCTCTACAAGAATTCCTGGACATTGGAATATTACAGCGGCCGCGCCGACCTGATTGACGACGACAAGACTTCCGGCACGGTCGACGTGCGGAGCTACGGAAAATGGAAGAGCAGGGAAGCGGTCAGCGCGATCGAAGCGGCCGCCGCGACAGTCACGGCGACGGTTCAGAATGCCGAAAGCACGGTCATGGAAGACCGCGTTCAGATCAGCGAGAACAACTTTCCGTATCTGCTCGATATGTTCAACGGAAGGACGTTTTCGTGGAACGTGGCAGCAACGGGCGACGTGACGGGATTCAAACCCGGTTTCAAGCCGTACGAGGTGCGCCGCGAAGCCGCGATCAGCGATTTGCAGCAGCTCTGGATGCCCGAGATTCATCCGGTCCTGCCCAAGAGGGAGGTTGGATCGGGAGATTCGTGGAACGGGATTCGCCGCCATGAGATTCCCATCGCGGCGCTGCAGGACAAGGGCTCGGTGGAGATCAACAGCGTCTACGTTCTGAGGCGGCTGGCGAAGAAGAAGGGCCGGCGTGTCGCACTCATCGACGAGACGCGGCAGATGCGGTACCGGGGATGGATATTCTCCAACGCGGTGTCCATCCTGGTCGAAGGCACGGGCGAGGGAAAGGGCAAGTGGACCATCGACGTGAACCGCGGGCTTGTGATCGGACATGAAATCAAGGTGTCGTTCAAGGAAGTGGATGTCACCGTGGTCAGGGGCAACGTCAAAGTCGAGAACGCCGGCGCCAAAATGAAATTTACTTTCAAACGGGAAATGGACGATTAGGGTTTACAAACCCCTGGAATCCGGAGGTGAGCGCCATCAACGGCCCGAACGAAGGATCTCGCCAGCGAAAGTCGCCGGATGACTTTCTGCAGGACTACGTGGATATGCAGCACACGTTCCGGTCCCTGTCCATTATCGACCAGATACTGATGTCGATGGACGAGAAGGACAAGCGGCGTCCCCTGCTCTACCATCTCCGCCGGCAGCTTCAGGAAGACGAGATTACGTTCGAGGAGGCCAGGCGGACCATCGTGGAGATGGAGGCCGCGCTGGAGAAGGTGACGGCGCCGGCCAACCGCGTCGGTACGCTTCTGGAACCCCCCCGTGACGGCGTGGCATACATCAGCGTGGGCGGCTCGGAATATTTCGCCAACGTCGATTCGCGGCTGGAACAGGAGGCGCTGAAGGTGGGCACGCGGGTGCTCGTAAACGACGCGTTCGCCATCGTTGGCGACCTGGGCTTTTCAAGTTCCGGCCAGGTCGCGAAGATATCCGACGTGCTGGAAGACGGCCGGCTGCGGGTGGGACAGGAGCCTGGCGGCCAGGTCACGGTGCTGTCACGGTCGAGCGACCTCGTGAAGGCGTCCCTGAAGACGGGGGACGAGGTCCGTGTGGACCCGAATTTCCGGGTGGCGCTGGAACGCATGCCCGAAAAGGAGGCGAAGGACTACTTCCTCGAAGAGATTCCGAATCTGCCCTGGGAAAAGATCGGCGGCCAGGAGGAGGCCATCCAGGCCATCAAGGATACCATCGAAATGCCGGCGCTGCATCCGGACCTGTTCTCAAGGTTCCAATACAGCGTTCCCAAGGGCTTCCTGCTCTACGGCCCGCCGGGCTGCGGCAAGACGCTCATCGGAAAGGCGACCGCCTACAATCTCGTCAAGCAGGCCCAGCAGGAGGCCGGTCTGAACCTTAAAGAATGTTTCATGAACGTCAAGGGACCGGAAATCCTCAATATGTGGGTGGGCGAGTCCGAGCGCCAGGTCCGGGAGATCTTTTCCAGGGCGCGGGAAAAGCGCAAGGAGGGGTACCTGCCCGTGGTGTTTATCGACGAGGCGGAATCGGTCCTCGGCACGCGCCGGGCCATGCGGTCGCACAGCATTTCGAATACGGTCGTGCCGATGTTCTGTTCGGAGATGGACGGCATCGAGTCGCTGCAGGACGTGGTGATCATACTGGCGTCCAACCGCCCCGACCTGATTGACCCCGCGATCTTGCGGCCGGGAAGGATCGACCGGAAAATCAAGGTGAGGCGTCCCGACCGGTATGGCGCGCTCGACATCCTCAAGATCTATCTTACGCCCAATCTCCCGATCGACCGGAAGACGATGGAAGATCACGCCGGGGACAGCGCCGCGGCCGTGGAGACGCTCGTGGGGCGCACGGCGGAAGAGATCTTCTCAAAGCGGGACCATACGATATTTCTCGAGGTGACCCTCCGAAGCGGCCGGAAGGACGTCCTCCGACGGGGGGACCTGGCCAGCGGCGCGATCATGGAATCCATTGTAAGGCGGGCAAAGGAGATGGCCATCCGCCGGTCCATCGCGTCGGGGCGCGAAGAGGGAATATCCCAGGAAGACCTGCTCCAGGCGGTAGAGACCGAATACACGGAGAACGAGATCTTCCCGCCAACCGACAACACGGAGGACTGGCTCAAGCTCCTGGATTACGATCCCGAAAACGTCGTGCGCGCTTCGCCCATTCGCCCCGGACGCGAGACCAACCGCCGGCGTCATCGGATCGTATAAAAGCCGCACCTCTCCCCCGGCCTCACACAGAGCTATCAGCATTCAGCCGTCAGCCATCAGCCAGAAACGAAAGGCAAGGTCAAAAGCAACCCATCCGCCCGGCCCCGCAGACCTCTCTCCCCGACCCTCTCTCCCACCGGGAGAGAGGGAGGAAAAACAGGTTTCGCGTGCCGGTCATTGATAGACACCCTGATTGCAAGGAAATCGCCATCCCGGCATCGCACAAGACCTGTACAAACACCCATCGCCGTTCCCCCTTCCTCTCAGGAAGGGGGTTAGGGGGTAGGTCCCGCCCCATCCTGCATTTCACAACTGGCGACCGGGGGTACGGGGGGTTTTTCCGTGCCAATCCGTCCAGCGCATATGCACTGATACAGCTGCAGGGTTGGCAGGCCGCCCAATTCCCATTTATGCCTCAGAAGTGATTCACGGAAAAACCGGCCCCCTGCCGAAGGGCGCGCTTCTTTTTGGTCCTTTTTCTTCCGCGCATAAGAAAAAGGACGACGAAGAAAAAGCAGATTTGTATTGAAGAGCCTTTATCCTCCCGGAAGGTCGTTTCAGTGAGCAGTTGTCCGTCAGCAGGCGACCTTTAAAAACGCGTTGTGTTAACCTGCAACTGGACGACATCACATTGAATTCTCTCCAATAGCGGCCTGTCACGACCATGCGAGGCGTCCTAGCGGCTCGTTGTTTTCGACATTAAATCGGAGATTGAGCGCAGTCTATGAACCGACTTTTCGGCCTTGAAACCGAGTACGGGATCACGATCGACGGCGTCGACAGGATCGACGTGGTGGAGGAATCGATGCAGCTGATCCGGTGCTACCTCAGAGGTGAGTTTACGCCACTGTGGGACTATCAACTGGAGAACCCCCGAAAGGACGTGCGGGGATTTGAAGTGAAGTCCCTGTTGAACGATACCGACGAGAAGGTCCATCTCCAGAAGGACCGCCAGCGAAAGGTGCCGCTCGAGGAGTTGAAGAGCGACCTGATCATCCGCAACGGCGCCCGTTTCTACAATGACCATACGCACCCTGAATACGCCACGGGGGAGTGCCTCAGCCTCTTCGAACTGGTGGCCCAGGACCGCGCGGGCGAGCGGATCGTGGATATCTGCGCGCGGCGGCGGACGGAGATGCTGTCCGAGGGCGCGGTGCGGATCTACAAGAACAATACGGACTTCGAAGGCCACAGCTACGGGTGTCACGAGAATTACCTGATGGACCGCGGGACGCCGTTCGACCGGATCGTGAAGGGGATGCTTCCCTTCCTGGTGACGCGGCAGATTTACGCGGGCGCGGGCAAGATGGGCGTGGAACGCGGCGACAGGGCGCCCATCTATCAGCTCTCGCAGCGGTCCGAATTCTTCGAGGTGATCGCCAGCGTCGACACCATGCACAAGCGCCCGCTCATCAACACGCGTGACGAACCGCACGCGGACGCCGGAAGGTACCGCAGGCTCCACGTGATCCTGGGCGATGCGAATATGTCCGAATACGTCACGGCGCTGAAGGTTGGCGCCACCGCGCTTGTGGTCGCGCTGGTTGAACAGGACGATCTGCCCGACGTGGTCCTCAAGGATCCCGTTGCGGCGTTGAAGGACGTGTCGCGCGACCAGAGTTATCAGTGGCTGGTGGAGCTGGATCGCAAGACCGGCCGCCTGGTTCCGGCCGTTGAGGTGCAGCGGATGTACCTGGCGTTGGCGAAGGAGCGGTTCGGCGGCCGGGACGTGGAAACGGACTGGGTGCTCAACGCCTGGGACGAGATGCTGGACGGCCTCGAACGGGACCCCATGGCGATGGTGGGCGCATGCGACTGGGTCAGCAAGAAGTGGCTGCTGGACTGTTTTCGCGAGGCGGAAGGGCTTTCCTGGGACAAACCGGACGACCTGGCCTGGCTCCAGAGCCAGGATCTGGAATACCACAACTTGGACCGGGAGGCCGGGCTGTATTTTCTGCTGGAGGAGCAGGGCAAGATGGTCCGCCTTATTGACGACGAACGGATCGAGGAAGCGATGTCCGTTCCGCCTGCCGACACGCGCGCCTGGTTCCGGGGGCGATGCCTGGAGAAATTCGGCCACGACGTCAAATCGGTCAACTGGGACCGGATCGTCTTCCTCCGGAACGGCGAACTGCGTTCGGTGGATATGAAGGATCTGGTTGATGGAGAGAAGGTCGCGTGTTATAATAGGGCGTTGGATCGCGCGGATGAACTGGAGGAATTCCTGAACGCGCTCGAGACCTGACCGCTCGTCGCGTAGCGTGTATGGCAGCCGTTCGGGGGAACGCTCCGGCGTTTCGGAACGGGTTTGCGTGACGGGATGAATCGGCGGTCGAATGGTGAGGAATTTTCGCGGCAGGACACCAGGAGGAGGTGGCTATGAACAAGGATATGGCCGGTTTTGAACGGCGGACCCGGCGGCCTGGCGCGCCGGACGGGGGGCCGAACGACGGGGACGACGGTCCGTCCCGACCGGACGTTGACCGCCCCGATACCCGGGACTTGCTGCGCCGGATGCGCCGCGTGGACCCGAATCAGGCGCGACGCTACCGCCAGCGCACGGGCGAGTAAGCCTATGGGCGCGGGTGGGGACTTTCTGGATCTGCTCAAGGCGGAGGGATACCGGCTGCCCGGCGCCGACCTGAAGGAAAACGCGCCGGGTAGCGCGGCGTCCCTTCCGTTTCAGCCTACCGAGGGCACGACCATCCTGGCCCTTCGCTACCGGGATGGCGTCCTCATTGCGGGCGACCGCCGGGCGACCGCCGGCCACACCGTGCTTTACGACCGCGCCGACAAGGTCATCGACATCGACGCGTTTTCGGTGATGGCCATTTCCGGCTCGCCGGCCATGGCGTACGAAATCGCCCGCATCCTCGAACACACCTTTCAATATCACCGGCGACGGCAGCTGCAGGAAATGAGTCTGGCGGCCAAACTGCGGCGCCTTTCCCTTCTCATCCGCGACAACCTGCCCATGGCCATGCAGGGCATCGGGCCGGTGATCCCCATTTTCGCCACGTTCGACCGGCAGGACAACCGCGGCAAGATCTTTTTCTACGACGTGCTGGGCGCGCAGTTCGAGAGCGCCGATTTTGCCACCACCGGATCGGGCGCGGCGGCCATCCGGGGCGCGATGTTCTACAATAACCAGTGGGGCGAGCGACCGTTTTCCGAACTGGACCGGAGCGAGAGCCTCGGAATGGCCCTGCGCCTGCTGCATACGGCCGCGGAATACGATGCCGCCACCGGGAGGTACGAGCGGGACGCCGGCGTGTTGCCCACGGTGAAGACGATCTCGGCGGACGGACTGCGCACCGTGTCCGAGGAGGACCTGCGGGCGACCTACGAGCGGTATATCGCCCTGGCCCGGGGACCTGGAGACGCTGAGGGATGATGCTGGACGAACCCTATCGATGGGCGGAGGCGGTAGCCAACCGGCGGGAATATATAGAGGACCAGCTCCGGGGCGGCAGTCCGGTTGTGGGTCTGGCTTATCGTGACGGCGCGCTGCTCTTGACGCTGGGTCGGGGACAACAGAAAATCTTCGAAGTCTACGACCGCATCGGCATGGCCGCGCTCGGGCATCCGGCCGACATCGAAAAGCTGCGGCAGTCCGCCGTGGATCTGGCGTCGGTGATCGGGTTCAACTATTCCGAGCAGGACGTGAACCTGCAGCAGATCGTGCACTTCGGCCTGGGTCCCGCGGTCAAGACGGCGTTCGACGAGGTGTTCCGGTCGCCGTTCATCGTGCGCGTGCTGATGTTGGAGCTGGATGTATCGGAGGAAGGCGCTGTCTTTTATACCGTGGACTACGACGGCACGTTTCAGAAATACGATGGCCGCGGCGTTGTGGGCGAGGTTCCGGAAGCGGACGGGTTGATGCGGAGCCGTCTGCCGGAGACGGACCGGCTCGGCCTGCGGAACGCTTTGAAGGCCGCGCTGGTGGCGTGGGCGGCCGGGCGGTTTGTGGGAACCCTGGACGAGATTCCACGGGATATGTCGGAGTTGGAACGGTTGGCCGATGAAGCGGATCTGCAGGCCATCCTCAAGGACGCATTGGAATCGGCCGCGGTTGAGGCCGTGGTCCTGGACCGTTCCGAGCCTGGAAAACGCCGATTTCGCGTCCTTGGCGATCGGGAGATCCGGCCCGTGATCAAGCCCTATCGTTGAGCGGCGACAATCTTACCGAACACCAGATCCTTGCCCCGCCCGTGTAGGGGCGTCCCTTGTGGGCGCCCGGCCTGTCGCTGAGGTTGGAGGCCATCCCCACCGGCCTCGACGAACAGGCGCCCAATTTACCCCAATTCGAAAAAGACGGTAATCGGGCGTCGTGATTAAACCCTCCGAAACGGGGCGCAAACGTCGTCTGGAGGGACATTTTTTAAGTTCACGTCCAGTGTCCTGGTGTATCCTGGTAATCAGCAGTCTAATCACCTTTATTTACAATCACATATTCGAATTAACGTCCCTGAAGACTTACGAATCAAGGTTAAGGTCACGAAATGGAACGCCGCATTTTCGGTCTGGAAACGGAATTCGGGTGCATGGCGCCGGAGCACGAGGGGTTTGTCAGCCCGGATGCCATTACGGTGAAGGTGAAGGACCACGTTTTTCACACCGAGCGCAAGGGCATCGTCGACATTCACTATCGAGGCCGTGACGAACCGCCTGGAAACGGCGGTTTTTTGTTCAATTCCGGCAGGGTATATATCGATATGGGGCATATCGAATACACCACGCCGGAGTGCAAGAGCCTGTTCGACCTGGTGGCCTCCGACCGGGCGGGGGAACGGCTTCTGCAGCGTTCGCTTCGTTCGCTGGGGCTGGCGAAAGAGGCTTCGTTCCTCAAGAACAATATCGACCACTATACGGGCGCCACGTTCGGCTGCCACGAGAATTACCTGATTCGGCGAAACGTACCGTTCTCCATGGTTGTGATACCGGCGCTGCTTCCATTTCTGGTTACGCGGCAGATCTACAGCGGCGCCGGCAGGGTGGGCAGCTACGACGACAGCTTTTACTACTATGGCAGGGACGACGTCGACGACGCCGGGCATGAGGACCCCGTCGCGTTTCAGATTTCTCAGCGCGCGGACCACATCGTCACGGAGATCTATCAGTGGATCCAGTTCAGCCGGGCGATCATCAACACGCGCGACGAACCGTTGGCCGACTACAACAAGTACCGCAGGCTGCACCTGCTGATGGGCGACTCCAATATGTCGGAGTACGCCACCGCGCTGAAGGTCGGTACCACCGCGATGGTGTTGAATCTGCTCGAGCAGAGGATTTTCCCGCAGGACGTGGGCCTTGGCGACCCGGTGTGGGCGTTGAAGGAAATTTCCCGGGACCCCTCCCATAAGTGGATTCTGGAACGCAAGAACGGCAGGCCGGTTTCTGCCGTGGATATCCAGCGCCGGTACCTGGACCTGGCGAAACGACATCTGCGCGGGATGGATGAGGAGTCGGACTGGGTGCTGGTCGAGTGGGAGAACACGCTGGACGCCCTCGAGCGGGATCCGATGGTCCTGAAGGACCGGCTGGACTGGGTGGCGAAGAAGTGGATGCTGGAGATGTTCGTGCAGTCGGAGGGCCTGGAGTGGAACGATCCGTGGCTTCAGAGCCTGGACCTGGAGTATCACAATATTGACCCCAACCGGGGGTTTTTCCTGGACCTCGAACACAAGGGAATGACGCGCCGAATTCTATCCGAGGAGCAGATCGCCCGCGCGGGAGACGAACCGCCCGCCGATACGCGGGCCCGGGGCCGGTCCGACGTGATCAGGGCCCTGTCGGAAAACCGGATGCGGTATATCGTGGACTGGGACTCGGTCTATCTGGAGAACGAAAGCCACCTGAGCCTTCTGGATCCATTCGAGACCTACCGCGACGCGGCAGCGGAATTCATCCAGGAGATCCGTTCCGCCGCGCCTTCGCCCCGCCGCCCCATGCGGCGCAGGTTGAGATGACAGTCATGGGACAAGCATCGTAGTCGCTCAGCAATGGACAACGTGATAAAACGGGATGCCCGAAGGAATCCACGCCTTCGCGCATCCCGTTTTCTTGTACTTGTATCCGAACCTGTCCAAGAACGACATGATCGACCCGTAACCGGAGCGAGGGCATCCTGCCCTCGAACTTCACGTCACCTCCGATTTTCCACATCAAGGGCCAATCGCTTCCATCCAATCCGAAACCACATCTGGAATGACGGAGCAACGACCCCTCCTGTTCGCCGTCGAGGGCAGGATGCCCTCGCTCCCGGGAATGCCAACCACACCGGTACCAAATTGATTCCGGTTCTGGACAGCAGCGACTTTTACCGAAATCCAGCGGTGTGACGACGCGAGAATCCGATTGTAGATTTTTCTCGTGGAATTCTCATTTACTATCTTGACTAAATTTACTCAATAGAGTAAATTCCAAATATGGATTCATTTCAGCGTACTCAAGTAAAGACTCTGATGGACCGATTGGATGAGGCGCCGCACCAGCTCATTGCCCTTTTTGGACCACGCCAAACGGGCAAGACGACCATCGTGCGCCAGGCGCTTCAGCAGATTGAACTCGAAAGCCGCTACCTGTCCGTGGACGAACCCGACAGTTATGAAATTCGAGTTCGTTTGGATACTGCCGTATCAACCTACCCTCTCAAACGTGAGCGAGACGCCGAGTGGCTCGTACACCACTGGGAAGAAGCCCGCATGGAGGCCGAACGATTCGGACGCGGCTTTGTGCTGGCCATAGACGAGATTCAGAAGATTCCGAATTGGTCGGATACCGTGAAGGGACTTTGGGACGCAGACCGTGCACGGAACTGCCCACTTCACGTGGTGATCCTTGGTTCGGCGCCGCTGCTGATGCAATCCGGTTTGAGCGAAAGCCTCGCCGGTCGCTTCGAGGCCATTCACGTCTCACACTGGTCCCTTGCGGAAATGGCCGAGGCATTCGATTTCGATCTGGCGAAATTCTTGTACTTCGGGGGGTATCCCGGGGCTGCACGATTCGTCCGGAACCCGGATCGGTGGTGTAACTACATCCTGGGTGCATTAGTCGAACCGAACGTCGAAAGGGATATTCTCGCAATGACGCGGGTCGACAAGCCAGCGCTGCTGAAACGTCTCTTCGAAGTGGGTGCTGCGCATTCAGGTCAGATTTTCTCGTATACCAAGATGCTGGGCCAACTGCAGGATGCCGGCAACACCACCACCCTGGCACGTTACCTGGATCTGCTTTCTAACGCCGGTCTGCTCGCGGGTCTGCCGAAGTTTTCCAACCGGCTGTTTCGACGCAGGGCCTCGATCCCGAAGCTCAACGTGCTCAACACCGCACTGATGACGGCCGGTTCAGGCTACTCCTTCAATGAAGCGCAGGCCGACCGCTCATTCTGGGGACGCATTGTCGAGAGTGCGGTTGGCGCGCATTTGTACAATTCCGTCGGGCCGGATACGCGCCTTTACTACTGGCGGGATGGTTCGCACGAAGTCGATTTCGTCCTTCAACGCGGTCCTCGGGTCATCGCCATGGAGGTCAAGAGCGGCATAAAGAACCTGAATTTTCGTGGAATCGAAATCTTCAATCAGCGGTTTCGTCCATATCGGTCGCTGCTTGTTGGCGAAGGCGGAATCGGGCTCAATGAGTTTCTGAGCGTACCTGCCGGTCACTGGTTTGAGGAAACGTGAACATGATAGTCCAACGCACCTGTACCATAATTCCGCACGGGGATGAGAAACGAAATCCGGTAAAGGGCTCACGACCCCTGGCGGATTTTCGGGATACGCCCGCCTACGTGTTGTTGGGTGACCCCGGCTCGGGGAAGACCACCGCGTTCGATACAGAGAAAAAGGCGCTTGGGGACGATGCCAGCAATGTCGACGCGCGAGACTTTCTTGCTCTGGACCTGGAGATGCACCCTGAGTGGCGGAACACAATACTCTTTATCGACGGTCTTGACGAAGTTCGGGCGGGTGCCGCAAACGCAAGTACACCCTTTGATGAGATCCGCAATCGTCTCAAGAGACTGGGACGTCCCCGTTTCCGATTGTCGTGCCGGGAGGCGGACTGGCTCGGGGAAAACGATTGGCAGCGTCTGACAACCGTTTCGCCAGGCTTAAGCGTCTCGGTGCTTCGCCTTGATCCCCTTGGGGAAGCCGATATTCTTCGGATCTTGAGCACTCAAGAGGGTATCGAAGATCCGAAGTTCTTTATAGACAATGCCCGCGAACGAAGAATTGACGGACTGCTCCAAAACCCGCTGACCCTGGAGCTGCTGGCCACCGTTATAGCGCGTGGCGAACAATGGCCGGAGAGTCGTCTCCAGACATTCGAGGATGCCTGTTTGCACCTGGTCCGAGAGCACAATACAGAACACAAAGTCGCCAATCAACCGGTGAAAACGAATCAACTGTTGGACGCCGCGGGGCGTCTTTGCGCTGTCCAGCTGATTTCAGGTATAGAAGGGTACACACAGGTCACCGGTGATCCGGATTCGGACTTCCCGGCATTGGAGGAAATGGAATACGAAAACAGGGACGCGCTACAGTCCGTGCTATCGACGAAGCTGTTCAAGGCAGAGTCGAGTTCACCAAACCGATTCGGCCCAATTCACCGCCACGTCGCTGAATACCTCGGCGCCCGGTACCTCGCAGGACTGATCGAGGAAGGACTTCCTGCGCGGCGGATCCTCTCTCTCATCTCGGGAGAGGACGGAATTGTGGTGACCGCGTTAAGGGGACTGTCCGCCTGGCTCGCTGCACATTGTAACAGTGGCCGGAGAGAGCTGATCGAGCGGGATCCCGTCGGCGTCGGGCTCTACGGCGACATCCGCGGGTTTAGACTCAAAGAAAAAGAGGCACTCCTGAAAACCCTTAGCCGCGAAGCGTCGCGTCTCGGCTACATTGAAATCGCTTCGGCTTTCGGCCCTCTCGCGACGCCCGATATGGAATCAGCGTTAATGGGTGTCCTGAATAACCCGATCCGTGAATCGAATCATCAATCGTTCGTCAGCTTTGTGCTGAGATTCCTTGGTGAAGGGTCGCCGCTTCCGAATCTTTCCGATCTTCTACTTGACATCGTCCGCGACGAGACCCGTTGGCCGGGCATAAATGTATTAGCGCTCGATGCATACATCCTCTGCGAAGACGAAGATAAACATACGAGCCAACTAATGACGTTGCTGAGTGACATTCAAAACGGCAGCGTCTCCGATCCTGACAGGGAATTGGTTGGAAAGCTGCTATCACAACTGTACCCCCGTGAACTATCTCCCGCCGATGTGTGGGCACACTTGGTCGAGACTCCCGATTCGAATATCGCCGGTGCTTACCGGTCGTTTTGGGAGCATCGACTTCTTGAAAAGTCTACAAATGAACAGGCTGTTGAACTCCTGGACGGACTGATACATCGGTTTTCGCGCTTGACTTCCACGCTGCAAAACCGTCTTGAGTTGGCAGAGCTTACGCGGAAACTGCTGGCGCGCGTCCTACCGTTTTGTGGGGAGACTTCAGACGCAGTTCGACTCTACGATTGGCTCAGCTTCGGTTTCGCAGACGTTCATGGGATAAGGAGTAGCGACGGTAACACATTTCGTGAAATCCGGTCCTGGATTGCACAACGCCCCAAAGTGCAGAAGAGGGTCATCGCAGAGGGACTGAAACGGTGTCCCGAATCGGATAAATACAGGAATTATGCATCCAATGTTCAAGCGCGCCTGTACGGCGCCAACCTGCCGCATGACTTCGGGCACTGGTGTCTCAAACGAGCCGTCGCGACGGCCTGTCAAACGCCCCGGGTTGCGGAATATTTCTTGGAACTCGCTTGGCGGTCCTACACGGAATGCCGGGGCAACGAAAGTCTGACGCTGGAACTATTGGAGAAGCTTGCGGGTATGCATAAGGTGTTGAAAGCCCGTCTAACTGATTTACGGACCCGAAGTTCTATCCCTCGAGGTGATCGCGTGGCGGACCGTGAGGGTCAACGGTCCCAATACGCCGATCGGCAGACGGCACTTGAGGCACAATGGCTTAACAACCTCAGGTCCAACGAAACCGTGTTACGTGAAAACCGGGCGCCGCATAAATTGCTATCCAGAATTGCGGGTAGGTACTTCGGTGCTTCAATCAGTCACCCGGTCTCCCGGGATGTCAGAGAAATTGAAAGAGACTTGGGATCGGATCAAAGCTTAATCAATGCAGTTCGTCTTGGAATTCTAGGCGTGATAATTCGGGAGGACATACCAAGTGTCGAAGATATCCTCGCGCTCATGAAAAAAAGCCAGGCATATCATATCAGTTGGCCTTTTCTGGCTGCCCTGGAAGAGATCGAAAAATCCGCGCCGCATGAGATTACGCAGCTCAAAGAAGTTCAGATGCGTAAGGCGCTGGCGTTCCATTTCTGTGTAGGCTATTGGCACGAGCCCAAGTGGTACAAGCGAATCCGGGATGCACGCCCGGACGTGGTCGCCGATATGCTGGTACGTTGTGGCACCGTGGAACTTCGTCGCCGCGACAGCGGAAACTCGGGGCTCTTTGCACTCTTGTCCGACAAAGAAAACGCTAAGGTGGCCACACTCGCAAGCCTGCCGCTACTTCGGGCTGTTCCCACGCGATGCAATGCCGCGCAGAATCACACTCTGGACAATCTCCTGTGGGCCGCATTAAGGCACGCGGACAGGAGGTTGCTTGGGGAACTAATCGAGAGCAAGTTGGCCACCACAAGCATGAACGTTGGTCAACGGGTGCATTGGTTGGCGGCTGCGGCCATCCTTTCTCCAGAGACGCACGTAGACCAATTGGAAGTATTCGTACAGGGACAGGAAAAACGTACTCGACATTTGGTGGGGTTCTTTCCCAACGTGTCTCCCCGCGCCGGATTCCCACTTGCCGACATTGTGCTTGGAATCGGTCTATCGAAAGTCCTCGTGCGCCTTATAGGGGTCTATTTCCAACCGCATCAGAGATGGCATGACGTTACCAATGAACGCATAGACGGTTTTATTGGACCTGAAATGCAAGCCGCATGGCTTGTCGATAATCTGATTCAGCGACTCGCGGGCATTTCCGACGACGCAGCGCGCGACGCTCTGGTTGATCTTATCGAAATCGAAACGCTATCTGCATGGCGCGAGGTCCTGACGCGCGCGCGGGATTCCCAAAGGATCATTCGCAGAGACGCTGGCTATCGCCATCCGAAAATCGAGCAAGTCTGCCAGACATTGGACGGCGGTAGCCCGGCCAATGCAGCTGATCTTGCTGCCCTAGTGAACGTTCAATTACATGAAATCGTTCGAAATATACATGACGGTAACACGTCGGATTGGCGCCAATACTGGGAATATCCCGCTGACGAGGAAGCCCGAAAACCAAAACATGAAGAACTTTGCCGGGACGCATTGTTGTCCGACTTGAAATACAAATTGCACCCATTGCCAATAGACGCCCAGCCGGAGGTCCGTTATGCAAACGACACGCGCGCGGACATTCGAGTCTGTTTTGAGGGTTTCAACGTGCCGGTGGAGATCAAAAGGAACAAACATCAGGATTTGTGGACCGCGATAAAGACGCAGTTGATCGCTAAATACACACGAGATCCCGGCGCCGCCGGACACGGGATCTACCTGGTGTTCTGGTTCGGCAAGGGGTTCACCCGGCGTTCTCCATCCGGATCGCGACCGGACACTCCCAGTGAGTTGCGAGAAGGACTGATGGAGACGCTTACCGATGAGGAAGCCCGGAGGATATCCGTCGTTGTTATCGATGTCAGCGGGGAGGAATCGGAATCGGGACAGGTTTAAGTGGAAGTCTGGCGTGTTCGGTAGGACTTAGAGGAAGGGGTACGTTTTCACCACCTGCAGTTCGCTGATTCTCTCGAAGATTTCAGTTTCGGTGATCTTCGTGGTCCATTCGAGGTCGGCAAAGAGCGCGTAGGGGAATCCAATAGAAGAATATCAATGGTTGATCCGTAAGACCAGCACTAAATGTCTGAAGCGTGCAATTCCAAAAATTTCAACCAGTCAGACACTTTAATTCCTCTTACTCGAGATGCCTTCATACGAGCAATATACTCATTCATGACTCCGTATCGAGCGATACGACCAAAATTGCCTCCGCCGTCGTGCGCTGGCTTGTCAGATATCTGATCGCTCTTAAGCGGATACGGCCTAACGCCATTCGGGATAGTAATACTGGAATCCGAACCGGCAGTTCGTTCATATTGCCAATAATAATTCCGTTGTTGAGCACAATATAGAGCTGTTTCAATGAAGGGAGCGAAAATCACAGGTGAACCAGCAAGTACATTCGACAAGACCCACGGCACAACAACCAATATATCCCAAGGATTGCATGCCGCCGCCGTCGCCGTGAATCGATAGGTAGGGACGCCTTCTCGCGCCAGAAGGTACCAGCCCTTAAGTTCAATCCCCATGAGAATATCCTGCCCATTGTCGTTTCTTCTAAGCACGACGTCAGGAAATGTCTGAGGTTGCCTCACGAAAGAATAGGTCTGGTACGTCCGATTCACATCCCAAACGGGTCTCAGCATATTCAGTGTTTTTACGACTTGCTCCTCTATTGTTGCTGCCAGAGGCGTATTGAGCGTAAATATATCGGTGACAAGCAACCCTTCTATCACAGTTGGTGTCGAAAAACGATCTGGGACAGCCCGAATCGCCTCTCGAACTCTTATCCAGAGGTCGTAATGCTCCCATGTTGTCGGTTCGACGGATTCTGGCGCACTTGGAGTGGGATTCATTACGAACATTCCAGACGGTGAACGGCCGCGGAAAAAAATTCAGGTAGTATTTCTGCACTATAACACTTGCGGTTGTGTTTCCACGAGCAAACTGCAGCAGGGCACAGACCTCCAAATGGCTCCCAGACGATATCCAGTGGGTCCGTCGTTGAGACAATGGTCAATTCAACGAGTTTAAGTGGCTTCTGACTCCCGTGCAGGCTCTTGTATTTCCACTTCATGCTGCGTCGGATGCCGTTTACTCTCTCCGAGCCGGCCACCTGTGGATGGCTCCAGACGTTGGTTATTCCTGCTGAACATCGAAACTTCGCTCGCATGCTACCCCATTCAGTACCAGAGACTGGCCGGATACCGTCGATACTGAAATAGGGCCGTCCACTCTTGTCGCCGTTGGCATTAACAAAATCGGACATTCGTACGAAGGCGTCAACCGGCGGAAAGTACCACATGTGGTCTACCGTAAGGTACTTTCGGGTAGCAGCATTTGCAACGCCACAGGCCTGATTAGCCAATTTGAAGGGAAGTTGAGATCGTTTCCACTCGTGACGGAGCCATTCCTGCATGTTCATCGTGCGATTTCCCAATTGAAACCGGGCCGGCATTACGTACTGAACACAGACTTCCGTCACGACCGGAAATTTACGCAAGGTGGTCGTATTTGAATTGCCCGCGATATGGCCCAAGCCCTTATCCCACACGTGACATGCTCGGTACTCCCATCCGTATTCCAACAGGAGTGGATGAACCGTCGCCCATCCAATTTCGGAGTTCCAAAACCACAATGTTGTCAATGGCGTCGCCCGATCCGACCAGGCTTTCACGTGAGGTCGATACCATTCCAAAAGATCCCGTGGAGTCGGCAAATCCCCGGGAAATCCTCCAAGTCCGTACGGTCCATCCGAGACGATGCAGGTCGGAGTCGGCCAATGACCATACAGATTTTCAGATCGTTCAAAAAAGATGAATACATCGCCGCGACTATGGACATCCCCAACAGCAGTCTTATGTTCCATATCCTGTTCATTCTGCGGCTGACTGCCCAGCGCCTTTTCTGTGCCCACTTCCAACATCATCTGACTCATAGGACCACCTTTGGATATAAATCCGCCCGATGGCGTCCAGCGGGAAAAAGCTTAACCATTTCACATTGCGATTATTGAAATGTAACGCGTGTTGACGCCGGAATCGACAACCCACGCATTTGAAGGTAAAGAGACAACGACTTCACGGTAATGTTCTTGGACGACATAGCTCGCTCTCGGTGACATCAAGATACACCGCGTTGTGCCGTATGTCCAAAGAAACATGCAATCGCTGGTGGATTGTCCTGAATCCAAACCTAGACACCTGCACTGGTCGCCCCTTCCTCATCGCGACGCGAAATCCCGCTCGTCGTCCCGGTTCGCCTTCAAACCCGCCGCATCGAGGCATCGGTCCATCTCCGCGACCAGGTCATGGTAACGGGTGCTCTCGAAATAGGCCCTGGCTCTGTCGATCGTCCGGAGGCCCGTCTTGTCGGTATAGCGCATCGACGTGGTGTAGACGTCGTCAGCGGCGTCTTTCAGCAGCCGTGCGAATCGGGCCGGCTCGCAGTGGAGCAGAGGCGCCGCCGCCGCGGTGACGTGAACGCCCGCGGCCCTCAAACGTCGCATGGTTTTCAGCCGGACGTCGATGCGAGGGGCGTGCGGCTCCAGCTTTCTCCGCACGCGGTCGTCGTCCGTGGGTACGGAAAAACACACGCGGAGAGGGGACTTGAACGTCCTCAGCAGTTCCGTGTCATCCAGAACCAGGTGGCTCCGCGTATGCACCACGACGTCTTTCGGGTTGCTGTCCCGCAGCACGCCCAGGCAGCGGCGGGTCAGCCTGTACTGTCGTTCCACGTACTGATAAGGGTCTGTGGCGGAGCCCACGAAAATACGCCGGCCCCAGATCTTGTCTCGCGCCCTGCCCAGAAGAAACGGCGCGTTTGTCTTGGGCTGCACCCATGCCCCCCACGGCAGGGGGTGTTCCACGGCGTAGTGGTATTTCATGACGTAACAATACGCGCACCCCATTCCGCAGCCGACGTAGGGATTCAGGGTGTATCGCGTAACCGGAGGACCGTCCTGCGGCATCAGCACGGAACGCGCCGCGGTCTCTTCGATGGCAAGGTGGGAGTGGGGCATGTTCCGAATATACTGAACAAACGTTCAGATATCAAGTTAGAAAAAGCGATCAGCTCTCAGCCGTCAGCCATCAGCCAAAGGCGGGACCTCTCTCCCACCGGGAGAGAGGGAGAAAAAACAGGTTTCGCGTGCCGGTCATCTATAGATACTCTGATTAACAAGGAAACACCCCCCGGCACGGTCGCAAGCCAGGTACATCGTCCCATCACCGTTCCTTTTTCCTTCTTCCTTTTTCCTTCTTCCTTCAGGGAACGGGGTAGGTCCCACGTTTCATGCAACCCAACTCCCTCCGCCGGCGTCCCATACATAGAGGCTATCTAGTTCGACGCATTCGGCCCCATTGCCGTGAACGTGAGGAGGAACACGGATGAAAACCACACTTGCGCTGTTGTTGACCGCTGCTGTCGTCGTTGCCGCCCTCGCCCTGGGCCCCGGTGACGGCCGTTCTGAAACGAAGAACGTGGAGCAGGCCACGTTTGCCGGCGGATGCTTCTGGTGCATCGAGGCGCCATTCGATAAACTCGAGGGCGTTGTTTCCGCGGTATCCGGCTATACCGGCGGGGAGATCCGCAATCCCACCTACGGCCAGGTCAGTAAGGGCATTACCCGGCACATCGAGTCGGTGTTGGTCACGTACGACCCCTCCGTGGTCACCTATGCGCAGTTGCTCGACGTATTCTGGATGCAGTTCGACCCCACCGATGCCGGAGGGTCGTTCTATGACCGGGGCCATCAATACTCGTCGGCCATCTTCTATCACGACGAGAAGCAGAAGCAACTGGCGGAAGCTTCGAAAGAGGCCCTGGAGAAATCCGGTCGCTTCAACGCCCGCATCGTCACGCCCATCCGGCCGGCGGAGACCTTTTATCCGGCGGAGGAATATCACCAGGACTACTACAGGAAGAAGCCGGCCCACTACAACCGCTACCGGAAGGGCTCCGGCCGCGACCGGTTTATCGAAAAGACCTGGGGACGCGACCAACCGGCCGAACCCTCCAGCGGGACCTGGATGAAGCCTCCTGACGCGGATCTGCGCCGGAAACTGACGCCGCTGCAGTGGAACGTCACCCAGGAAGACGGTACCGAGCGGCCGTTCCGCAACGAGTATTGGGACAACAAGAAGCCGGGCATCTACGTGGACGTCGCGTCGGGAGAGCCCCTCTTCAGTTCAACGCACAAATACAGGTCGGGCACGGGATGGCCGAGCTTTACGCAGCCGCTGGCGCCGGAAAACGTGGTTGAGCGCGTGGACAACAGCCTCTTCATGACCCGAACCGAGGTACGCAGCAAATTTGGGGATTCACATCTTGGCCACGTATTCAATGACGGCCCCGCGCCGACCGGACTGCGCTATTGCATCAATTCGGCCGCGTTGAGGTTCATTCCGGCGGATGAGTTGACGGCTGCCGGGTATGGCAATTACCAGGACCTGTTCAAGGACCTGGCGGTGTCCGCGGGAAGACCCTCCGAGTAGTACATCCCGCGTCAGCGACAGTATACGCCGAGCTTGGCGGATGGCGGTCGGTACGAACGACGCCTGAAGGGTGGAGCGGACATTCCTGCCTGCTCACATATAACAAAACAATACTGCTTCTGACACGGCTGAAACTGCCTTTGTTCGTGAGCGGCCGGGCAGTGATTCAGGTTGCTCGCACCAAAAAAAAAGCGCATCGCCCCGCAGGATTGGGGCGATGCGCTTTTTCGGTTCTGAATTTCCCTATCCGGTAATCTCGTCGGTAGAAACGACGGCGACGCCGCGAGCCTTCCAGCCTTCCACGAGCGTATCTCCCCGTTCGGGGATGATGGCCTGCGTGGCGTCCAGCACCAGTAGGACGGGCGCGGTGTTTCGCTCGAGAAAGCCGTCGATGGCGTAGGCATTGCAGACGTCCAGGGCAACGCCGTACAGTACGATGCGCCCGGGCCTGACAGCGTTCAGAACGGGCGCCACGTTCCGGTTGGTGAACACGTCGAAGCGCTGTTTGCGGAAGATGACCTCGCCCGTGTGGTTTCGGACCCGTTCGCCGAGCGCCGCGGTGTCTTCCGCGGCGCTGTCGATCCACAGCGGATTCAGCGGGTGTGTTTCCGTGACTTTTCGCTGGCCCGGGGTATCCTTGAGACAGTGCGGCGGAAAGGTGTCCTGGAAGTCGGGCGAGTCCGAAATCTCCGGATCGTCGGGGTTGTGGTAGTCCACGGACCCGAAGATGGGGATATTCCGCTGCCTAGCGCATGCCGTAAGCCGATCCAGGTTGGGCAGGATTCTCTCCGCGTCCCGGATGTAGAGTTTGCCGTCCGGCATGATGAAGTCGTACTGGGTGTCCACGTCCCAGAAGATGGTCTCGACCATGGGCCTGTCCCCCGGATTTTTCGGAAAAAGATACGGCAATTCGGAGACGATGACAAGAGCGGCGCCGTTGGCGCACGACAGTCGGCAGTCTATCCGTTGGTCGTATCCGGCGGCTCGGCGAGCTTCTGCATGAGAATTCCCGCGGCCACGGAGACGTTCAGGGAGGCGACGTGTCCGGTTGATGGAATCCTGCAGGTGGCGTCGCACTTGTCCAGCGTAAGACGGCGGAGCCCGTGTTCCTCGTTGCCCAGGACAATCAGCCACGGCCGGTCGGCCGCGATCCGGTCCAGGCCCATGTCGGCGTGTTCGGTCGCGCCCAGGATCCAGAGGTTCGCCTTCCGCGCCAGGTCGAGCGCCCTGCCGAGATTGGCCGGGAAGCAGAAGGGCACGTGCTCGACACCGCCGGATGCGACGTCGTACACGGTATCCGTGAGCGGGGCGGAGCGGTCCCGCGTGATCAGGATGCCGCGGACGCCGAAGAAGGCGGCGGTCCGAAAGATCGCCCCCACGTTGTGCGGGTCCTGCACGCGGTCGAGCGCGAGCCAGAGGCCGGTTTCAGGCGCGTTCGCGAACAGCTCCTGGACCGGGACCGCGCGTCGTTCCCTGACAACGGCCTCGGCGCCTCCGGCCCGGCCACTTCGGCTCTGCCTCCGGGAGCCCCGTTTCTCGCCCGCGAATTTGACGCCGATTTCCATGGCGGACGACCGGACCCGGCTCCACGGGCCGGCCACGGGGTCCGGCAGACGGATTTCGTAGACGTCCTGGGGCCGGGATCGCAAAACGGCCAGGATGCTGTGAGGGTTCTTGAGGTGGAGAGGCATCGCGGTTTTCTGTATTCCCGGGCGTGTCGGGCTATCCGAACTTTCCCTCCGCGTACTGTCGGCGGATGACTTTCTTGTCCAGTTTTCCGACGCTGGTTTTTGGGATCTGCTCCACGAAGACGATTCTGTCCGGCACCCAGTATTTCGGATATATGGACGCGAGGTGCGCCTGGAGCGCTTCGGACGTGACGGGGTCCGCGTTGGGCGACCGAACGGCGATGGCGAAGGGACGTTCCGTCCATTTTGCGTCGGGAACGGCGATGACGGCGGCCTCGGTGACGGCCGCGTGGCCCATGAGCGTGTTCTCCAGCGCCACGCTCGATATCCACTCGCCGCCGCTCTTGATGAGGTCTCTCGTCCGGTCCGTGATGGTGAGGAAGCCGTCCGGGCTCATCGAACCGACGTCGCCGGTCCGGAACCAGCCGTCGGCGGTGAAGTGATCGGGCGCGGGGTCCTGTCTGTAATAGCCTTCGATCACCCACGGACCCCTCACCTGTACCTCGCCCATGCTGCTGCCGTCCCATGGCGCTTCGTTACCGGAATCGTCCACAATCCTCATGTCGACACCGCAAATGGGATATCCCTGCCTGGCTTTCACGTCCCACCTGTCCGCTTTCGGAAGGGCGCGATGATGCCGTTGCAGCCTTGAGACGGTGCCCAGAGGCGAGAGTTCGGTCATTCCCCAGGCGTGTACGACCGGCACGTCGAGTTCGGTTTCGTAGGCCTCGATCAGGCCGCGCGGCATGGCCGCCCCGCCCACAATCAGGGCGCGAATGCTGGAGATGTCGCGTGGATTGACTTTCAACGCTTCGTACAGCCCGGTCCAGATGGTGGGGACGCCGGCGGCGACCGTGACGCCTTCCTCCGCGATTATCCTCGCAAGGGCGGCGGGACTCGGGTGGGGTCCGGGCAGGACCAGTTCCGCGCCGGCCGCGGCGCAGGCGTACGGCAGTCCCCAGGCCATGGCGTGAAACTGCGGTACGACGGGCATGACAACGTCCGATTCGACAAGGCCCACCGCGTTGGACTGGTTCACGCCGAGGGTGTGCAGAAACATCGAACGGTGCGAGTACAGCGCGCCCCGGGGCTCGCCGGTGGTGCCGCTGGTGTAGCAGAGGCCCATGGCCCTGTCTTCGTCCAAAACGGGCCATTCGAACGAGTCGTCGCCGCGGGAGATCAGGTCCTCATAGCCGATGGCGCCGGGAAGGTCGATCCGGGTATCCGGATTCACATTGAACAGGACGATGCGCGGGCAGCGGTCGAGTCGGGCTGCCACGGCTTCGAAGCGGGGCAGCAGGGTTGCGTCCACAAAGATGGCCTTGTCTTCCGCGTGGCCGATGATATACGCCAGCTGATCCGGAGAGAGGCGGATATTCAGCGTATGGCAGACGGCGCCGCTGCCGGGTACGGCGAAATACAGTTCCAGGTGCTGGTAGTTGTTCCAGGCGAAGGTGCCCACCCGGTCGCCGGGTTCGATACCCAGCCCGCCAAGCGCGCTGGCGAGTCGCTTCGACCGGCTGTACAGGTCCGACCAGGTGTACCGGTGGGCGGTTCCGTCGGGCAATAAAGTGGTTATGCGTTTTCCGGGGTACAGACGGTTGGCGTGCTCCAGGATCCTTTCCATAGTGAGGGGGTAGTCCATCATAAGGCCCTGCATGGATTGCGCTCCTCGGAAAATCGTCGCCAACATCTGAAAACCGCTGTCGCGACGGCTCGGCCCGCTACCATAAACCGGGTTACGGGAGGTACTCTTCAGGGGTGAACGCGTCCACCCGGACCGCCTCGTCCCTGGCGGTCTCCGCGCGCCGGAACAGCTCCGCGTCTTCCCGCGTAATCAGCTCTTTTTCGACGGCTTGTTCCACCAGCCGGTGAGGGTCCCGGCCCGATAGCATGCCCGCGCGCGCGGCCTCTTTGATGGCGCGGGAAACGGGTTCGGCCCTGCAGGAAAGCTCGAATGCGGATTCGAGCCGGGCCAGGGGTTCATCGGCCGAGTCCGGCAGGTGGATGTCCGAGGTCAGCGCGTCCCGGTCGGGGCCGGGCGTCCGGATGGCGCGGGCGACGTCGCCGCCGAGGGCATCCGATGGCATGCTGCCGATCGGGTTGAGGCGAGACCACAGCGCGACCGGATAGCGGAACAGCAGACTCAGGCCGGGGAGATCGCGCAGGTTCCGGAACAGGCCGCTGAATCCGGTCTGTATCTGAGCGAACGCGTACTGCATGGCCCAGTGCAGATAGGGCAGGTGCCCCGGTCTGCGTCCTTCCGCTTCGAATCGGCGCATGACGGCCGTGCCCAGGTACATCCATGAAAGGACGTCCGCGAAGCGGCCGGCCAGTTTCTCTTCTTTTTTCAGCGCGCCGCCCAATGTGATCAGGGCGACGTCGGCCAGAAAGGCGAAAGAAGCCGACGTCCAGGCCAGTTTGCGATAGTACCGGGCCGCCGGCCCCCGCACCGGCGAGGCGGCCAGATAACCGCGCGACAGGTTCAGGAGCGCGGCGCGGAAGGCGTTGCGGATGAAGTGGCCCGCGTGGGCCCAGAAGGCGCGGTCGAAGGCGCGCACGTTGCCCGTTTTGAGCGCCTGTATTTCTTCGTAGATGTACGGATGGCAGCGGATTACGCCCTGCCCGAACGTGATAAACGTCCGCGTGAGGATATTCGCGCCTTCCACCGTGATGGCGATGGGCGCCCAGAGATATGACCGGGCGAGCAGGTTTCTGGGACCCTGGGCGATGGCGTTGCCTGCCAGGACGTCCATGCCGTCCAGAACGGCGCGCCGGTGGAGCTCCGTGAGATTGAATTTGACGATGGCGGAGACCACGGCCGATTTCTCACCCGCGTCCAAACCGCCGCAGGTGAAACGCCTCGCGGCTTCCATCAGATAGGTAAAGCCGCCGATACGCGCGAGCGGCTCCTCCACGCCCTGGAACCGGCCGATGGAAAGGCCGAACTGTTTGCGTACGGTCGCGTGGGCGCCCGTCACCCGCGCGGTCAGCTTGGCGCCGAAGGCCGCGGTTGCAGGCAGCGAGATGCCGCGTCCCGCGGCGAGGGATTCCATCAGCATGCGCCACCCCTGGCCGGCGCCTTCCGGTCCGCCGATGATGGCATCGGCCGGGACCACAACGTCCCGGCCCTCGGTGGGGGCATTGTGGAAGGGCACGCCCATCGGATCGTGCCGCCTGTCCACCACAACGCCCGGCGCGTCGCGGGGAACGAGGGCACAGGTGATGCCCGGGTTGTTGCCCTTGCCCAGCAGATTCTCCGGATCCCTGAGTTTGAAGGCCAGACCGATCAGTGTGGATACGGAAGCCAGCGTGATATACCGCTTGTTCCAGACCAGCCGCAGATAGGGCCGCCCGTCCTCGCCCTTGAAGACGACCCCGCTGGACCGGATGCTGCCGGCGTCGGACCCGGCGTTCGGCTCGGTGAGGGCAAAGCATGGAATCTCATCGCCGCGCGCCAGGCGCGGCAGGAAATGGTCTTTCTGCTCGGGGGTGCCGTAATGGATCAGCAGTTCCGCCGGCCCGAGCGAATTGGGCACCATGACGGTGACGGCGAGCGGCATGGAGCGGGAGGCCAGCTTGCCGACAATGGCGCTGTGCGCCGAGGCGGAGAATCCAAGCCCGCCGAATGCCTCGGGAATGATGATGCCGTAAAACCGTTGCTTCTTGAGGAAATCCCAGAGTTCCCGCGGGAGGTCCCGCTCCCGGTGAATCTGCCAGTCATCCGCCATCCGGCACGCGGCTTCCACGGGACCGCTGAGGAATGCGCGCTCCCTTTCGTTCAGGTCGGGGTAGGGTTCGCTGTTCAGACGCCTGAAATCGGGTTTGCCGGAGAAGAGCTCGGCGTCGATCCATACGCTGCCGGCTTCGATGGCGGCCTGTTCGGTGGGAGAGATGGTTGGAAGGAGTTTGAGGACCCTGAGGACCTTGAGGACCCTCAAGGAAATCAGAATGCGGCGCAGCGGCCGCAGGTTGAGGAGCAGCGCGAGGACGCCGAACCCCCACCAGAGGCCGCCGGGAGCGCCGAATACCCATAGCCCCGCGGCCGAGAAAACCGTCCAGAGCCACAGCGGCGCGCCGGTGAAGCCCAGGACGCACACGAGGACCGCGATGCCGAGGGCTTCCACGTACGTGAGGGACAGGACGCCGCAGGTTGAAGTCAGAACGTCCATGCATTTTACACCATGAGGTTTTCGAAAACCCCCGCCGCGCCCATGCCGCTTCCGATACACATGGTGCAGATGCCGTAGCGGACGTTGCGACGCGCCATCTCGTGCAGGAGGGTGGCCGTGAGTTTGGCGCCGGTACAACCCAGGGGATGGCCGAGCGCGATGGCCCCGCCGTTGACGTTCACGATATCCTGGTCCAGGTCGAGTCTGCCGATCACGGCGAGCGCCTGGGCCGCGAAGGCCTCGTTCAGTTCGATCAGGCCGATATCTTCAAGGGAGAGGCCTGCCTGCCGCAACGCCTTCGGCACGGCTTCGGCGGGGCCGATACCCATGACCTCCGGCGCGACACCGGCCACCGCGTAACCCGCGAGCCGCGCCATGGGTTCCGCCTGGAGATCTCTGGCCGTCCGTCCGCTCATGACCACCGTTGCGGCGGCGCCGTCAGAGACCTGCGAGGCATTCCCCGCGGTGACGGTGCCGCCGGCGCGAAAGACCGGCCTTAGCCGGGCGAGCGCGGCGGCGCTGGTGTCGGCGCGAGGCCCTTCGTCCGTCCTGAACGTCTTCTCGGTGGATGTCGTCCTGCCGTTGTCGTACACCGTGTCCACTACGTGGAGGGGCACGATCTCGTCATCGAATCGGCCTTTGGCGGCGGCGGCGAGCGCGCGCTGATGGGAACGCAGGGCGAAGCTGTCCTGTTCCTCCCGGGAGATGCTTTCGCTTTCCACCAGGTTTTCAGCGGTGTTTCCCATGTCGATGTACAGGTCCGGGTCTTCCCGCGTGATATCCGGGTCGGGCATGAAGTTGTTTCCGCCCATGGGCACAAGGCTCATGGACTCGGCGCCGCCGGCCACAATCGCGTCGGCCTGGCCCGCGGAGACCGCCTGGTGCGCCATCGCGATGGATTGCAGCCCGGAAGCGCAAAACCGGTTGATAGTTACGCCGGGGACCGAATCGGGCAGGCCGGCCTTCTGTGCGACAACGCGACCCAGAACCATGCCCTGCTGCGCTTCGGGAAACGCGCAACCCATGATCACGTCGTCGATAAGTTCGGACTTTAGGCCCTCCACGCGGGCGATCGCGCCGTTGACGGCGGCCGCGCCCATGGTTTCGGGCCGCACGTTGCGCAGGGCGCCGCGTCCGGCTTTGGCCACGGCCGTGCGTACGCTGCTCACGATGTATGTTTCGTTGTTCATGGCGGGCTGCACCTCTCACGTCGGGTAAACGGAAGTATCCAGAAAATCCGCACCTGTTCAATATCGTCTTTTCCACCCGCTATCACGACATGATCCACCTGTAACCGGAGCGAGGGCATCCTGCCCTCGAACTTCGCGTCGCCTACCCCTATTTGCGTCGAGAGACTGAAGCGTCCATTATACCCGATACCGGTTCGCGGAAAACACCGTATGCGACGAGTCATCCGACGTCGAGGGCAGGATGCCCTCGCTCCCGGGAACGCCAACCACACCGGTCCTGAATCCGTACATGTCCTGGACAGAAGCACTGTTAATCAGCAGTTTAATCACGTCTGTCAACTTGCACATATACGAATTAACGTTCCCGAAATACATACGAATCATGGTTAGTTTCGCAGGGGTCTGTTGGTTCGCAGAATGCTGTGGATCCGTTCCCGGGTCTTTGCCTCACCGGTAAGGGCGACAAAGACTTCGCGCTCCAGTTCGAGAAGGTAGTCCTCGTGTACGTTGGCCGGGCCCGTGAGGTCTCCGCCGGTCAGCACAAAGGCGAACCGGTTGGCCAGAAAGCGGTCGTATTCGCTGATGAATCCCGACTGGAGCATATTCCAGGTTGTCACCTCGAACCGTGCGCGGGCTGGTTGTCCGAGTACCCTGATGGCATTCCGGACCGGGGGCGGCGCGTACCCCTGGCCGGAAAGGCGCAGGACCTCCTGGCGGGCGGCCTGGAGCCGGTGGTCCTCGTTCATGACGATGGGCGAACCGGGCGGCAGAAACCCGTATTCGCGCGCCTGCCAGGCGCTGTTGGACACCTTCGCCATGGCCACCGTTTCGAAGGCCCTCGTCAGAAAGGGCTGGATGTGGCTGTCGTGCTCGGAAGGTGCGCGCTCGTGCGAAATCGCCGCCATGCGCATGGTGCCGCACCCCCCGGGAATGAGCCCCACGGCGAGTTCCACAAGACCGATGTAGGACTCCGCCGCGGCCACCGGGCTGGCGCAGGCCAGCGTGAGTTCGCAGCCGCCGCCCAGCACGCGGCCGTGGGTGGCAACGACGACGGGTTTGGCGGCGTAGTGGACGCGCTGTATCATCCCTTGAAAATTGACCAGGAGGCGTTCCATCAGGTCGAATCGTTTCTGCTCCGCGTGAGCGACCATTTCTCCCAGATTCGCGCCAACGGAGAAGTTTTTTCCCCGGTTGCAGATGACCATGCCCCGGTAGTTCCCCGCTTCGACGATGTCGACCGCTTCGACGAGGCCGCGTACGAGCGATTCTCCCATGGAATTCGCCTTCGAGCGGTATTCGAAGAGGGCGATATCCTCGCCCAGATCCAGCAGGGCGGCTTCCTCGTTCTCCCAGCGGACGTGCCGTTTCTCCGGGCGAATCGCGGGCATGGCGGATTCATCCGTCGTGCCGGAATCGGGCGCGTATCCGCGGCCGGGCAGATAGACCCGTGAGCGGTCGCGGAATCCCTTTGCCCCCGCCCCGGTCATGGTTTCGACCCAGTCCGGCAGGGGGATGTTTTCGGCCGCCATGGCATCGAGGACGGTATCGTACCCGATGATATCCCACATTTCAAAGGGTCCGGCCTCCCAGCCGAATCCCCAGCGAAGGGCCCGGTCTATGTCTGCCGGGTTCGCCGTGATCTCGGGAATGCGGCGGGCGGCGTAGCCCAGCGTTTCCAGGAGATGCCCACGGAAGAAATCGCCCGCCCGCCCGTCATGCGCGTAAAGGTCGCGCAGGCGCCGGGAGAGTTCCCGCTGCTTGCGTATGGGTTCGAGATCGCCCAGTTGCTGTTCCCGGGGAGGTTCCCAGGTACATGTCGCCGGATTGAACGAGAGGATGTCCCGGCCTTCTTTCCTGTAGAAGCCTCTGCCCGCCTTGGCGCCGGTGGCCCCGTCTTCGACGAGATGGGTCAACGGTCCGGGAACCTGGAACCGGTCGCGGCTTTCGTCCTCCGGCAGGGCATCGTACAGGTATTCGGCGACGTGTACGAGGGTGTCCAGTCCGACAACGTCGGCAGTTCTGAACGTGGCCGACCTGGGGCGTCCCAGAAGCGGGCCCGTGAGGGCGTCTATTTCCTCGATCGTATATCCGCCCTCGGTAAAGGCCCGGATACACTGCATCATGGCGTACACGCCGATGCGGTTGCCGATGAAGCCCGGCGTGTCGTTTGCGACCACAATGCCCTTGCCAAGCCGTACGCGGCCGAACATGGAGATGCGTTCCACAACGGCCGGATCGGTTTCAGGAAGGGGAATGAGTTCGAGGAGCTTGAGGTAGCGCGGCGGGTTGAAGAAGTGGGTCCCCAGGAACCGGCTCCTGAAATCCGAAGATCGGCCCCGAGCGATCAGGTGGATTGGAATGCCGCTGGTGTTGGTGGAGATAACGGCGCGGCTGTTCGCGGCGGCTTCCGCGCGCGCCATAATCTGTTGCTTGACGTCGGGTTTCTCGACGACAGCCTCGATGATCCAGTCCACGTCTGAGGCGCGATCGAAGTCGTCTTCGATGTTGCCGGGGGTAATGCGTCGGACGGTATCTTCAGTAAACAGGGGGGCCGGGCTGACGCGCTCGAGGCCCTTCATCGCGCCTTCGACAATCGCGTTTCTGCTCTTCCCTTCGCCGGGAAGGTCCAGCAGATGGACGGACAGGCCGGCGTTCGCGAGGTGGGCGGCAATCTGTGATCCCATGACGCCCGCGCCCAGAACGGCAGCGGTGCGGAACGGGGGATGTGCTGCGGGATGCATTCGGGCTCACCTTTCCGGACAGTTTCTGGGGAGAGTCTCTCGCGTTGCGGGAAGTATCGGCACAGGCGGGCCTGCGCGATGCCCCGAAAGGTAGCGTACAAAGGTTCCCCGATCAAGAACGAAACGCATGATCCGGTGCATCAGAAGGAGCTGTCGGCTAATAGCGAACACCGGGATCAACTCACACAAAGACACAAAGACACAAAGACACAAAGAAAGGCAACCAGGCAGGCGAAACCTCTCCCGACAGCCCCCAGACCTCTCTCCCTGGCTCAACGCCTTCGGCGGAAAAAAATCTGAGAGCAAGAACATAAACCCCTCTTCCCCAAATTCCCTGCCTACGGCGTGTTCCTTTTGAAGCGACCAAAAGGAACCAA
>JAPPJY010000010.1 GCA_028874335.1 Gemmatimonadota bacterium | reverse complement strand
CATCCTCGGAGGGTTTATTCTAATACTTTTAAAATCCGTTTTTGGACAGGTGTGATATTTATTCATAATTTCACGGCCATCGTAGTCAGCTATCGCAATCTCCACAATTTCATCGTCTTCATGAAGACCTGTGGTTTCAATATCAAGAAATACGGGTCTGCTGATGTCCACGACCTTTCCATCGTGTCGCTCCAGCATATTCCCCTCCAATTGAGCAGCGTGCCGCAAATACGTGCAATTTAAATCATCAGCATCGAGGAACCTTTTGTAACAGATGGATCAGCGACTACACGTGATTATTCACGAAGGCCGGCAAGTACTTCCTCTATGGAATCGACGAGCCGTTGTTTGGGTACGGCGCCGACCAGGCGGTTTACGACGTCTCCATTGTTGAAGAGCAGGAGCGTTGGCAGGCTCTGTATACCGTACCGGACTGCCGACGAATGGGATGTATCGAAATCCATTTTTCCGACTTTCAGCCGTCCAACGTATTCGACAGCCAGTTTCTTGACAATCGGGGCGATGAGTCGGCAAGGACCGCACCAGTTCGCGCCGACGTCGACGAGAACGGGCCGGTCTGAGGAAATGACCTCGGTCTCAAAGTTCGCGTCCGTGAAAGTAGCGGGCGTCATTGGTTTAACCTCCTTTTTTTAAATGCGTTATTAACTGGATCGAGCCGGGAAAACGGTGGAAAGAAGAAATCCGGTTCGATGGATCGTACCCTGCCCAGATCGCACATCAGGCCGATATGCTGCGCGTTGGGCGAGATCTTTCCCGTTTCCCATCGGGCGACGGTGGACTGGGGTACAGCGAGGATATCTCCCAACTGCTGCTGGGTCATCCCCACCGATTGTCGAAACTCCCTGATCCGCAGCCAGTCGAACGGCACGAAACCCTCCTGTGATTATATCATCTTTGCTATAAAAGTAAACAAACACATTGCTGCTGTCAAGGGCGATTTCGACCCCTGGAACCTTATCGATCTATGATTTCGCATTTGGGAAGCGACCGGCGCGGCTGCGCCTGGTCGGTGTCGCGATGTGTACAGGTCAGAAGGAGGGCGCCGTTATTGGGACGCGTGATTGCAGTCGATGAACCAGAGGCGTCCTTCACTATCGATGATTATATTCTATCGTCAAACGACCGACGTCCGCGGATGCAGTCCAAAAAACCAGGCCGTTTCCAGACAGGTGTGGTGGTACGAAAAAATCAGACGCTTTGGTGCCGTTCGCGAAACAGTTTTTCTCCGAACTCGACAAAGGACTCCACGCCGGTCTTCAGCAATGCGGCCTCGTCCGGCGTCTCCGTTCCCTGGTATGAAGCGACTGCCGCGTCGATCAGCGGTTTCCATTCGGGGAACAGGTCACTCGCCCATTTGCCACTGGAGAATTTCGATACAACGACGTTTCGCTCCTGGACACTGAACATGATCCGGCACATGTTGAGGACGCAGTAGTCGGGGTATCGCAGGTTCTGCTGGATGAACGTCAACTCGTGCTCGAGAGCAGTCCTGATTTCGACCCACGACGGCGCCGGAAAGATATCCTTCGGGGGCGGACCATAGAGCGTAATGAAACGCTTTGCCCTGATATGCGCGCAATGCAGCGACCATGATTCGTCTCGTATTTCGGGCTGCAACTGGTGGGCGGGTGGGTGCGTTTTGACGGCGTCCTCATACAGGATGAAATAGGCGTCCAATTCTTCACCCAGTGGCGGAAAGCGCTCCGAAAGTTCCCTCTGCAACTGAAGTATCGCATCTTTGTTTCGGTTGTTCAACGGTCCTGCAAGGATCACGTGACAGTCGATATCCTGAATCGGTCCGGAATCCGGGAATACGGACGCGCCGTGCATGTAGATGCCGTGCAGGTTCGCATCGAGGATAGCTTCGAGTCCGCAGACGAAGGCCCGGCAGACCTCACTGACGGATGAGGTGAGTTGGTCGAACTTCATAGGCAGGGATGCGTCGCGTTGGGCAGTTGTCGTCAGTCGAGTGACGGGGAGATGGGCTTCTTCTTCAAAGTGTACCGCACTTCCTCATAGCCGTCCTTCAGTTCAACCTCTCCCCTTTTCCATCCGAGATGTCTATAAAACCCCTCGGCTCGGGTGTTCGTTTCAGTCTCCAGCCAGAGCTCATCCGCTCCGCTTCGCCACAGCCAGTCAACCGCCGCATTCAGCAGCCTTCGCCCGATTCCGCGGCCTTCGTATGCCGGCAGGATGAATAGCGCCCAGATGGACCTCGAATTGACGTTCGCGATACAGAATCCGACGATACGGTCGTTGGCTTCCGCCACCCAACACCTGGCGTCTGTCCGCAGCAATTCCGCGGCACGCTCAGGCGTTATTCCGGACGCCGCCAGTTCGGCTTCGGTCATTGCGTTTTCCGTCGTAGCCGAGCGGATTTTGAATGTCGCCGGTATGTCGGCCGTGATGGCTTCGCGGATAAGGACTTCGCTTTTGCTCAAATCATCCGGTCCTCTATTGCACGACTCCGGAGCTCTTACTGAACTTAACCTTGATTCGTCATTTTTCGGGGAGGTCAATTCGAATATGTGCGAGTTTATAAAGGCGATTAGACTGCTGATTACCAGGATACACCAGGACACTGTACGTGAACGGAATAAATGTCCTTCCAGACGACCACTTCGGCCCGTTTCGAAAGGTTTCGTCGCAGTGCCGCGTTGCGGCTTTTGCGGAATTGAGACTAAGACTTGCCGGGCGGCTCTGATACGATGCCGATATTCTTTGGCCCCTTGAACGGGAATTCGACGCGTTCAAAGGAAACACTATGCCGACCGTAATATGCTTCGATGGCATCGAGCAGTTCGTCCCGCCCCAGTTTTTCCTCAGACCAGAAATTGCAGCATGGGACCAGGACGACCGGCCGACTGAGCGCCGCCTGAGCCACAGGGCGAGTCGCTTCGTCGGCGTGCAACCCGATAATCAGGTCGTAGTAGTCAGTCATCGAGGAATCGAATTCCACGGTTCGGTTCGGCACGCCCTTGAGCGTCCATGCGCGTGGATCGACGACCTCGCAGTCGTAATTGTACCGCTTGCGCAGGATCCGGGTCAACATGCCCTGCCCGCCGGCAACGTCAGCGAGATAGCGGACCGTTTTTCCAAAGCGCACGTCGATAAAGGAAGCAAGCACGTCAAATCGCTTCGGATCGCCATGAAATCGATGTCGAGAGTTACTCTTCATTTTCGCCATCTGATTTTTCAAATAACTTATATATTCACAATAAGTTATCGAATATGGACGGGCTCGCGTATCACCGATGACCTGAAAAACCGCTCCTGGAATCCGGTCATCTCCAGGATCTGCTCGTCGGAGAAGTCCTTGTCGGAAGACGCGACAACGAGCTTGTCGTCATCATCGTCAGTTCGCCGAATGACCGCGATGCATGTGCCTGTAAAGGTCGTGATCGGTTTCGCGACACCCAGAATATACGCGTCCAGATTCTCGCCGTCAGGCGCCGGCACGCCAGGGAGAAAACCGTAGTTGACGGGATAGATAAACCCCGCGTCAGGATGCCTGGATCCCAGCGGCCGGTCGATCGAGACCCGGACCGTCTTTCCAATGAACGTCCCGGCGTCTGTATATTCGCGCGTCATGTTCCGAGGACAACCAGCAAGACTCGTTCCCTTGCACCTTCACTTTGGGTCATAGATGCAGGCATCCAGAATACTCAACACCTCTTTGAGCACTGACTGAGGCGCTTTCGATACCCGTTTCACGTTCCGGCTGTTGTAGTCAACTGATTTGATCTGTTCTACCATGATGTATCCGCTGACGGGCTGTCCTTCCGGAATGGAAACATGAAAGGGGATATTTCTGAAGGTGCTGGTGATCGGGCACACCATGGCAAGCCCCGTATGGCTGTTGAACATCGTTCGACTGACGACCAGTGCGGGACGACGTCCCATCTGCTCGTGTCCGGACTGCGGACTGAAACTCAAAGCGACGAAATCGCCTTTTTCGGGAACATATTCCGGCATTTACCAGGCCTCTCTCCCTGAGGGCGCTCCCCAATTCGATTCTTCTACCTGATAGTTCGAAGGTATCCTGGAGACCAATTCGCGCAAATCGTATTTCCCCCGCACTTTAGTCAACGGTTCGACGATGATCTGTCCGTCTTTGACGGAGACGTTGACCTGGTCTCCAATGTTGATTCGGGCTTCCGTCATAATCGTTTTGGAGAATCGGAGTCCCTGGCTGTTGCCCCATTTTTGTACTTTGGTCACCATCGGCTGCCTCCTTCAATTTCGAAAATCCGTGATGTATATACTAAGTATATACATCCATCGGTTAGATTGCAAGGATATTTATAGATTGGGTTGTCGGTCTGTCTGGACCGGTCGGTTTCACCCTGTCAGGATTTCCATTTGAACGTGCGTATTATCTTCGTCGACAATCGAGAATCCCAGCCTCCGGTAGAATGCGATGGCGCGAGTGTTGATCTTCAGAACCTGAAGCCTTACCGATTTTTCCTGTGCGCTGGCATCCGAGACGATAAGCCGCATACACGCCGATCCGAGCCCCTTCCGCTGGTATTCAGGAAGGATGAAGATCTGAACCACTCTGACCCGATCGGCGGTCGAGGACGTGGAAAAGTAACCGACGTCGGTCCCCCGATACTGGACAATATGCACATCCTGTGAAGCAAACCGCACTTCGTGCAGTTCGCGCTGGTCGGCGCCGTCCCATCCCCAGACCTTTTCGACGTACTCCCGGAACGCCGCCTCCTTCACGGCAAAGGTGAAGTCAACGTCCGCCGAATCCGCCTTGCGAATGGCCATACCATCCATAGTGAAATCATACAGTTACGTCGATAAATCCGTTGGAAAATGCGGTGGGGTTATCCCCCGCCAATGGCACCCACGTCGTCGATGCTCGGACATAACTCGATCACGCGAAAATCGCGACTGGACAGGACAATCCAGGACGGCAGTCCCAACTGCTTCCACAAAGCAAACGGTTCCAATTCTGAATTGCGGCTTACGAACAGGCTCAGCACGGTCCCGTGCGTGACGATCGCGATGTTTTCCGTCGGATAGCTGTCCGTAATTTTATGCACGGCTTTCGAGAACCTGCCATACGCTCTATCAGCGGTTTCCTCACCGAAAACCAGTTCGGAGGGCTGCTCGTAAAATCGTCTGATCGATTGCTCAAATCGCTCCTTTTCCAGAAAGCCGACGTTCACGCGCTCATGTTCACGCAGCCCTTCGACGACTTCCACCGGGACGTTCAGATTGCCGGCCGCAATTTCGGCCGTTTCCGTGGCCTTGGGTTCGGTGCTGCTGAATATCCGGTCCGGATTGTATCGATCCAATCGCTCACCAAGTATCCGCGCGCGCCGGCGCCCTTCGCAGGAAAGAACCCACTCCTTCGCGGGTACGGAAGGATCGATCTCCGGCAACGAATGTTTCACGAGAATGAGCGTTTGCATGAAAGGGCGTGGTGGCTGCACATGAAGTATCACTCCCCCCTTTGGGGGGAGTCGCAGAAGCCGAGCCGGACCCGATCCTTTGCTCTGAGGTTGTCAAAGGGCTGTTGAATCGCGGGCATTTCGACAAGCTCAATGACCACGCGTAATTCAGTTCCGTGGACGTCATTGAGCCGCTGTTAGTAGACCCCTAATCTGCCCAGTGCCGGTCCCTGAGCTTGTCGAAGGGCCCGGCGACGGCTGATGCGGCGGATCGTAGACCGACTAACGTCTCTCATTCATCTCCTACGCCTGCCGGTCCCTCCGCCGGTCCGTTCCGGGTTAAACACTCCAAGAGAGAATGAAGGTATTGCGGCGAAAACGTCTCTTCAGACCTGCCGATATCGTCGATAGACCACCAGCGGAATTCGCGGAAAGCCGATGCCTCGCCCTGAGCGGGATTCCCGTCCATGACCGGTTCGAAGCGGTCGGTCTGAACCCGATAGAAGTACTCCCTCTGGCTGTAGTCGCGGTTGTCCCACGTGAAATCGCACTGTCTGGACCAGACCAGTTGTCTTGGAGAGAACTTCGTGGCTCCAGTTTCCTCGGCGACCTCCCGGCGAAGCGCATCCACGTCAGACTCACCGGGCTCAAGACCTCCGCCTGGAGTCACCCAAAACTCATTTCCGGATATGGGCTCCTGCACCCTCATCAGCAGGACATGACGGTCCGGCGTCAACATCACAGCCCTTACGACTCTTCTTCTGATCATTGTTTTTCCGTTTCGGCCAGTCTGTTCCCGCGATCTACTTCGCCCGTTAAGTCGCCAGCCTTCTGTCCGGATTCCCGTGAGCGAGGACCTGCGACGCCAATTCATCGAGTAGCGCACGAATACTGCGCTCGTCCCCTTCGATGAAAAGCGGGGCCAAAGGGCCGCGACCGTGCAGGGTCTGGAGCAACGAGTCAATCTTCAACATTCGTTGTTCCGGTGTGCTGCACGTCATCCAGGATCGCACGAAGTCTCGCGCGGGCTGCGGATTGCCGGTGGTGATAGACTTTGCGCCTTTGCGCCAGGACTGCCAGGTGAAGACGTGACCGCAGCCACCGCATTCGAGTCTCTCGTCGCGTTTCTTTAGCCCTTTCCGATAGTCCCTCCACCTGCGCCGATAACCGCAGCCATCGCACCTGATTTCACCGCCTGTGTGTCGAGCTCTTCCCTGGCACGTTGGACACCGCAACCGTTCATCCGCGGATTGACGGTCCCGCCGTTTGCGGCCGGAACCCTCAGGTTTGCGAATCAGACCGCAGCATGAAGGGCAAGGAAGCCGGACACGGGATCCAACGGAACGGTGGTATGCACTGGGATCCCATTCCTTCCCACAGGCGCACCGTAGCGGATTCTTCCCTTTTAACAACGTACGGCAGTCAAAACAGCGGGGCTGTTCGCGGAGCGCCTTCCGGCACTCAGTCCATAGGAGGCGACTGGTGCAGATCGGACAGTGAAACCAGCGTCCACGTTCTCCGTGCCAGCCCAGGCCGTAGAGGGGATCTATTTGGCGCTGCACCCGTGCCCGGCACTGGGGGCACGCCACCCGACCATCCTGGAATGCCTCGGCGACAGTCGCAATATCCGCACTTCTGGCAAAGAGAGCTGTCCCGACGTCATCGAGCGCATCTTCATCGTAGATGCCCATGCCGGCGAAGCGATAGAGACGCCGGATTCGAGCCTGTTTCACCCGAGGCGCCCATTTCAAGGAAATTTCAGTGGCGGGCATACCCTGGTGCCTTGTCTTCTCAGGAGATTTGCCAGGTTGGAACCATCCTCACCTGTAACGATCGGAGACTACGGAATGAATATGGTCTCAAAACGCGTTTAGATCAAGTCCCCCCTCCCCATTTCTATATATCCGATCGGAGAGCAGATCTGTAAAATTGCTTGTTATTAAATGCCCTATGAGAAATCTACATGAAAGAAGATTTCTCGCGAGTTCCATCGCGCAGAGGTGCGCGTGCCATACAGTAAGACAGATGGGAAGATTCGATAGTTGGCGGGTAAATTCCGGGAGGATCTGCGAAATGTGGCGTGGGTCTCTTGAATGAACACCAATCGCGTTGGAGGGGCAATACGCCGATTAAACGACGATACGCGTGGCTGTCGAAACATCATTCGTGCCGCAGAACATCCGTCGGATTCGCCCTCGCGGCTCTGCCGGCCTGCCAGCCTACGGTCAACAGCGCCAGCCCTAGCGCCAACGCGCCTGACAACGGGAAGGTCCACCAACCGACGTCGATCCGATAGGCGAAGTTCTGCAGCAAAGCCTCCGCTCCGAAATACGCTACAGGCCAGGCGATGATGTTGGCAATGATCACCAGGAATACGAAGTCTCTTGACATCATTGAAACGATATTGAAAACGGATGCGCCGAGGACTTTCCTGATACCGATTTCCGGGGTGCGATTCTCCGTCGTGAAGTGTGCGAGACCGAACAGCCCCAGAAAGGCCAAAAAAGTCGCCAATGCGGAGAATGTGCCGAATACGCGCATCAATCGCGTCTCGTTTTGATATAGCTCATCGAAATCAAAATAGGTGTCCAGAAAGGTATACCGAAAATACTGTGAAGGCGCAAACTCAGCCAGTCTGTCCCTCAGGAATTGCAGCGTCGCCGGGACGTTTTCGGGTCGCAATCTTACGACGAGATGACGGGCGTGCCCTCCAGGACCCACTCTATCGAGATGCATGCGCAGGGCCAATGGTTCAATTTCGTGATGCAATGACCGAAGATGGAAATCTTGTACAATTCCTACAACAATGCCGGTCGTCTTCATGACGTTTCCCAAATTCATGTGAACCCTTTGACCGGTGTTGCTACCGATACCCAACTCCCGGGCGGCTGATTCATTGAAAATAACGCCATCATTTAAACTGTCGGCAAATTCCGACGCGAAATTCTCCCCCACCACAAGATTCATACCCAGCGTCTCAAGGTAATCCTGATCGATATACATTGTCTTGATTCTCGTCGGCTTGCTTTCGGCAACGTCCATTAATGCAAACTCAGTAAAGGTCCAAAACTTCTGCCCGGGTACGGCAAACGCAAGCGACACGTTCAGGATATCCGGGTTGCGCAGCAGTTCCGTCTTAATGGATCGGAATCGATGATGCATGGACGAATAGGTCGTTTTGATTCCGGATGTACCAAGTATAACTACATCCTTTCTGTCGAAGCCCAGATTCTTGTTTTTGGTGAAGTGCAGCTGCCTCATCACGACGATCGTTGCCCCGATCAGACCTATGGCTACAGCAAATTGGAAGACGATGAGGCCTTTGCGGAATCCGGCGCTCCCGGGTGCAGTTCTTGACAGGTCCTTGATCATGGCAATGGGCCTGAAACGCGTAAGGAAAAATGCCGGATAGCTCCCTGACAACAGGCCGACAGTCAATACACCCAGGCTTAGTACATAAAGAAAGCGTACACTATAGCTGATCGCCAGGGTCCTGCCGACGGCAGCGTTCAGGTACGGAAGAAACATCTCTGTTAGCATTACACCAGCAGCAAATGCGAAAATCGTGACAAGCACGGCCTCGCCCAGGAATTGCCGCATCAGTTGCCGGCGGTCCGCCCCTACGACTTTGCGGAGACCCACTTCCCTTGCCCTGTTGGCTGACCGTGCAGTCGCCAGATTCATATAATTCGCACAGGCAATCAGCAAAACGAAAAATCCGACTGAACCGAATATGTATAGTTCCTTAATGTCGCGATTTGGGCCGAGTTCCTGCTCCAGATGGGAATGCAAGTGTATATCTGCAAGTGGCATAAGTTGGCAGGGGATACGGGACCTCTGCACGCGCGAGGCCGATTTGTCGCCGGCATCGTCTGGTGCAAACTGATGCGGCAGCCAGACACTGATTTTTTCCGCAAGTTCACCTGGTAATGCGTTCTCGCCGAACAAGAGATAAGTGTAGGCGGTACCTTGCTGCCATTCACCGTAGGGATAGGCGGTGTAGGGTACCAGTCCCTGGAAGTAAAAGTGGGTATGCCGCGGAAGTTCGCCGAGTACGCCCGTGACCTTCACCGTTCTCTCAGATGAGTTGCCTGCATGAATCTTCATTGCCTTTCCAAGTGGATCCACGTCGCCGAAGTAGCGGTTTGCCATGTCGCTGGAGATCACGATCGCGTCTGGTGAAGTCAACGCGGTACCCGGGTCACCCTGAACAAGTGGAAACGAGAATACGTCGAAGAAGTTCGAGGTCGCATACAACAAATCTTCTTCAGCAAATCTCCGGTCCCGATATGCCATCGGGGTACCTGCAATTGACACGCGCATAATGCGGACGGCCTGTTCTATATCGGGAAAATCCGAAACGAGCTTTGGACCGAGATGCGCGAAGGTCGATGGGCGATTCCCGGTCGAGAATCTATAAATTCGGTCGGCGTAATGGTGAAACCGGTCGAACCGCAGTTCATCCGCTATCAGCAACCCGATCATCAGGCAGCATGCGACCCCAACCGCCAGCCCGGCTATATTGATGGCCGAATAGAGTTTATAGCGACGCATATTGCGTATGGTAATTAGGAGCACGTTTCGGAACATAACCGGCGACACCTATGGTCTGTGTAGCTGCCCGCAGGATCGACATACTCGGCTGACGACAGATTATATCAGATAAATCAACAATCGTGCCAAATTTTCATATGCATATTTTTCATTAAGTTATGTCGCGGAAGGGGGTTTGAAAAATCGGGGAGTGTCCGATAATGATACAGTAATGTTCGAAAATGGAAACAGAGCCGTCCGGTTCACACTTCGTTGGTTTCAACCAGCCGGCCATCGAGGATATTCACGATTCGCCCGGCCTTCCGGGCGATATCCGCTTCGTGTGTGACCAGGATGATCGTACCGCCATTTACGTGCAGCCCATCGAAGATATGCATGATTTCGGTTCCGGTTTTGGAATCCAGATTCCCCGTTGGCTCGTCGGCCAGAATGATGGCCGGGTTATTGACGAGCGCCCGGGCGATCGCGACTCGCTGGCGTTCTCCGCCCGACAGTTCGATGGGGCGGTGATGCATGCGGTCTGCCAAACCGACTCGCTCGAGTTCCTCTGCGGCTCGCTTCCTGCGCACCTTTGGAGACGTAGCGCAGTAAATCAGGGGAAGCGCCACATTGTCGAGGGCCGTTGCGCGGGGCAGCAGGTTGAACGTCTGAAATACAAAACCGATCTTGAGATTGCGTGTTTCGGCGAGCCGGTCGTCGTCCAGGTCCGCTACACTTTCCCCGTCCAGGAAATATTCCCCGGTCGTCGGTGTGTCCAGGCACCCGATAATGTTCATCAGGGTGGATTTCCCCGACCCCGACGGTCCCATTATCGCGATGTATTCCGCTGCTTCGATCTGCAGGCTCACGTCGTGCAGAACGGGAACGTCCCTGGCGCCCATCCGATAGGACTTGAAGATTCGTTTCAGGTCGATAACCATTGCATCCTGCCCGCGCGCTTACAGTCCGTTGAGAAAGCCGCTCTGCAGGCGAGGTATGGTGTCCCGTCCCGGAAATATGTCACCATTCATCCGCCGATTCATCCCGTCTGGCGGCGTTGCCTTCGCTCGGTGACCGTGAGCAGGTCGCCTCGCTCAGGCGCCTTGCCAGCCGGGCGACTCGACGGCCGAATTTCGGCGATCTATTTCCGGGACAGAACACTTGCCATTGTGGCCGACGACAAGGCGCGCGACCGAGTCCCATCCGGCGATTCGGCGAGGGAGCGCAACGCAGTACTTCGACCGCGAGGGCCGGCCGTAGCCCGGATGGGCTTTTTCAACGGGCTGCTACGGAGACCTCTCGTCCTCGACGAGACTGCGCTCGTTTTCGAAATCGTATAGCGTCTGGCGTTTTAAATCAGCCACCGCCAGTTGGTACTGGATGTAGGCGTCCAGATAGGCCTGACGGGACTGCGTAAGGTCGTCACGGGTTCGCGTGAGATCCTGGGCCGTGATATTCCCGTTCTCGAATCTGGCGCGGTCGATCTCATAACCGCGCAACGCCACGTCCTCGCTTTTTCTGAGTACCTCGAGCCTGTCGCGTGCCTCGCGAATCCTGGCAATCGCACTGCGTATCTGCAGAACGACCCTTTGACGACCGTCTTCCAGGTCGAGCACGCGCTGGTCCAACCTTGTCCGTGCCGACGAAACTCTCGCTCTGTTAAGACGGGAGTCCCAGAGTGGGACGGAAAGTGTGAATTCCATACCGAGATTACGGGGGCGACGCCGGAGGTCAGTCCAACTGGCATCCAGAAGATCGGTTGTGGACGCGTCGTCGGGAAATGCGTTCGTAAACCCCGTCCGCTCGTACGAAGCGGAGAATTCTCCTCGGACGTTGCCGGCTGCCCGAGTCTCCCGGAGGTTGATTTCGGCAAGGCGCTGAAAAATCTCGCGCTGCCGCAGCGACGCGCTGTGGCGAATACCGTGTGAAATCGCGCGGCTTTCGTCAATCTCAAACGTCTTCAGATTCAGATCGGGGCGAACCGTCACGCTGTCGTCCAGAGACAAACCAAGCGCCAGCTTCAGTTGGTCAGAATGGCGCGCCATGCGGCCCACGGCCTGAAGAAGCTGGTTGCGGCTCCGGGACAGGGCGACTTCCATCTGAAGCGCTTCCACCTCCGGAATAAGCCCGGCCTCATATTTTTTTCGTGCCAATTCATGAGCCTGCTCCTGTTGAACCAGGGCTTCACGAGCGATCTCCAGGCCACGTTGAGCGCTGTAGAAATCGTAAAATGCCTGGGTGATTTCATAGATGATATCGAGTTGGGTGCTGGTATATGCGCGCTGCCGATTTTCAAGTTGCAAACGGGCCCGTTCCAGATTGAGTTTGAGCTGGTTGGGCGCAAACAGCGGCTGCCGGAAGTGAACGCTGAGGGTACTGAAGAAGCGCTTGCTTCGCTCAGCAAGATTGAACGGTTCCTGAAATACGGATTCCCGAAGTTGCCTGAAGTCAGACCCGAAACTCAATTCGCCGTTTGTCACCAGAAATGGCTGGACGAGGGAAACCGCGCCAAACCACTGGAGCATACCGATCTTGTTGTAAATGGGCAACTGATTGGGTACGCGAATGGCCTCTACGCTCTCCAGATAGTCGGGAGCTCGCAATGACAGATTCACACGGGCTCGCGTGCTGCGTTTTGCTGCGTCCATTTCGAACCTGGCGTCTTGCAGGTCCAGCCAGAGATGACGTGCGCGGTACCCGTCGTCCAGGGCCAGGACAATGGCATCATCCAATGTAAGGACCAGCGTTCGTGCCTGGGCCGGAATCGATACCCAGGAGTTAATGATCAGGCAGATTGCAAAGAGTCGCATGGGATTCCTCGAATCTCACTTTGACCGCATCCGGAGTACAAGTTTCGGCGCGTTCGCGCCAACACCGGACAGCATCTCGGCGACACGATTATCGTACATCCTCGAATCGAGAGGTAATGTGCCATCAGTTCGACGATTGATATTCTACTCGTATCTGAGCGCATCGATGGGGTTCACGAGGGCTGCGCGCCGGGCAGGAAACGTACCGGACGCGACGCCGACTGCGCCCGACAGGCTGAAGGCCAGTACGACCGCAAGGGGGGAGATGATCGTCTTGAATTCCGCAATGGCGTCAATGATAACGGCCATGCCCACGCCAAGAAGAATACCGGCAAGTCCGCCGGCGAGGCTCAGGCCAACCGCTTCGATGAGGAACTGAATCAGAATCTCTCGCTGCTTTGCACCCATGGCCCGGCGTATGCCGATTTCGCGGGTCCGTTCCAGCACGGTGGCCAGCATGATATTCATGATGCCGATGCCGCCTACCAGAAGCGAAATCGCTGCGATCGATCCCAGAACCATATTGTAGATGCGGCGTTCCCGCTCCTCCTGTTTCAGCAATTCGAATGGAATGACAAGGTCGAAGTCGGCGTTCTGGTGATGCCTCCGTTGCAAGACTCGCCTGATTACCGCGGCCACTTCCGGAAGGCGCTCCGAGTCTTCCACCTGGACGGTGAGCTGATCTATCTGACTGGCAAGGGGATTTTCTTTGCTGAATCTGCGCAAGAAAGCAGAGAGCGGAATATAGACGTCCTGATTGAGATTGCGTGCCGCCAACTCGCCCACGGTCTCTGTAAACAGCGCTTTGTTTGCCATTGTGCCGACCACTTCAAACCACTGGTCGTCCAGCTTTACCTGCCTGCCTACGGGGTCTTCTATGGGAAAGAGCGACCGGGCGACCTCGGCGCCCAACACGCATACCCGAACTTCCCGATCGTGCTGATCGCGCCACAGAAACTCGCCACTTGCCGGGACGGACTGGAAGATTTCCTTGAAGGCATGGCTCACCCCCACCAGGGTGATCTTCGTCGCCCTGTCTCCATGTTTGGCTTCCACATCCAGCTCGGCCTGCGGCGCCACATGTACCGCGCCGGGTACGATCCGGCGGATGGCTTCGGCGTCGGCCAGCGACAGTCCTGACGAGAATCTGGCGCGCGCTTCCTCCAGTTCTTTTTCGGTCAACTTCCTGTCGCGTACGATGATGTTATTGACACCCAGTACCCTGAATTTCTCCAGGGCCTCTCGCTTTGCCCCCTCTCCGATGGCGAGCATCGCAATCACCGCCCCGACACCGAATATGATCCCAAGCGTCGTCAGAACGGACCGGAGACGGTGTTGAGACAGGCCGTCCAGGCCGAGCCGAAGCATGTCACGCCGTTCCATCAGGACGAGCCCTCCCTGTCAGACCTGACAACCCTGTCGCCGACCGAGACGTCGCCGGATATGACGACAGTACGTTTGCTGCGAGGTCCAAGGCTGACGGGAACGCGTTTAAGTCCCCAGATCCGTTTCACGTATACAACGAACTCGCCGTTGTCCCGGTGGATACAATCGCTCCGCACAAACAGAGCGTCATCCAGGTCTGCCACCATGAATTCACAGCTTACGGTCATACCCGGTCGCAAGAGCGGATCCGATTCATGCACCAACACTTCAATGGCGAAGACTTTGCTCTTGTCGTTTTTGTCCTTGCGCCGCCCGATACGGCTGACTTCGGTAACGTGGCCCGAAAACTCAAACTTGGGGAATGCGTCCAACCTCAGTCGGACCCTTTGTTTCAGCGTTACCTTCTCGATGTCGGCCTCACCGACCCACGTCCGGGCCTTCATGCGACTCAGGTCCGGCAGACCGACAATGGGGGTACCGGGCCACAACTGGTCGCCCGCAGCGACTTTCTGACCGGTCTGCCGATTCTGTCTGTATTCGATCAAGCCTTCAGCCGGCGCTCTCAAGTCGAAGCTCTCGAGGGTCCGGCGGGCCATATCGACCGCCGACTCGATTTTTCTGATCTTTGCCCGGTGAATCTTCAGATCCTCTGCATGGACAAGTCTTACGGTTTCGAGTTTTCCACGCAACTTACGTAGAGTCAGATGTTTGATCTGCTTATCAAAAGCCTTGAGTTTCTTCTGAGACTCGGATTCAAAGCGAACACGTTGCTCGTCGATTGCCGCCATGCGGAGGGACGATTCGGCCGAACGTATCCTACCCTCCAATTCCTTGACTTCGCTCCCGTGCTGAACGCGCATTTTGTTGAGGTCGGCCCGTCCGATGGCAAGGTCGCCCTCCTTGCGGCCCATTGCCTGGACGACGCCCGAAGCCTCAATATTCCCCACCAGGTCGCCCTTACTGACGAGAGTGCCTTCGGGCTCCAGGTTGGTTATCTTCGGACGGCCGTACTGCCAGTTGAAATGGGGCATGGGGATGATGGTGTACCGGACGGCCTGCAGCTCTCCGGTTTCCTTCAACGTAGACCGAAAGCGACCTCCCTCGACCCGTGCGAACTGATGTTCCAGTTCGCCGCATCGGTTCTGGGCAAGCAGAATCGCAGGTACAAGAAGAGAGCGGCCGAGCCCGCGCAATCTGTCGGCGTGACTGCGAGCAGGTTGTTCGTCGGTTCCCGGCACGCCGGATTTGAGGTTCATCGTGGCTCACCCTCTCCAGTATAGAGCGATTCGACGATCGCGGTGGGATCTGTCAGGGCGATTTCATCACCGTTCGACAGGCCGCTGTCCACGACCACATGGGTGTCGTTTTCCTCACCAAGGGAGACCGCTTGCGCCTCAAATCTCCTTCCGGTTCGACGATATACGATCGGTTTCCCGTTTTGTTCAAATACGGCAGGAAGAGGAATGGACAGCGCGTCCGGAATCCTCTTTACAAGGAGTTGGCAGCTGACTGTCATCCCGGGCATCAGTCTTTCGTCGTGTCCGTCCAGCTTTACGACGACGTCGAATACCTTGACCTTCACTTCCTTCGACTTGTTCCGTGCAAGCAAGGCGATTTCGATCACTCGTCCCGAGAACGTGGTATCGGGATACGCGTCAAGGGTGACCGCAGCCCGTTGATCGACTTTAACCTTGGCGATTTCGATCTCGCTCGCTTGAACCTTCGCCTTCATCTGGCTCAGGTCCGGCAGGCCAATGACCGGCCAACCCGAATAGACCTGGTCATCGACCTGATATTTGTTGCGAGTATAAGGATTCTTGCGAAGGATCGCGATGCCGGACGCCGGCGCCGTGACTGTAAGCATCGCAAGCGTATTCTTCGCGGCGTTCAATTTGTCCTGTTCCTGCTGCAGTTTCAACTTCAGTTTGCTGATTTCTTCACGGTGGATGTTCTTTCTGTTCTCCAATTCCCGAGCGGCCTGTTCCAGCTTGATGCCGGCTTCCTCAAACCGAAACTCATCCTGTTTGCGATCTATTTCGGCCTTGAATAACGCCTGTTCCAGCTTTAAACGGGCGATTTCCCGGCTAATGCGACTTATGTCGAGATCGATCTCAAGGCCTTCGACCTCGGAATTGCCTTTGGCGCGGGCTTTACGCAGTTCGGCCTCGGCGATTTCAAGGTTGGACTCTGCCTCGGTTATGGCTTTCTGTACTTCGCCTTCGTCAAATTGAACGAGTAGATCCCCTTTCTCAACCTGCTTGCCATCGTCCACGAGCTTTACAATCTTGAGTTCGCCAAATCGCCAGTCGATGGGCGGCGCCATAACCACCACGGACCGGACCGCTTCGAGTTCTCCGGTAACAATGAGGTTGCTGGCAAACTCCCCAGGCTTGACAGTATAGGTCTCGACTGACGGCGCGCTTACGCCTGCGCAAGCGGTCAGCGCTGCCAGACCAAGGGGACGGAACAGGGAATTCGGCGTTCTCATTACAAATTCCAGCGCGATGAAATCACTCCCGGGGCCGACGCAGGGCGAGTTCCGCACCAGCAGCCAGGTCGCCTTCTATTACTGCAAAATCGGAATTCCTGGCCGCCAGATTCACCCGGCGCGGTACGAATCTCTTTCCCATTCGCATATAGACGACATGCAAGCTGTCCTCTTGGAATACACAATCAAGCGGCGCAACGAGAACCTCAGACCGTTTTTCCACGAAGATACGCACCCGTGCGGAAAGCCCGGTTGTAAAACCGGAACTTGTGGAATCCAATTCCACGATGACCTCGACCTGTTTCACCGTGGAACCGGCCTTCAACGGTTTTGCACGTGGGGCGACCCGCGCGACCTTCCCCGAAATCGGGTCGGTACTCAACGACGAAATCACAACGTCCGCATGCTGACCCGCTTTCAGCCCTTGTGACTGGATTTCGTCAACCTGCAACGTCACCTGCATTACAGACAGATCGGGGATTCTCAAGACGGCTTCTCCGGGGTATTTTGCACCGCCTTCCCGAGGCTTGTCGGCTCGCCATCCCCGGTCATAGATCACGATGCCCGCGGTTGGCGCTCTGATGCTCAGCTTCTCGATCGATTCTTCGGCTTCATTGAGCTTTTGTTCGGCCTGCTTGATGAGGATGCCCGTGTGGACAAGCTCTTCCTTCTGAATCGCTGCCATCGATTCGAGCTTCTTGCTGATTTTCTTTGTTCGCAACTCGTCTCGTTCCACTTCAAGCCGTTTGATTTCCCTTAGCCGAGGCGCAACGTATTCGAGCTTGGTCATTTGAAGCCGTGAAATCGCCGCGGCGGCACGCGCGCTTTCACGGTCCGCTTCCAGCAGAAATTGCTGGGCTTTTCGTTCCGCTTGTTTCTTGTTGGCATCGGCCCGAGCTATTGCGAGCTCGTTGTATGCGATCCGAAAGTCGTTCTCGAAAGGCTGGGTATCAAATCTGACGACCACTTCATCCTTGTTTACGGCAGATCCTTCCTCCGCCAGATAAGAAATCTCGAGTTCCCGCCAATGGCGCAGCCGGGGAGCAGTCAGCGTTGTCGCCCTTTTGGCCTCCAATACGCCATCCGCGTCGACGCTAATGTGAAAGGGTTGTTTCGAAAGGGTGTGGACAAGGGGGGGCCGCCCGGATTGCCCCGGACCGCATCCGGACAGAACAAGGAATGTACAGTACAGGATCAGGAAAGCATATGAGGTTGGCGCTCGCCGTGCCGAACACGATTTAGAGTGTGACATAGGCATCGGTATAGATTTGGACACTTGCTAAACTGAAAGGTTCACGAAAAGGGTAGTTTCCCTATCCCAGGCATTGTGTCGCGGTCAGGCAAATAACCCAATGACAATGAAATAGATGACAACTACCATGGCGGTTCAGGATCGAATCGCAGGCATAAATCGGAATTGGCGTTTCCACCTATCACGGTGGAAAGGGACTGTTGCTCAGACGTCCACGGTCGATAGCACATCCAAACCTGGAATCCGAATTTACCGAGGCGGTTGCTATTGCCCCTCTTTCAGGTGTTGATTGAACCAGCCGAGCACGCTCTTGTAATAGTCCCTGGAATCATCAGCCGACCAATCAGTCATAAGATGGCTCTCACGCTTATATTCTCGCATTTCCACTCGTTTGCCAAGTCGCCTGAGACCGAGAAATGTCTCCCTCGCACCCGCCGATGATAGCACGTCTTGGGTCCCCCATATAACCAACACCGGCGCTTCAACCTGTTCGAAAGCGAAAATCGGCGAGTTCTTGATGTATTCATTTTGTCTCTCCCATAGACTTCCTCCATTTCGCGCCTGGTTTCCCTCACACCACCCCATTCCATTTACATCTACAAGATACGTGCTGGTCATATTGATTCCGGCCGGCGCATTGGCAACCGCGGCGCGGAAAGCCTTTGTGTGTGTAACCAATACCATGACACCATAACCACCATAGCTGTGTCCCAAGACGCCGATTCGACTCTTGTCGGCGAAACCCATTTCTATGGCTCGATTGACGGCAGGTACTGTTACGCCTACGATCTGATCGATCGGGTCATTGTCCTCCATAATCGAGTCCGGATATAGTGCGGCATATCCGGCACTCGTGAACAACTGCGCTTCCGAGAAATGCCGTTTGCTTCTTGATAGATAATTCCCGGGATAGATCTTAACAATCAGGGGCAGACGGCCCTCCGCCGGAGCGTTATCGGGAAGAAAAAGAGCAGCCTCCTGTACACGGCCATTCGCATCCTTGAACTCGATGGTCTTGCGCACCGGTTGAACCACGTCGCGACGCCAGGGATTGGTTTCATGTAGCGTCGTAGCCGCTCCATTGTCGAGAGCGTAAGCATGTACCGCTTCTCTGCCAGGTGCGAAAACTGTACGTTGGGATGCGAACATAGTGAACTCATCAGGACTTGAATGTTGCGCCGGACAAACCCTCGTCATCTCACCCGAAGCAGAGTGGATGCGGACGATGTAATTCGAGTTTTCGCCGGTGTCAGTCGCATGGGCAAGAATATTGCCCTGATTATCCGTATGAAGGACTGATTCTCCGTACCGTTGTGCAATCGCATTTATTCTGAGGTGATTGCCAGTCGAATCTCGGGAGAGTTGGCGGTTCCGGCCGTCCACGACGGACAGGTGATACAAACTTCCTTTTTGGAGCCATAAAATGCGCCTTCCGTCATCGGACCACCACGGCATTTGGCGGTTACCCAGGTACGAGGTGAATTCTGTCACCTTTTCAGGCTCAGTTGATCCGTCCGCAGTTGCCAGGAAGAGGTATGGAGTTTCTCCCTGGTTTCCACCTGTGACATAGGAAATCGTCTGGCTATCGGGCGACCACGAGAAACGACAGGCATAGGTGTTGACCGGCACGTTCCTGGCGACCGTATAGGGTTCGCTTCCATCAGTCGGGACGACATTCACATCGACAATAACGTGGGGACGATCCACGGGATGTGAGATCTCATTGAAAAACGCGACGGCTTGCCCATCAGGAGCCATACGCAGTATAAGCGGGCTGAGCCCGGTCGCAAACTCCTTGACAATGCCTGTTTCGACCTCCAGGACGCCTACGCACTTCTCCATTCCGGACTGGTAAGAAAACGGGCTATGCTGATCTGAGGCTGACCGGCCTGGAGTGTAAGACCGCACAATAACGTCGGAGGTTTCAGTAGCGTCAGGAGCGTTCGGGATCAGCGGCGCGATGATCCGGCGACCGTTGGGGGTCCATTGAGGAACGTCAAAGTTGAAAGTCCGGGCAATCAAGGCGTTGGATACAATTGACACTTTGCGCGTCTGCCTGTTCCACAAACCTACGCAGGTGTGAGTATCTTGTTCAAAGACGTATGCGGCAAGCGTTTGTCCATCCGGAGACCATCGCCCTGCCCAGCTCATTCGCAGATCGGAAAACGGCTCTATGGACTCACCGGTTGCGACGTCGATCAGAACAATATATGCGCCGTTTGCCTGACTATTATCGGTATCGTGTGGGACACGTCGCTTCCCCTGACTGAGTGTTACCGCAAGCAACCCGCCATCAGGCGACATATCCCATGGGCAACGATGGGTAAACTGGTTGACATTCAGCAGGTCATCGACGGTATATGGCCGCGACATATTTGACTCTCCTGGGGCTTTTTGCTGTTGGTACCCGTTAAGGACGACCGATCGATTGGGTTCTGATATTACCACATCAGCCACTATGACAGCGCGCCACTAAATATCTACGGCACGGTGGAGACGACCTCGTGCCACCGCCCGGGTCCCAATTCAGCATTCGCTTAGGACGCATCGCCGATGACGCCGTTGTCCGAATATTTCGTGAAGTCGATTTTCGGATCATTCCAGTCGGCTCCTCCGGTATTGTCCTGACAGAACGCATTCTCCTCGTAGCCGACCATTCCGGGAACATACCGCTGCCAAATGTGGGTGGAATCCTGACCTTCCGGCAAGTTCCTCATGCGCACTCGTGCGCCATCGCTCACGCGCAGGACTGACAACACGCTCCCATCAATACTCCTGAAAAAGGACCTTCTCATGCCACCGTGATCCAATCGCAATCCTGTCTATTGTGTCCAATTTCAAACCGGTGCTTTTGTCAAGAACAAAACCGGGCTTGACTCGATCACATCCGGTACGAATTAAGGGTGTCTTAAGACTTCCGCTGGATTCGATGTAGCGGCCTTGAGTGACTGTAGGAAAACCGTGCCCAATGCTACAATCAACGCGAAACATCCACTCGCCACATAAACCCAAACTTCCTGATCGACGCGATATGGAAACTCTCGCAGCCATCGTTCCGATAGGTAATAAGCCAGCGGCCACGCAAGCAGATTTGCCACTATTACCAACCGAAGATACTCCCAAGAGAGTCTCAATATGACATTGTGTATCGAGCTGCCAAGCACTTTTCGGATACCGATAGTCTTCTTCTGTTCGGCAAGTGTGAAAGCAGCAATCCCAAAGAGCCCGAGACTCGCAACGATAACCGCGAGTACCGAGAAGCCCCCGATGAGACTCCCAAACGTCCTCTCCGGCTGATAGGCATGATGAAGTGTCGTTTCGACGAACGAATACTCAAATGGTCGATCTGGAACGAACTCATACCACTTACTTTCTATTGCAGACAAAGTGCTATCAATGCTTTCTTGTCCAATCCGCAGCGTCAGGTAGTTAAACAGACTGCGATTGCGAATGATGTAAGGGCCAATTTCCTCGCGCAGGGGACGGCTATTGAAGTCTCGAACGACTCCAACAATCGTGCCTGGCCCAAATATCTCGCCAACACCCGCCCTCTCCCCCTGTCTTTTTGTTACTTGCTCGTTAACGATGAGTTGGACTTCCCCGACCAACCCCGCTCTACCGAACGTCCGTCCCTCCAAGAGTTCGAGCCCATACGTACTCACGAAGTCTTCATCTGCCTCCTGAACCAGGGCACGCAACACATCACCACCATCAAGCACAATGTCTCGCATGACTCCACCCTGTGCCCCCATTGCCTCCCTGTGAGCTGTGGCTTGAATCACTCCAGCGCAATCGAGAAATGCTTCCTTAACGGTTCCATACCGGGCTGCCAGGTGTGTTGTCATGTCTTCAACTTTTCTGGTCCGGTCAAGCCTGAAGATGGGAATTTGGATTAAGCCTTGCGGTTCGAAACCAAGTTCCTTTGACTGCAGATGGGAAACTTGGCGATGGACCGTTAGCGCCAGAATCACCAGGAGGATTGCGATGCTATGTTGGACGACCACGAACCTGTTCCAGAGTCGTATCTTGTACGTCCCGGTAGAGTGTCTTGTAAACGCCTGGTTGAGCGCGAACCTGGTCACCACAATGGAGGAATACCCTCCAGCGGCGATCCCAGAAAATACGGTAATCAGTCCTACAGTGATCATCGTATTCATGTCTAAATTCACGGAGAATCCCAATTCAAGAAACAGGCCGTGATTGTCGGCAATCTCCATCAAGCCCAGAGCAAGGATAAACGATGTGACAGCCACTACCAGAAACTCCGAGAAAAGATGACAGATTAGATTTCCCACATTCGCGCCTAAAGCACTTCGGATAGCCATCTCTTCTGCTCTCATCGTAGCTCGTGCTGTGGCCAGATTCACGTAGTTGGCGGAAGCGATTCCCAGAATCAAGAAGGCAATCGCTGAAAAAACATACACTTCCATGATGTCACGATAATCTATCCCCAGGAATTCCCTGTCAATTCCAAGTGCCACATCCGGGTAGTCACGGGATGTATGGAGATGGATTCTGGAGATTGCTTGAAGATGGTATCGATTCCATTTACTCGTCTCAGTACCAAATCGCCTTTCAACAAAACTTCGGAGTTTAGAATCCAACGCCATCGCATCTACATTTTTCCGCAGAAGAACAAAGGTCTGGATTGGTCTAAGGCGATTCGTTACTTGCCATTCTTCCCATTGACGTCTCAACCAATCGGACGGTATTGGTGTCCTTCGTGAATACAGGATGTCAAACCTCAAGGATGATTCCCTTGGGACTCTAACGACGCCAGTCACCTTGTAGTGTCCTTCAGCCCAGGAGGACTCTACCTGAACTATCTCGCCGATCGGGTCTCGGTTGCCAAAGTAAGCGCGTGCCACCTCCTCAGACACGACCATGGAGTATGGTTCATGAAGAGCTGTTTCGGCTCTCCCGAAAATCATATGCAGGTCGAAGAACTCCAGGAAGTCCTGCGTTGCCATCCAGACACGACCGGCGTCGTGGTAGCGATTTTGGCCATCACAGAGGGTCCACAACTGATCTCCGTACCCACTAACCTGTACAACCTTTTCAATCTCCGGGAAATCATCCAGAAGCGCCGGACCTAAAGGTCCAGATGTACCGGCTTGTACCGCTGTTCCACTGCCGTCCGTCGATTCTCTAAGCACGCGATAGATCCTGTTGGCCCGATCCCCAAATCTATCAAACTTCAGTTCTCTCTGGACATAGAGCAGAATAATGCTACTGCAGGCCAGTCCGAGCCCAAGTCCAACGATATTTATTATGGAGTATACTCCCCCTTTATATGCATTCCGTATCGCGATGGTGAAGTTGTGGCGAATCATATATAGTTCACCTCTGACATTTCAACCAAGAATATGACTTACGCGAAAAATGTCGTATTGCTCCGCCAGTGGAATTATCAAAGACCGTGCCAAACGTTCATGTCACAGTTTATCAGTCAGTTATTGCAAGTGGGAAGGCGCAGGGGTGTCTGGGAAGCGTCCGTTTTTGATACAGCAATGTTCGGAAACGGACACTGGGGACCGCCAAGCTCTGGCACGCAATGGACGGAATTTAGATTGTGTCCACGAGTCGTGGACGAATTTGGCGGTTTGGTTTAATCCGATCCTCAAGACGAGGCTTGTCTTGAGTCGATCTTCGGCGGATCGTGACTTCAAATGCGGATCTGATTGTTCAATTTGACGTTGCGCGGCATACAGAGGTAAGGATTCATCGCTTTGACCTGGAATAGTCAGCCTCTGCCCCTGGCTTTTTTCCAGCTTTCGCTTTCAATCCTGTAAATCCTTATCGGTCTTGGTCCTGCTCATCGCTTCTAATCCTGCTAATACTGATTGGTTGTTGATCCTGCCTTTGACTTCTAATCCTGTCAATCCTGAATGGTGTTGATCCTGCTCTTCGCTTCTAATCCTGCCAATCCTGCTGTAGGTTTTGATCTTGCCCCTGGCTTCTAATCCTGCTTAATCCTGGTCGGTTTTGATCTTGCCCCTGGTTTTTATCCTGCTAATCCTGCTGTAGGTTTTGATCTTGCCCTTGGCTTCTAATCCTGCTTAATCCTGGTCGGTTTTGATCTTGCACTTGGGCTTTTAATCCTGCTTAATCCTGGTCGGTTTTTATCCTGCCTATCCTGTCTATCCATGTAAGTTATAGTTTTTAAATGGCCTAAGTCAGACCGAGATCCTCATAGATGGCACTGTTCGTCTCTCTGTTGCGGACCTGATGGGCCTCTTCCCCAAGTGTGCCGTTGAAAATGCACACGACAACCAGTCTCGCATCGGGATCCACGAAGGCGATGGACGACTGATAACCTGCATTGCCAAAGGAACCGGGAGAGGCATAGCGCCCGAACCCGTACGGGACCGACTCGCTGCCGTAGATGTTCGAGTTGACGTAGAATCCCAGACCCATGTCCACAATATGACCCAGGATTTCGTCCTTCAAGCCGGTTCGATGCCGGGCTGTAATTGCTTCAACCGTCTGCGGAAGCAGGATCGTCTTCCCGTTGAACCGGCCTTTCCCGAGAAGCATCTCGTAGAAGCGTCCCAACTCCCTCGCCGGTCCCCTACCGCTCCCACCCGGCACGCATTGACCGATCGTTCGGTCCAGATCCACGCTGTAGTGCGTCGGTTCGGGGGTTGCGGATGCGGTATTGTACATCAATCCGATCCGGTCTTTCTTCGCCTGGTACGTGGATGAATCCATCGCCAGGCTGCAGTTGGACATATCGAGCGGATCGAAGATCTCCCGGTGGACGTAGCGGTCGAAGGCCATGCCGGTCTTGCGTGAAACGATCTCGGCGAGCACAAACCAGGCATTCGCCACGTCATATCGCGCCCGCCTCCCCGGCGCCCAGTCTTCCCGCAAGGGCGCATCGCAAATCCCGGCGACGATTTCTTCCCAGGAGGATTCCGACCACGCGACGTCAACAGGGCCGATCCCGGCGGTATGCGTCAGCAGATGCCGAAACGACAATCGCTCTTTTCCGCCCGCCCCGAACTCCGGTAAGTGGGAACAGACGGGATCGTCCATTCCGATCCGGCCCTTCTCCCACACCTGCGCGACGGCTACCGCCGTGATGCCCTTCGTCAATGACATCCAGACGGTTATGGTGTCACTCGTCATCGCCCTGTATGTCGTCGCATTCCCGACAGCCACGTCCGCGACGGCACTGCCCTCGACAGACACGTAGAGCTGAGCGCCCGGATGGAGTCCGTCTCCGACGCCTGCATGAAGCAGATCGACGGTCCGTGTCAGCGATGTATCCATTGGCAAGTCAACTCTCCCGCGGCACCAGATCAGGACCGGTGCAGGTCCGGGTCCTCCAGGGCCTCGTAGATCACGCCGCCCTCCACGTTGCGCGGCATGGGTGCTCCCGTGAGGTAGCAGACCGTGGGCGCAACGTCGATGACACGAACCTGCCGCTCGAGGCGTCCCGCCGGTCGCACGCCGGCGCCCGCGGCGATGAAGGTCGAGTGCTGGCCAGCCATTCCGAAGGCCACGGACGGCAACTGCTTGCCGTGGGCGCCGTCGTACTCCGGACGCAGGGCGTAGACCACGTCGCCCACCCGGTCCGACCACAGGTTCACCATCTCCGCGTCCTCGCGCGTGACGGCCAGCGCGAACGTCCGCCGCCCCGTGGCCTGGTCCTCGTGGTCGTGCAGCGCCTGGATAATATCCTGGCAGACGGCGTCGTAGTCCGCGGGATCCACGATGCCGCCGGGTTCCCGACCCTTCAGGTTCACGAAGATATGTACCAGGCCCACGTCCGCCGCCCGGGTGCGTGTCCAGTCGATGCGGCGGTTGGACCCGCTGCCCGTGTACTTCAGGAAGCCTGCCCGCTCCAGCACCGCAGCGACGTTGACGACGGTGTGCTGCTGGGATGTGCCGCCGTGGTCGGAGACCAGGAAGAACGCGGTGTCGTCACCGGCCAGCTTACGCAGGCGCCCGATCCAGCGGTCGATGGAAGCGTACGTGCGCTCCACGCCTTCGCGGCACCGACGCTGCACCTCCGGAGGCGCACCGGAGTGGGGATCGGCGGCGCGCAGGAAGAAATGGCTGGTGTAGTCCGAGGCGTGGGTCTCCGTCATCAGCAGGTCCCAGTCCCGTGAGCCGGCGAGATACTCCGCCACGTCCGCCAGGCGCTGGTGGTGGAATTCGAGCAGCTCGAAATAGGTATCGTCGTCGATCAGGCCGAGGGCGTCTCGCGCGGGATTCTGAAGAAAGTTGCCCACGTTCCGGTCGATCTCATCGGCGATGGATGCGGGCTTCGTATAGCCGTCGGGCGGCCAGATCTGGGGGATGAAGAGCTCGAAGGCGTCGGCCTCGGGCGTCAGCGTGATCAGCTTGGCACGGACGTACCCGCGCACCTGCCCGCCGTCGATCTCGAAGTTGTCCAGCCACCACTCGCTCCACTCCCCCACTGCCAGGTCGGCCAGCGGCTTTGACGCATCCTTCGACCGGCAGAGGCGCACCCGGTCGTAGCCGCCGGCGCCGGCGGCGTAAATCAGCGCGTGAAGCGGCACGGGGGCGCCCTCCCGACCCCGCTTCATGCCCTCCCGGCCCCTCGCCAGGGACTGGATAGTGAGGACCGCCTCCTTCGGCGGCCGCTTCGATTCTGGCGCGCCGGACCATCCCGCGGCGTCCACGAGGGTTACGGGGTCAAACTCGCGCACTCCCTGCAGGGCGCTCGGATCCAGGGTCTCCGGGTCGCGCTGCGCCTCGAGCCGCCTCGGCGCCCATTTCCCCGCGACGAACAAATGATAGCCCGCCACCTGGTGGTGGTTGGAGACGCCTAGGCCGGTACCCTCAACCTGCACGCCCGTGCGCACCGTTGGCGGCCACGACATCTCCCACTTCACCAGGATTGGCGTCCGACCGCCCCGCTCGAAGGCGTTCCAGATGTACTCCGAACGCGACAGAGAGGTGTCGATGCCCCACAGCGTGCGGTCCAGGGACTCCCCCACGTGGCGGATGTTGAAATCCATGATCCCGTGGGTGCCTGGCCACGAGCCGGTGGAGAGGGCCGTCCAGCCCGGCGGCGTGAGCGTGGGAAAGACCCCGACCATGGGCCGCCAGACGCCCGCCTCCATCAAAGCGCGCACGTTGGGCATGTGGCCGGCGTCGGCCATGTTCTTCACCAGTTCCATACTGGCGCCGTCCATGCCGGCGACAATGGCGCGCCGGGCGGGTGCGGTACTCATAAGGTTTCTCCTGAGGCGTATTCGAAGGGAAACCGGAGGCGGCAATCGCTACCGGTTCCCCAATGGAAACAGGGTATTGAGAAGGGTAGGCAGGAATGTCCGCCTTCCTGCTCAGCGTACCGAGCTGCAGGCAGGCCCCATCTTCAGACAGGCTTCCTCAGTGGGCAGAGTACCCTATGGAAGACGTGGAATGACTTCCTTCGCCATCAATTCCATCGAGCGCTTCATCTTCGCCTTGTCATCCCAGTCGTGACCAATCATCAGGACCGTGCCGAATCCGCCTGTGACGTCGTACAGCTCCTGCAGGCGTCTCGTCACCGTGTCGGGACTGCCGACGATGGCGATCTCATCGATGAAGTAGTCGCGGTTGAGGTCCGCGTCGGACATCCCAGGGTCCATCTTCGGCAGGTCCAGCATGTTCGCTGTTCCGAGCATGCCGCGAAGATACATCAAAGAATCGGCGAATGCGCCGTTGAGAGCATGCTCGCGAGCCTCGGCATCGGTCTCGCCCACGCAGATGCTGCGTGAAATCCGCCAGTCGCGCCGGTCCGGTTCGGGCCGCCCCCCTTCCGCGGCCCCCTCGCGGTACATCTCCCAATGCCGTTTCACCTTGTGCGACGGCGCCATATTGATGCTGATCGGCAGGAACCCGCGCCTGCCGCCCGTGGTGGCCGCCATCGATTCTTCCTTGACGATGCTCATGGCAATTGGCGGATGCGGCTTCTGATACGGTTTCAAAACCTCCCCCAGCCCCAGTTCCGGGACCCTCTCCGCCATCGTGACATTCCAGAAATCCCCCTTGAACTCGAACGGCCCGTCTTCAGTCCAGAGTTTCATGACGATGTCCATCGCCTCCAGGTTCATCAGCCCCTGGGTGCGCGGGTCCGGCAGATCGAACAGCGGCCAGTCCGTTGGCACGCCGCCCTGCCCGAAGCCGACGTTGATGCGCCCTCTGGACAGGTGATCGAGATACGCGAGGCGCACGGCCACGTTGGCCGGGTGATGCTGGGTCATGATGGTGACGCCCGTGCCCAGTCGGATTCTCTCAGTCTGCGGCAGCACGTGGGCGATGAACACGTCATTGGCGGGAATCGGCTCCCACATGGCGGTGTGGTGCTGGCCGATCCATGCCTCGGCGAATCCGAGTTCCTCGGCCCACAACACACACTCGATGTCCTCTTCGAACGTCTGAGTGCGGTTCTTTTGCGGCGGATGCAGCGGCATCATGAACTTTCCGACTTTCATTTTTCTTCCTCCCAAACAACTGAAATCCATCGGCGGCTGTCGACCGGTTCTTCATTCACCTTGTGCGTCATTGCGTGGTCGGTAAATCTCTCTTTGCGTGTGCCGCTGATCTTGCGAATCACTGAACATTGCTACCAACCGTTTCATCTGCGGGCGCTCTCAGACTTTCGAACACCGCGGCCGACAGGATGATCAGCCCGCCGGTGATTTCCCTGCCGGATGGAATGGCGGCCAGGAAGATGACCGCGATGATCACACCGTAGACCGTTTCCAGCGCCAGGGTTATTCCGACGACTTTCCCCGAAAGGAGACGCTGGCTGTTGACGAATAGAATTCGTGCGAAACCGGTCAGCACCACGCCCAACACCACCACGAGCACGAGGTCGCTTGTACCGGGCAACTCGAACAGGGTCTCATTGTAGAACATGAATGGAAGCAGGAGCAGGCCGGCGATGCCCAATTCATAGGCTGAAATGTCCCAGGTATTGTATCTGTCGATGATCCGTTTCTTGCGTAGCAGGATGAAGAGGGGGAGCATTGCGCCGGAGGCCATGCCGTAAAGAACCCCCTGAAAATTCGCATCGGACAGATCGAATTCCGGCGCGAGGCAGTAGACACCGATCAGGACCGCAACCGCGCTGGCGAAGTCAACAGTCCGCAGCCTGACGTTGAAGAAGAGACTCTCCAGAAACACCATGAGTACCGGATAGGTGTACGTCGTCACCAGGCCGATGGCGACCGTTGAGACCTTGATGGACTGGAAGAAGAGCACCCAGTGGACCGAAAGCAGGACCGCGATCGCCGCAAACGTCGCCAGATCGCTCCAACTCCTGATGGGCGCGTGGCTCTTGAGCCGTATTGCGACGAGGAAAAGGACGATGGCCGCGAGTGCCGTCCTCCAGAAGACGATCTGATACGGGTCGAGGTCCACTGCCTTACCAAGAGGACCGATGAATCCATACAGGAGTGTCGCAACGTGCACCTCCACGAGCGCCCGGGACCTATCTGTCATCCGCTGGCCTCAATGCCGGACGATGTCGGTGATGGATCCGTTCGGTCACAAGCCACACAACATTCACGTATATATCCCAATCGTCACCCTACGCACCTTCGCCGACGCCTCTCCATCCGCGACCAGCGCCGTCCCGATGGCGGGCGTCAGCACCTGTCCGGTCGGAAAGCCCTGCGGACCGCAGGACACGTAGGAATACCCCAGGTGCGCCTTGGCTGACTTCGTCTCGACATTGACGATGACCCCCAGGTCGACGTCTTCGATCACCGTCCCGCCATCGCCGATCTGACTGTCGTTACCCTCCGCGAAAAGCGTCTGCTCACCCTCCATAGACCCGTCCCGCATGACAAGCCGCACGCGTCCGGCCGGCGATACGCCGGCATCCACGGGAACCGCCTCCAGTTGAATCCCGGCAGGATTATCACCCGGCGAAACAAAACCCAGGCTGAACTCCGCCGGCCCGTTCACCGTCACTCCCACCGCCACCAGTTCCACGACCTTCGCGACGGACATGCTCAAGGATGACCCGCTCAACGTCACTCCGTCGCCGGTGTTACCCCGTGCGATCATCGCGTAGTGACTGCCGTAGGCATCCGTATAGTCTCGCGTCGCGGCGCTGGACGATCCGGTCAGCGTTTGCGTCATCCACGCCGGCAGGCCGTGTGTGAAGTTGACCTCCTCGACCTCCGCGTGATAGGTCGTTCGAAGCAATCTTCGGTTCATGGTTCTTCCCCCTGCATCCTTTCTCTCGATTCATTTGAATCCTGATATGCTTCGTCTACTTCCACTCTATCACCGCGGCGTTGATTCCGCCGCACAGCAGATAGAGCTTGTCCTCGTGAAACACCGGAAACGGCCAGTGTCCGGATTCGAGTACGCACCCCATGTCCTCGTACGGACCGGTCACGTCCGAACCCTCCGAAAGCGCCCCGGAAAGTCCTCGGTCATCGTTGAACAGCATCAGCCAGCGGTCCCACAGACGAACGAGGATGGATGCGAACGGCCCCCGGCTGCCCGGCATATTCCCAAGCAGCGGTTTTTTCGACAGCCGCCAGTGGATGCCGTCCACGCTCATCGCCAGGCCGGCCACGGTTGTCACGCCATTCGCCTGCGCGTTCCATCCGAGCCCGTTCCCCTGAAAGGTCCCAATGAACATGGGGCCGTCCTTGACCACCCGGACATAGCTCACGCTCTGACCGTACCAGTGGTTCTTTCGGTTCGGGTGCGTTGTCATTATCGGGAAGATCTTCTGCTCGAAATGCACGCCGTCACTGGAAGTCGCGAGCGCCGTCGGCTGCCTGCCGCTCGTGTGTACGCCATGGAAGTACATGTAGACCTTCCCGTTGTGCATGACGACCGAGGGAGATGAAATGTGCTTCGTGAACGACGTCGCCGAGAGTTCCAGCACGGCCCGCCGCCACGTCCAGGGTCCCAGCGGGTGCGGCGCCGTTGCGAGCCAGATTTCCGAACCGTCGTGCGTCGCCACGTAGGCATAATACGCATCGATCGGATCCGGAAGCACGCCCGCCGTCGGCAGCACCGAGATGTACGTCGCGTCCTGCCCCGCAAACTCCTGGTCCTCGGTCGCCGTCAGGACCGGATTTCCCTCGTACTGCACCGCCTTCGGCAGATGGAACGACATCTGTCCCGCGGCGCCGGCCGCAGTGTACTCCAATGGAAAGGTCTTCATTCTGCCTCCTTCACTGTATACCCTGTTACTTTCACTGTATACATTGTATACGCCTATCTTCCGGCAGTTCCATCCACCGGAAGCGCTTTGACCAAGTCGTGAAAGGAATCATAGATCTCACATTCCGCACCTGCAAACCGGAACCTGTCCTGGTGCCCCTGCAATACGACAAGCGGAAGGCAGCCCACGGCGCGTGCCACCTCCACGTCGTGGTCCGTGTCGCCTATGAACAGCGTCGCGGATGGATCGAGGTCGAAATCTTCTATCAGATCGCGGCATCTCTGTTCTTTCGTCGCGGCCAATCGATCCTGGAGCCCGTACGCACCCTTGAATCGTTCCGGAAGACCGTGAATACGCACCCACGAAACGACCATCTCTTCTTCGGCAGCCGACAACACGAACTGATCCATTCCATGTTCTTCCAGGAACTTGAGCGCATCCGCGATTCCCGGATTCAGTGAACACGATCCGATACCGGCCTGGTAAACATTGTGGAATTCATCGGAAATGTCGCGTTGGTCTTCACGGTCCAGGTCGAATCCCAAATGACGATAGTAATTGGATACGGGAAACCTGAAGACCCGTCGATGCGCCGCCTTGTCGATCGTCGGCAGTCCTCTTCTGCGCAACAGTCCGTTCATCGAACGTGTTGCAAGTCCTACGTCATCCAGAATCGTGCCGTTGAAGTCCCAAATGACTGATTTCATTGCACTTTTAGAATTTATACGCGCCGACGAAAAACACATCTGTTCATTAGAATATAATCCCCGCCAGCCAGCAGGACCAACGGGGATTCACATACGTACCGATTTCGATTTTTTAAAAGAACTCCAGCGTCCGGACCTTCACTTCAGGTGTCAGTCATCACCTGCATCATTTGAAAGCGCCGGCTTGTTTTCTCTGGTCACCCGTATCAGGAAACGCAATGCCTCGTTAACGGAATCAGCGTCCGGAAACACCCTTGCAACATCAGGTTCCAACCGGACGACGAATCTGCCAAAGCCCTCTCGCCCCGGTCCCACCTTCCTAACCTGCAGGCTCTTCAAGTCGTACTCCGCCTGCAGTTCATCTTCTATTTTGGCTTCTGCCTTCTTCATAAGATTCTCGCTCCCTTCGGGTCGCTTCCCTCGCACCTATTAAACGTACAACTTCGCCACGTTCGGTATAAGACACGATCAATAAACGACCTCGCTCCGATTGTCCGACTAAAACATACCGCTGTTCATCGTAAGAGTGATCGGGGTCGTAGAAATCAACATGGAACGGATCCTCGAATATGGATTTTGCTTCAATAAATGCCACCCGGTGTTTCGTGAAATTTGATGCTGCTTTGTTATCATCCCACTCGAATTTGAATGACATAGCACCTACGCCACGTCAAGCCCATGTTTGTCTAAACACCCCTTTAACATGGGAATTATATACTAAGGTTGACGGCGTGGAATCGGCCTACTTATGGTCTTTCCCTTCTCGCACGACCATCACTGAGCCGAGAGGAAACTTGGGGGTGTCGTGAACTACAGTCGGGTCCAGCGGTACACCCACCTTGGCCTCGTACTTCCATCTTTTGCCCGTGTCCTCCTCGTGGCCGTCAAAGACGAACGCCTTGTGTTGCATCTGTTTAGGATTAGACATTCGGCCTTTCAGTTCTTTTTCGTCGTCCTCAGTGATGCCAGCCATCTCGTTGTGGACCCGCCTATGGTTCTCGGCCGCGGTCATGTCGCCGCCGTCCACTTTCCCGTCTTCGTCGATGAACATTAGACAAGCCCCCTGTCAACCCAAGTATATAATCCCCTTTAATATAGCCGCGAATGCGGATGGTTGCAAGATCGATCTCCTGGACAAGGATCAGGCACGTATAGGATGGCACTACTGGCTAATGTCTTTCTCTGGCTTCTCTCTCCTTTCGCTCAGCGGGCAACTCAGGAGGTGTACGATCTCGAAATCTGTTAATCTGCAGGCGGTATCCACCAAGGTTGAGGTCGGCAATTCATCAAGTGAACTCAAGGCCATGCAACGCAAGTACAGAACGTCTCACCCATGAAAGAAACCGAATGTACGTTCGATTTGCCTATCGGTCATATTGGTGTCCGATACCCCGGAGTACGTCAACGCCTCTCTTCAGGATTGGATCCTCCGACTCGCCCCATGATACCTTCAGTGGGTCGACAAGCAAAGATGGCACGTACGCGCGTCGTGACGATCCGACGAACTCTTGAGATGCCGCGTCACCCTTCAGCGTGCCGTTGAAGATTTTTTGATTTGTACACTGAAATCCGATTCCCGAATTGGGCATCCGCATCGTTAAGACCGAACCCTCCAGTCCCGCCATCTTCGTTCCAACCACGGTCGCTCGATCAAGTGCATCCAGACTGATTGCCAGACCCTCCCCGGCACTTCCCGTCCAGCGGTTCACCAGAATGACAACGGGATTTGCATATTGCCACCTACCTCTCGGTCTGACCCGGCTCAGATACGGCTCTCCATTGCGTGGTACGGTTCGCTGGTACACGCGTTCCCGGTCAATCAGGCGTCCGATAATTCCTTCAACAACCCCCGTATTGCCACCGCCGACTTTGCGCAGGTCCAGGATCAATCCGTCGGTTTCAGGCAGCTCCTCGAGTGCGTCATCGAATGACTTCAGAAGTCCATTGTCCACCAGGGTGCCGTTGATGGCCACGTATCCGATCCGGTCACCCAGAATTTGGAAATCGAGTTTCGATTGGTGCTGCAAGCGATCGGCGATATCGAACGGTTCCGGAGGAATGGAGACCAGCCTGGTCTCGCCCTGGTCCCGGAACTCGAACCTCCTGTTCTGATTCCGAAATCCCGCCAGCACTTTTCTCAGCGTCCAATCCTTAATGTCGTCGTCGACTTCGACGATGGCTCTGCCCATCCGCTTTCTGACGGCGTCTTCGATCGGCATTCCATTGAAACGAAGGATCTCCATACCGGGACGCAGACCCGCGGTATCCGCGGGAAAGCCCGATCGGATTCCCATAACGATCGCTCTTCCGTCTGTCCATTCCGCCCAGATATCCGTCCGCGAAGGCACGATGTTCGGCGAAAATGCCGTATGCGTGTTCAGATGAATATGGTCGTCGTACAGTTCATCCAGGACCTGCTCGACCATCGCGATAAATTCCGATTTTGTCGAAATCGATTTAATTTCAGGCCTGTATATCTCTTTGACACGATCCCAGTCCGTCCGCTTTTCGTCAAAATATGCATAGTCCGCACGGAACGTTTCCCACAGAAAATCGAAGTCCTCTTCATACTGTTCCGCCGTGAGGTGGTTCTGCGCAAACGCGATGGAACAGCTGAGGAAATTGAACGTCAACAGCGCGCAGAAGATCAGTGCGAAGAGCATCGGTATTGATCCTACGTCACGGTGCAACGAATAGGGGTCGTCCCCACGAGAATTGCTGAATGATAGGCATCCGTTGTCTGAAGAAACACCGGTCGCCTAACCAATTTTCCTTTGGAAGAGGCCAAATGGTGTCGCCGCGTAGAGTTCATCGGGCACTTTCGGATTAATCCCAAGTTTCCATATACGCGATCTCCATCGATATTCGGTTCTTTCTTCTTCGGTTCCGTCGTAGTTTTTGAATCGAAAAGCAACGCGTTCTGCCCGGATGTTTAGAGGAAGACCGCGGCTAACTTCACTCCAGGTTTTTCCATGATCGATCGAATGGCTGACACTTCCATCGTCTAAACCGACAAATGTCGTTCCTGCGTCGTACGGATGGAAGCAAACCGCAGAAACCGGCATCCTGAAGGGACCAACTGCTTGCCATGAAACCCCTCCGTTGCGTGTTTCGAACAGCCCCGTGCGAAGACCAACAAACACTATCCTTGGATCGATATTGGAAATCGCGAAGTCGTACACCCCATTGTGATCGTTGAGATCATGGAATTTCCCTTCGGGAAGGCCTGTCGAGCACGGGTTCCAGGATTCACCGAAATCGTCCGATACGTACATTCCGGCCGATTCGTCAGGCGGTGCGCAATAGATGCCGGCAAATACCCGATCGGGAAATGCAGAATGGACACCAATTCGGCAAACGCTTGTGGCCCAATATCGTCCATCTGCCTGTAAATTGCGACGCAACGTGGGAAGGCCTTCTTGAACATGTGTCCATGTCTGTCCAATGTCCTTGCTTCTGTACAGTCCGCCATCCGACCCGTATAGCATCATCCTGCTGTCTTGCGGGTGAAAACAAAAACAAATGCCGTTCAGGGCAAGTGTCTCCTTGCCTCGAAGTCCCGTGTTCGCGTATACCCAGGATTTGCCACCATCCTCGGTCCTCAATATACCGTGTTGTTCCGCGGCAAGGAACAAGACATCGCGATTTCGATCACTGATCGCCACACTGTGTTGATTTGGCCCAATTCCGAGAGTGAATTTGCAGTCTACGTCTATCCGCTGCCAGGAATTCCTCTCAGTATTAAATCTGTAGAATCCTTCAGGGCGGGTCCCTACGATTAATTCATCTGGCCTTTCAGGTTGGAAGGCGAATGTGTAAACGCGAGTTCGAACTTCAGGTGGCCCGATTCGAATCCACTCTGTGAGATTGTCCTTTTCTCTTGCTGTCATTTGCCAATCACACCCATATTTCACTGCCTGGTTCTATTCGAAAATGCGCCACCAATATGTGTTGTCGTGGCCTCATTACAATTGCAAATCGAGTCCGCCAGGCGCCACCCCTCTTTCGGGCTGTCGGTCAGCCAGTTGTGGGAGGCCGTGGTTATGGTTCGCAATTCACACTTTACCAGGAACTACCGTTTCCAGAATTTGATGACCTGCCTCGACAGAGCGCAATCTTCGCGGAAACTCTGTTCAATTGATTTGCCGCAAACGGCGCTCAGAGAATCTCCCTGCCGAAGTCCGCATAGGTCCCCGCGGTGGCAAGCCTGATTGGGGTGTCGGGTTGACCCAGCTCGGTTGCGATGGAATCCAGCGCTGCGAAATCGGGGATGGTCCAGACGGCAAGGCCGCCGGGTTCGGGCGCCAGCTTCCCGATTCTCTGCACGAGGAGATTGAGCGTAAAGGCCGGATGGCGTTTCGCACGGCTCTCGAAGAAGCTTCTGACGTTATCCGTGGTGTCGAGTGCGCCGAAGAACTCAGCGTAGTACGTTCCATTGCGGGCCGGAACCGGTTCGAGCAGCGGATTGTAGCAGCCGGCGACGTCGATCCGCGCGACCTGAAAGAACGGCTTTTCCAGGTCGTCCGCCTCGCCGCTGCGAAAGATGCGGTCCCACGCGTCCAATCTTTCGAGGCCCGCGTTCTGCGTGTGCCAGACGGTCATGTACTCCGGTTGGGGCCCCAATCGCCACGTACGGCCGATGGACAGAACCAACTCGTCCTCATACCCGCTGTCCCAGCCCTCCTGTCCCTGTGCGGCCTGCGCGCGAAACGTCTCAAGCTCGATGCCTGGCAGACGACTGATGTACTCGATGTAGACAAGCCCCATCGTGTGTGTTGTCCTTATAATTCAAGCTCCTGCGACAGCGACTTCACGCCCGGATGACGCCGAGGCGTAGAGCGCGTCCATGAGCCGCTGGATTCGGACGATCTCCGTGCCCGAAATGGGAGACGCCTCACCCAGACGGACGGCGCCCAGAAATTCGTTGATAAGTTTCCTCATATCGTAGTCACACGGCTTCAGGACGGGTACCTCCTCACGCCACGATCGTCCGTCGTCGGTCCAGATTCCGAGCGGTGAGACGGACGCATTGCCCCGGTCTCCGAGAAAGGCCCAACCCTCGTTTCTGTCAACGGGTCCCTGATAAAAACTCCCTTCCACGGTCAGGACGGTGCTTCCGGACAACCGAATGAAGGCTGCGCCGAAGTCTTCGAAATCCGGATCGAGCGGCGTTGGATCGACGTCGTCTGCCGGGGGTCCGGCCGGCGGCGGGCAGTCGGACGCCCGCTGATGGCGGAATGCGCTGGCGGTCAGCGGTTCGGGGTTGCCAAGCAGCCAGAGAACGAGATCAAGGTTGTGGATCGTCCAGTGCGCCAGTACGCCGCCGCCGCATGATCCAGGTGAACCGTAGGCGATCGCCGGCCGGCCGTATGCGCACCCTCCCCACGTCCGAACGGCGTACACGTGGCCGAGGACGCCTTCCGTGATCCGGTCTCTCAGGTACCGTGACTCGTTCCAGGTCCGGTATTCGAAGCAGATACTCAGCAGCCGGTTGTTTGTTTCAGCCGTGCGGACCATGTCCCGGGCCTCGCCCGCATTCATCGCCACGGGCTTCTCGCACAGGAC
>JAPPJY010000036.1 GCA_028874335.1 Gemmatimonadota bacterium | reverse complement strand
AAGCGACCAAAAGGAACCAAAAGTCGCCGCTGGGCGCGGGGCCTGCCAAATGCATAGCGCGAATACCCTCACGGGATGCACCCGATCCTCTGTCCTGCTGACTTCGGAGGTCCTCCAGTCTTCAGCGCTGAACGGAACCGCGCGCTCTGCTTTGGTAGTGCTTTTGTCGGGTGCCGGGATAGACAACCGTCGGGCGATTCTGAGCGCAAGCAGCGATTGGTATGTGTTTGTAGGGGCGAACGGCCGGTCGCCATTACACAGGCATCAAAAGCGCGGGGCGTCTCCCCCCGGCCCCTTTAGAGCCGTTAGACAGTAGGAGAGGGAGGATCTCACCGTTTTACGGTGCAGTAAACGGAAAAGGAGTAACAATGGTTCTTCGCGGGAAGATTGTGGGCACGGATACACCCGTGTCGGTATCTATTGAAGGCGGGCGGATCGCGGGCATCGAAGAGGCCGAAGACGCTGCGCAGGGAGGCGACGACGTGTGGATTTCGCCAGGGATATTCGACGTCCAGGTCAACGGCGCCGGCGGGGTCAACTACAGCTCCGGAGACCTGACGGTGGCGCGCGTGCTTCAGGCCAGCGAGTGGCCGTACCGGGCCGGAACAGCGCTGTTCTGTCCCACGGTCACCACCTCCCCGGCGGAGCAGGCGATTGCGGGGTTGCGGACACTGGCCCGGGCTTGCGAACAGTCGGCTGCCGCGAATGCGTCATTTGTGGGCTTCCACGTAGAGGGGCCGTACATCGCGTCCGAAGACGGGCCGAGGGGGGCGCATCCCCTGGAACATACGCGGGACCCGGACTGGGACGAGTTTCGCCGGTACCAGGATGCCGCGGGCGGCCGGATCAGGATCCTGACCCTCGCGCCTGAGCGGGATGGATCACTGCCCTTTATCGAGAAGGCCTCCGAATCCGGCGTTATCGTCGCCCTGGGGCATACGGGCGCCAGCAGGGCGCGGATACGGGAGGCCGTCGCGGCCGGAGCACGGATGTCCACCCACCTGGGCAACGGGGCGCACGCGGAGATTCCCCGTCACGACAACTATATCTGGGAGCAGCTTGCCGCCGACGAGCTCTGGGCGGGGATCATCCCGGACGGGCACCATCTTCCGCCGCCGGTGCTGAAGAGCTTCTGGAGGGCCAAGCAGAAGGAGCGCATCTGCCTGGTCAGCGACGTGTCGTCCATCGCCGGGCTGCCGCCGGGCATCTACGGCCGGAGCTACGGGACCGACGCGGTGGAGATTCACGAGAACGGGAAGATTTCCCTGGCGGGCACGCCGTATCTGGCCGGGGCGTCGCTGTTTCTGGATCATGGGATTGCCAATACGGTGGCGCATACTGACGCGACGCTGGCAGACGCGGTGGAGATGGCATCCATCAACCCTGCGCGGCTGCTCGGCGCGGATGACCGCGTGGGGCGCGTGGCACCCGGGATGGAGGCCAGCCTTACGTTGTTCCGGTGGACGGAGGGGCAGCGCGCGCTATCCGTCGAGGCGACGATTGTCCGGGGTGAGGTCGTCTACAGGGCGTGAAATCTCCAATTGAGGATTCGGGGGTTCCAACCATGGAACGGATCCACGGCGTCGTGGAGCGGATCACGTTTCAGAATGAGGAGAGCGGGTACACGGTTGCCCGATTCCAGCCCGAAGGCAGGCGGGAGCCCGTGACCGTTGTCGGCAATACGCTCTCGCTGACCGCGGGGGAGTCTGTGGCGCTGAAAGGCGAATGGACCACCCACGCGAAGTTCGGCCGACAGTTCAAGATCGAGTCCTACGAAAAGGTACATCCGTCGACGGTCGAGGGGATGCGAAAGTACCTGGGCTCCGGCCTGATCAAGGGGATCGGACCGGTCATGGCCGGGCGCATCGTGGACCATTTCGGCGCGAAGACGCTGGAAGTGATCGAGAAGGCCTCAAAGAGGCTGATCGAGGTGGAGGGGCTGGGCAGGAAGCGCGCGGGGATGATCGAGGATGCCTGGAAGGAACAGCGCGAAATTCACAATGTGATGGTGTTCCTGCAGTCGCACGACGTGGGCACGGGGCATGCCGTAAAGATCTGGAAACGATACGGCCAGAACGCAATCCGGCTGATCCAGGAAAATCCGTACCGGTTGTCGGCCGACGTGTGGGGAATCGGGTTCACGAGCGCCGACCGGATCGCGCAGAAAATGGGCGTCGAATCCCATTCGGAGCAACGGATCATGGCGGGCATCCGATACGTGCTGGATACGGCCGCCGAGTCGGAAGGGCACGTGTACCTTCCAAAGGAGGAACTATCGACGGTCTGCGCAGAGACGCTGGAGGTATCGTCGGATATGATCGCCCCGTGCATCGAGGAGCTACAGGTCACCGACGAAGTCGTCGTGGAGGAGGACCGGGTCTACAAACCATCGCTCTACTTTGCCGAAAAGGGCGTTGCAACGCGCGTTCATCAGTTTTCCAGCATCGAGCGGATTGAAACACGCGATATCGGACGGGAGATCGCGGCCATCGAAAAAAGGAACCGTGTACGGTTCGCCGCAAGGCAGAAGGTGGCCCTTGAGAAGGCCCTCGCCCACAGCCTGCTGGTCCTGACGGGAGGGCCGGGCACGGGCAAGACCACGACCATCAGGGGTTTGATCGCCCTCTTCGAGGCGCGTGGCAAGGACGTTGCGCTGGCGGCGCCAACCGGAAGGGCGGCGAAACGCATGGCCGAGGCCACGGGGCGGGAAGCCAGTACCATCCACAGGCTGCTGAAATACAGCCCCGGAGAGAATCGATTCGAGCAGAGCTTCGAAAATCAGCTGTCCGCGGGCGCGGTCATTGTGGACGAGGTCTCGATGATGGACGTGGGATTGATGAACAGCCTGCTGCAGGCGGTTCCGCTGAGCGCGTCGCTGGTGCTGGTGGGCGACGTGGACCAGTTGCCTTCGGTGGGGCCCGGCAACATCCTCAAAGATATCATCGGATCCGGAAAGGCCGAAACGGTGGCGCTCAACGAAATCTTCCGGCAGGCGCGCGAGAGCCGGATCGTGACGAACGCCCACAGCATCCTGTCCGGTGAAATTCCGGAGGTGGACAACAGCCGGAAATCGGATTTCTTCTTTTCGGAGGTGGACGACCCGGAGGAGGTGGTGGACACGGTCTGCGGTCTCTGCCGGAACAGGCTTCCCCGCGCCTACGGGGTGGACGCGGTTGACGATATCCAGGTCCTGGCGCCCATGTACCGGGGCGAGACCGGCGCGATCAATCTGAATCAGGTGCTCCAGGAGCGGCTCAATCCGGGCGGCCAGGAACTCCACCGCGGGGGCGTTCGCTTCCGGGTGGGAGACAAGGTGATGCAGACGCGCAACAACTACGACAAGGACGTGTTCAACGGGGATATCGGGCGGGTGGCGGCCATCGATATGACGAACCACGCCATGGCGGTGAGGTATCCTGAGCGGACCGTCGGCTACGATTTCACGGAGCTGGACGAGATCGTGCTGGCCTATGCCACGAGCGTCCACAAGAGCCAGGGGTCGGAGTATCCGGTTGTGGTGCTGCCCCTGACCACCCAGCACTATATGATGCTGCAGAGAAACCTGCTCTACACCGCCGTCACCAGAGCGAAGAAACTGGTCGTCATTGTCGGCACACGGAAGGCCATGGCCATCGCCATCAAGAACAACCGGGTTGCCGACCGGTACACCTCGCTGCCCCAACGCATCCGGGCGGGGCAGAGCGACGAATCACGAGACAGGAATCAACCTCAATTCGAAGAAAGATAGCCGTTAAATCGGCCGCATAAAGCACACGAGACTCAGAAGGTACTGGTTCGAAACGGGGTGGTGATGGGTCCCGGAACGCCTGATGTAGACGTCACAAAAACCGCGGCTCGGCGGCGGATGGCCAAAATCGAAACCTTACCTGGCGGCGACGACGCGTTCAACTGAGCGACTTATGGGGCGTAAATATGATTGTGCGGCTTGGGGCCGTATCGGAATCGGCGACTGTCTGTCGGCGGGTAGCGCGCAGGCAGGTATCCAACGAGAAGGCGCACCTGTAAAGTGTACTTTCCCGTTGTATCAATTCGTTACGAAGATATTCAGGAAGTGGAATTCATTCAGGTTTTTCATCCAGCAGTTGGCTGAACGCGTCGAGGCTGGCCGCCTGCACAGTCGCACGGTGCAACGCTTCGAGACGCTGCGCGTCGTCTCGTCCACATTCTCAATGCGAGCAGCCAGGGGATGCGCGGAAGGGAGACCGAATTGGAAGTCCAGGACGGCGAGGATACTCTTCCGGAGCCCTTGTGCGATCCCCTGCCGGGTGAGGTATCGGGCAAAGGATGATTCACGTACGAGATCCATCATGCCCTCCTTCGAAATGATATCTGTATTCGAGGACCTGTACGTCCTCCCGCCCGAGGGTGAAGCCGGCAAAGTCCCCGGGATAGGTCTGGATCAGGTGTTTGGAAATCGCATCGAATTCTGCCATGCAGGGCGTCCCGGGGGAGGAGAAGCGGAACCGTGTAAACAAGATACGGCATCACGGCATAAAGTCAACATCCCGAGAGTCACTACTTCGACGCACGCCTGTCCAAAATCGTCTCTTCCAACCGCTATCACGAGATGATCCACCTGAAGCCGGAGCGAGGGCATCCTGCC
>JAPPJY010000037.1 GCA_028874335.1 Gemmatimonadota bacterium | reverse complement strand
CGTAATCGTCATACGTCACCTTGTTCTTGCCGAAATACTCCTGCCCGCCCGCCACGCCAAACGCGAACAGACTGACGAGAATCGCTGACGTCAAGTGGCGCCAAATCATAATGGACCTCCTTACATGAGCGAGAGATGCGGCGGCCGACGACGACGCCTGCGTCACCGCCCGCTACATCTCTGTCTGACGGCGTTTTTCAAGATCGTACAACGACGATGGGGTGGGGGTCGGCCGCCGGGATTTTACCGCCCCCACCCCGCTCCCGCAAGACTTCTGCGGGAAAAACTCAATGGCCAGATTGCACGCGTTCTTCCTCAAGGATATCTGCCGCCCGTCTCTCGCGCTACACCATTTAGAACGACGGTGTCTCCAAATCGTTCCCCCGATTTTTGCAATGACATCCGCGATCTCTTTCATATATTAGCCGAAAAGGAAGTCCGCCGTACACGTGGAAATCCGCTTCCGGAACCGTATCGCCGTCCATTGCGTTCGGCCCCGCTTGTACCAATCATGATGCAGTCGCAAGCCGCGTTACCCGGGTAATCGTACGATGGAGAAAATCAGAGTCGGCGTTCTTGGTCTGCGGCGGGGCATTGCCCATCTTCGCAACTTCCTGGCACTGGATCAGGCCGAAGTCGTTGTCGCCTGCGACCGTTTCCCCTATTACCGCGATCAGGCACGCGCACTCGTGGACAGGCATGGCTCGTCAACCGAACTCCTGGTTGAGTATGAGGATCTGCTGGAACGCAAGCCGGACGCCGTGGTCGTCGCCAGCAATGGCCGACGCCAGGTCGAGCACGCCTGCATGGCACTGGAAGCCGGCTGTCACGTTCTCTCGGAAGTCCCGGGCGCAGACATGGAACACGAACTGATACGCCTTCGTGACACCGTGGAACGCACCGGAATGACATATATGCTTGCCGAGAACGCGTGTTACGCCGGATTTGTGCCGTATTGGCGCAAGTGGGTCCTGGAAGACCGCTTCGGACCCGTCTCCATCGCTGAAGCCGAATACCTTCACTACCTGCCCGAGACGCTCTTTACTCCTGACGGGAAACGCCTGTCGCCGAACGAGGCGCGGTCCGCCGGAGCCGTGAATGCGAAACCGATATGGCGGGCAGACCAGCCTCCGATCCAGTATCTGACCCACGACCTGGGCCCGCTTCTGGAGATCCTGGACGACCGCGCCATTTCAGTGACCTGTCTGAGCGCCCCCTGGCGCTGCATGGAGGCGCCGTTGAGATCCGATGGCCAGATCGCCCTGTTTCACACGCAGAAGGGCACACTCATCAAAATCATGGTCACCCTCAACACGATTCGACCCTCCGAGCACCGCTACAGGCTCTTCGGTACCGAAGGCAGCGCGGAGATGTTTACGTATGAAGAATGCACACGCTATTTCGACAGCGGTTGCAGTCACAAGGAAGGCTGGAGAGTTCTGCCGGTCAGCAGGTCCGCCGTGGACGACGCGACAGGCGGCCACGGCGGAACGGATCTGAAAGTCGCCGGGCAGTTCACGGACAACCTACTTAAAGACCGGCCCTCTTCGATTGGCGTCTACCGAGCTATCGAATACGCCCTGCCAGGCATAATCGCGGCTCGTTCAGCGGATCTGGGCGGCACCCCCATTGCGATACCCGACCTGAGACGAGTACCGTTTTCCGGAACCAATTTCTGGGACACACTGCAAATTCCCGAAACCGAGCCCCCATCCGTCAACTACCGGCCGCCGCTGTAGTTCATCCGCCATCGTCCAGCGCCCCGCAGACCCGGCTCGCCCTTCACCTTCCATTGCCCATGGCATACACAGCCGTCGAACTCCAACTCCTCAAGAACAGGCTGGAATCCATCGTGGACGACATGGCGCTCACCGTCGTTCGCACGGCCTATTCAACCATTCTCAGAAACTCGATGGACTTTTCCACAGGCTTCTGCGATCCCGACGGCCGGCTGGTCGCACAGGGCCTCTGTCTTCCCTTGCATCTGGGAAGCCTGCCGGACGGCCTTGCCGCCGTCCTGAGCCGGTACGGCGACGCCATCGACGAAGGGGATGTCTTTCTGCTCAACGATCCGTATGAAGGTGGCACCCACCTGCCTGACATCTACGTTTACAAACCTGTTTTCGTCGACTCCCGCCTGCTTGGATTCACGACCGCCATCGCGCATCATACCGACATCGGCGGCCGGGTCGCAGGGGGAAACGCCTGCGACTCCACGGAGATCTTTCAGGAAGGCCTCCGCATTCCGCCGCTCAAACTCTACGCCGCCGGCCGACCGGTGCAGGCCATCTTCGACGTGATCGAGCGGAACGTCCGCGTCCCCCGAAACACGATGGGCGACCTCCGCGCCCAGTTGTCCGCGTGCCACATCGGCGAAAGAGCGGTCGCCGCACTGGCCGTGGAAGAGGGTTACGATCGCCTCCAGAGCGGATTTTCCGAACTTCTGAATTACGCCGAACGCCTCACGCGCGCAGAAATCGAAGCGCTCCCGGACGGGCGCTTCACGTTTACGGACGTACTCGACGACGACGGTATCGACCCTGATGAGATCCCAATCGCCGTCACAGTCGAGGTAGCCGGCAGCGCGCTGTCGGTGGACTTCAGCGGTACCGCGCCCCAGGTCAAGGGGGCCATCAACTGTGTCGCTTCATTCACCAGGTCGGCGGTCTACGCCTGTCTGCGCTGTCTCATGCGCGCGGACATCCCCACCAACTCCGGCTTCTTCCGTGCAATTGACGTCCGCATCCCCTCCGCGACGATTGCCAACCCGGTACCGCCCGCTCCCGTAGCCGCCCGCGGCCTCACCGGCTTTCGACTGGCCAATGCGATTATGGGCGCGCTCGCCCCGTTGGCGCCGCATATCGTGCCCGCCTGCGAAGTCGGAGGAGACACGGGAATCTCCATTGGGGGATACCGTACCGACCGGACCCCCTTTGTCTTTCTCGAGTTTCTATTCTGCGGCTGGGGCGGCCGGCCGGACAGGGACGGAGTTGACGGGTGCGCCAGTATTGTCGTCAATTTCTCCAACAACCCCGCCGAAGTCGTCGAAGCCGAATATCCGCTCCAGATCCTCGAATACGGATTCCTGACCGACACCGGCGGCGCGGGAAAATATCGCGGTTGCTGCTCCATTGTGCGCGAATACCGCTTTACCGAAAGGCAAGCAACCCTTCAGATCCGCTCGGATCGTCACAACTCGCGGGCCTACGGCCTTTCGGGCGGCGAGCCGGGATCTCCTTCCAGAAACATCCTGAACCCGATAGGCGAAGCCCGGAAGTTGCCCGCAAAGACGCTGCTCACTGTCAATAGAGGCGACACGTTACGGCACGTACTGGCGGGTGCGGGCGGTTGGGGCAGTCCATTGGAACGCGACCCGCAACGCATCCTTGACGACGTCAGAAACGGAAAGGTCTCAATCCGGTCCGCAGAAATGCACTACGGCGTCGCCATAGACCCGGACACGTTGCAAATCGACGTTGCGCGCACGAGCGGGCTCCGGTCCTGTTCAGCGCGCACATGACGCCCCCGTGCCAGATCGATCCCGGTTGCATCCAGGCAGGTAACGAAACGCGGGCTATCCTTTGGACCGCCCGCATTTTATACTGAAACGTCCGCTAAAACCGCATTCATTCCAAGTCAATCACGATATTCCGCCACTCATCCAGTTTAACGCGAACATCCGGGGGAACCAGCGTGGTTGCGTCATAGTCCTCTAGAATCAGCGGGCCCCGCAAAGGCGATTCCTTCAGTTGGCTCCGCGTCAAAACCCGCGTCTCGATCCATCCCGTACGCTCCCCGAAATATGCCCGCCGTGTGCCGGGAGACCGGGCACCTTCATCAGGTTCGTCGATGTCGTTCCCGCCGGGCATCGGCGGCCCGGGCAGGAACGCGCGAATCCTCAATGTAACGATTTCAACCGAGTCAGTCTCGGCGCGATGCCCGTACGTGCGCTCGTGTTCTGCTTCAAACGCGTTCCCCAGGTCCACAAGGGTACCATGGTTCCACGACCCGCCGGGTACCCTGATCGGCAGTTCATAGGACTGCCCAGCGTACCTGAGATCCACGATATTCTCGAATGCCGAACCGGGCAACCGTTCTCCGGCTTCGTCCGCCATCCTTTCAAAAGCGGACTGAAGCTCATCCGGTTTCGCTTCCAGCAGTCGACCCAGGCGGGTGCGTGCCAGATCGCACTGCAATCCTGCCGAGACCAGACCGATGGCGCTGAAAAGCCCGGGCGCGGGCGGCACCAAAACGTCCTGTATACCCAGTACACTGGCCATCGCCACGGCGTGGAGAGGGCCGCTTCCGCCGAAAGCCAGCAACGTGTATTCACGGGGGTCCCGGCCGCGCTCTGACGAAACCGCACGCACTGCTCTCACCATACGTGCAACCGCGATCCGGTGCGCCCCCAGGGCGGCCTCGGCCACCCCCAGATTCATCCTGGACGCGATACACTCCCGCATCGCGCTGCGTGCCAACGCGACGCCCAGAGGAAGGCTACCCCCAGCCGGTCCATCGGGATTCAGGTATCCAAGCAGCAGATTCGCATCCGTAAGGGTAGGCCGTTTTCCGCCGCGCCGGTAGCAGACCGGACCCGGGTCCGCTCCTGCGCTGGCCGGTCCGACAAGAAGCGCTCCACCGCCGTCGACCTCCAGGATACTCCCGCCGCCGGCTCCGATCTCGGCCAGATCGATACTGGGTACCCGGGTGGCGTACCCGCCACCGCTCAGTAACCTCCCAGCAATGGACAACCCGCCGCCCACCTCGTAGTCCGAAATGCGGGATATTTGTCCGTTTTCGATCAGCGCAGCCTTGGCCGTGGTCCCTCCCATATCGAATGCAATCAGATTCATGCAACCGATGCGACGCCCCAGCGACGCGGCGGCAACCACGCCCGCGGCCGGCCCGGATTCAAGAATCTGCACGGGACGTTCGACCGCTGTAGCAGCGTCGGTAACGCCTCCCCCTGACTGCATGATCCGCAGCGGAGCATCTATTTTCAGGGTTTGTAGTCGTGCGCGAAGATCGCTCAGGTAGCTCCGTACCACGGGCATCACGTATGCGTTAATTACTGTGGTACTGGTCCGTTCGTATTCCTTGATTTCGGGCAGGACTTCCGAGGACAGCGTCACAGTCCATCGCCCGGCCGCACGCAGCAACTCACCTATCCTGATTTCGTGATCCGGATTCACATACGAGTTGAGCAGGCAAACCGCGATAGAAACAACACGCTCCTCAACCAACCGTTCGATCGCGAGAAGAACACTCTCCTCATCCAGCGGTTCCATGACGTGGCCATCGGCCGCAATCCGTTCCGTCACCTCCAGACGGAGATAACGTGGCACAAGTGGCTTCGGCTTCTCCCAGGAGAGATCGTACAACCGGGGCATCCGCAGCCGCCCGATTTCGAGTACGTCGCGGAATCCCCGGGTTGTGATCAGCCCTGTGCGGGCGCCCGTGCCGCCAAGGACGGCATTGGTCGCCACGGTCGTGCCATGAATGACTTCATTCACCTGCAAGCCGGATCCCTTTACGACATGACTTACGCCGTCTATTATAGCCCTGCCGTAATCTTCCGGCGTGGAAGGCAACTTGCACAGTTTGACACGGCCGTCTTCGTCAACCGCCACCACATCCGTGAAAGTGCCGCCGATATCGATGCCGATGCGCATATTCCTGCAATCCTTGAAGCGGATGGTCTCAATCCATAAACAGGTACCTGGCGATGAAAATCACCGCCAACAGGTCCACCAGCGGGTTCACTTCGTCCCCTCGTCTTCCCAGACGCTTTACAATGGGAAATGCGATGAATCCCATTGCAAGACCGTCCGAAATGCTGAACGTCAACGGCATGGCGATCATCGTCAGAAATGCAGGCAAAGCATCCGTGACGTCGTGCCATTTCACGTTAACCACCGATGCCATCATCAACACCCCCACCATGATCAGCGCCGGCGCGGTAGCAAACGGCGGTATGGCCTCCACCAGAGGTGTCAGGAACAGGGCCAGCAGAAACATGGCGCCGGTCACGACACTCGCGAAACCGGTACGCGCTCCGGCCGAAATACCCGATGCGCTTTCGATATATGTCGTCACCGTCGAAGTCCCGAACAGCGAACCGAATACCGTCCCCAATGAATCGGCAAGGAGCGCCCGGTTCGCACGCGGCAGCCGTCCGCGTCCATCCAGGAATCCGGCTCTGCCCGACACCCCGACCAGAGTACCCATCGTGTCGAACATATCCACGAACAGCAAGACGAGGACCACGCCGATCAAGCCGACATCGAACGCCGCCGTCAGGTTGACGGCCGCGACGCCGAACAACCGCTCCGGCCACGCCGGCAGACTGAAAAACCCCTGCGGCGCAGGCGCCGCGCCCGTCAACACGCCAAGTATCGTCACACCCAGCATCCCCAACAATATCGCTCCCTTAACGCCTCTTGCCAACATTACGCCCGTGCCCAACACGCCCAGCAGCGTAAGCCCCACCGGCCCGCTCCTGATTTCCCCCAGCGTTATCAGCGTTTCCTGATTCGCCGCCACGATTCCCGCATTCTTCAATCCGATGAATGCAATAAACAGTCCGATACCGCACGCCGTTGCGTGCTTGACAGTATCGGGCACCGCGTTGATGATGGCCTCTCTCACCCGCACCAGCGTCAGCAGCGTAAAGAGAATGCCCGACGCAAGTACGACGCCCAATGCCAGGTCCCAACGCACGCCCATCCCCAACACGACGGTATACGCGAAAAAGGCATTCAATCCCATCCCGGGCGCCAGGGCAAACGGATAGTTCGCGACGATGCCCATTATCAGGGTCGCCAGCGCCGCTGATATGCAGGTTGCAAACAGCAGTTCTCCAAAGAGATCCTTACCCAGCGCTTCCGTCAGCATTCCCGGATTCACTGCCACTATATAGGCCATCGTAACAAATGTCGTCAGCCCGCCAATCACCTCCGTGCGGAAGGTGGCGCCGTTCTCTTCAAACCGGAAATATCTGACAATCGCAGTCATGGATCTCTCCCAGGCAAATGCAAGATTGAACGAGAAAGTTCAGCGGTTCGCCGTCACAACGGTGAATTCCTGCCGTTCTCCTGCCAGATTGTGAACCGGAAAAACGTTGGGAACCCGCTCCGTTTTTCGCTTTGTGGAACCGCCGTACCGGTTGGTTCACGCTTCATAATCTGTAGTCCGGGCAGTTGGCTTTGCGCTTGTTTTTGTTCAGGGCTTGTTTAAATTTAGCCGACGCAGTGATCGCAGGAATCAGTTGGTGGCCTCCGGCCAATCCTTTGGCGCTGAGGATCTCGTTTAAGACCTGGAGCCACGTTATGTCAGAAGATATCGGACCGATACTGAAAAACTGGCCCTACGATCCCCAGAACAGCATCCGCAAGGTAATCGATCCCCGTGGCGTGGAGAAAATTCAGGTGCGTGTCGATCAGGGTGCGTTTCAGGGCGTTCTCCAAATGGAACTGGACGGGCGGCCCGATGGACAGAAACCCTATAGTCAGACCTTCGTCCTGGACTATCACAAGCAGCAGTTGCAGAAGCACGTGGGCGCTTCAGGGTCGCCCGCGGGCTTCAGTCTGGATGAGCACGCCTGTTCCGAAATCTTCGATGAAAGCCGGCGGATATACGAAAGGTACGTATTCCTTTTGCAGATTCGGGATTACAACAGGGTTGTACGCGATACCGAGAGAAATATGGACGTCTTTCGCTTTGTCAACAGGTATGCCGAACGGACGGAAGACAGGGAGAACCTTGAAAAGTGGTGGCCTTACATTCTCCGTATCCACGCCGTCGCGAGGGTAATGATCGCGACCCAGCAGGACGATTACGACACAGCCCTCGAGATTATCGGTGAAACGCAATCCAGGATTTCAAACCTCGAAGGTGTCGAGGCCGAAGAGTTCGAGATAGAAAAAAAGCGCTCCCACGAGTCCCTCAAGGAACTGGAAGATGAAATTCTGAGCAAACGCCCGCAGAGTCCCGCGGAAAAACTCAATGAGGAACTGGCTCAGGCCGTCGAGGACGAGGATTTTGAGCGGGCCGCGGCCATTCGGGACAAGATCTGGGAACTGGAAGAAAGCTGACGCTATGCGCACTTAACGCACTCTGTGTTCGCCCGGGTGCGCATCAACGCCCTACATCTGCGGACCGTTTCAAACCATACCGCCAGTGAACGCAGGCACCGCAAAATAGGGACATACAGCCGGCGCCTGCAAGACTTTTGACACTTGCGCGCAAGCGGCAAAGCGAACGATTCGCCCGGACCACCTCACCATGAATGGACGCGGCAGACGTTCCGGAAGTCCGCGCGGCATCAAAAACACCTTGACTTTTAGTTCCAAAACGAATACTATATTTTCTCGGCGAGACAGATCATCCGTTACCGCGTCGCTTCCTCTGTTCCAGCGGATTTTTCGAAAAGGCCGGGGAGTCAGGGTCCGGCGGCCTTCGGAAGGGATTCATCCCGTGGCTTTGAATCTGAACACTGTATCCGTACCGGTCCCGGTGAACGATAACGTTTACCTTAGCGTCGCTTCTTTGGTATCGGTATCCTCACGACGGCAGGGCTTGTAGCCGCAATGGCATATACACGAATTCAGCCCGCCGTCGATGTCGAATCGACGGCGTTTTTATTTGCGGTTTTTCCACATGAATTTGACGGATCGCCGGTGCGTGTTTATATTGCATTGATTAGCCGCAGAACGGCTTCTTAATCTCGGGAGTACACTGCAGATGGCAAAGGAATCCAAGCAAATCCGCATATCCGAAACCAACGGTCGGCCGGAACAGCAGGTTGGCCTTGGAGACGTGTCTCCGCCTTCCCCATCCCCGATGAAGGGCGCCGACATCCTCGTGGAAGCGCTCGTCCGTGAGGGCGTCGATGTCATTTTCGGATATCCCGGTGGCGCCAGTATGGAGATCCATCAGGCGCTCACACGGTCCAGGATCCGAAACGTGCTGTGCCGGCATGAGCAAGGTGAAATCTTTGCTGCAGAAGGATTTGCAAAGGCATCGGGCCGGGTTGGCGTGTGTCTGGCCACATCCGGACCCGGCGCCACCAATCTTGTCACCGGATTGGCGGATGCGAAGATGGATTCCGTTCCTCTGGTGGCCATCACGGGACAGGTGGCGACGCACGTGATGGGCGGCGACGCTTTTCAGGAAACGCCGATCGTCGAGGTCACCAGGCAGATTACGAAACACAACTTCCTGATAGACCGCATCGAGGATATTCCGCGCATTGTCAAGGAGTCGTTCTACATCGCGAATACCGGCCGGCCTGGACCCGTTCTGATCGATGTACCCAAGGATGTCCAGCAGGCTATGCACGCGCCGGTCTGGCCGGACGACGTGACCATTCGCAGCTACAATCCACATATCAGGGCGGACAGCAAGGCCATCGAGAACGTGGTCCGTGCGATACGGGAAGCCAAACGTCCGGTCCTTTATGTGGGCGGCGGCATCGTGGCCGCCGGCGCCGCCCGGCAACTTCGGGAACTTGTCCGCAAAACCGGTATTCCGGTGGTGCAAACGCTTATGGGGCTTGGCGTTTTTCCGGAAACCCATCCGCTCTCGCTCAGAATGGTCGGCATGCACGGAACCGTATACGCCAACTACGCGATCAACCACGCGGACCTGCTGCTGGCTATGGGCGTTCGTTTCGACGACCGCGTTACAGGTAAGCTCGAAGAATTCTGCAAACGCGGCAAAATCGTGCATATAGACATCGACCCATCTGAAATCAACAAGAACAAAACCGCGCACATTCCGGTTGTCAGCGACGTCGGATACGCCCTTGAGGACCTGAATAAACGGGTGGTGCCAGGAGATTATGACGCGTGGCATGCCGACCTGGAAACCTGGAGACAGAAACATCCGCTGGCCTACCAGGAAGCGGACGACGCGATCCTGCCTCAGCACGCCATCGACCTGCTGTACCGAATGACAGGCGGTAGAGCCGTGGTCTCCACGGGCGTTGGACAGCATCAGATGTGGGCCGCCCAATATTACCTGTTCGACGAGCCGCGCAACTGGCTCACGTCGGGCGGGTTGGGCGCGATGGGATTCGGTCTTCCCGCGGCTCTTGGCGCGCAACTGGCCAGACCTGACAACCTGGTCGTGAACATCGACGGCGACGGAAGTTTCGTGATGAACGTGCAGGAACTGGCCACGCTCTACGTGGAGAAGCTGCCTGTAAAGACAATCATTATCAACAATCAGCATCTTGGTATGGTGGTTCAATGGGAAGACAGGTTCTATGAAAGCAACCGCGGCCACACCTTCATAGGCGATCCGGACGGCGGCATCCACCCCGATTTTGTCAATATTGCCAGCGGATTCGGCATTCCGGCCGCGCGCGTCGAACACAAGAAAGACCTGGAGGGCGCCCTGCAACGCCTGCTCGAAACACCTGGACCATACGTTCTTGACGTTATCGTTCCCTATCAGGAACATGTGCTTCCCATGATCCCGGCGGGTCATACATTTAAAGATATAATCACCGAGTAGATCCACGGGCAACCTGTCAGAATCCGGATGTTGCGACGCAACATCCGGATTTTCGTGCCCGGAGGGAACGCCTTCCACAACGCGCCTGTCTAAGCGTTTAGTAAAGTCGAATTACGGGCGGAACGCCCAACCTCGTATCCGTTCGGGGCCGTTATGCAAGGCACAGGCGGTTGCTCTGCGCAGCCACGATAACTGCTGGTTTGGATCCATGACGTGTTTCGGGGAGCCCGAATGGGTGAAGATCTGGATCTGGTCAGACGCTGCCAGGAGGGAGATCATCAGGCTTATCGCGTGCTTGTGGAACGTTACGAAGGGCGCATCTACAACCTTGCCTGCTCAATTGTAGGAGACAGGGAGGCGGCCCGTGATGCCGCGCAGACCGCCTTCATCAGAGCATACCAGGCGCTCCCCGGATTCCGCGCCGACGCGGGCTTCTACACGTGGATCTACAGGATTGCCGTCAACGTCTGTCTCAACGCAGCCCAGAAAGAAAAACGACGGCGGGATACGACCTCGCTCGACGACCTGCTGGAATCGGGACATTTCACGCCGGAACAACTCTGGGAACGCCGCACGCCCCACAACGATTTCGAACGCGTGCGACTCCAGGAAGGCATCCGGGAAGTTCTGGGTCGCCTCTCGCCCGAGCACCGGCTGGTTATCGTGCTGAAAGACATCGAAGGAATGTCACAGGAAGAGATTTCAGAAACGCTGAGTTGTTCGGTCGGTACGGTCAAATCCCGCCTCTCCCGGGCCCGGGCCCGTCTCAGGGACCTCTTGCGGCCCCTGTACAACGAGTGGAAAGAGGGGACGTCGCCATGACAGACTCGGAAGTCAAAAACCTTTTGCCCGCTTATCTGGAATCCGCCCTGCCGGTCGAACAGATGCGCGAGGTCGAGGCGCGCCTCGCAGTCTCCCCCGCCTGTCGCGAGGAACTGGAATATCTCACGCGCATTCAAAGCCTGATTGCCGCCAGACCGGTATCCGCGTCGCCCGGGCTCTGGCGCAGCATCGCACCGCGAATTGTCCTCGAAGACGCGGTGGGGCCCTGGAAACAGTTTGAGTGGGTCGGCAAGCGGTTTCTTCCTGTTCTTGCCGCCGCGGTCGTGCTTCTGGCCGTCATCGGGAATCTCACGACCGACGCGCCGGCGCTTACGCTGGAAGACTATCTGAATGCCCAGTGGGATGAACAGGAGGCCCAAATGCTCAGCGACGCCGAACTCTCCGGCGACGTCCTTCAAATCCTGCAATCGAGGTAGGCCATGTCCGAAAACGCAACCCGGATCAAGGCGGTTCTGCTGGCGCTGGGCATCTTCGTCGTCGGTATCATACTGGGCGCAAACGACCATCTCTGGCTTCCCGCCGACGGCGACAAGCGGATCCGGGCGCCTCGGGAACCCCGCCGTACCCCTCGCATGGGCCCAACGTCGGAACGTCTGATTAAGCGATATTCCCGGCATCTCGACCTGACCGAAGCGCAGCAGGCGGAAATCGACCAGATCCTGGATCAAAGCCGGGAGCTGATGGTGGAGGTGCGGCAGAATATCGGCTCGAAGATCGAGACGGTGAGGCGGGGCGCCTGGGCCAAGATTCGCGGCGTCCTCACACCGGATCAGCAGGAGACGTTCGACGAGTTAACCAGCCCCGTATCCCCGGACATCATCCTTCGGCAGTTCAGAAGACGTCTATTACTCAGTGAGGATCAACAGGCCGAAGTCTCGCGCGTTCTCAGGAAAAACTGGGCGGAAATGAGAAAGCAGCGACAGGAAATACGGGAGGAGCTGAAGGCGATACATAAAAACACGCGCGCCAGGCAGAAGGACCTGCTCACGCCCGAACAGCGGAAACGGACCAATGGAGGTTGGGACCTGGATCTTTCCGGCGAGCAGCGAGCGAAAATGCAGCATATCAGGAAAAAAAGCCGCGAGGCAACGCGTCTGCTCTTTCAGGAGCGCGACGAGCGACTTGCGTCCTTAACAGTAAGAACCTGGTCGGAAATCAAGCCTCTGCTTCGAAAAGATCAGGTCAGGAAATTCGATAATATCACCGAGGGTATCGAGCGACGCATGCGATGGGAACGCCAGTTCAGGCGCAGGCCCGCCGGCAGGGCGTTGGATTTTTGAACCCATCCTGGAACGCACCGAAGAAACCATCTGTCCAAGGTGTAAAGCTTCTTGCGTAACGACCTCGAGCCGGGGAAACCGAAAGGAGAATTACCATGAAACGTCCAGCCCTCATCGTTGCCGTCGTCATTCCCATTATTGCCGTCGTGTGGGCTCTGCCATCAGACGCGCATCGCGGTAAGCGCGGCTGGAAGAAAGCCCGGAAGGCGCCAATGGCGGCCCTGGAACTCTCGACGGAACAGCGGACGAAGCTGGAAAGTCTGAACCTGGAGCGGGCCAAGAAGATGGCGCAGTTGCGCGCCGACCTCAAGGTGGCCAGGCTGGATCTTCGCGCCGCAATGCGGCTGGACAACCCCGATCCTGCTGAAGTCAAAGCGCGGGTTGCCGCCGTAAACAACGCGCGATCCCTGATTCTGGAGAGCAAGGTCAACCACAGGCTCAACGTCAACAGCGTCCTGACCCCGGAGCAGCGAAACAAGCTTCGAGAAATGCGCAGCGATCGATCAAAAGAACGATGCGGCAAGATGTGGCGCAGGGGTGGCTACCGGAAGGGCTTGAAGGGGATGGGACATCCCGCTCCGGACCGCGGCGAAGGACAACCGTCTTCGATCTGAGGGAACGAGCCGGGAAAGAAAGGTTTCGTAAATGTCTTTCCGCAGATTTGCCATCACGGCCGTCATCGCTTCCGTCACAATCCTCGGGTGCGGTAACAGGATTCCCGTCGAGTCTCCAACCGGGGACGGATCCACCGAAAGCGCATCACAGGCCTCAAAGACATCCACGGACGAGATAGAATCCAAACTTGAGAACGACCGCTCCAGCAGATCGGACCGCGGTCACCACAGGGGGTGGGATCGTCGTATTGCCGCGCTGACCGACTCGCTGGGCCTGAGCGACGATCAGGTTGAAAATCTGAACGAACTCTATGAAGACTACCAAACCAGCGTCAAGGCGCTGATCGACAGCGCCGGAACATCGGGCAATCGCTCCGGTCTCCGTGAGAAGCTGAAGGACTTGAAAGATGAATTCGAGAATGACTTCAGCGCCGTCCTCACCGACGACCAACAGGCCAGACTCGAGGAAATCAGGGCCAATGCCGCCGCCCACAGGAAGGACAGAGGGTGGGAGAATTATATCGCCGCGATGACGGATTCCCTTGGCCTGAGCGATCAGCAGGTCGCGGACCTCAATGAATTGTATGAAGACTACCAGGCCGACGTTAAAGCCGCCATGGATGACGCCAGGGAGTCGGGCGATCGTTCAGGGCTCCGGACGAAGTTGAAGGAGTTAAGGCAGGGATTCGAAGACGGCTTCAACGACGTCCTCACGGACGAACAACGGGCCAGACTCGTGGAAATCAAGGCCAATGCGGCCGCTCGCAGGAAGGAGAGCGGATGGGAACGTTATATTAACACGCTGACCGATTCGCTGGGCCTGAGCGACGAACAGGTCGAGAACCTGAACAAACTGTACGACGACTACCAGGCCGACATTGGGGCTGCGATAGAAACCGCCAAAGATTCGGGCGACCGTTCCGGTCTCCGGGAAAAACTGGATAATTTGAAGGAAGTCTTTCAAGACGACTTCAACGCGGTCCTCACGGATGAACAAAAGGCGAAGCTGGACGAAATGAAATCCGGGGGACGGAAGCGATCAGGAAAGCGGCACGGACGCGGCCGCAAGGGCGGAAACGGCTAGTGTTCGGTCCCGGAAATAAGTTGCCTAAATTCGGCCGCTGAGTCGCCCGTCTCGCAAGGCGCCTGAGCGCAGGCGACCTGTGTATGGTCGGCGAGCGAGGGGAACGTAGCGAGACGGGATGAATCGGCAGCCGAATGGTGAGGAATTTTCGGGACAGGACACTAGGATCCGGGAGCGCCAATTTCACGATCGCCCCGTCGTCTCTCAAAAACCCGCCGTCGATCCTCCCCGACGGCGGGTTTTGTTTACGGAAATCGACGCTTCCGACTCCCCGATTTGCGAAACTGGAACAGCGGCTACCGCGCTTCGAAGAAGAACCGGATCACATCATCCTCTCTGAGCATGGCATCGAAGAATTCCCGGTCCTCCTCGTTCAACTCCCCGGCCGCCTGCAACACGATGCTCATATATTGCTCCCTGGTGAACGTCAGCGTCAATCTGTCGCCGTCCACGTCAACCGAGCCTTCCAGGACCAGACCGTCTTCCTCGATGATCGTCAGCGTGTTTCCCATCGCCGACCAGGTACCCGTAACGGACCATGTGCCCGTGCTGTCCTGATCTTCAAAGGTGCCGTCGGCATGGAAACGGCGGCCCGGAGACCAGACGCTGTCGCGCAAGCTCGTTTCCATTTCTCCGGTGAATTCCTTGACGATGGCAACCGCAACCGTGCTGTCAACCAGACCCTGCTCCAGGATGGCGGCAACCAGATTCCTGCTGATTGTCTCGACCATGTCGGTTCCGACGTATGCCCAGGTACCGACAATATCCGCTGACGAGAGCAGGGCGGAACCCGTCATGCGCGCCTTCCCCCCAATGGGCAGTTCAACGCTGACTGCGTATCCGCCATTTACGGGAATGCTCGACCAGGAACCCAGCAGGGTCCCGTCCTGAACCACACGTGCGCGGTAATAGCCGTTCACGTTGTTCGAACCGATCGTAATGCGCGCTTCACCCTGCGCATCGGTTGAGCCGGACCACGCAAAATCAGCAGGCGCGCCCGAGATGGAACGCGAGATTTCAACAGTCACGCCGGAAAGTGGCGCGCCGTCTCGCAGCACGAGTGCAACAATCGCGGCCTGTTCCATCTTCCCGGCCACCGCAAGCTTGCCCAATGGCATCCCTGAATTCCGCTGTCCGGAATTGACCTGGGCTTCTTCTACCGGCCTGCCGGCTTCAGGTACCATCGACGTGGTAATCCGGTCACCGCCGCAGCCCGATATCGTACCTGCGACCATCGCCGACACAAACACACTGCGAACTCGACCAAACATCGCGGACCCCCTTTTGTTGAGTGACTCCGGTGAAAACCGCCGGCACCGACACCGCCGAAAATTCCATCCGTGGGTATTTCGTGATTCGGCTAAAGCGCAACGAAGTCCAAAATCAGATCTGACGTATCCAGCCATATTCTAAGACTCGCGAGCCGGTAAATTGTTTCCAGCCTGATCCTGTTGGATCAAGATGAAACAGTCCATGGATTGAACCGGGCCGGTCGCAGGGACACGGCGACAGGGCCATACCGCCACTAACAGACGCTCCTTCAGAATCGCGTCTGTCTCCGCGCATGACACCATATGCTGTATATGTGTGGGTCTACCGTGTTGGACGAATCCTGCGTCACGGCTCCGACAGGAATCGCCCTGGCGTTATTCTCGGCCGAAAAACCGGCGAACGATACGGCCCGCTCAATCAAAGCTCGCGTGCCCATCTCCCTTAGCCGTTGCGCGGGAATCCCGAACAAAATACTTGACATATCGAAAGAATCCTGTTATCTAAACGTTTCGGCGCACATCCGTCAATGAAATCTGATATGTTGTAACCGACAGGTCGGATCACAACAAATAAGGAGATCGGTCGATGGAGGTTAACACCGAACGGGACAACGGAACCTTAATCGCGAAAGCTGAGGGTCGCGTCGACGGGTCCAATGCCCGTGAGTTCGAGGAAGCGCTCGATTCCGCAATCACCCAGCACGAAGACGGTCAAGCGGTGATTGTGGATTTCGAAGGCCTTTCCTACATAAGCAGTGCGGGCCTTCGGGTCATCCTGCTCACCGCCAGGACGCTTCGAAAGCAGGACAAGGAGTTCGTCGTCTGCTCGCTCTCTGATCCAATCAGGGAGGTCTTCGAGATCAGCGGATTCGATAAGATTATACCGGTTTACGCCTCCAGATCCGAAGCGCTGGCAGCAGTTGGAGGATAGATAGGGGTTGGTCCGGGACCGCTTCGCAAAAGCAGGCGATGTTGGCTGAAGCGGCACCACGGGTGGAGATGACAACGTAACCATACCGGGTTCTCTGGAAGGCCTTCAGGGCATCGGCATTATTGACCGCCAGAGTTCGGTTGTACTCCGGTATCAGACGGTCCCCCCGAATCTCCCGAGAAACTGAAAGGCCGACCATGATCGAAGACCTGCTGCCGATCGGGTTGCTCATTGTCGTAGCCAAGCTCCTCGAGTGCCTCCTCGACCGGATTGGCCTGAGTTCGATTGTCGCCTACACTGCGGCCGGGATTCTCCTCGGCCCCGTCGCGGGAATTGTTGAGCCCACGAGCAAACTTCAGGTCTTCCTGGGCATCGGCGTCTTCATCCTCTTCTTCCTGGTCGGCCTCGACGAGATAGACATCCCCGGCTTTGTGGCAACCATCCGGGGGCGTTTTTTTTATGCCGCTATCCTGTCAGTCGTGATCTCGATGGTTGCCGCCATGGTGGTCACATCCGACCTCTTCGGCGTGAGATTCGCCCTCGAACTCCCCTTCAGGGATGCGCTGGCGCTCGCCGGCATCCTGTCCATGTCGAGCCTTGGGCTTGTAGCGAAGGTGCTCGCAGACAAGGGATACCTTAAAGAACCCCTCGGTCTGGAGATATTCACCACGGTCATCATCGCCGAGATGATTACACTTCTGGTTGTGGGATTCAGCATCGGCGAACACACCATTGCCGCGCCCGACCATCTCTGGGGGGCCTTCGGCGTGGTCATTCTGATTGCGGAGGTCGCGGCTTTCACAGTGGTCGCGTGGATTCTTTCCGCCCGCGTCATGCCGCCGACGATTCTTTTTCTGAAACGCATTTTCAACGTCCCCGAGTTATCGTTCGGACTGCTGATCGGCGGCCTTTTTCTGGTGGTCGTCGGGGCCGAAGAAATGGGCCTTCACGGGTCCCTCGGAGCTCTCCTCTTCGGCGCGGCCCTGTCCGGCCTGCCGCGTCAGGTACACAACGACGTTATGCCCGGCATTCGAAGCGCGGCGGAGGGTCTGTTCGTCCCGCTCTTTTTTGCGTCCGCAGGATTGCGCCTTGACTTTTCCTTTCTGTCGCTTCCACTTGCAACCATTATCGCGGTGCTGACCATTCCTTCGGCGGGCAAGTTTGCGGGCGCCCTCATCGGCGCCTACCTGGCGCGACTCGACAAACCCTACGCGCAGGCCGCGGGACTCATGGCCAAAGGGGTCGCCGAAATCGCGCTCCTGCTGGTCCTGCTGGAAAACGGCGTGATCGGACAGGATGTATTCTCCCTGATCGTACTCGCCATGTTCGGCTATATCGTGCTGATGCCGCAAGCCATTTCCACCGCCGTCAACAGAGCGCGCCTGACCCACCGTCCGACGATGCCTAGCGTTGTGCCTGTGTCTTTCGCGCGCCGCGCCCTCGACGACATTACGGCGGGCCACGTGCTGGACCCCTCGCGTACGTATCCGGAAGCGTCACTCCCGATCAGGAATTTTGCCGATGAATGGATCGTGCCGGATCAACAGGACTACGTCGTGGTCGACGAAGGCGCAGTTGCCGGAGTCGTGTCGCCGGCGCGGCTGACGTCCGTCCCGATGGGATCCTGGGGGCAAACACCTCTCCGGGAAGTGTTGCGACCTGAGCCGCCGCATGCCGAACCGGACGAGCCCATCGTAGACGTTCTTCAGAAGATGTCGCGGCATTCGCTGTCGGTCATACCGGTACTGGAAAAGGACTCTGAAGCGTTCCTGGGTACCATAACCAGCCACGACGTCGTCGACCTCGTCCTTCTGATGGATGAGATCGCCGACGAGTTGAAGGTGATAGAAAAGGAAGAGGCGAATTGACGCCGTTTACTGACAGGTCGACCAGCGCCGGAGTGGGTCACGGTCCCTACGGGTTTTTGCTTCCGTCTCCCAAATTCAGTTTTTCGAGTCAGGAAGTCCCGGCAGGCCGCAGGCGCAGTTTTCTGCCGGACGCCCGAACGGCGCAGCGTCGGGAGTCAAAAGATCGTCAAACCATCCTATTCTGGGGTACAACGAAATGTCTGCGCTCCCGTACAAAATCCTTGTAGTGGACGACGAGCCCGACCTGGAACCGCTCATGCTGCAGCGTATGCGACGTCCGATTCGGAGGGGCCGCTACACCTTCGTGTTTGCGCGGAACGGCATAGAAGCACTTGAACGGTTGAACAAGGATGACACCATCGATATGGTGCTGTCCGACATCAATATGCCACAAATGGACGGTCTTACCCTCCTGGAGCAGATACCCAAGGTGGACCCGAACATCCGCTCCGTGATCATATCGGCGTACGGAGACATGAAAAACATCCGTATCGCCATGAATCGCGGTGCGTTCGACTTCGTTACCAAACCCATTGACTTCTCCGACCTTCAGGTGACCATCGATCGAACCATGCGCCATCTGATCGAATGGCGTGAAGCGCTGGAATCGCGGGACAAGCTGATCGCTTTGCAAAACGAACTGGACGTGGCCAGCAAGATGCAGCAGTCGATTCTGCCCACGAGGTTCCCCGAGAATCCGTCTTATCAGGCATACGGAAGCATGGAGCCCGCCCGAAACGTCGGCGGCGACTTCTTCGACATCATCCGGCTCGACGGCGGACGCATCGGCATCGCTATTGCCGACGTATCCGACAAGGGCGTACCCGCGGCCCTGTTCATGATGTCCAGCAGGACCGTGCTGCGGGGCGCGGCAATAGGGACGACGAGCCCCGGCGACGTTCTGTACGAAATGAACAATGCGCTCTACGAAAACAACGAAGCCGCGATGTTCGTCACAGTGTTCTATGGAGTATTCGATCCCGCCACTCGTCAGTTCGTTTACGCAAATGGCGGACACAATACGCCGCTGATCGTAAACGCGGACGGGCAGGCCAGCGCGCTGCCGCTGACCGGCGGCGTCGCCCTTGCGATGTTGCCGGACATCGAATACGGTTACAACTCGGTCACGCTCGCACCGGGTGATACGGTCGTTCTATACACGGACGGTGTTACCGAAGCGATAGACGACGTCGAAGAAGAGTTCGGAATGGAACGCCTTCAGAATGTCTTCACGGACAAACCCCCGCAGGACGCCCGTGACGCCAACGACGCGATTTTCAGCGCCGTGAGAGGTTTCGTAGGGGAAACGCCCCAATTCGACGACATTACCTGCGTAACGTTTCGATACAGGGGGCAGGAAACGTGAGCGCCAGACAGTCCTTTCGCATAGAAGCCGATCTCGATGAACTGCGGCGTGTCGCTGCTGCAGCCGAAGAACTGGGGCTGCAGGAAGAATGGTCGCCCGCTTTGATTCATCAGATCGACCTTGCTATAGAAGAACTCGGCAATAACGTCGTGCGGCATGGTTTCGAAGGCGGTCCCGGAGAACTCGAGATTACATTGACTTCTGACGACGCATCGATCACGCTCGAGATCGTCGACGACGGCCGTCCGTTCAATCCCCTGGAGGACGCACCCATACCCGACGTGGAGGCAGCGCTCGAAGACCGGCCCATCGGGGGGCTCGGCATTCACCTGGTCCAGACCATGATGGACGAGATGCACTACAGGCGGGAAAACGAGCGGAACCACCTGACGCTGGTGAAGCGGAGGACGGAATGAGATCCAGGTTTCGTCTGGGGGTGTCGCTGCTCATCGTCTGTGCGGCGCTTTCGAGCAGTCCGGAAGGCAACGAGGTCGAGAACGGCGTCACGGACGAGCGTATTCTCTTCGGCCAGTCCGCCGCCTTCAGTGGCCCCGCCGCGCAGCTCGGAACCGACATGAAACGCGGAATCGAAGCCGCGTTTCACGAGATCAATCGACGCGGGGGCGTCCACGGCCGTCGGTTGGAACTCGTTTTCCGAGATGACGCGTACGAACCGGAGGCCGCCATCGCAAACACCCTCTACCTCATCAATGAGGCCAGGGTGTTCGCACTCATCGGCGCCGTAGGCACACCCACGTCGCGTTCAGCCACCCCGGTCGCCGCGGAAGCCGATATTCCGTATATCGCCCCATTCACGGGCGCGGCGTTCCTTCGGGACCCGAACTGGAAAATCGTGATTAATCTGAGGGCGTCGTACAACCAGGAAACGGAGGAAATGGTCGCGCGCCTGACCGGCGACCTCGGGATCAAACGAATTGCCGTCATGTATCAGGACGACTCCTTCGGCAGGGCCGGCTATCACGGTGCACGACGTGCGCTCGAACGGCGAGGAATGGAGGCCGTGGCCGTGGGGCTGTATCCGCGCAATACAACGGCAGTGAAGACAGCACTGCTCGACCTGCGAATGGCCGACCCCGAAGCGGTGATCCTGGTGGGCGCTTACGAGCCGGTCGCGACCTTCATCGCATGGGCGCGGCATATCGGGATGGACCCCGTTTTCATCACGATCTCCTTCGTGGGCAGCAACGCTCTGGCAAAACAGCTTGGTCCGGCAGGAGCCGGCGTCTACGTCACACAGGTCGTACCCTTTCCAACTGACGACTACTTCCCTGTCGCGTCAGCCTACCGCCGGGCTCTGTCTGTCTTCGCTCCCGATGCTGTACCGGGGTTCGTTTCCTTCGAAGGTTACCTGGCCGGCCGCCTCGCCATCGCCGCCCTCCAACGCTGCGGCGCGGAGGTCAAACGGGCATCCTTTCTCAACAGCCTCCGCAGCACAAGGGTCGTCGATATCGACGGATTCGAACTGCAATACGGCAGCAAGGACAATCAGGGGTCAGACGCCGTATTTCTGACCATGATCGGTCGCGACGGCCGGTATTATCCGATTGATACCCTCGAGGAAGCTGAGCCGTGATTCACACACTGAAACAGTTGCTCAAGGGCCGCTTCCGCATCGCCACGCAGCTTTATCTGGGAATTGGAGGCGCGGTCGCCATCACCATGGTCGCCAGCCTGGTCGGGTGGCTCTCTTTCGATCTCGTGGGCGACATCCAGAACCGCGTGAACGAGGGCAGCGTCCCGGAAATGGCGGCTGCCTTCGGGGTCGCTCAGCAGAGCGGCACGCTGGTCGCCGCGGCGCCTCGGTTGACCTCAGCAGCAACGGTGGCTGACTTCGCCCGCGTCAAGGCGGATATCGCTGAAGAGCGAAGGGCTTTCGAATCACAGTTGGCCGCCCTGATGCAAAGGGACACCAGGAAGGAAGACGAGGAGCGATTCAGAAGAATACACGAATTTGCCGCCGCACTCACGTCGAACATCGAAGCGATCGAGCGTGAGGTCGCCGAGTTGTTCGAGGTAAACGCACGCAGCGAAACGCTTCGCATGGAACTGTCCGAGCTGCGTGCCAGATTGTTCGGCATGCTGATTCCAGCCATCGACGATCAACTCTTCTACGCGATGACAGGCTACCGTACGATAGGCCAGCCGCCCGCGCCCCGCGAGCGGCATTTTTCAAACGAGGAGTTCGATCGGTACCGCCACCTGGCCGACCTGAAAGCCGATGCCACCATTGCGACGCAACTCCTGTCGAGTTCATTCAACCTTTCCGACGCACTCCTTCTCGAGCCGCTGCGGGAACGCTTTGAGGCCGCGGCCGGCCGCATTGAACGGAGTTTGTCGGCACTTGGGACCTCGCCCTGGCGCGATCAGATCACCCCGCACCTGAATCGGCTCTTCGAGCTGGGCCTGGGAAAGCAGGGCGGGTTCGTTCTGATCGTTCGTGAATTCGAACTCACCGACCGGCAGCGTGACCTTCTCCAGGACAACCTGCGACTTGAAATCAAACTCGGCGCGGAAGTCGAGGGTCTCGTCGGCGCCGCCCGTGAACGCACGCGGGAGGCCACTCTGGCATCCACTCAGGCGATCGGGACAGGCCGCAGCGTTTTGCTGGGACTGAACGTGGTCAGCATCAGCGGAGCCGTACTCATCGCGTGGCTGTTTGTGGGCCGGGTGTTGCTTCGCCGGCTCGAACGCCTGTCGAACAGGATGCGCGCCATGGCCGATGGAGACCTGGAAGCCAAGGTTGATATCAGCGGGCACGATGAAGTCGCCGATATGGCGGCGGCGCTGGAAGTATTCCGCAGGCATGCCCTCGAAGTCCAGCGCCTCAACCTCGTTGAAAAACTGGCCGAGGAGTTGCGGGAGAAAAACGAGCAACTGGAGGCCGTGCTCGAGGACCTCCGACGTGCGCAGGACCAGATCGTGATGCGCGAAAAGCTGGCGGCGCTCGGCGAACTCACCGCGGGGGTCGCCCACGAAATCAAAAACCCGCTGAATTTTGTCAAGAATTTCTCCGAGGTCTCCCAGGAGCTTCTGGAGGAACTTGGCGAAGAGCTCGAGGACACGCTCAGCGAAGAAGGCGGAGAACTTGACGAAGAAGGGCGCGAGCTCGTCCAGGAAATCTGCCAGGACCTCAACGACAACCTCGCACGCATCCGGGAACACGGCGAGCGCGCCAACCGAATTGTCCAGGATATGCTGTCCATGGGCCGCGGTTCCGCCCAGCGACAGGCTACCAACATCAACAATCTGCTCGACGAACACGCCAGGCTCGCGTACCACAGCGCAAGGGCGAGCGACACGGAATTCCAACTCGATATCCAGCAGAATCTGGATCCGACAGTGGGCGAAGTCGAGGTGGTACCTCAAGACCTGGGCCGCGTGTTTTTGAACATGGTCAGCAATGCCTGCCACGCGACCGACGAAAAACGACGCGAGAATGTACAATCGGACAACGACGAGCCGTATATGCCCACACTTTGGCTGACGACCCGCCGCGGGCCGGAACAACTCGAAGTAAGCATCAAGGACAATGGTAAAGGGATTCCACCTGACGTCGTGGACAAGATTTTCAATCCTTTTTTCACGACCAAGCCTACCGACCAGGGCACGGGGCTGGGTCTCGCGCTTTCGAACGATATCGTCCGCGAGCACGGTGGAAGTATTCGGGTGGAGACCGAACCCGGGGGATTTACCGAAATGGTTGTTGAAATACCCCTTGAAGCTCCCCCATTGGTGCCCGAGCCGATGACCGATGAGGAAGCGACCTGAATTCGTAGCGGTGACGAACGACCCTTTCTTTCGCTTCTGTACGCTGCTTCAGGGTGGAGACGAGGCCAGGTCGAAATGACGATCAGTTTTCGCAATGCATTCCTTCTGGTGTCCGTGGCTGGTATGATCTGTGGCTGCGGCACGGATCGTACGGTTGCGCCCTCGATGTCAGACAGGGCGGAAACGTCTGAACAGCCGCTGGGCAAACTCGCGGTCGATGACAACGCGGCGACGGCTGTTGTGGTGGCAACTGTGATTGGAGACGGCGAGCCGTTGGGCGGCGTCGCCGTCGCGTTCGCTCGTTCCATTTCCGGACAGTCGCCGAATTTCGCGTGGACGGACACGACTGATGCGTATGGGCGAGCGCGCGTGGATATCGCCGATGCAGGTGGCTACTATCGAGTACGCGCCACGCGTGACGGCAATCCATTGGGTTCGTGGTCGAGCATTCCAGTCAACGGGGGACATCGAGTAACAATCGACCTGCCGATCGGGGGAACGGCGAGGGTGACCGACGTGTCCACTCTCGCGTCCGGGGGCCTTCCCGCGGTGGTTCGGGTTGGTGTCGTTCTGCCACTTACCGGCGATGGCGGGCCCCTCGGCCAAATCGTAAGAAACGGGATGGAACTCGCGCGAGACGAGGCCAACCGGTATGAGTTCGGCTCGGCGACGCTTCAATTCATCGTTGAAGACAGTGAGAGTACGCCGGAAGTCGCGGCAGCGGCCTTCGAAAAGCTGATTTACGAGGACAATGTCACGGTTATTCTGGGTCCCGGTTACTCTTCCTCAGCTGCCGTGGCATTTCCGATCGCCCAGGAAAACCGTGTGGTGGCCTTCAGCCCGACCGCTGCAGCCGCCGGATTGGGCGCGATCGGCGACTTCGTTTTCAGGGTCCCGGCCCCGGTAAGCCGGATCGCGCAAAGCACACTCGAGGTTGTAACTTCGGAACTGCAATTGAACCGGATTGCCGTCATATACGATAGCACGGACGTATTTTCTGCGAGCGGTTACGTGGAAACAGTGAAGGCACTTGCTGAACTGGGCGTCGAGATGCTTGGGGCCGAGGCATTCGCAACCGGTCAGACCGATTTTACCGCCGCACTGACGCGAATTGACAATCTGAAACCCGATGTCATTCTTGTCTGGACCCGACCGTTGGAGAGGGTCGCGATTCCCGTACAGGGCCGCCAGCTGGGAATTCCTTACGGGATACCTTTTCTTGTTTTCGGCTTTGCATCAAGCCAGATCGAACAGGCAGGCCCTGCTGCGGAGGGTTTGATTACGGGGACGTTCTGGTCTCATTCAATCGAGACGCCTGAAAATCGGGCGTTTATCGAGAATTACCGCGTCAGATTCGGTGGCGAACCCGATCTTTTTGCCGCGGAAGGATATGTTTGTGTACAGATCCTCGCGGCTGCGCTTAAAGGGGCGGGTTCAACGCGGTCGGAGCCGGTCAGGGATGCGCTGGCGACCATCGAATTGCCCACCGTTGTCGGGCAATTCGCCTTCGATGCGGTTGGCGACCCGACGTATCCGGCCGTCCTGCAGGTGGTCAGGAACGGCAGATTCGAAACGCTGGGGAATTGATCGCCGGCCAGGGCATCGCCGAGACGCCCGCATCTGTTTTTGGTACCGGATTCGCAGGCCCGGCTCGTCCGTAGATCAAGACACTGGATATGGAATTCGAAACCTACCCTCTCGATCCGACTTACTATGACGAGATGTTCCTTCCGGACGGGACACCAAGGGAGCATCTCCGCCCGCTATTCGAAGCGCTGGGCGAACTCTCAAGCGACGAGCTTTCGAGCATCCAGGAACGCGTGACACGTTCGTTTTCGAATGAGGGCATCACCTTTACCGTTTACGGCGATGAGGAGGCCACGGAACGCATTATCCCCGTCGACTGCCTGCCTAGAGTTTTATCCGGCGCGGAGTGGAATCAGCTCGTCAGGGGCCTCACGCAACGGCTGAGCGCCCTCAACCGGTTTCTCCAGGATATCTACAACGAGGAACGCATTATTGCGGACGGCGTGATCCCGGCGGACATGGTGAAAACCTGTCCTCAGTACCGGGTGGAAATGCGCGGCGCCTCCCCGCCGCATGGCGCCTGGGTATCCATCTGCGGGACGGATCTCGTCCGAACCAACGACGGGTTTCTCGTACTTGAAGACAACCTGCGTGTACCCTCGGGTGTATCGTATATGGTGGCGAACCGCAAGGCGGTGAAGGCAGGTCTGCGGCGCCTCTACAGGCGCTCGCGGGTACAGGAAGTGGAACACTACGGAAGGATGTTGCGCCAGACCCTGGTAGAACTTGCCCCCGGCGGCCGGTCCGACCCATGCATCGTACTCCTGACGCCCGGCGTGTACAATTCGGCTTTCTATGAGCACATGTTTCTGGCTCGTGAGATCGGCGCCGCGCTTGTGGAGGGCCGGGACCTCCTCGTAAACGAGGGTTTTGTCTATATGCGCACCACCACCGGCCTCCGGCGGGTCGACATCGTTTACAGGCGCGTCGACGACGACTTTATCGACCCCCTCGTCTTTCGCGCGGATTCCCTGCTCGGCGTGCCGGGTCTGATGCACGCCTACAAACTTGGCAACGTGACCCTCGTGAACGCGCCCGGTACGGGCGTGGCTGACGACAAGAGCGTCTATGCCTACGTTCCCGATATCATCCGGTACTACCTTGGCGAAGAGCCCGTTCTGGCCAGCGTCGAGACCTACCTTTGCCGCAGACCGGAACACCTCGAGTACACACTCGACAATCTCGAGAACCTGATTGTAAAGCGCGTTGGAGAGTCCGGCGGTTACGGCATGCTGGTTGGTCCCCACGCCACGCCGGACGAACGGGAAGAATACGCCAGACAGTTGCGCGCCAACCCGGCTGACTACATTTCGCAACCGGTCCTGCCGCTGTCCCGCGCGCCGTGTCTTATCGACGACCGGTTCGAGCCGCGGCACGTCGACCTGCGCCCATTCGTGCTGCACGGGCGGAAGACACGGATGGTGCCGGGGGCGTTTTGTCGTGTTGCATTGCGCCGAGGCAGCATCGTCGTCAACTCGAGTCAGGGCGGCGGCGGCAAAGACCTCTGGGTCCTGGAAAACTGAGTACTCGCATTCACCACACCTGTCAGGCAAAGAACGCATCTCACCGTTGGAGAACTACCACGAAAGGAGAGGGTATGAAAGGTTCCACGAAATTGCCGTTTCACAAGCGCAGCGGCGGTTCTCGCTTAAGGATCGCTTTGCTCTTGCTTGGATGTCTGCTTTGCGGGACCACGGCCGCGTACGCGGCGGTCGACCAGGAGACCATGTTCGTCTTCAATACGTTCGCGTTTCTGATCTGGGGCGCGCTGATTATGTGGATGTGCGCCGGATTCACAATGCTCGAGTCCGGTTCAGTGCGCACCAAGAACGCCTCGATGATCTGCATGAAAAACATCGGCCTGTACTCGATAGCCGGCCTCGCCTACTACTTCATCGGCTACAATCTGATGTACACGGAGGTTGGGAAGTTCATCGGCTCCTTTAAACTTCTCTACGGGCCGTCCGCCGCAGATATCGCCCTGGTGGGCGGGCAGGAGGCGGCAAAGGCCAAGGTCATTGCGAACAAATATTCCACCATGTCGGACTGGATCTTCCAGATGGTCTTCGTGGCGACGGCCGCCTCGATCGTGTCCGGCGCATTGGCGGAGCGGGTCAAGATGCTGTCCTTCTTTCTGTTCACGCTGCTCCTCACGGCTGTCATCTACCCTGTGGTGGGCGCCTGGACCTGGGGCGGCGGATGGTTGAGCGCAATGGGATTCAAGGACTTCGCGGGTTCGACCATTGTCCACAGCACCGGCGGCTGGGCCGCGCTTGCCGGGGTCCTGGTCGTCGGACCGCGGTTGGGCAAGTATCGGAGAGACGGCAGTGTGAAGAATACGCCGCCATCCAACATCGTGGCGGTGACACTGGGCGTGTTCATACTGTGGTTCGGCTGGCTCGGATTCAACGGCGGGTCACAGCTCGCGCTGGGGAGCGCCGCCGACGCGGTGGCCATGAGCCACGTGCTGGTCAACACCAATCTTGCGGCGGCGGCCGGTGTGGTGATGGCTCTCATCGTCTCCAAGCCGATTCTGGGAAGAATGGACCTGTTCGCCAGTCTGAACGGCGCTATTGCCGGGCTGGTGTCGATCACGGCAGGCCCCGACATCGTCCAGCACTATTGGGCAGTCGTCATCGGCGCCGTGGGCGCTCTCCTCTGCACCGTCGGAATCCGGCTGATGGAGAAGTTGAAGATCGACGACGTCGTCGGCGCGGTACCCGCGCACCTCTTCGCAGGTGTCTGGGGAACGCTGGCGGTCTGCATTGCCGCCGGCGGCAATTTCGGCGTTCAGCTCCTGGGTTGCGTCGCGGTTGGCGTCTTTGTATTCTCAGTTTCGTGGGTGGTCTGGCGTGCGTTGGCTGCGACAATCCAGGTCCGCGTATCCGATAAAGTCGAACGGTTGGGACAGGACGTGGGCGAGTTGGGGATCGAGGCCTATCCCGAGTTTGTGCTCAACCCGGAAGAAGCAGATGAGGATTGATGACGACCCCCGGTAATCCCAGACTGCTTGCGCGCAGCGCCCAGGGACTTTACTGGATGGGCCGCTATCTGGAACGTGCGGAGCATCTCTGTCGAGTGTTACGATTCCAGGTGGAAGCGCTGGTGGACCGGCCGATCCGTGAGATCTATTTCGGATGGAGTCGAATCTACATGAGCCTGAACCGTCGTCCTCCCGGTGGCAGTATTACGATGGTCGGGAACGACGACTTCACGCTGGCCGACTCCTACACGCTGGCCGACGATCTCACTTTCGAACGCTCGAATCCCGATTCTGTCTGGAATTGTTTCTCCCTCGGCCGTGAAAATGCCCGGCAGATGCGCCATTGCATCAGCGGGGAAATGTGGACCTGTCTCAACCTCGCATATCTGCGGCTCCGGAACCTGAGCATTCGAGACATCTGGAAGCCAACACCGGAGAGCTTTTTCGCTGCAACGGCAGGCGACATCAACACCTTTGCCGGAGTGGCGGAAGCGACGATGTACCGCGACGAAGGGTGGCACTTTCTGCGACTCGGGAGGCATATCGAACGCGCCCAATGTTCGGCCTCGCTGTTTCTTTCCCAGCTCTCCATGGACAAAATAACGGACGAGGCCTCCGACGCGGACTGGACGAATCTCCTGTACGTTTGCCAGGCCTATGACGCTTACAGCCGGAATTACAGCGTCGACGTCCAGTCGCGTCGAGTTCTCGACCTTCTCGTCACCGACCCGCTGCTACACGGCTCTCTGTGCTACTCGCTCGACGCGGTGGCCTCGGAACTCGATGCCATTGGCGCCGGGTCCGACGAACACTCCAGTGCAGTCGCCCTGCGCATGGCCAGACGCATGTGCGCGCTGATCCATTACGATTGGCCCGATCGCGAAGACCGCGAGGTCCTTATTGGAGACCTTTTGGGGTACTGCCGGGAACTCCACGATCATATTGCCGCCGCATATATAGAATACCGCGCCGCTTATTGACTTCCGGATATTCAGGTACCTTGGCCGGAACGACACAATACGAAATCAGGCACGTCTCACGCTATGAGTACACGTTCCCCGCGCGTGAGTGCGTCATGCTGCTTTGCCTGAAGCCGCTTGTGAACGCGGGTCAGCAACTCGTTCGTTTCGAAATCGAAACCCGGCCACCGGGCTCACTGAGCGCCGAGACAGATCCATTTGGCAACACGCGGCACGTCCTCTGCGTCCACCCCGAGCACAAATCGCTGGAGATTACGGCTCGATCCACGGTGATCCCGGCTCCGTTCAAGTTGCTGCCGTCCGGTCTCGGCGCCGGTGCGTGGAAGGAGATCAACGCCTGGAGGGACGCATGTCTGCATTGGGACTATGCCCATCCCAGTGCGATGGCGTATCCGTCCCCGGCGCTCACCGATTTCGCCAGAAAAAACGGCATTGCGCGCGGGAAAGACCCGCTTCGGGATCTGATCCGACTATCGGATACGCTGCACAGCGTGTTTCAATATACTCCGGGAAGCACGTCGGCCGCGTCTCCAATTGAGGAAATCCTGACCTCGGGCCGCGGTGTCTGTCAGGACTACGCCCACGTCATGATCGCGGTCGCCCGTTCCTGGTGCGTCCCCGCCCGCTACGTCTCGGGCTATCTCTACGTCCCCGGTTCTCCTGACGGCCAGGCCTGGAGCAATGCAACCCACGCCTGGGTGGAATGCCTCCTGCCGAAACTGGGATGGGTGGGCTTTGATCCAACCAACCGGAGCCTTGCCGGCGAACGTCACGTTCGGATCGCGACCGGACGCGACTATCTGGACATCTCTCCCACCCGCGGCGTCCGACAGGGCGGCGGCGAGACCCGGCTCGAAGTCGATGTCCGGATGCGGCCTCTGACGGATCTGTAATTCTGCCCTTGACAGATCTTTTGCTCGCCTTTATCTTGTAAGTTGAGATCCGCGTGGGGTGCCATACGGCTGAGATCATACCCTTGGAACCTGATCTGGATTATGCCAGCGTAGGGAAGCGGAACACAGGCCTTGCGAGTCATTAGAGGGCCGTTCCTTCCGAGGGGACGGCCCATTGTGTTTTTCACACGACAACTCGCGGTTCCCGGGCGATCTCAAGCGACGGAGTATTCAGCAAAGGAGACTGAGCGATGGAAAGTTCCCCGGACAACGGCAGCGGATTCGCGAATTCCGAAAAGGTCTACATCAATGGCAGCGGCAGCGTGCGGGTGCCGGCCCGCAGGATTCATCTCGAAAACGGCGAGCCACCAATGTACGTCTACGACACCAGCGGCCCCCAGGGTCACAGCGTACGCGAAGGTCTCCCATCCCTGCGGCGCCCCTGGATCGAGGCGCGAGGAGACGTGCAGGAAGTTGCTCCCTCGCATTCCCCGGAGAATCCTGACGCTCCGGAAATCCCCCATGGACTGAAACGCGAAACGGTCCTGCGGGGCAAAGACAACGTCACGCAGATGCATTACGCCAGGCGCGGCACGATCACGCCCGAAATGGAGTTCCTCGCCATTCGGGAGAACGTCGAACCCGAATTCGTACGGTCTGAGGTCGCCCGTGGCAGGGCGATCATTCCGGCAAACATCAACCACCCCGAAAGCGAGCCGATGATTATCGGGCGAAACTTTCTGGTCAAGATCAACGCCAATATCGGCAATTCGGTGGTCACGTCGTCGATCGACGAGGAAGTCGAGAAACTCCACTGGGCGGTAAAGTGGGGCGCCGATACAGCGATGGACCTTTCCACGGGCAGCGATATTCACGAAACCAGGGAATGGATCATCCGAAACTCTCCGGTTCCCATCGGCACTGTCCCCATTTACCAGGCGCTTGAAAAGGTTGGCGGCGTTGCTGAGGACCTGAATTTCGACATTTTTATGGAAACGCTCGTCGAGCAGGCAGAACAGGGTGTGGACTACTTCACCATCCACGCCGGCGTGCTCCTGCGTTACATCCCACTCACCGCACAGCGTGTGACCGGCATCGTTTCGCGCGGCGGATCCATTATGGCAAAGTGGTGTCTGGCGCACCACGAAGAAAACTTCCTTTACACGCACTTCCGGGATATCTGCGAACTCATGAAGCGCTACGACATCTCGTTCTCCCTGGGAGACGGTCTCCGACCCGGCGCCATCGCCGACGCGAACGACGCACCCCAGTTTGCCGAACTGGAAACCCAGGGGGAACTCACCGGAATCGCATGGGAGTACGACGTCCAGGTCATGAACGAAGGACCCGGTCACATCCCGATGCATCTCATCAAGGAAAACGTGGACCGGCAGATGGACCTCTGCAGCGAAGCCCCGTTCTATACACTCGGACCCTTGACTACGGACATCGCACCAGGATACGACCACATCACGTCAGCCATCGGCGCCGCCATGATCGGCTGGTACGGGACCGCAATGCTCTGTTACGTCACGCCCAAGGAACACCTGGGCCTTCCCAACCGGCAAGACGTCAAAGACGGCGTCATTGCATACAAGATCGCGGCACACGCCGCCGACCTTGCCAAGGGCCACCCGGGCGCGCAGGCCTGGGACGACGCCATATCCAAGGCCCGTTTCGAATTCAGGTGGGAAGATCAGTTCAACCTTTCGCTGGATCCCGATACAGCCCGCAAATTCCACGACGAGACCCTCCCGGCCGCCGGGGCCAAATTGGCTCACTTCTGCAGCATGTGCGGTCCGCAGTTCTGCAGCATGAAGATCACGCAGGACGTGCGGGAATACGCCGAACGGAAGGGTCTGGAGGTGGATGAAGCCCTGGATGCCGGTATGGAGGAAAAAGCGGAGGAGTTCAGACAGAAAGGTAGGGAGATCTACCAGGAGGCCTGAATTCGCCGGCCATTAACCACAATTCGAAAAAGACAACTGTCAAATTGGCAACAAAGAGTCTGAGTGCTGATAGAGGGTAGAAGAAATGCAGGGAGACGCAAGACGTGAGCCGGTAGAAGAAATCCCTGCCCGGTATGTTTCTCCTCATTGCCTTCGGCACGAAAAGAATCCTCACGAGGCGGTCAATCTCTTCCCTCTTTCGTCTTACGTCTCACCTGGTGGTCGGGCGGGCGGGGGGAGAGGTCCCGTTCGGCTGAGACATTCGCTATTTCAACGCGGACGGCAGGATCCCACAGATCAGCAGCGTGCTTCAACTGGCGTCACCCGTCGCTGTCCGCCTTCCCTCGTTTCTGCCGGCTGGATTTCCGGCGCATCTTCGCCGGCCTCAATCATCCGCCGGACCAGACGCTGTCTCATGATCCGCGCCACTTCCTGATGGGAAGTCGTCCCGATCAGATTGCATAACTCGTACGGATCCGCATCCAGATCGTACAGGTATTGTTCGACGTAGCGGTCCGATCCAGCCTGCTGTGCGCCTTGTCGTTCAGGCGCATCCACGCCGTACTTCCACCGATGGGTGCGCACGGCCCTCCCCACCTGAGCCTCACTGATCTGCACAAACGTTTCCTCCGGCCAACCCTCGCTGTTCCCAACCGTCAGCGGCAGGATCGACCGGCCCTGCATTTCAGGCGGTATCGAAATTCCGGCCGCATCCAGAAGCGTGGGCGTCAGATCCACCGTGCTGACCAGTTCCTCAATGCGCCCCCCGCCGTCGAATCCCGGTCCCTGAAGCGCTGTTGGCACTCGAATCGAACTCTCGTGGCAGGACCGCTTGTACTCGGCATTGCGGGTCTTGAAGTGGCAACCGTGGTCCGACGTGAACAAAACAACGGTCCGTTCCGCAAGACCCGTACTCTTCAGCGCGTCCAACATCCTCCCCAGCGCCTCGTCCAACCGCTTCACCATCCCGTAGTAACCGCCGAGATGACGATGTGCGGATCCGCCGAGAGATGCCAGGTCAGGCGGCATCCACCGGCCGTCGTATCGCTCTCGGTATCCGTCCGGCGCCGGATAATCGTCGATATGGTTCTGGTGGTGGGGTTCGATATAGGAGACAAACAGAAAGAACGGACGTTCCCGGTTCGAGTGAATGTACCTGATCGCCGCGTCCGTGACGGCGTCGACCCGATATCCCGGAAGATCCACCGGATCACCCTCGTTGTCGTACAGGACCGTTCGATAGGCCTCCGACGTGAATTCGAGCACGTTTGATGCCAGCCAATATTCATAGCCTCCGCGACCCTCCGGCGGCACCGGGCCCTTCGAATCCCTTCCGTACAAATGCCACTTGCCTATATACGCCGTGCGATAACCGGCGTCATTGAAATGGTGTGCCAGGGTCCGGCTGTCCGGCGGTAGAGGGATTCCATTGCGAAAGCAACCCGTTACCGTAGCGTACAACCCCGTCTGCAGACAGGAACGGGCGGGTCCGCAAACGGGCTGGCAGGTGAAGGAATTCGAGACATGGGTGCCCCGCTGCGCCATCCGATCGAAATTGGGCGTCAGGTCCAGCGGGTTCCCGTGAACGCCGGTCGTATCCCACCGTTGTTGATCGGTATAGAAAACGACGACATTCGGCTTCTCAGTCAGATTATCGACCATTGCGACCTCCGGCTGAATTGTCTTCCGTCACAGTACGGGCGTTACGCCGTCGCCTCCCGCACCGCGGGCGCTGATCTTTATCCCGGTCCCGCACCGACCCGCGACTCCCGATGTGGCACCGGACTGAACCGTTCAGTTCGAACGAACTGTCTGAATGCTCCCGATCGTCTATTCCTCTTAGAAGCTGTCTCAACATTCCCAGCGGTCTTCGCGCGGCTGCAAAAGGGCGTGACAGATTGCGTCCACGGGGATATCTTATGTCTTCGTCAGTGGCAAGACAGGACCCCTATCCCAGTTTGCCCAGGAAACCTCTGATGAAGAATCAGTCGATGCGAGATCTGCTCGAAAAGGCCGACCGGTACCTTGCAGGCGGCTGTCTGGGCAGCTTTCGGATGCCGGACGAAGTCGCAACCGTGATGGCGCGCGGGAGCGGCTGCCGGATCTGCGACACCGACGGCAGGGAATATATAGACTACATCCTCGGCTCCGGACCGCTCATCCTGGGTCACGCCCATCCCGCTGTCGTCGAGGCTGTCCAGCGCCAGGTTGCGCTGGGGTCGACTTTCTACGCCCTCAATGAACCCGTCATCCGCCTGGCCGAGCGCATCGTTGAAGCCTCACCCTGCGGGGAATCCATCCGCTTCACGTCCTCCGGCACCGAAGGAACCTTTGCCGCCCTCCGGATGGCGCGTGCATTCACCGGCCGGGAGAAGATCCTCAAATTCGAGGGCGGCTGGCACGGCGCACACGACTACGCCCAGCAAAGCACAACGCCGCCAAAACCCACCGACGGACCCGTGGCCGTCCCCGATTCCCAGGGCATACCCAAAGCGGTAAGCCAATCGGTTCTGGTCGCCCCGTTCAACAATGCCGACGTGGCCGTAGAACTCATCGCTTCGTATTCGGATGACCTGGCTGCGGTTATCGTCGAGCCCTTTCAGCGCGCCCTGCGGCCGGAACCGGGATTCCTTGAAGCCATTCGCCAGGCGTCAAGCGACTATGGCGTCATCCTCATCTACGACGAAGTCGTTACCGGCTTCCGCATCGCCTGGGGCGGCGCACAGGAGCGCTACGGCGTTGTGCCCGACGTCGCCGTCTACGGAAAGACGATCAGCGGGGGGTATCCCATGGCCGCCGTCTGCGGGCGTGCGGACATTCTCGAGTGCGCCGACCCCCGTCGCAAGGGAAAGGCGCCGTATACCTTTGTCAGCGGCACCACAAATGGCAATCCCGTCAGCGCCGCCGCCGGACTGGCAACACTGGACGTACTGGAAACCGAGGGTGTATATACAAGGCTCTACGACATCCCCGCCCGCCTCCGACGCGGCCTGGAAGCGCTTGGCGCAAAGATAGGACTCCCGCTTCAGGTCCTGGGCGAAGGACCGGTGTTGCAACCCTATTTCGCGGACGTCGAAATTCGAAACTACGCCGACACGCTCAAGGCCGACGCCGGCGCCGCCAGACAATTCGGCATCGAAATGATCAGACGGGGCATCTTCTTCAATCCTGCCGGCAAGCTCTATTTTTCGCTGGCGCACACGGAACCCGACGTCGACCGGACGCTGGAGGTCGCCGAAGTGGCCCTCCAGAGGGTTCGCGTCAATTTATAGACCTGGCGGGAGCAAGGCCGTGTCGCGCCTGTCGGCGTTTCACGGATGGATTCTCCCTGCAACTCACGTCCACCTTCAATCACGATTCCAATATATGGACCTTTTCCTGGGCAAGTCCACCGTTGTTGGAGCCGGTCTGATGGGCGGTCAGATCGCCCTGGTTCTGGCGCTCGGAAGCAGAGAAACCTGGCTGATCAGCCGGCGGTCGGAAAGCCTGGAAAAGGCACGGAGAAATCTTGAGCGGTACGCCGAGGATCTCGGACGGCACGACCGGCTTGGAGGTGAGTCTCCAGACGCCGTACTCAACCGCATCCACACCACCACGGACCTCGAGGCCGCAGTTTACGAATCTGTCTTTGTCGTGGAATCCATCACGGAAGACCTGGAATCGAAACAAGCGCTCTTCCATCGCCTGGATGCCCTCGCGGCAACGGATGCTCCCCTGGTAAGCAACACGTCCGGGCTGCCCATTTCCAGACTCGCGGAAAGAGCCCGGCACGCCGACCGCATTGCCGGCTCTCACTTTGTCCAGCCTGCCCACATCGTACCCGTCGCCGAGATCGTCCGCGGCCAACAGACCTCGAACGAGACGATGGACCGCATCACCGGAATTTGGCAGAGGCTGGACTATTTCCCACTTCGCGTGAACAAGGACGTACCCGGATTCCTCGTCAACCGTCTTCAGCACGCCCTCATCCGCGAGGCCGTCGACCTGCTGGCGTCAGGCGTCGCCTCGGCCGAGGACATCGACGCCGCCTTCCGTCTGGGGCTCGCGCCCAGGTTCACCACTGCGGGGCCACTGGAGCAACGCGACATCAACGGCCTGTCCATGCACGTCCGCGTTGCCTCGCACCTGTGGAAGACCCTGGGCGGGTGGGAGCAACCGCTTGCGTATCTTCAGAATATGGTCGCCACAGGCGCAACGGGCCTGGAGCGGGAAAGAGGCTACTATGACTGGACGGGCAGAGACCCGCATTCGGTCCGTACTGCGAAGGACGAGCAACTCCTGCGCCGGACCGCGGAGGTGATGGCGGACTGGGAGGCGGAGCAGGAGACGCGCCGTCAGAGGCCGGGAGCCAGGGCTCCGGTGTAGACCAACGACCGGTTATCGTTGATTCCGGAGGAACGATGGGCGACAACAGATACGAAATGTCGGCTGAGGAGCGGTATTTCTTCGACCTGAGCGGATACCTGGTTGTACGCAACGCGCTCACTTGCGACGAGGTCGCGGAATGCAATGCCGCCATCGACCACTTCGCCGAACGCGTCTCCACCCGTTCCGTCGAAACAGGCGGCCTCGCGGGCGGATCATCCGCCCTGAAAGGCGCACAGGGACGAAAGGAACTCACGGGAATGCTGGGCTGGCCCCCGCCTTACAGGGAGCCGTTCCGCCGGCTGCTCGTCCATCCCGTTGTGGTCTCACGCCTGAATGAGACGTCCGGGAAGGGCTTCCGGCTGGACCATGGCCCCCTGTTGATCGGCGCCGAAGCCGGAGCCGAGGGCCACCAGCTGCACGGCGCGGGCGAACCGTTCGGTCCTTCCGTATGGTACCACCAGCAGAACGGAAGGATGTACTGCCGGGGCGTCACGGTTGCCTGGCAACTGGCGGATGTCAACGAAGGCGACGGCGGCTTCTGCATCGTCCCCGGAAGCCACAAAACGCGGGAGCCCACCCCCGCGGGCCTGCGGTCCGTTGAAGATCACATGGACCTTGTTGTGCAGCCTGTGATGAAAGCGGGCGATGTACTGTTTTTTGCCGAGTCCGCCACGCACGGTACCCTGCCGTGGAAGGGCGCGCACGAACGCCGTTCCGTACTGTACAAATATGCCTCACGTGCCGCCGCCCGCGCAACGGGACGCCATTTTGCGCCGGAGTCCCGTTGGGGAGACTGGGTCCGGAACCTCAGCCCGGAACAAAGAGCCGTTCTCTACGGACCGGGCGTCCATACCGGCAATGATTTTCCGCGGCTCGTATCCGACGGCCGTAAGACCTCGATCGCCTGAGCGACCACGTAAAACGCCACGGATCTCCGTTGGAGAACGCGATGGATGCAAAAGAACGCTACTTCTGGGATCTGACAGGTTATATCGTTGTAAGGAACGTACTGAATCCGGATCAGATCGCCGCTGCGAACGAAGCGATCGACCTGCACCGGGACCTGATACGTATCGCCGAAGACAATCTGGGAGCGCGCGACTCGCACGCGCTTCGGGGCACGGGCCGGCCCACCATGCACGACCTGCTGCAACTGGAACGCCCCCACTGCGAACCGTTTCGGCAGATGCTGGTCCACCCCGCCGTCGTCCTGCGACTGAACGTGATGTGCGGTACCGGTTTTCGACTGGATCACGGCCCGTTGCTGATATCCGGCGTCAAGGGCACCGAAGGCCTGACCATGCACGGCGCCGGCGAACCGCACAGGCCGCACGTAGCCTACAACCATCAGAACGGTCAATCCTACTGCGGGGGTGTCACGGTGAGCTGGCAACTCGCCGACGTGAACCCCGGTGACGGCGGATTCGTCTGCGTCCCCGGCAGCCACAAAACCGGATATTCGATGCCATCGGGGGTCCGTACCTGCGACGACGATATGGGTACCGTCGTTCAGCCGGCCATGCGCGCAGGCGACGTCCTCTTTTTCATGGACGGCGCGCAGACCCATGGCACACGTCCCTGGCAGAGCAATCGTCCCCGTCGCTCGGTGTTGTACAAATACGCGTCCAGGTCCTCCGTTCGGGGCGGCCCGGCCAAGGAACTCGCGCCCCCAGAAATCTACTGGGGCGAGGACGTCGTGGCGGATATGACTGACGAGCAGCGTGCGGTCATGTTCGGGCCATGCTCCAACCACGGTGGCGAAGTTCCGTTCCTTGCCGTGGATGATAATGGAAACGTGCGAATCGAACGTTAAAGACGTCCAATGGAACACCCTGCATCAGAAACCATTTCAGGGCTGATTCAGAATGCCTATGCTTCGTTTGCACTTCTGGCCGGAATGCAGCTTGACGTCTTCACGCCCCTGTCCGACGGCCCGCTGGATGCACGGCAGGTTGCAGAAAAGATCGGGGTATCGACCGACCTTCTCTCCCCGCTGCTTTACGCGCTGGCGGCAGCCGGCCTGCTGCACGTTGAAGACAATCGCTTTGTCAACGGCGGCGAGGCACGACGATATCTGGTTGCGTCCAGCCCCGAATACGTCGGCAACCTCCACCACCTGCTCTCCGACCTGTGGTCGGCAACCCTCAGGACCGCCGACTCGATCCGGCTCGGCCAGCCCCAGGCTGAACACAGCTTTGCCGGCATACCCGCTGGTCAGTTGTTCGCCTTCTTTCGCGGACTCCACGACGAGTCGCTGGCAGCCGGCCGGCAACTGGTGGAGCATTTCGACACGTCATCCTGCACGCGCCTGTTAGACGTAGGCGGAGGTTCCGGTGGCCTGTCCATCGGTTTTGTCCAGGGCAGTTCCAACTTTCACGCAACTGTGCTCGATCTGCCGGAAGTCATCCCCGTTGCGAGTCAATTCATCCAGAAAGCAGACCTTGCCGAACGGATCCGGACCCTTGCGCTGGACGTCACCCGAAAACCCGTACCTGGCGAATTCGACGCGGCTGTGGTCAAAGCCTTTATCCAGACACTTCCCCCGGACCAGGCAGTTGTGGCCCTCTCGCACGTAACCGCCGCCCTTCGACCCGGAGGCGCCGTTTACATCCTCGGCAACGGCATCCTGGACGACTGCCGCTGCACACCTCGGGAGGCCGCACTGTTCAACATCGTCTTCCTCAACATCTATCGCGGGGGGCGCGCCTACACGGAAAGCGAGTACCGAAACTGGCTGATTCAAGCGGGATTCGCGGATGTGCGCCGTGTCAGACAACGGAACGGCTCGAGCATGATCACCGCACGGAAAACGTGATTCATTCGACGCCGGCGAAACGACCGAAGACTGGCTTCGCATCAGCCTATAGGGACATTCATGGATACGGACCTTGAAACGTACCTGTTCGACCTTCGCGGTTATATACATCTCGAGAATGCACTCTCCAACGAGGAGGTTGGCGAACTCAATGCCTGCCTGGATGAGATTCCCCCACTCGCGCCTGGGGAATGGTACGGTCACGTTCATGCCCACACATACGGTGACGACACTTCCGGACTGAACCTTCAGCAGATTTATGAAGCCGGGGCGCCCTTCGAGAACCTGATCGACCATCATTCCTGGTTCGAAACGGTGAAGCGCTTTGTGGGAGGTGAGGGCAGTTTCGACTACCACCACGGTCCTCTGTTCATCGACGAGAATTTCGCCAACTTTCGCGAGCCCGGCGAAGCCATCGGGCTGCATTCCGGCGGATTTCCACCCATTTTGCGAAATCAGTTTCGATACCATGGCGGGCGTTTTATGTGCGGCCAGATCAACATCCTTATGGCGCTGACCGACATCGGACCCGGCGACGGGGGCACCATGGTGATTCCGGGAAGCCATAAGGCCAACTTCAAACACCCGCACTTCGACAGGCACCGGATGGCCAGAAATGCCACTGTCGAAGGCATCGAAGGCGCCGTCGAGATCCACATGGCCGCGGGAGATGCGCTTCTGTTTGTGGACGGCATCTCACACGGCTCCGCCCGGCGGTCCAACCCGGGCATCCGGCGCGTGGTCGTCTACCGCTACGGACCTTCATGGGGAAACTTCCGCCACGGCTATCAGCCGTCACCGGAACTCCTCCAAAGACTCACGTCTCAGCGACGCCGCATCGTACAGCCGCAGCAACTCCTGCCTCGAGTACCGCAGGGAAAAACCGACTCCACGTGACAGGCAGAAATGCACTGCCGCGACTTCCTTGGTCCCATTCAAGAAACGAAGGAGGAAACGATGGCTGACTCACAGGAGATGCTGGAAGAACTGAAAAATTTCGACACCCCCTCGATCACGAACGTGGTGGCCACCTATCCCGGCAACCCGCTCTGCCTGAGCCTCTACAATCCGTGGACGGAAAACTGGTACACGGACCAGTCCATCCGTTGTATGTATCCCGAACTGGGCCGCACGGTAGGTTACGCGGTGACGTGCGTCTTCGGGCTGCCGGACCCCGACTACGACTCTCTGTCGTTTCTGGACGTGATCGACGCACTGGACGCGTCTCCGAAACCGACCGTTCTTGTCTTCCAGCAGAAATTCCCGCCCGAACTCGCGGCCAAGGTCGGTCTGGCCGGCGGAAACATGACCTCTGCAATGAAGGCTGTCGGGTGCGTGGGCGCCATCTCCAACGGTCCGTCCAGGGACATCGACGAGATCCGTCCAATGAAATTCCAATACATGCTCAGCGGCGTCACCGCCGGCCACGGCGGAATGGCCGTACACGCCGTGAATGTGCCGGTCTCCGTAGGCGGGATGGACGTGGCGCCCGGCGAAATCGTCCATATGGACGAGAACGGCGCATGCAAGTTCCCCGCCGACAAACTGGATGCGGTACTCAACAACGTGCGTGCGCTGCAGAAGGAAGAGGAGGAGCGAATGGGGGACCTGCTGAATGCCGGTTCCGCCGCGGAAGTCCGGGCGATCCTTGGCGGCCATGCCTACGCCGATGAGGAAGAAGAAAGCCAACCTTGATTCATCATTTTTCGGGGAGGTTAATTCGAATATGTGCGAGTTAATAAAGGCGATTAGACTGCTGATTACCAGGATACACCAGGACACTGTACGTGAACGGAAAAAATGTCCTTCATGACGACCATTTCGGCCCGTTTCGAAAGGTTTCGTCGCGGTGCCGCGTTGCGGCATTTGCGGAATTGGGGCTAAACCACGATTCTGACGCGATCGCCGACGGCCGTGGAAAACACTTCGAATGATTCGCCGATAACCTTCGAAAAATCAAACGTTTCCTCAACTATAAATGTCGTGCGACGTCGAACTCTTCGAATCGTGAATACGCGGTCTCCGATCCGTAGCCGGCATCCCGGATATGCACCTTCTTTCGGGTGATCGACGTCGCTGTCGAACCTGGATCTCCTTCCGGATGTCACCGCACCCCTGCCCCTGATGAACCTGGGCATATCCGCGAGGAATACGCGGCTGCCGCCGGCCTCACCCTCGATTCGATTCACGAGGTATACCGTTTCGAGTCCTGACGGATGGCGGACGTAAACGACTTTGCCGTCCAGCGATCCGTCGTCCGGCAGTGCAACGTCCAGCACGAGTTCACTGCGCCCCGGTTCTCCTGAAATGTCTCCATCCAGCCCGGTCACTGTCCCCTCGTAGTCGCGAATCCGCTGAACCACCGCTTCGCCCACCCGCAATGACGATCCGTCAATCACGTCGAGGTCGACGTCCGACGAGGACTCGCTCGACACGCCGGCCCGTCCCCTGAGGTCGAGGCGTCTTCCATCGGGCAGGGTTGTGGCCAGCCCCTCTCCCTCGGGATCTATTGCAATTGTCCGTTTCCTGCCGGTTTCATCCACTTGCAGCACCACACCGGAACCGTCCCGCGCGACGACTTTTGCATCTTTGACGAACCCCTCACCGGTATGCGCTTCGATGACCGACACGAACAGGCTGGATTCGCGCCTGCGACGCAAACAGACCGTACGAAGCCAGAAATCGTCGAGCTTGCCGTCATCCTCCTGCGTCCGGCGGATGGACGGCGCGTCGCTAACCAGTAATCGACCCGCCTGGACGCCGACGAACCTGACATCGACGAACGTGCCCTCGCCTTCGAACCGGACCTCGAAGTCTTCGGATACGTCCGTCCCCCGTGTGCGACGAAAATACCCGTACAGCGCGCCGCGGGTCCCGTCCCCGGTCAATATCATCTCGCCTTTAGCCGGGCTCAGGTCGGGCGCCACCGAAATCGCCTGATCGAAATCGGCCGATCCGTGCAGCAGATAGTCGTGAACGTCCCCGCCCTTCACCTCGAACAGGTCCACCACGTACCCGCTCTCCGGCCCCGTTGGGACCAGCATCATCGTTCGGCGATAGACTTTCGTATTCTCGAATGCGCCCGGGGCCTCCACACAGACCAGTCCCGCCCGCGTGGCGGAAGCGGGACGGTAGCACAGCAGGCGCCCGCTGTCTCTTGTCTGTTCCTTCCCGTCGACGACTACCGTATTGTGGCTGCCCACGGTCGTTGCCCACTCCCGGTAGCGCGTATGGGTGTATCCGATGTCCGACAGCAATTCCAGACCGAACACGTCCATGCCCATCGCGAGCGTATCGTAATGGTGGTGCCCGCCCCAGGGACCGTAACACAACGTCGCACGGATCGCTTTTGAGGTCCTCCCAACTCCCAGGATGACGTCACCCGCACCAGGCAACAGATAGTTCGAAGGCACCAGCGCCAGAAGGTCCTCCTCCGTGACGCGCCTGTTCGCTTCCGAAGTCCTCCGAAACAGCGCGTATTCCACGTCGGCCACCGGAATCCGCGAAGTACCCCTGATTTCATCCGCCGCCTCCACGAATTTGCCCATGGATGCAATCCGGCTCGAAACGCGGGCGAAACCTGTACTGATCCCCCACGTGTCATTGGCCATGAACGTGCGTCCGTCCGGCATAAACAAGCCCATCGGCGCGGTAAAGATCCGCTCCAGAAACGGCATCTCCTCGTAGACTTCGATTCCGCCGGGCCCACTGATGACGTCAGGCACGCGCAGCGTTCCGCTGGTGATCATATTGAAATAATTCACCGTATCCTCGTGCCAGTACCCGTCGTAATTGTAACAGTTATCGATCAACGTCCGGTACAGCCCGTAACCCTTCGCCACGAAGTCCGGCTCGTCAATAACGCGTCCCACGAGCGCCAGCCCGTTGATCCTCCCGCCATCGTAATTCGTGGAACCATGGGGGACCTCCAGTGTGTGTCGAATCGCCTCGTACAGCAGGTCCCGTTCGATTGCAGCGCGCACGTCCCGGCCCACGGCATCGGAGAGTTTCTCGATCGCGCCGCTGGCTGAAATCAGGTCGTAGACCTGGGCGAGCCGGAACGCGTTGCTCGCGTCTGAAAAGGGGCTGGCGTGGAAATTCCCTATCCGGGCGGACACAAAAGGAAAGGGCGGGTCCTTGTAGAAGTGGTTTTCGTAGAATCCCTTCCGGTCGGCGTGAAGATAAGACCGGCCCAGGCCGTGCACGGGGTAGTTCTTGTAGACTTCTGACAGCCGATCCAGAATCACTGCTGCTTTTTCTGCGTACGCCGGCTCTCCCGTAAAGACGTAAGCCATCGCCAGCGGATCCGCCATTCGGACCACCTGGTACTGCGTGTAATTCAGCAGCATGTTTTCGAAAAAATACCGCATCCCCTCTTCATCCTCCCAATACCGGTATCGGACGGCCCCGCCTGCCGGGCCAACGACTTGGATCTCTCCGACGGGCTGATGCTCCGGTCCCGGGAAGACATTCCCGCAAATCTTGCATCTGACGTGGCCGGGATCGTTCGGCGACCACTCCCAGAAGTGGATCCGCCAGCTTCGCTTGCGACGGTCCACGGGACAGCGGGGCAACGGAAAGTTAACCTGCTCGGAGATACCCGCGCGTATCGCCTCGTCCGGCATTTCCAGAATCCCCCAGCGGGCTATCCAGCGTAGACGCGCGTCCCTGAACTGCTTCGCCCAGCTGTACGACTCCACTCGCCGCCGGGCGCGCTCGATCTGGTCCCGGGTATAGAACAGCGAGTGCGCCACGCTTCTGGGAAACGGTCGTTCTCCTTCCCAATACCGTTTTTCTCTCGAGCAGTCGATTCGTTCGATTCCCATATCGCGTCTCCAAAACGATGAATCGCATCCCGTCGCAAGAACCACCGTCCCCATCCCGGCGTCTCGCAAAAACTCCCGTCTCGTGAGATCCTTATCGGTCATTGCAGTTACTCCGGCAGCGGACGGAAAGATTACATCCCGCCCCGAAACGCCAGACGTTCGTCCGCCCGACGACAAACGCCAACGTCGCACCGACCCGCGATCGGCTGCAGACGGCGAAATATACGACGGCCGCAAATCGAAGTCCAGACACACCTTTGACGCGATTCCCATCGCGGCGGATTTTGTGATAAGAACTGCGTTCAGACGCCATATCGCGTAATCCACGCCCGTCTCGAGTCGATTCGCTGACGACGAATCGTCGCATTGTACCTATACCGGGTACCACCCGATAGTTTACCTTTTTTCCGCTAAATTGCCCGGGCATCCTGAACCGCTCCCTGAGCCGTTGTCCTGAGCCTGCCGAAGGGTTGTCGAAGGGTCGGCGAAGGAGATAGGGTGCCGATACACGGGCGCAATAGATGTCAGTCATTTATTGTTTCAAGCAACAACTGCGATTGCAAAAAACAAAAAATCATCATCACCCCTTGACATTTCCTAATTAATTCGTCATATTACTAATATCTTAGTAATATACGTCGTGCCGGACGACAACCGACTGTGGAACTGAACGCATCATCGCGATTGACGACCGGTAATCAAGCATAGACAAAGGGAGATTGAAATGGCGAAGAAGAGACGATTGGCCGAAGTCGAGTGGGAGGTGATGGACGGCGTCTGGAGATTCGACCGCCAGGTCACCGTTCGCGACGTCGTGAATCACCTCTACCCCAACGGTGAGAAGGCCTATACGACCGTACAGACGATCATGAATATCCTTGCCGAAAAGGGCGTGCTGGATCGCGAAAAAATCGGGCCGGTCAATGTGTACAAACCGGCTGTGTCGCGAAAGGACGTTGCGCAAGCCGAAACTCGTACTCTCGTATCGCGGATGTTCGAGGGATCCTTTGGCGCCCTGGCGACCTATCTCGTGGATTCGGGCGAGCTTTCGAAGCAAGAACTGGATGGTTTGCGTGCATTGATCGAGGAACGGGAGAAAGCGAAGGAAGGAGGCCCGACGTGAACACATTGATCCATCTGGCCGAAACGTGGTGGCCGCTTTACGCGGTACACATGGTTGAAGTCTCGCTCTTCATTTTGCTGGTATGGGCCGTGGACCGGTGGCTGACGTTGGAGACGCGGTTGAGATACGCGCTCTATCTGCTGGCGCTGGCGAAGGTGTTTGTACCGCCGGTTCTGGCTATTCCAATACCTGCATTTCTCGTTTCTCCAGCAACTGTCGTATTGGATGAACCCGTATATTCCGGAGTGGTATCCGGGGCTGTCGCAGTCTCTCCCGAACCAGTGACTACCTTTCCACCGGCGTTCTATCTGTTCTGTTTGTGGACACTCTCAGTCCTCGTCTGGACTGGTGTGGCGCTGTGGAAGAACGCGGCCTTCCGTCGCACACTGAGATCGGCAAACCCGGTGGACCTGGCAAGCGAAATTCCTTCGATGAATGCGCCCCGCAACCTGGAGGTCTTTTCCAAAACAGACCTGCCATCTCCCGTACTGGTGGGTTTGACACGGCCACGGCTGATCTTGCCCTCGAAGTGGGCTTCCTGGACGCCCGAAGAGCTGCGAGGCGTCGTAAGGCACGAACTGGCGCATTTTGAAAAACGCGACATTCACGTGCTCATTCTGCAAGGCATGGCAACGGCCCTTTTTGGCGCAAACCCGCTGATCTGGCTGTTGAATCGCCGGTTGATATACCTCCGGGAACTGCGTTGCGACGAAGCTGTGTTGCGGGAAACCAGGCTGACGCCCGCAGAATACGGACGTCTGCTGCTGGGATTGGTCGACCGGCGACCAACGCCGAGAGCCCTGACCGTATTTTTTACCGATCGGGGAACGTCGCTGAAGAAACGCCTCGAGCACGTCCTCAGCTATCAGGAAGGGCGCATCAAGCCGTCGAAGTGGCACCTGGCTGCGCTTGTTCTCGTCGGCCTGATGATTGTGCCACTGTCGATCCGAGAAGCATATACGCAGGATGAACGTGCCACTGCGGCGTTGGATTCGTTCCGGGGCGGCAGAGGAAGCGAACTGAATCAGGTACAACACACTGCACCACCCGTTACGGGCAATTCGGACACTATTGCCGTTGGAGTCTCGACCGGCGACGAGGCTGAAGTCGAAACGAGGCCTATCACGGTTGGACAGCAAAAGAGTACAGTTATTATCAGCGATATAGTGGCACGGTTTGCGAATTCAGATATGGCGCCTGAAGCAGATTTCGACGTCACTGTAACCTTGAAAGTACAGGCTTACGCAGCGGATGGCTCGGTGTGTGATATGAAGGTCTTGAATGCCGAAGGACCGGCAGGATTCAAAAACGCCGTAATAGACTCCGTATCACGAGTGAGATTTGAACCAGCGAAACCTGACAGCGAAAATGCGACGGTGTGGTTTACCCAAGAAATCTCATACTACAATTACCCTTCGAGAAAGAAACTGCAGACGCCGGATTCTACGAATTTCCGTGATACCGCCTTGGCAGGCATACTTGCATCCGACCAGACGGAATCGAAACCCAAACCAATTCGTGTCGTTACCCCCGAATATCCCAGAGCGGCGCACAAGGAGAAGCTGGAGAGTGTTGACGATGCGAACGTCCTGGAATTCTGGTCTGCAGACGTGAAACCGGTCCTCATACATTCCGTCGCGCCTGTTTATCCCGACGAAGCAAAGACAGAAGGCTTGTCGGGGAACGTGTTCTTGAAATTCAAAGTCAACGTAGATGGTTCTGTGAGCGCTATACGTGTCCTTAGAGGCAAGGACATATTTCACAAACCTGCGATTGATGCCATTGCGCAATTCAGGTTCACGCCTGCCGAACGCGAAGGCAAACCTGTCGCGGTGTGGATGACGAAGGCGATCAAATTTAAACTGCCTGATCAAAAGGCCGCGCCGCCCTCCGACAGGAGCGACGTTGGTGGCGAAAAAGCGTTCGAAATATCGGATGTAGACGTAATGCCGGTCCTGTTGAACCTGAATGATATTCGCCCGGCTTACCCGGACATAGCCAAAAAGGCGGGCTTAACAGGCAGAGTGATATTGAAGTTCAAGATCAACGTGGATGGCTCCGTGAATGACGTAAACGTATTGGAAGGCGATGAGATATTTCGCAAGCCCGCAATTGATGCAGTTCATAAATTCAAGTACAAACCGGCTGAACTTGACGGCAAACCCGTAGCCGTGTGGATGACGCTGCCTTTTAGGTTTGCGATTCCTGAAGATCAGGAGGATTCAGTTCCCGAAACCGGCGAGCCCGGCATCGGGAATTAGCGACCTATGGCTTGTCACGGCTGTCCAGGATAACTTGGAAAAGACGATTCTGGACTGGTGTAACGACATGTAGCTGTTGTGACGTTGACACCGGCTCCAAGGGCAGTTGAACCGGATTTCTTCTCTTGTTGCGGGGTTGAAATTTGCCTATTTTTGAGTATTGTATACTATGCCACAAATGTCCTGGCCGACCTTGAGATCATGAACAGCAAGAGAACTTGTGTGCAAGTACGGTCTGTAGTGCCTTCGAATCTTTCAGATGCAGGTGCCATGTGAGCGACGAGAACCTACCGGTGAGATCACCGGATAGTCACCAGCTTGCGCTTTTTGGGCGTTCCGTACAACCGTGTCCGTACGTAGGTGACGAATCGCAAGAACTCCATGTTCGAGTTGACACGCTAAACAGAGAGCCATTCGAAGCTATTACTCGCCCAATGGTAATTTGTGGAGATGCCACGAAAGCTCTGAAGCTTCTACCTGAAAAGTCCATTCAAACAGTTGTCACGTCACCGCCCTACTGGTCACTGCGCGATTACGGGGTTGCGGAGCAAATTGGGCGCGACGACAGTCTACGTGGTTATATCGAGAGTATTGTATGTGCCTTTGAGCAGATAAAGCGCGCCTTGCGCGACGATGGCACGGTTTGGCTAAACGTTGGTGATTCCTACACATCCGGCAACCGGAGATATCGGGCGCCGGATCGGAAGAACCGTGCACGCGCCATGGATGTGCGACCGCCGACGCCGGAAGGACTTAAACCGAAGGACCTAATAGGTGTTCCGTGGCGATTGGCCTTCGCTTTACAAGATGCGGGTTGGTGGATTCGCAGTGAAGTCATCTGGCACAAGCCGAATGCCCATCCGGAGTCAGTTCGAGACCGTCCAACGAAAGCTCACGAGACCGTTTTTCTCTTGTCAAAAGACAAGCAATACTACTACAACCACGAAATCGTCAAAGGGCCGCGTGACCGTCGCCTGCGTACGGTTTGGGAGATGCCCACTGAACCGGTGAAACGCGTCAATGGGAAAGCAGATGACCATCCCGCGATGATGCCTCTGTCGCTTGCTCGATGCTGTGTTGCCATTACAAGCCGCGATGACAGTATCGTACTCGATCCGTATGCGGGTTCGGGAACAACGCTTCTGGCGGCGCGTGAACTCGGGCGAAGGTGGGTTGGTATAGAAATCAAACCCGCTTTCGTGGACCTGATTGAACGGCGGTTGTGCATATCATGACGCTTGACGAACTCAAGGCGACTCTTGATGCATTCTCACCGGTCAAGATCGAATTCGTTGCAAGGGTTATGGAGTCTTTGGCAAATCCTCCGAGCGCCAACATTCGATCAAAGGGAACATGGCTGACGGGCGAGCCGGACTGGATTGAATACTTCGGGCTTGCTTTATCGGTTCACCATGGAGCTACTACTGAGCCGTTGGGGCTCTCGTCGTTTGAGACAGTGTTCAGAAACGCCTGTGAGCACCTTCACTGGTCAATTGATCCTCCGGGCTCCCGAACTCAGCGATTCGTTGATATGGTTGTTTTGCCGAAGTCAGGTAACCGTCGGCGATTGTCTCTAAAATCCACTGCCGCCAGGAACTTATCCAAGACAGCATTGCATATTTCCAAACTGACGGAGGCCGCGTGGATTCAAGACGCACGCACCGCGAGAGATCGTCGGGACCGTACACTTGAATTGTTCAGGCAGTACCAGAGTGCCGTAACTCAGATCGTCATGCTCCGAGCGTTTCGGGAAGACATTGACAAGATCCCGCACAAGTATCAGCTTGTTGAGGTTCCGGTTAGTATCTTTGACTCCATTCAGCAGGCGCCCCTGAAGGTCTTTGAACGGGATGCACCAGTGATCGAATGTATCGTTGGAGATCGTGTGGCGGCAGTGGTGGCGGTCGACCGTTCCGATGCAAAGATTACGGTCAGGCGAGTTCAGCTTTCGGCCTGCACAGTTCATGCGGAGTGGGATAGGGCGTAGACATGGATGCAGGATGGGCGATGTCCACCGGTCAATGTGGATGGTTGGCAACGCATAGTTTGCTATGCAGAGTGAAGGGAGAAGATCCGGATTTTCACTAGCAGGTCGGCAACACGAAGGGAGCGACGCATCTATGAACGACGAGACAGATAAGTCAATGCGATCGGAATATGATTTTTCCGAGGGGGTTCGGGGCAGGCATTTTAAGGCTTATCGTGCAGGACACACGGTTGAGATAACAACGAGGGACAGATCAATCGAAACCCGCCGCTTTGCCGAGGAAGACGGATCTGTCATGTTAGACCCCGACGTAAAACAACATTTCCCGGATTCGGAATCCGTGAACAAAGCGCTGCGATCATTGATCGCCGAATCGTGATCTCCAACCCACTCAAAGTCGTTGGCGGAACACCCTCCGGCTTTGCCAATCACATTGGCAACGGACACTCGCTCATCATCAGATTATAGTAGATCTCCACGCCCGCCCGCAGCTGTTCCAACTCGATCCACTCGTCCGCCGTGTGTCCCTGCGCAATGTCTCCCGGCCCGAGGACCACCGCCGGGATCCCCGCACGGCTGAAGCTGCTGGCATCCGTCCCGTAGCCGACGCCGGACAGACCGTCCGGCAGCCCCATTGAATTCAACACAGTTGCCACAACCGCGCCGAAGGCTTTCCCTTCTGCAGGGTCCAGCGGACTATCCACCATATCGGGCGTTTCCTGAACGACCGTCAGATGCGGGCTTCTCGTCCGAAGCTCATCCAGGATGCGCTCCACCGCAGGGATGACCGTATCCGGATCCTCGCCCGGCACCACGCGCCGGTCCACGTGGATTTCGCAGTGTTCCGGTATCATGTTGATTTGGGTGCCGCCACGTATGAGATTGATGCTGCACTGCGCCCGGCCTGTCAACGGATGTTCTGACGCCAGCCGGGCAATATAGCGCTCCTCCAGCGCCCCGATCACTTCCGTCATCATGCGAATGGCGGACCGCCCACGGGAAGGATCCGAAGAGTGAACCGCCACGCCCTCCGTCCGAATCCGCCAGCGTACGACGCCGTTGTGCGCAACTACCGCCTGAAGCCGTGTGGGCTCACCCACGATCACACCCGCAGGCCGCCAGTCCAGGTCCGGCAACTGCGACGCCACAAACGTACGTACGCCCGTCTTCCCAACCTCTTCGTCCAGGGTGAACAGGATCGCCACGTTATTCGGACCGGTTCCCCGGCAGTATCGCGAAAGCGCCCAGAGCATTGCCGCGCCGGTTCCCTTCGTATCGCAGGTCCCCCGGCCGTACATTCTCCCGTCCACAATCCGCCCCTCGAACGGGTCTACCGTCATCCCGTCCACGCTCACCGTATCCAGGTGGCTTTCAAACAGCAGCCACGGCGCCCGAGCGTCCACCTGGTGAGAGACCAGCAGGTTGAATCCTTCCCCCGTCACCGGCAGCCGACGCGTATCCAGCCCCATCGCTTCAGCCTGTGCTTCGAGATAGACCGAAAGCGCAAGCTCCGTGTCGGGTTTCCCCGAAATCGCGGAGTTCACAGTGTCGAATCCCACCATCGCCTGAAGCAGGGTTTCGCATGAGTCGTGGATTCCTGTGGCCATCCCGCCCTTGTTCATCGCCAGCGTTCCTCGAACACGGAAATTGCTGTGCGAGCCGCCAGCATGGACGTCTCCACGCGTTCCCGGTATCCGCCCTTCATCGTCATCCCGGTCTCTATGGTGAACGAGGGCCCGTATCTGTTCGCTCCGTAGTCCGCCAGGTTCAACCCTTCGCCGCGTTCCGCTGCGATCAGCCAGAGTACGCCGCGCTCGGGCGTCTCGAAGAACGGACCCGGCGCGTAACCCTGCGGAGCAAGCTGCGCACCCGAATCGGCGACGGCCCGAATCATCGAATCGGCCATCCGTTTTTCCCACGTCTCGTCGTCGTCATTGCGCTGGTGCCGCGCCGAGAACCAGAAACCGTTGCCGCCATACTCGTGCAGGTCCAGCGTGAGGCCGGGATTGGCCCTCGCCATCAGATCTCGTGCACAACGGGATTCGACCGGCGCCCACGGCGTATCGTGAAACCGGTTGATGTGCAACACCTCGCCCTCCGGGCTGACGATCAGCGTATACGCTCTCTGACAGGGTGCAGTACCTTCGATGCCGTCCTCGCTCGAAGGATAGAAGATCCGTCGTCCAAACAGGGGCTCCAGGAATTCCGCCCCCACCTCGAAACGCCCGAGTAGACCCGTCGTCGAATACCCGTACTCACCTATGATTGCAAGAACCGTATCTTCCTGTTCGTAAAGAACTTCGCCCCGCGACTTCAGAAGTGTCCGAACATCCTCGACCGAACCCACTTCCGGATCTTCTCCCAGACCCAGGCTCAACGCGTACCCGTACCCATTCATCCCCATGGGATCGCGGCTGGGAATCACGTAGACCTGATGCTCGGTCTGCAGTTCCGTCAGAAGCCCGACGGCAGAACCGACGCCCGCCTGTTCCGTGGAATGGCTGCCCGCGCTGATGAATATTGCCGGCAGTTTCTCTCCCCCGGTTCTCAGGCACACGACCGGCGCTTTGTCCGGTGCACAGCCGAGTATTTCCGGGCGAAAACCCCTGGTTTCCACGTAACTCAACAGATCCGAATATCGATCGAAGATCCGCATAGAATTCTCTCCCCTGTGATTCCCTGAAAAAAGCCCGCAATACTGAAAAACCGCCTGTATGGTCATGACGGTCGGGGTCTCATTTTTTCGCCTCTTTCCAACCGGAATTCAATATCGTGACCGTTTCGGTTGGAATTGCCGGATAGTCCCGAACGGTAATGGCGTTCTCGGTGGCCGATTCAATCTCGAATCCCGTCTGTGGCGTCGTGCCGGTCAGCAGATAGGCACCAACGACGCGCTCGGGATCGGATAACGGTTCCGCAAGATGGAACGTCCGCGCTTCGACGGACCGGACGCTCACGGTCGTGCTTGCCTCGGCCAGTGAAACGGTCAGTTCGCCGCAGGTCAACTCCGTTCCGTTCAACAGATACGCCCGGACGGCGCGACCCTGCTCGTCCACCGATGCAAATCCGAATCGGCCCGCCAGGCGCACGGGACCATACTGGCGCTGCTCATGGTCCATCGAAGAAATGAAGTAGTCCGTTCGGCCTGCCAACTGGACCTCAATGGCCACTGCGCCGGACTCAGGATCGTCTTCGATCAATCGCGCACTGACAACGGGCGAGCTTCCGGAAACGTAAGGTGCAATTAACGCGACATACCGGCTCGAGAGCGGCGTGCCCTCGTCACCAGACCGATTCTCCGCCAGAATATGCCCGACGGAGGGCTGTTTCAACTCTTCCGTCGTGAATATCCGCCAGCCCGGCGCATCGGCGAGCGTCAGTCGTTGCGGTGTATTGAGCACCATCAAGTCCAGGTTTATCCCCCGATGTTGCCATGTAATCGCCGTTGTCTTCTCCAATGAAATCGCCCGTGGATTCTCAAGCCACTCGGCCCAGACATCCGAGAGTCTTACCGAATCGTACGTGGAAAAATCGGGCACACCGCCCGCCAGCGTTCCGTTGCACTGAAAGCCGTACTGATGGATTTTTCCTCCGCTGACCCGGAAGAGGTCAACGGCATAAGTCTGACCCTCAGCCGCGTCCACCATAACGCAAACACGCTGGTAGACGTCGCACTGCGGATAGACATTTATCCCCGAAGCCTGTACCACCTCGATGCCCGGCGCCAGGCCGAAAAGCTCAAGGTTCGAGCCGCATTCGCTTCGCTGCTGATCTTCTTCGTCCACAACCACCAGATTGTGAGAAAGGGTGCTCTTCATCCATCGCTGCCCGCTCCGACCGTCCGGAAGGCGCTGATCGCTGCCGGAAAAGTACCCGCGGTCCGATACCATTTCCTCTCCGTGCGCGTACAGGCTCAGACTCAACACGTCCTGATGCCGATGACCCGTCTGCACCGTCCACTGATGCTCGTTGCCGTTCAGAAAGAGTGCGGTATCGCTGGCGCCCCGACCACCGCGCAATACCCCGACGTGCCATCCCGGAAACCACTCGGAACGCAGCGGCAATTCCGCGGCGTCCGCCCTGAGATCCGGGGCAAGATACCACAACGCATACTCCCTGCCTCTTCGGGACAATTTCGCGCCTTGAACCTGCTCCAGCAATCCGGCATAAGCCCCCCCGATGCGAGCAGCCAGCATCTCCAGGGAAAGAAGGTCCGCCTTCGCAATGTATTGCGTATCTCCGATCACGGGCATCCGGTTTCCCGGCGCCAGCGATCTGACCAGTGACACCAGCGAATCATGGAATCGCCCGCTGGAGAAGATGTCCAGCGAATCGATTCGTTCTCCTTCTCCGGACAAGTACCCGGGCGGGTCGCTGTATCCATGCAGCAGGTCAGCCAGTTCGTGCACATTTGAAAGGTTGTGGGCCGAATAGGACGGACATTCGGCGTAGAATCCGTCATGGTGGTAGCGCTCGTCCAGCATTCGGCGGAAGCCGTCCAGCGCGTGTCGGACACGGTCAGGCTGCTCAAAGAGCATCCCCACACCCGCGCTCAATACGAAGACGGCGGTGCCCTTGTTGGAGAGTGAGTTCCAATGCTCCATATCCGCACAGCCGGCCAGTATCAGATCATCCAGAATGCGACGCTCCGTGACTTCATCCAGCACGCGGCGGCCGTCCGGGTGGGACGCTTCGCGGACCAGGTCATACGCGACGAGCAACGAGAACAGCGGGCCGGCATCGCTCCCCTTCCCGTGCACGCGCAGACGCCCCGCGCCCCAGAACCCATTGTTCAGCGTGGAATGCGTTTCATATTGATGCAAGCCGTAAGCGTGCCGTATTGCACCCGGCGGAAACCGCCCGCCCGCGGGTCCTCCCGCCAACTCCTCCCCGCCCATATTGGCCGCCACTTCCGAGGGCGGCAGATCGGCGATACTGCCGTCGTACGAATGATAGAGATAATTCGGATAGACACGAGCGAATCGATCCAGAATCCAGACCACCCGTTCAGCGTACCTGGCATCGCCTGAAACGGCAAACAACTTCGCCAGCGTCAACGCCTGACCCGTTGCCCAGCCCACCTTGCAATCTCGAATATGCCCCGTGAAACTCGTCATCGTGGGACGTTTACCAAGCCACTTGAGCGCATGTTTGGCTTTGTTATCGGGATCGGCCACTTCTTCAGGCGTCTGGTAATACGTAAACCGCTGCCCCATGCGAGGGCATTCCAGAACGCCGGTTTCAGGATACTGCGCATTCGGGTAAACCGTCCCGCAGACACTGCACGAGATTTCATCAGGACGCTCTATGGTCCAGTTGAACCGCCCGCCACCCATCAGCGACAGCTTCCCCACGCAATGGGGGCAGTTCTGGCCATAATGGGTTCCGGGCGTCAACTCCGGAATCAGTGTATCGAAAAACCCGCGGTCCTGCCGCATCGCCAGCGCGACATCTCTCTCCCATCCCTCCACGATTCCCTTCGCCCAATCGTATTGCGCCACGTTTCGGCGAGCGTTTTCAATGTCCGCGGATTTGTACAATGTCCGGGGTCCGGCGCATGCGCTCCTGGATGCCGCCAGCAGTATCGCGGGAAGGATGAACAGGAACACGAGAATGTGGATTCTCAAGAAACACACGTCGATCAACGCCGACTGTACCCCGGGTAGTGCAACCGCCCATCCCATCGACCCCAGACCTGAGAGATTCAACTGCCACATGACGATTCCTCCTATGGGTTGCGGCCGTAGAGCTTGTCCGCGGTCTTTCCCAATATCCAGGCCTTGTCTTCATCGGAAAGAAAGTCCATCGCTTCTTCGATCACGCGGAAGCCGACGGCCTCGCCGCGCTGGGGGTCTTCGGGAAATCCGGTACACCCCAGCATCCGGCGGGACCCGAAAGCATCGAGTACGGCCTCAACATACGGATGAACGTCCTCGTGCGGCCACGATTGCGCGGATATGCCATCAATCCTCGTGGCCTTCACATAGAGATTCGGATACTTCGCTGCCTGGAGGAGGTACCGAAAGCTCCCGTCCAGGCCTTCGGGCAGCACGGGCTCTCCCAGGTGATCCACGATGACGTTGACCTCGGGGAATCGGTCCAGCATCGGCTCCAGCAACGGAATCTGATGGCAGCGGCCGAACCACGTGAACGGGACCCCCAGCCTCTTCGCGGTCTCCCAGAGCGCCGTCTGATCGTCACGCGACAGCCAGGATGCGTCCTTATCCTTAATGGGATACAGCCGCATCCCCTGCACCCCGTGCTCGCCGTGGAGCCGTTCCAGCTTTTCGGCCGCGCCCGGACGTACAGGGTCGATCAGCGCAACGCCGTGCAGGCGATCTGGAAATCGCCGCATGCAGTCGCACATGTAACTGTTGTCGTACCCGTGATACATGCATTGAATCAGCACCGTTCGGTCAATGCCATTCTGGTCCATATACCGGATGAGATCCTCGACCAGTCCCGGATATTTCGGCCGACTGGTTGACATTTCATCGTTGTGCGTAAACGGCAGTGAACCCATCGTCCACACGTGCACGTGAGAATCGATTCGCATTGGTTCCTCCAATCTGGAAACGAGCCCTGTCTGTTCTTTCACCGCAAGTCCTCCAGGACCTGCCTGCATAATGCATCCAGCGTTATACCCTCAGGACGCATCCCCATCCGCGTGCAAGTGTCCAGGATCGTACCGAGTATCCGCTCGAGATTCAGCCGCGCCGGGTGTTGAGTATTGAGATAATCCTGATCGTTGTGGCTGTCGGTCACAATAACGGGAAACCGGGGTTTGTCGAGCGTGAATCGATCCAATACGTCCCGGATAACGGCCGCATGGTCGTATCGATGAGGAACATAGAGCCATTCATGGCCCTGCTCGCCCGCGTGCCCGCGACTGACCGGGCGCTCGAATGCGACGGACACCGGCACATTGATGAAATCGCTTTCGCCGGCAGTCAAACGACACTGGTGATGCGCCCTGTGTGAATAATTCTCCGCGCCCGCCCAGAGGCTATGATGTCCGGGGAGGACCCGCCCCGGGATGGACAGGCTGCCGCCCGCAAATCCCAGATCGCTTAAAACACCAAATGTCTGATCGTTGGCCGAGAAGTAACCGGCCCTGAAATAACGGGGCGGATGGCCGAGCGCGGATTCCCACACGTGCATCGCGCCGCTGACGATTCCTGACTGCTCTCCGGCGGAATACGCCCCGAGGTCATGTTGGTATTTCCGGTGTCTGAGTTTGTACGGATGGACATGCAGCCCCAGACATGCCCCGCGGTCCCGCAGATCCAGGAGCAGGTCCGCGTTTTCGACAGCCACTTCGGGATGCGCAAGAAAAGTGACGGGATATCCGTACGTCGCTGCCGTCTCCGCATATCCAAAAATCGATCGTGCACTCTCCTCGTAGTCCGCGGGACCGCTACCGGACATCCGGATTGCATTGGGCGCCAGGTCCGATCTGGCGGTCTCGCAGTCCATCGTCAGCAGCACGTAGACCGTCCTCAAGTCACACCTCGGCCCAACGCGACACGACTGTTGACCCTCCTGCGCGGCAACAACTGCCGGACCCTATCCGCGCCAATCCATGTCAATGCTGGTATAGCCATCCGTATATACCTTGAGATGGTCCGGCAAGTTCTCGAGAAACCATCGTCCGGATTGCGGAATCACCCACGGAACATCGATACGGTGCCTGCGGTCCCGGAAACCGACGCCACACGACAGTCTCGGCTCTTGCAGCCGGTTGGGAAACGCGCCATGGTACGTCCGGTGGGCGAATACGATCATATCACCGCCATCTGTAAACAGAGGCACAAGGCCGGGAATATCAAACCCGGCATACGGTCGCTCGTCCTCGTCTTCGGGATAAAACGACCGCCTGTCGGCCGTCATCCTGAACCCCTCCGGACCGTCCCAATCTTTCACATGGGAGTCTTCAATGACACACAGACCGCCATGAATCGGGCGGGAACCCGTCAGGTAAAACCACTTGCCCGACGGCCACAGACCGCGATTCAACACATCACCCGAATTCCTGATCTCCGTCGAATACCCGCACCAATCCGTATGCCACGACACAGGTTGTGACCCCGGCATCCGGATAATTGCGGCCGACCGATGTAAGGTCAGCTCTTCCATACCGATTAAGTGACGATGAATATCCATGAACGGTTCAAACTCCAGGAGCGACCATGCTCCGGGCCCGGACTCAATCCACGCATGGCGCGTACTGCTCTCACCCGTCGCCAGCGCGCCGTCCGGATCCGTGCCGTCCCACACTGCCTGTTTGAGCGCTTCAACACGTTCCGGCGGCAGCACATCCTTGATGACTGCGAATCCATGCGCCTCCAGGCATTCGCTCATTGCATCCAGATCCCCGGCTTTAAACTCATACTGATAACCGGTGTCCGGCTTCATCACGTGTGAATAATCTTCCATCGCTATGTCGCTTTCATTCAACGTTCACTGCGCCATGCCGGTTTACGTGCCGACTCTCACGCCGTCGCAAGACGGAATTCCAACGCGTCTGGAGACCGGGCTGACAGACTCTCAATCCCCGACGGCGGTTCGCATCATTGGATCTTTCGAACCCAGATAGTGGTCCAGCGTATTCCGGGTTGCCGGCCGGGTGCGGAAATCGGCGATCCACGGCTCGCGAAACCAGGCCTGTTTCTCTCGCGGCAGACTGTTGAGTACGTCGGGAGGCACATTCAGCCGGTGCCAGTGCGTTGCCAGGTGCGAATAGGCATGCAGCACGGCGACGCGCGGACTGTCGCTGGTCCATTCCGGTCCCACGTGGCACACGTTCTCTGTGAAGAATACGGCGCTGCCAGCCGGGCATCCATATCCCATCAGGTACGGGCTTCGCTTTCCCGGCTCCATGGAAAGGTGATCGGGATGCATTTCAAAATTCGCCTTATGGCTGCCAACGATGAAATGCGTGCCCCCATCTTCCGGACGCACTTCCGTCAGCTCGAAGACCACGCGTACCATCCCGGCGTGAATCCGCCCGTTCTGACAACGGTATCCGAATATCGGATCAATCTGGCCGGGTCCACCTCCGTGAAGCCCCCCTCCGTGGGACTGACCTTTTTTACGCCAGACGCAGTAACAGCCTTCCATCCGGACCTCGGGCCCGATAATCTCGTGCAGGACCTCAACTACCTTCGGATGATCGATCAGCACGCTCGACGGACCTCCCGGGACCGTGCGATGTTCCGGCGGCAGTGCGCCCGGATCGTGTACGATGCGATCGATCTGCTGGACGATGGATTCAATCTCATCCTGACTCAGAATGGCGGGGCGCACCAGAAAGCCCGTCAGGTCAAACCTGAACTTCTCTTCATCCGTCATACCCATTTCAATTCCTCCGGAGTAAGGTTCGCCGTCAGCCCGACCTACCGAAATATATGCAAACGCCGGAAGCCGACAAACTCACTTCGCAGGGTCCCCGCCCGGAAGCGGATACTCCTTTCCGAGCGGTTCGCAGATGTTATCTTGTCATCTGACCGGAAGGTTGGAAAAGGCCCTCGTGAACAAAGGAGGAAGCGGGATGGGCGACTCCGATAAGCAGCGATGGATACACCCGGCAGGATTCGTGGACGTGGCAACCCTGGAGGAGATCAGGCGAAAAATCAGATTTCACGACTGGGCAAAGAAGGCCGCGGAGGAATTGCGCGCCAGTGTGCAGCCGTGGCTCGAGCAGCCCCTCGACCGAATCGAGACGCTGATGCCGAAACGAAAGATGCAGGTTTACTGGCTGATGATCTGTCCGGTCTGCCAGGACAGGCTCAGGTTCGAACCGTTCAACGACCGTGAAGCCACGTGCCGTCGGTGCGACGTCGCCCACGTGCTGCATCAGCAGTCCACGGCAGTACATCTTACGGGGAAATATTCCGGGACCCTTTACGAAGGCTGGGGCTGCTCCTACATCCAGGCGATGGCGACCACGGCCCAACACCTCGCGCTCTTGTATGCACTTGGCGGGGACCGCTCGTACGCCGAAAGGAGCGCGGGCATTCTGAAACTGTTCGCCAGACACATTCAAACCCTGCCCGTGCAGGGGAGCGGCACCCAGCATGTGATCTGGACCTACAACATGGAGGGCGACTGCGTCATCGTTCTTGCGCTATCGGAAGCATACGAACTGCTCCGGTTGGAGGAAGGCCTCTTCACCGCTCAGGAACACCTGCGGATCCGGCAGGACCTGCTCCGGCACTGGGCGGACGCGGTCTTCCGCGTTGAAGAGGACAGCAGCCCGCGCCACAACGGGATGTTCGCCTATCTCAGTTCTGTCGCCATGGCCGGCTGCGCAATCGAGAGTACGGATTACGTGGACTGGGCGTTCGGCCACAGGGATTACGCTTCCGAACGTCGCCCCGACCACCGCGGCATCCGTTGGCTGACGCGCAACAACTATCTGGCTGACGGAGGTTTCTGGGGCCTGTGCAGCGCGTACCACCTGTATGCCCTGGGTCCGAACTGCCGCGCGCTCGTACTCGGCCACAGGCTCTCGCGTCAGATGCCGGACCTGTTTCCGTCCGAGATCTACGACGAACTGGATTCCGGGAACAGCAGTTACCGGCACGTTCGCCGCGCTATCAAATGGTTTACCGCCCAGACGTTTCCGGACCTGTCCGTTGCGCCGACGGGAGACATGGGAGGGCGCGCCAGCCTCGCCAGCTATCCGCTGACGGCCGAAATCGGGTACCGCTACCTGGACATCGACGAAACGGGTTCGTACCGCGTACTTCGAGAGGGGGACAGAGGACTGACGGGACTCCTGTTCGGCGCGGAAGTCATCAAAGAAAAACCGGTACCGTACCAGAGCGCAAACCTCTCCAGCGGGTACGTGGCATTGAAACGGGAATCCGGCGGCAACCGCCTGTACGCCGGTTTGAACGCGCTTCTGCCGGGCTCCGGACACGCGCACGCGGACCGGATGAATTTGATCACCTACTCACACGACCGGATGCTCACCGGCGAAAAGCGCACCCGTTACGAAGACCCCGATCAGCGCATCTACAGCGGCGCTTCATACGCCCACAATACGGTTACCGTCGACGAAGTATCGCAGGTTCACGGAGACCAGCTGCGCCATGACCAGGTCCCGCGCATCCACACATTCGTCGATCTACCCGGTGGCCAGGTTGCCGAAGCCCACGGGGACCGTGAGTATGAACCGACCGATATCTACCGTCGTATCCTGATCCAGTTCGACTCGTACCTGCTGGATATATTCCGCGTTCGGGGCGGAAACATACACGACTGGTTCTATCACGGCATCGGAGAGGAGCCGCAGATCAGCCTTGCGATGAAGGAAAAAACCGGGTTCGAACCGGCGGACTATGTCATGCGAGGCCGACCGGGATTTCGTGAGGGGCGTGCGGAGGAGACGTTTCAGACAACATGGCGCGTACCCGCGGAACCTGAAACGGGAAACGGCGCCAACCGGAACGACGTTTCTAACCGGGTGACGGTGTCAGGTTCGCCGGAACAGACCGCCTTTCTCCTGAACACCTATCCCGATCCGGGAAGGCACAGCCTGATGGTTCGCCATCGTGAGACAGACGCACCCTTTGTGGCCGTTCACGAGGCATACATCGAGAACCCGTTCGTCTCCGACGTTCGGATGCTTCCGGGAGATGCCGCCGCGGTTGTCCATATCGCACACGCCGACGGCGGTAGCAGGCAGGTGGTTTACGAGAGCGGATCGGGGCCGGACGGTCTGATGCTGGCCGGGCGCTTTGCATCGGTTTCCCGCAATGCGTCCGGGCAACCCCGCAGCATCATCCTGGTTCACACGACGGAATTCAGTTGCAGCGGAATCCGCATCCGATCGGCGCGGCCAGTGACGTTGTCGGCCGTATTCGACGGTGACACGATCCGAATGGTCTCCTGTCCGTCGGTGGCCTACCAGACGCTGGAAGGCCGACCGGTGTACAAGAACGGCCAGGATGTCGACGTCTTTGTCGAACGCGCGCCCGACGGAGCGCGAGCGGGCAGGAAAATTGAAGCCAGGCTGCCGGGACAGACGGGGACTGGGCCCGTGCCCATCGAGCTGACACGATAACACGAACCCGCGTTAGAGACTGCCTTCGTGAGCGGCCGGAATCGGTGACACCGGGCAGATCGCAAGCGTGTTTACTTACGCCTCCCGCTGGCGTCCGCAATTTTCGGGCTGCCCGGCCCCACCGCGTTTCTCACCGCGAAATAGTCTTCGCGGGACAGGCGCCGCCCGCCCGCCCCCACGGCCTCGGCAATCTGATCCGGCGTCTTGATTCCAGAGATGGCCACGTGAATCGCCGGATGCATCAAGGTGGCGGACATCACCAACTGGTAAATCGTCAGTTCGTTGCGTTCCGCGATCGGCCTCAGGCTTTGCACCTTCGCACACAGATCCCTGAACCGTTCTCCCTGAAAATCGGGATGATTCATCCGGAAATCGTCGAACGTCTCTCCTCCGGTGTATTTCCCGCTCAGCAGCCCCTTGTGCATGGGCGAATAGATCATCACGCCGACATTCTCCGACTGGCACCACGGCAACAGATCGTTCTCTCCGGCAGGATCGATCAGGCTGTACGGAGGCTGGACGACGTCGTACCTGCCGAAACGGCGCTGCGCCCGGCATTGTTCCACCGTGTGGTTGCTGAGCCCGTAACACCGAATCTTGCCCTGGTCGCGAAGTCTTTCCACCGTTCCGGCGATATCGGCAAGCGGCGTCAACGAGTCGTACATGTGCAACAGATACAGGTCGATTGTCTCGACCCCCATCCGTTCGAGCGACACGTCGCACCGCGCTGTTATGTGTTCGGGCGAAAGATCGGGATACCGGGAGCCGTCGGGATTGAAATGGTTGAACACCTTGGTGGCCAGCACGAGTTCGTCCCTCGGCAGATCCCTTACGACCTCTCCAAGGACTGTCTCGGCATAGCCATCGCCGTAGGCTTCGGCCGTATCGAAAAAGTTGATCCCGCGATCGAACGCGAACTTCATCGCGGCCATCGCATCGTCTTTCGACTGCGGTCCCCAGAAACGGGGACTGAGCTGCCACGTGCCGACGGCGATCGGGGATACCGACAGGCCGCTATCCCCAAGAACAACGCGGTCCATTGCGATTCCTCCCATGGTCAACGTCTATTCTGATTCTTCGCCCTGAAACCCGCACAGAACAGGGCACACCCGTCAATCGGCTGCACGGACGCCCGTTTCATCCATCGTCCCGAGTCCGAGTCCCCTCAAGTCTGCGACCGAGTCGCTCTCCTCCGCCTCGTACAGTTTCCAGATGACCCTGAGTCCCTCGAGGCTGGATACGGGATCGGTCAACGGCTTCCGTCCGGTCTCGATACAGTCGATAAAGTGCGCCATTTCCACTTCCGTCGGTTTGGCGTGTTTTTCTTCCATCAATACGATCTCCCGCTGACCGGGATCGTGTTCGCCGGGCACGTGTTTTTCAACGTCGCCCAGGTACACGACCCGTCCCGTGCGCAGATGAAGTTCCACCATGCCTTTCTCGCAGTGCGCGTGAAAGGAATAGCCGAGCCGGGTGCCCCTGGCCCCCCAGGTGCCGAAGTGATACCCGAGGATGCCGCCTTCGAACTCCAGGCACACGTTACTGGTGCCCTCTCTCTCCATCCATGGCGTGCCTCTATTCGTTCCCAGGTGTACGCCCTTCACCGGCCTGCCCAGCATCCACAACATCAGATCGACGTAGTGACAGCCATGGCTGAAGAACTGACCTCCGCCCAGAGTACCCGCCCGGCAGTGCCAGCTATCCGGCTCACGCTGCGTATGCTGTTCGGTCCAGATCGATAGCTGGAAGACCTCGCCGAACGTCCTGTTGTCCACCACTTCCTTGAACTTCAGTATCAGGGGATGAAACCGCATGCAATAGGCCACCATCAGGACACGGTCGTTCCGCTGCGCGGCTTCGATCATCTCCAGGCACTCCCGCTCGCTGTTGGCCATCGGCTTTTCCACCAGCACGTGCTTTCCCGCGTCCAGGCAACGCACCGTTACAGGGTGGTGAAGATGATGGGGCAGTACCACGAGAACGGCGTCGACATGCTCCAGGACGTCCTCAAAATCGGCCGCAACCACGGGGTCATTGGGAAAGTGTCCTGCGACCGCCCTCGCCCGCTCGAGATCGATATCCACCACGGCGGCAATCTCCACCCTGTGAAGCACCTCGCTCATCCGGCTGGCATGGGACCGGGCCATGCCGCCGCATCCGATAATACCCACCCTCGTTCTTTCCGGCATTTTCCTTTCCTCCATTTCTGGCCTACCAGATTCCAATTCCTCTTCACCGAGTCGCTTGTCTTCCCGCAAGAAGTCGAAGTACCCTTCGGCTGAGCGTTCCATTCACGGGAGTCGCCGTTCGCCGCTCCTCACGAACCCTGTTCGTCGTCCCAATCGAAAACTACTTTTCCCGTCTCCCCGCGATCGAAGATCGCAAATGCCTCTTTCGCCTGTTCAATGGAAAAACGATGGGTCACAATCTCATCCAGCGGCACCGGGTGGGTCTGCAGAAAAGCAACGGCATCGAAATAGGCGCCCATCGAATAGACGGAATTGCCCCTGAGCGTGAGCTCCTTTCGAAGGATATCCATAAAATCGATCTCGAGCGACGCCGCACCCGCGCCCACGTAGACCACCGTTCCGTGCAGGCCCGCGACCGCCGCCGCCTGCGTGCGCGCGATGCCGCTCCCGGAACACTCCACGACCCCGGCCGCTCCTTGTCCGCCGGTAAGATCCCTCACCGTATTGACCGGGTCGTTCTCTTCTGCGTTGATCACAACCCCGCCGCCGATTCGGGCCGCAAGGTCAATCCTGAAGGGATTTATGTCCACGCCCAACGTCCTGTATCCCATCGCCTCGCCCATCAGAAGCGTCGTCAATCCCACCGGACCCAATCCGAACACGACGAGCGGATCGCCATGACGTTTCGATACCTTGTTCACGGCGGAAAAGGCCGTCCCCGCGGTACAGGCAAGTTGCGTACCGACCGCAAAAGAGACACCATCGGGCAGCGGCATGCAGTACCTTGCGTCCGTAACCATGAAATCCGCGTGGGACCCGTCGCGAGTCCTGCCGAATGCGCCCTGTTCCGGACAGAACACCGGCGTTCCGGAGAGACAGACCGCGCAATGATTGCACCCGACCGTGTGATAGACACAGACTCTGTCGCCCTCGGACAGATTTGCAACGTCCGTTCCGACCTCGGCCACGACCCCCGCCGGTTCGTGCCCGGAAATCATGCCCTTCCGCTCCTTCGCCCACTCCCGGCTGCTGTGGTACTTATGGAGATCGCTCCCGCACAGCCCCGCGACCTTCATTTCGATGACCACCTGACCGGGCCCGGGTTCCGGCCGATCAAAGTCTCTGACTTCCACCTCGCTCTCTCCGAGATAGACGACACCCCTCATACCCTCATCTCCCGCCGGGTGGCTTCCATTGTGAATATAACCGATTCAAGCACGGATCAGCGACTCCCCTTCGCGAGATTCCATGGCCCGCGTTTCGACGCAGGGCGGCGGTCTGCGATTGAATTCCCCCGTTTGATTCCCTATCTTTGTTCCCTGCTGTCATGATTTCTTGCAGGAACGGCCATTTCTGATTTCGGCTGCGGTTCGTCGCGCGCCTGCCCGCGGAAATCGGGGACTGACGTGGAGCTCCCGCATCGGCGCCAGGGCCATGATACTGCGAAGCCCGATCCTTTGCAAGAAGACATTGCGAAGGAATGCCGATTAGCCGGTCGAGTCCCATAAGCGCAGCCGGACACCTTCCAACCCTTCCAATTTCCATGGCCCATACAATCCCTTTAGCCGAAACGCTTTCCAACGTCGAGCCGTCGCGCATCCGCGAACTGGCCGACGTCGCTTTCGGCATGGACGGCGTCTACAAAATGCACTTCGGCGAATCCGATCTGCCCACACCCCGATACATCAAGGACGCGGCCGTTCAGGCATTGGACGAAGGATACACGTTTTATACCGAAAACGCCGGCCTGCCCGGACTTCGGGAAGCCTTGGCCGAAAGATACGCCGACATCCACGGCGTGACCCTCGCGCCCGGCGAGATCCTCATTACCGCATCGGGCGTCCAGGCCCTGAACGTCTCAATCCGCTGCGTGATCGATCCTGGTGACGAAGCCATCATTCTCACGCCGAATTGGCCCAATGCGGCAGCCATCGTCAACCTCTTTGGCGGCAACTCGGTTGAGACTCCGTTTATCAAAGACGGGGGTCGCCACACGATCGACTTCGCTGTGGTGGAATCCGCACTCAACAGGAAGACAAAACTGCTCGCCTTTACCTCGCCATCCAACCCGCTGGGCTGGGTCGCCTCGATAGACGAGCAGCAGAAACTCCTCGATTTCTGCCGCTGCAACGACCTCTGGCTTCTCGCGGACGAAGTCTACGAGCACATCTACTACAACGGACCCGTCGCCCCGTCCATTCTGCGGCTGTGCGACCGAAACGACGCCGTAATCGTGGTGCAATCCTTCTCCAAGACCTATCGAATGACCGGGTGGCGCCTGGGCTGGGTGGTCTCGCGCCCGGACCTGGTTGACAGGGCTGCTCAACTCAACGAATTCATCGTATCACACGCCCCCGCGATGGTTCAGCGGGCGGGTGAGATTGCGCTTCGCCACAGTGAGTCGAATGTTCACGATATGGTCGATACCTATCACAAGAGGATTTCTTACTGTTACGATGCCTTGAATTCGACAGCTGGCGTGTCAGTCAGTCCGCCCGAGGGCGCCTTCTATCTCTTTCCCGGCATAGAGGGCGTCAGCGATTCGTTTGCGTTCGCGCTTGAACTGCTCAATCGACGAAAGGTATCGGTTGCGCCAGGCATCGCTTTCGGCGCAGGAGGTGAAGGTTCGGTACGGCTCTGCTGCGCGTCGGACCCATCCGTATTGGAACCGGCAATGGATCGCTTCTGTCGATATATTGAACATCGATGAAGATTCGCTGCTATCCCGATGGCAAACCTGCAGGTAGCGAAGCAATCCCGAACAGGAGAAACCAATGCCTGAAACAGTGCTGTCCGAACCACGACATTCAGTACGCGTAGAACGCAATATACCCATAAGAATGCGAGACGGCGTCGTCCTGCCAGCCGACGTCTACCGGCCCGACGGCGGCGGTCGACATCCCGTCATCGTGGAACGGGTTGCCTACGAACTCGTCGGCCGGTGCACGTCGAACGGCGAGTTCTTCGCGAGCCGGGGGTACGTCTTCGTCGGACAGAACGTGCGGGGCACGTTTGCCTCCGAAGGCGAGTGGCAACCGTTCCGGGACGACGGCTGGGGCGCCAACCGCGACGGATACGACACGATTGAATGGGCAGGTGTTCAATCGTGGTCCAATGGCCAAGTGGGTATGGCCGACGGCTCCTATTCCGGATTCTCTCAATATATGGTCGCCCCGACCCGGCCGCCGCACCTGAAGGCGCTCTACGTTCGGCAGGGCGGAGCAGACTATTACAGCGGTTTCTGGTACCGTTACGGCGCCTTCTCACTTCCCTTCCAGAAATGGGCGATGCAGACGCTGCTGGCCCAGTTGGAACACGAAACCGCGCCACCGGGTCTGGATGCCGCGAGGGCCCGCCTTGCAGCTGCATTGGACGAATACGAAGACTGGGAGCAGCATCTTCCGTTGAAGTCATTCCCACCCCTGGAGGGTCTGCTCGACTGGTACTTCGATTACCTGGACCACCCCGAAGACGGTCCCTACTGGTGGCCCACGAACATCGCGTCGAAATTCGGCGACATCGACACGCCCATGCTTCATTTCGGCGCGTGGTTCGACGTCTTCCTAGACGGTACGCTGCAGTCCTTCCAGGGAATCCGAAAAAGCGGTCGAACCCGGGCTTGCCGACAAGGCCAACGCCTGCTCATCGGACCCTGGATCCACGGTCCGGGCAACGCCGCCAGGCGTGTGGTCGGCGAACTCGACTTCGGCCCGCAGGCAGCGTTCGACATGAACGCGCACCGTCTGCAGTGGTACGATTACTGGCTGAAGGGAATGGACAACGGAGTCATGGACGGTCCGCCGGTACGCATTTTCCTGATGGGAAAGAACCAGTGGCTGGACCTGGACGACTGGCCGCCGCCGGGCATTACGTACCGATCCGCGTATTTGCGGGAAGGTTCCGGCAAAGACGAAAATTCGCTCAACAACGGCGGGCTGGCCTTCGATCCGCCCGATAGTGCCGAACACCCCGACAGCTTTGAGTACGATCCGAACGAACCCATGCCCGGTCTGCGCTTCTATCCCACGCTGGGTCCGGTGGACCACCGGCACCTTGAAGAAGGGATGTTAACCTATACTTCGGCGGTACTGAAGCGAGATCTGACCGTCATCGGACCCGTCAAAGCCATCCTGCACGGCCTGTCCTCAGCCCCGGATACGGACTGGGTGGTCCGACTCTGCGACGTCTGGCCGGACGGCCGGTCCATGCCCGTCTGCGACGGCATCCTGAGGGCGCGATTCCGTGACTCGCTGCAACACCCGGAGTTGCTGACGCCAGGCAGGATATACAGGTTTGAAATCGACATGTCCGCTACGGCCCAGGTGTTCCAATCGGGGCACCGCCTGCGCATAGAAATCACAAGCAGCGATTTCCCACGGTACGATCGGAATCTGAACACGGGGGGTCCGTTCGGAGAGGAAGCCACCGGCCGGGTCGCCGTCAACACGGTCTTCCACGACGCGGAACGGCCGTCGTACGTCGTCCTGCCCGTTGTGGAAGACTGAGAAGCTGTTTTACAATCCGAGCCGCGTGACCCCGGTTTCTGTCCGTGCTACGACGGGCAGAAAACCGCCCTGCACGGGTGCGCTGTTTTTCGTCTTAACAGCCTCCCGGCAGGGCCTTTTGTCCCTACAGCCTCTTTCACAGTTCATTCTTCCGGAAATGCATTGCACCCGGGGGGCGCCTTCCAGTGACCCGCCAGATCGTGGTCCACGACGCCGGCCCACCGTCTCAACACACGCCGTCCCTCGGTCCTTCTTTTCAGCTTCGCCCCGATCTCGCCCCCGTGCCATCCCTCCCGGACCCGTTCCAGGAGCGCCCTCTTCACCTCCGCACAACCCGGGTCTCTCGCCAGGTCGTCGAATTCATGGGGATCGTCGTCCAGATGGAATAACTGCGGTTCATCGAAACCATGGTAATAGTTCAATTTCCATGGCCCCTGGCGGACCATCCGGCCCGGCGGTTCGTCGGCACCGCTGTAATTTTCGGAAAACACCTCATTCGACCAACCCGGCGCTCGTCCGTCGCCCTCAAGAAAACACCTGAGGCTGCGGCCTGCAACCTCCGGCAGCGGATCTCCGCCGGCCAGGTCGATCAGCGTGGGGCCGACGTCCAGCAGGCTTGTCACTTCATCAACACGCCGACCCTCTCCGAATCGCCCTGGAAACGATGCGATCATGGGCACGCCGGCGGATCCCTCGTAAAAACTGCTCTTCCACCACATCCCGTGTTCACCTGCCATCTCACCATGGTCCGAGAGATAGATCACCGCGGTGTTGTCCGCGAACGACGTTGAAGCCAGCGTCTCCAGCAACCGTCCGATCAGACCGTCCAGGAACGTGACGAGGCCGTAGTAGGCCGCGCGTGCCCGGCGCACCGCGTCGTCGCTTAATCCGTTGACCCCGCGCTTCTCGCGCCAGAGACGCATTGCCGGATGCAGCTCATCCAGGTAGCTTTCGGGAACGGCCGGAAGCTCCACCCGATGGTGATATTCCTCGTATAAATCTCCGGGACAGATAAACGGGCAATGCGGCAGCACATAGCCCGTTACGAGGCAAAACGGTCGCTCGGCGCCAGTCCTGTCGCGGCTCTCAAGGAACTCACAACAGGCCTCGGTCACCGCCACGTCGTACGCCTGATAGGCCGTACGGCCCGGTCCGGAGACTTCGACCGATTGGCGGGATTGGCCGGTTGTCCCGATCGGAATACGTCCCAGATCGGGACCCGGACCTCCCGGCAACGGACCCGATACATCTCCAATGATGCGCTTCTCGAAACCGTGAAGCTGGTCCGGTCCGACAAAGTGCATCCTGCCGCCCAGGACCGTCTCGTATCCCGCCAGCCCCAGACCGTGTGCGAAGGTGGGAATGTCCGACCTCAGAAAACAGGAATTGGACCAGACCTCGATATCAGACGCATGACGTCCCGTAAGAAAAGTCATCCGCGACGGCACGCAAAGCGGCGCCCCGCAATAGGTACTTTCGAATAGCACGCCCCGTCCCGCAAGGGCGTCCAGGTTTGGCGTTCGGGCGATTGGATCCCCGGCACAACCCAAATACCTCCGGCTGTGCTGGTCCGACATGATCACCAGAAAATTGGGTTGGTCCGGCAAGACGGTCCCCCTCGCCTCCAGTCCATCAGTCGTGTGTGGTTATTCGTACCGTGCTCTCAGGGACTTCCCGATGCCGAGAGCGTTACCAGCCTGATACGATGGTTGTACGTATCGGCTATGTAGAGGAGTCCGTTTGCCTCATCAAACGCGACGCCGGCCGGCCGGTTCAATGATGCGGACCGCGCCGGACCGCCGTCGCCGCTGAATCCCGGTTGCCCGTTGCCGGCCACCGTCGCGATGACTCCGGAAGCCAGATCGATCGCCCGGATGCGATGGTTCATCTCATCGGCGATGTACAGCCGCCCATCAGGACCGAACTGAAGGTCGCGCGGGTTGTTCAAGTTTGCCTGCGTGGCCGGGCCGCCGTCCCCGCTGAATCCGGCTGCGCCCGTGCCCGCGACGGTGTCGATCCGGTCCCTTTCGAAGTCCACGCGCCGAATCCGCTGGTTGAGCGTGTCGGAAATATAGAGATTTCCATCGGGCCCCAGTGCCAATCCGCCCGCCGGCCGCGGATTGTTGCCCGCCGGGAGGTTCAGCTTTGCCAGACGGGGAGGACCGCCGTCTCCGCTGAATCCGCCCGTGCCCGTTCCCACCACCGTGGTAATGACGCTGCCGGCATCGATCTTCCTTACCCGCAGGTTGCGCTGATCCAGGACATAGAGCGTGTTGTCGGGAGCAAGCACCGTCTGCGAAGGATGGTTCATGAGCGCGTCCTCCGCGGCGCCGCCGTCGCCGGAAAACCCCGGCGTGTCACCCAGAAAAACCCGCAGCCTGCCGCTGACGGGATCGAAAATCCGCAGCTTGTGGTTTCGCCAGGCCGTGAGCAGATAGGCCCCGCCGGAAAGCTGCACCAGATGGGTGGGATGACTCAGATTGACGGACTTCCCGGGCGCACCCGGTGGGATGCGCTCGGACTGTGCGTAAGATCCGTCGCCCATTAATCCGCTTCCGATCGCCGTCTCCAGCGTGCTGTCGCCTATGGCCGCACGGCGCACGCGATGGTTGTTCCAATCCAGAACGTAGACCCGGCCCTCGTGCGTGACCATGACGTCGACCGGCCAGTAGAACGTGGACAGCAGCAGTACGTTTCCGTCGCCGTCCCAACCCGCATCCCCGGTACCCGCCCAGGTGCATATCGTACCAGGCGCATCCGAGCACAGCGACGGCGGTGCAATCGGTTCCTCGTCGTCGTCGGACTCGATTGGATTGTCGTCACCGCACGCCGTCATAAAACAGGCAAGCAATCCGAAGACAAACCATATGGTGCACCGCCACACACTATCAGTTGCAATCCGCATCTTCGCTTACCCTCACACCTGGTCCCATTAAACCGGCCTGCCGGTTCCTCCCATTACCGGCGTCGATTGCCGCCACACGCCAGGACCCTCAGAAGTCACTCGCACACCGGAAACCGATCTGCTCGTCCGTGGCAAACGGCGCATCGAACCATCTGGTGGTCGTGTCGGCAAGGTCCCGGAATTTCCACGATCCGCCCCGCATGACGCGGTTGAGTCCGATCTCCGGACCCTTTGGATTTTCTTTCGGCGAATCATGGTAATAGTCGGGATTGAACCAGTCCTCGCACCATTCCCAGGCATTACCGGACATATCGTGCACACCGTAGGGACTCAGCCCCTTCGGATGGCTACCTATATCCACGGTACGGCCAACCAGATCGGCGATATTAGCGTGATCGGGAGTAGGCGTGGCCGTACCCCAGGGGTAGGGCCGCTTGTCCGTCCCTCGCGCCGCCTTTTCCCACTCCGCTTCTGTGGGCAGGCGCATTCCGGCCCATTCGCAGTACGCCCTTGCGCCGTACCAGGTCACATTCGTCACCGCCCGGTTGGCGAGGTAGAATGCCTTCAGCACGTACTCATCCTTGATGGTGCGGCCCAACTCTTCGCTTTCCTCTTCGTCGTCCCCTCCGCGCCCGGCCAGCACGTCGATCGAAATCCGTATATCCGCTCTTCTCGATTCCAAATTGTAGAGCACGTTGTCTTCCGGGTCCCGGTTGCGATTCACCGCGTTCTCGTAGGCGATATCCTCGTCGGTCTGCCAGGGCGCCGTGCGTCCGACGATTCTGGTGTTCCGGTTCCTGTCGTTCAGAAAGGCGATGAACTGCGCGTTGTTCACCTCGTACTTGTCTATTTTGAACGCGTCCAGGTAGACGACGTGCTCGGGTCCGTCCGGCGGCAGGCCCCCCCGGTCGGTCCCCATGATGAATTCGCCGGCCGGTACGTCAAGAAGCTCATGCTTGAGTATCGGCAGCACAGGCCCGTCGACTACGATCTGTCCGAAAAATGACGCAAAGATAACAAAGTCGGGAAGATCCACGGCGCGACTGCCGTCCAGATCGTATATCGGGTCGTCCGACTGGTACGCCCGTGCGAACAGGACAAAATCGGTCAGATCGATGGTTCCATTGCCGTCGAAGTCGACGTCTTCTATGGTGACCCTCTCCGCCCACGCAAGCGACGGGCCAAATGCGAGGATGAAAAAGAGTGGATAATAGAGTAACACACGCGTCATGTGCCCATTCTCCTTCACCGGCGTCTTTCCCCAACTCGTCCGCTTCCTGGCGACGAGTTATTTCTGAACGACAAACGTGGTTTCCTTTTCGAAAGATCTTCCACTGTTTAAGTCCGTTACCTTGACGTTCAGGTAGTGACGTCCCGATCGCGCCTCTCCCAATTCCAGTTCCGTATATGCCACTTCAGACTCCTGCACGCCGAGTTGTTCATATCCGATCGCCACACCCTGCTTTTTCGACTTCCCTGTAAGCGTCTGCGCAAGCCTCGACAGTACGCCGCCCGCCTTCGGCCCCATTGTGTACTCGACCCGGTACTGGGTCTGGCCGAATTCATCACGCTTCAAGTTGTAAATTTCGTAATAGACAAACACATTCTGCCCGGTCCCGAATGTTCGGGACGGCATCGGTACCACGTTCAGACCGTTTTTTCCGAATTTTCCAGGATCGGCGGCTGCATCGCTGACACTGTACGCCAACTCGAGGTCGCTCACGCGGAGACCTTCCCGATGGTAGGACTCGACCACGACCTGCTGGCGGTATATCCCAAGCCGACCCGTCATCCGGTCCCTGGCCTTCACTTCCAACCTGTACACGCCGGGTGGCACATCCAGTCTGACCACGTCCGGGAGGACCACGTCGGGGCCTGTTCGATTACCAGGCTGCTTGTAAAACATCTCTGCAGTCTTCCGGTAGACTCTGTCCGAATTGGGCGAGAGCAGCGCCAGTTGCCGGCGGACGGCCACCTGCGTGACGTTATGTTCGGGCAGGTAGTTGGTTGAGGCGCACGGAATGCCGTAGTAGATTTCCAAAGCGCTATTGCCGTCCGGTCCTTTGAAGTCGGCCAATGTATAGTAGAAGTCAAACGGCGCCTCGGCGTATTCCGGCGTGAAGGTATCGGGAGTCAGGGCTACCGCTTGCTTGAAAACCATCGCGGGCGAAAACCGACGAAACTTTGTAACCTGCTCGATACCCAGGTCAGGCGCATCAGGCACCGGTGCAAAGTCAAACACCTGTGAATTGAACTCGTCCGTAAACGTGATCTCTATTCCGCCGTCGATATTGAGATAGATCCACGACTCCCACGGCGTGGACCCGTGGTCGGCCCCGGCGCTCAGAACCGGACTGAAACCCGATCCCGCGAAAACTTCCGTGTTGATTCTGGATGGGAGGGGCCCTGTAACCGTGCTTGCAAGTTCACTCTGTCCGATATCTCCAGCCGCTCCGATCGTTCCGGCGGTGCTGGAACGTTCCGTATCGTTACGGTCGGACGACGAGCCCCCGTCCCGGCTACCCTCCGACGTCGTCATCTGCCTCAAATTCGAATCGGACCCGTCGGGGTCACCACCGGTAAACGCGTCGCGCTCGCCCTCAATGCCCAGATCAGCAGCGGCGCTTTCGAATCCAAGAATATCACGCTCCAGAGCAAAATTGCGGAGGGGAAAGACGGGACCCATAAATGACGCGCCAATGGCCTCGGCCCCATACAACTGCCTGGCCAACCGCTCTTTTACGCGCAGCACGGGAAGGGGGTGCCGGAAATTCACGTTCCGTGAACTTGTCACGTGGTCCGGATCGCCGAACCGAATGTACACCTCGCCACGACGGTCCCAGGGCTGCTTGCCGTCGGAAAATTCCAGGCTGGCGTACCAGACCCTTCTGTAATGTTCCAGCAACCTTTCGTTGACGGAAGTCCCGATATCCGGATCGCGCACGTTCCAGAACCGCTCCAGAAACGCCGTCCTCAGCTCGCCCGACGTCTGTTCATACTCGGCAATCTCCTCGGGTGACGCGATCAGTCCGATGTCATCATAAAGCGCCCGCTGATCCTGTTTCAGCCGCGATATGTACGTTGAGAAAAACCCCATCGCCATATCGTATTTGTTGCGCTTTGCGCAAGCCTGAGCCACAATCGGCATCAGTTCAATTGCATCGGGGTACTCGTCTGTAAACACCTGGACTTTCTCCAGAATCCGGTCGTAGTCTTTCACTCTCAGGTACGCATGTCCCAGCCGCCTCCCCACCTTCTGGTCGGCCGGCCGCATCGCGAGATACCGGGTGTACCAGACAATCGCCTCTTCGTAATCCTCCATGAAATTGGCGTACCAATCTCCCATCAAAAGATAGGCGTCGGCGTACTCCGGATCCGTCTTCAGCACCCGGTCCAACTCCGGTTTCACGTCGTGCTCGTTGAGCATATATCTCACGAGTGCGATCTTATACTGGGCATCCACGAAGTCCCGATCGCGCATCAAGGCTTTTCTGAAATAGGTTATGGCCTGGTAGCGCTCGTTGTGCAGTTCCATCAACACGAGGCCCAGACCGTAGTAGGGTTCGGGGTCGTTGCCCGGCAGCGCCGCCGCCTTTCTGAATGCCCATTTCGCGCCCCTGTAGTATTTGTCCTCCAGAAACGCATAACCCAGCTTCAGATGCGCATCTTTATTTCGGGGGCGCTGGTGGGCAACGACGCGCAGCGGAAAGATCGCCTGGTCCACCTCATTCCTGTTAAGCCGCGCCACGCCCAGGTCGAAGAGCGAATCGACCCTGGCGCGCGGTATATTCTGCGCCTCCACGGCGAATCCGCCGGGGCTTCCCAGCAGATATTGCACCCGCCCCCGGTGCCAGTAGCAGGTCAACACGGGGCCGGCGGCGTGAACGGCGGGCCGGAAAAAGTATCCGATTTCAGGCATGTGGGGTTCGTCCGTTGCCGGACATTGGAAGAGATGCCTGAGTTGCGCCAGATCCCGTGCTCTCGAGGACGGGTCCAACCGCCGCTCCTTCAGTTCAGCGGACGCCCATGACAAGAGCCCGCCCAGGCCAGCCTTAGTTTCATTGGCGCGAGCCGAGTTGAACTCTGAAATCAGGTCACCGACAACGAGCAGACGTTCCGAGCATACCGCTTCCTTCAGCGCCTCGTCGTTTCTGATACGGCGTCGAATTGCATCAATGTAGCCCTGACAGCTTCCCCGAGAAAGACCCAGGGGAGTATACGTCTTTCGGATTTCCTTGAATCCGCTGACCGATTCGCGGTAGGCATCCCTGGCGCTGCGATACTCCCCCCGGTGCATCGCGTGATGACCCCGGACCCACCAGTTCAGCGCCTGGTGAACCATGAGCATGGCCGCGTCAATCTCGTTTTCCTCCGCCGGCTTCGGAGGCTTCGCCCCACCTTCGTTGCTTGAACTGCTCCACGCCGGCACTTCGGCGCCATCCATTCCGACATATGACGATTCGCCTTCCACAACCGCCGCAACGGCGTCGGCGCCTTGAGACCACTCCAGGGGACCGCGCACGTGTCCGCGCACGAGCAGCCGGGCGCGCCCAAATGCATCGACGAGCCACAACCCCTCACGGTCCGTTACGGCCAGTCGACTTCCGTCCGGCGCAACCGCCAGATCGATCGGGTCCATTTCGCCGGGCAACGGCCAGCGCGACTCGCCGGAAGCGTCAATTCGCCAGATCCGATTGCGCGCCAGGGGAAGGCGACGCTGTCTGCGGGAATCGGACGTGAGTCTGCCCAGCGGCGTCGTGCCGAACGCGACGTGGTCCAGCGCCCGCTCCAGGTAAACCAACCCACCTCCCGGCAGGAAACCCACGTCTCCCGGAGGGCCCAGGTAAATCCCCGTCCTGATGGGCATCGTCCCGTCGGCACGTCCCATCCAGATCTGGGTTAACAGGACCATTGGTTTGCCCGAAGGTATGAGCCATACGACCCGCTCGCCATCCGGCGAAAAGATGGCGGGCGGGACGGCAGAGGCCCCGGTTGAAAGACCCAGAAAGGCCGCAGCGATGGCAAGAAACCTCAACAAACGCTCCTCCGAATCTTAGAAGCTGTCTTAAAACCCCCAGCGGTCTTCGCGCGGCTGCAAAAGCGTCGGTCTGCGTTGGTCAAATCCACCCGTATCGAGAGGTCGAGGCTGCGCTTGCTCGCCTCTCTTAGGCGAACTTGCCCGCCTTGACCGACACATTTTCGCGCGCGCTCGGGAACTCACCGGGAATTTTAAAACAGCTTCTTACGAATGTCCGCGAAACGAAGCACACAAAGTAGCGATAAGGAATGCCCTTAAGATACGAAAGTTACCCTCTATCGAACAACCCTTCTATTGCCATCACTTCCAACGCCTCGCTCATGGCGCCGACGGCCTCTTCGATATCGGCCTCGGTATGCGAGTAATTGGTGTAACAGACCGAATAGACAATGATCCCTCGCTTCAGTACTTCCTCGTTGAACCTGAGAAACAGCCGGGCCGCGTCGGGATGATCGATAACCAGTTGCCCAACCGGCGCCGCTCCCGTGAATCGCGCGGGAAGGCCCAATTTCCCGCTGTACGCATTGAAGCCTTCGTGAAGCTGTTCACCGCGTTTCCACAGCGTACCGATCACATCTTCGCGTTCGTACACGTCCAGCACCGCCCGCGCCGCGGCCAGTCCGAGCGTATCCCCTCCGAAGGTGGACGATATGACGCAGTCTTTCACCGTCTCCATCACCGCCGAATTCCCAGCAAAACATGAGAGGGGCACCCCGTTCGACAGGCCTTTTGCAAACACCGCCAGGTCGGGAGTCACCCCGAAATATTCCTGCGCGCCCGCGCGCCGCAGCCGGAACCCGGTAACGATCTCGTCGAAAATGAGGACGGCGCCGTGCTGCCGCGTCAACGTCCGCAGTTCCCTCAGAAACGTACGCCCCTGCTCGACTTCCGCATAGGCGCAAGCCACGCTGACGCCGGCAATCTCACCCTTTGAAGCCTCGAATGCGTTGGCATACGGCCCGATGTCGCCCCACGGCATCGCGATGTAAGTCTTGCGCGTCGCTTCCGGCACCCCTCCTCGAGCCATCGTATTGACCCAGCCGTGATACCCGCAGGTCAGGATGAGTTCCCGCTCCGTAAACGCCCTCGAAAGGCGGTGCGCGGCCGCCATGGCTTCGCCGCCCGTCTTCAGGAATCTGACGCGCTCCGCGCAGCGCAACACCTCGACCAGCCGCTGTGCGACCTCGACTTCCAACGGGTGCGGATAGCTGAACACGATACCACTCTCCAGTTGTTGCCTGACGGCATTATCGACCGCCGGAAAGCGGTACCCCAGGGTGATGGGTCCAAGCCCGTTCCTGAAATCTATATATTCGTTACCATCAATGTCCCACACCCGGCAACCATCGCCCCGAACCAGGTAGCAGGGCTCCACCCCCCGAAGCGCCTCTCTCGGGGCCTTGGAATGGGTCTGCGTGCCCAGTGGGATGACCTCCTGTGCCGCGTCGTACAACTCCCACGAGCGGGCAACCGATCGCTCAACCGCCGTTTCCATGATTTACCTCCGGAAGGAATTCATATCCAGGTCTCCAACTAACCTTGATTCGTAAGTCTTCGGGGACGTTAATTCGAATATGTGCTTGTAAATAAAGGCGATTAGACGGCTGATTACCAGGATACACCAGGGCACTGGACGTGAAGGGAAAAAACGTCCTTATATACGTCGATATTGCCCCGTGTCGGAGGGCTTTTTCGCGTCGCCGCGTTGCTGTTTTTTCGGATTGCGGCTAATGACCATCGGATCCAACGTCGTACCCTCGCACGGTGCGTCAATATCCGTGGATCGAGTGCCCGCCACCCGGAAACCACACCATATCCACAACGAGCGATAGACCTACGCCCGTGGAGTAACCCACAAGTACACCCAGGAAAAACGGCACGTAACGCCGGTAGAGCGCCGCCCCGCCGATCCGCAGAATCAGGAATTTGATCGCCCAGGCCAGAAAGACCGAAAACACGGTATATCGCACGGACGTCCCCGTACCGGCAAGCGCGAATCCAACGGGGTGAAAAGGCCACCATGGAAACCGGTACTTCAGGAATGTCAGCAAAGACATCACCGCGGCGCCAATCCCGAACAGACTCAACTGCAACCGGTGGGGCGGCTCCGGGTTGTTCATCTGGGTCATCACACGTCCAAAGCCGGACTTGCTGTACCTCGTAAACGGCCAATCGTTGAAATTATAGGCCCCGTACGTATATCCCAGATACAACGTAAACACAACCGAGAATATACACCCCAAACCGAACGCCAGCAGTAAAGCAGCCAGCACACGCCGCCGCCCGTCCCGGGGGCATATGTCCGCCAGTTTGGCGCCGTGGATGACAGAAGGCATGAACAGGCCCTTGCCGTAGGACGCGATGCCGTTCGTGAATCCCAGCGTCGTCAGGCTGGACCCCGACAGATTCCGCGATCCGAACAGCGACGTGACGAACCGCTGCGGTCCCACGGGCATGCTGATGAAGACCAGACCCACGTCGGATACGATGCGCGAAACGCCCAGATAGAGGATGAACGCGGCCAGAACAAACGCAAACGCCAGGACAAGACTCATTCCGGCCTGCCACCACCAGAAAACAGCGAATAAAACGCACACAATCAGCCCGAATACCGCCGTCCGGAACGACATCATCTCATCCTTGTCATCCAGGGGCGCGTGCCTCCCGAGGGCCTTCATGAAGACCAGTTTCAGGTGGTTCCGCGACGTCCAGAACCCCCATCCCACCATCGCAAAAAACGCGCCCAGAGGCACCCACTGGAAATCGGCGGAGGCGTGGGACCACGAACTGGCGTTAATACCCAGCCGGTTCAGAATCCCGCTGCGAATGATGAACAGAAGATCGAAGAACCAGAGACTGAATAACACGTCTATGTTGGCGAAATAGCAGAAGGAAATCGTGAACATATTGATCCGCGTCCACAGCCCCGGGAAATATCGTTCGAACCTGATCCAGGGGCCCCACCGGATATTCGGTATTTGCGGAAAGCCGGGAACGAAATAGTTGATCATGTTCCAGGCCAGAATGCCGAACGCGACTGCGAATCCGATCCAGAAGAGCCGCGGGAATTCCCATGCCTCCGCCCGTTCGGTAAGGTCGGTAACCGGGCGCAAAATAGGAAACGAAATGCGTTCGCTTTCCATCCACTGCTTGCGCAGAATCACCGCAAGGCAGACCGAACCGAAAAACAGGGCGGTAATCAGACCCATCCAGCAAACCACCGGTACGAACCAGGCGTTCCAGGGAATGGCATCGCCGGGCGGCATTCCTTCGAAAAGGTGATTCAACGTGCCGTTCGTGTTTCTCGGCGCCAGCCAATGCGGGATATTTGGATGGAAGAACTCCCCCCACTGATTCTCCGGCGTCGCGAAGTAGAAAGGCGCCGCAATGGCCCCCAGGAAATAGCCCGTCAGCCCCACAGACGGAATGGCCCCGCCGACGAGACCTCCCGCCAGCACGACCAGCAGTTCCGTCGAGGATAGCGCAAACCGCCTTGCGAGCAGCCGGCAGAGCGGGTTCAGTCCCAGCGCCAACAGGAGGTAGAGCAGCAGAGTGCCCATCGGAAAGTGACTCAACGTCATCCGCGACGCGTGGACCACGTACTCCACGTAGTTCACAACGAGGTTTACCCCGACCGCCAATACTCCTGCCAGGAGAACGCTTCGCAGCGTCACCGTCTGCCTGTCGAGTCCGTCCTCAATGTCGGCCGATACCGCAGCTGCCGAACCTTCTGCCATAGTACCCTTCCCCGCATCATCCGACACCTGATACGGTGAGCCATCGGAATAACCGTAGACCCGGGATCAATGCAATCGATATTCACGACTCCAGCGACCAGCCGTCTCCATTCACCTGGACACAGCAATATACATAACGAACGTAACAAACACAAAAATCGGGCCCCAACGACCAGGCCCGAAGTGCATCATTTGAAATCGCATCTGAATCCGTCACGGGATTGGCGGTCCCATTGGAAACGGGATTTTCTGTAGAATTGACTTACTGTTCAGCGAAGTGCCTTTATGCCCACTCTGCCGCCATCGATAACCTGAACCGTCAACTCATAGCCGTCCAGCAAAGACATTCCGATCAGCGGGTCACTGTCCACACAGTCCACAGCGATACGACGTGGCCTGCCGTCCCATATAACAGTCGCTTCGTAAACGTCGAAAAGGACCTCGCTTCCGTCCGCCAGCATGGCCCTGCTTCGCCTGCGCCAGGGAAGGCGAACGTGTGCGACCAGAGAAGCAGGCAGGGTCAACCAGCCATCGAACCCCGTATCAATCACCGCCTCGACCTCCTGTGCCTGTTCCTCATGGCCTCGCACCGTTACGGAAATTACGGCCTCCCGGTAGGCGGTAACGATACCGGCTATCACGTCTCTACCGACCGGAAACGCGGTCCGAAGCGGCGTGTATAACGCGAACCGACTCGCCTCATCCACATTTGCGCATCAGGCCTGCGGGACAGAAGACGATCTGACGCCCCAAGTTCATCCGCGTCAACTTCATAATCGCCAGTCTCGATATCGATGACTACATACTTCCCTTCGTTATCTGCCTCAATGCGGAGGCGTATGTCTCGCTCGTAAATCTCATCACCGCGCCGAGCGAACTCTTCTTTGCTAAAACGGGGGTGTGATACTGGCATTTTCCCCCTCCCGTTCGATGGTTTCATCGTTATTCGCAGCAATGTGAACAAAAACATCTACTTGAGAAATATACAACTTGAATATAGTCATGTCCAGGTTTCAATACGTCCTGCGACAGGATATCCCTAAACACCCGCCGCCCACGTGTTTCCGCCCGCCCGAACCTTTCCTTCCAACTTCAGGTATTCCGCGCAGTGCGCGTCGCCGGCGACGCCCCCAACCACCTGCAACTCGTGCCCCATCTCGAGCAAACCGTCCTGAATGGCCTCGTCAAGAGATCTCGTCACCATCACGGGCTCCTCGATCTGGACGTGCATCCGGGGACCCGAAACGGCCTCATAAGAAGATGCGCCGAAATCCACGATCTTCTGCGCGATTCGCGCATTCACGCTCACGAGCCGCCGTCCCCCCGGCAACCCCGCCGCGACGTCGCGGTCCGGCAGGCGAATCAACAGCGGCGCCGTATTGTTCAGGGGCCGTTTCAGGGGCGCCACCGAATTCCTGCGACCGGGCCGCGGATCCAGGCGGCACATCCCGTGCCCCAGGATCAGACCGGTACCGGGCACGGTTACCAGGGATCCGAATGCACCGCCCTGAGAAATCGTCACCGACGCCACGTTGCCCTCCGCGTCCGCCGCGGAAACATGGAGCGTCCCGGTCCGTGAGTCCCCTTCCGGCCAAGGGGAGCGCCGATCGACGTAATCGCGAAACTGGCGCACGGATTCCACACGCCCTGCCGCATAGTCTTTGCTCAGCAGCCGCTGGACGGGTACGTCCACGTGATCCGGATCGCCCAGGTACAGCAGCCGGTCGCGCCACGCCAGTTTCAGAATTTCGGCCAACCGGTGCCAGTACGTCAGCGTATCCTCGGCTACGGGCTCAAAGCATTCCAGCATGTTGAGGATCTGCAGGGCTGTCAAACCGCCGTTCGGTAATATTGCTGCATAGACGGTCGCGTCGCGGTACGTCGACTCGTACGGCGCGGTCACTCGCGGCTCGTAGCTTGCCATATCCTCCCGGGTCAGCGCGCCGCCAGAACCACTGACGTGGTCCGCGATCCTCCGCCCGATTTCTCCATCGTAAAAGTCGCGCCACCCCGCTTCACATGCACGCGTCAAGGATTTCTCCATATCCCGCCGGTGCCAGATGTCGTCCGCCGTGGGCAAACGCCCTTGCGGCATCAGGTGCTTCTCCGTTGCAGGAAACCGGCGGATCACCGGCTCGAGGTTCCGAATCGCTGCGGCCGTGGAACCGAACGGGAATCCTTTCTCCAGCAGCGTCAGAGACGGCGCCACGATTTCGGACCACTTCAGGCGGCCCCACCGTTCCCACAACACCCCCATCCCCGCCATCATTCCGGGCGGGCCAACGGCCCGGGGTCCGTGCACATTTGCATTATCCCGTACAGAACATAGATACTCGTTCTCGTTGATCCCCTTCGATCCGTCCGTTATCGGCATCACGTCGTACATCGTCTTGTTCGCCGACGCGGGCGCAATGGCGTTGGCATCCAGGGACCATACCCTCCCGGTCCGACCGTCCAACACCAGCGCGCAAAGCACGTAGCCCATCACCCCGGTGGACTGCGGCTGCAGCATACAGCAGGCCATGCTCGCTGCCGCGGCAGCGTCCATCGCGTTCCCGCCCCGCTCCAGCACGCGCGCGCCTATACGAGCCGCCTCCTCCGGCCCCGCAGCAACGGCGCCGCGAGACGTGAGAACCTCTTTCCCTTCGACCATTAAATGTCTCCCTGGCAAGGAGTCGATCGGATACGTCGACAATACAGGATGTTCATCGGCGGGCAACCACTAGGGTCGCCCCTGCGCAACGCCCTGCTACAGATTCGCGGCCACCTTGTTGATTGCCGCTGCGATATCATTGATATCCGACTCGTCCATATGTTCATGGATGCCTCGAACCGCGACCGTCCCCAGACCCGCGACGGCCTGAGGGGTCGTCTCCGGCCCATAATCGTACTCGCGGTTCGTCACGCCGCACGTGAATGGACATCCACTGTTTCCGTACGTGACTCTGTCCGTCAGGTATCTGCCGCGCATGAATATCGGATCGCCGATATAGTGGGCGCCTACCGCGACGCCCTCCGCGGACACCGCCCTGCAGAACCGGTCCGTATCGTGGCCCGTCACGTGAAATATGAAATTCCACCACGACACCTCCCGGTCCGGTTCCGCAGCAACAGGCTCGATTCCCGGCGCATCCGATATCAGGTTACACAAGAGCCGTCCCAGGTGGATCCGCCTTTCGACGACGGCGCGCACCTTTTCCAGCTGCGCAAGGCCCACGGCCCCTTGCATCTCCGTCATACGATACGTGGGCGCAAGAAAACCGTGGTCGCGTTCCCCCATGTACTGATAGTCCCAGCCCTTATCGGAAAACAGCTTCAGCCTGACATACGTCTCCTCGCAATTGGTAATGGTCATCCCGCCGTCGCCGGTCGTCATGTGTTTGGACTGTTGCAGGCTGAAACATCCCATGTGTCCGAAGGTGCCAACGTACCGTCCCTTGAATCGGGTGGCATGGGCCTGGCTGCAATCCTCGATCAGAACAAGGTCGTGACGATCAGCGATATCCGCCGCCGCGTCCACGTCGCACGGCCTCCCGAAGAGATGGACCAGAATGATGGCCCGCGTCCGGTCCGAAATGACCGCTTCGATAGAGGCGGGCGTCATGTTCAATGTCCTGGGATCCACGTCTGCGAAGACCGGCACGGCGTTCTGCTGCAGGATGGGCATCACGCTACCCGGATCGGTAACCGGCGCGGTGATGATCTCGTCGCCCGGGTCCGGGTTTACAGCCCCCACCGCGAGGTGAATCGCCGCAGATCCGCCTGTGGAGCTCTGCGCGTACCCGACGCCGTAGAAATCGGCAAAGGCCCTTTCGAATTCCTTGACGTAACGGCCATTCTTGCCGAACAGATTCTGGCTTCGCACGGCATTGACCAACATTTGCTCTTCCCGTCGCCCGAACGGCGCCCGGGCAGGAAACGGTCTGGTCCGCACCTTCCTCCCTCCATCTATCGCCAGTTTTGCCATTTCGCCTCCACCAAAAGAAGAATCCAGAAGCCGGTCATTGGAATCCGGAAGGAAAACTGATATTCTTCCATCGTCCTGACGTTCGACCCCTGGATTTCTTGATGACGCGCCACCCGATCCGCCACCGTTCCGACCCGACTCCACGCACCTACCGCTCCAACCTGAACAGGACCTCCTTCTCGGCTGCCGCATTGCCGTTTTGATCCTCAATGCGGACCGTCAGCCGGTTCACACCGGACTTTGCGCTCCCCAGGTCCATCTCGAAATACTCCTGCAGATCCGTTTCCTCACGTACCTGCTCCGTGGATACCGAAACCTCGGGGTTTCGTTCGCCCCTGCGGAAAAGGCCGCCTACACCCGCCCAGAGCCGTCCGAACGCGCCGCCCTTCTCCGGCATCGAATGGATCGTATAGTGCAACGTAAACCGGCTCTGGCCGAATGTATCCGGTTTCAGGCCGTAGGCTTCGTAATAGACAAACGGATGCTGGTTCATCCGATAGGTTTTGGTGGTCATCGGGATCACCCAGATGCCGCCCCCCTTGGCGTATTTCTCCAGGCCTCCCTCCGTGGATACCTGAAATCCCAGTTCCAGACCGCTCAGCTTCAACGTATCCAGGGAATAATCCTCAACTTCGAGTCGTTCCTTGTAGATCCCCGAATGGCCGGAAACAAGGTCCTTGACCTGTACGCGCATTTCGTAAGCGCCTGGGCTCACATCCAGCGCGAGTTGATTCGGAATGAAGGTCCCCTTCCCGGTATAGAGTTCCTTCGAAGTGCGTAAAACAAGCTCTTCGCTTTCCTGCAGCGTCTGCCCGGATTCCGCTTCGTACAGCGCCACGGCACACCCCAATCGAAACACCGGCTGCTCACGGGATTCGGACTCGCTCAGGCTTCGCGGCGGAATCCCGTAATAGACCTCCACCCGCGTCTTGCCATTGGATCCTCGAAACGTCGCCCGATCGTAGAAAAAGTCCAGGAATGCCTCCCGGCCGCCGGGCAGATAGTGCTCCGGCATCTGCCGGATACTGCGGTTCATCACCATCGCAGGCGAAAATTTCACCATCCGGCTGGTCCGACGCAACGCGCCTTCGTCGAATGCCGCAGCGGGCACGGGCGCAAAGTCGAACTTCCCGCCGCCCATCTCGTTGGTAAACACCACCTCGATTCCCCCGGCAACACCGGTGTAGACCCAGGACTCCCACTTTATAAAGGACATGAAGTCCCCACCCGTCACCTGCATTCGGTTCGGGGACAGGGTCACCTCGTAATTGTCTCCATCCAGCTCCGACATGTCAGCGGGCGCCAGCGGCTCATCGACCAGAGCGGGTGCACCCTCTATCTCCAGCGCGTCGGGAGTCTCGCCCTGATCGGTACCCGGGGGCAGTTCAGCGGGGAAATCCAGACCCACCTCGTGCATCCTGCGAACCGGAAAGACCGGCCCACGCCCGACCTCCATCATGCTGTGTGGCCCATAGATATCGTATGCGACACGCTCCTTGATCCGCTCTACTGAAACCGGCATAGGCGGCGACACCGCGGCGGACGTCGACCGGTAATCCGGCGCGCCGTACCGGATATAGACCTCTCCCCGCCGGTCCCACGGATTCGCCAGTTCGGAAAAAGCGGCCCGCGAATACCACACGCGGCGATAGTGCTCCAGCTTGCGCTCGTTCACGGCAGACATCAGATCCGGGTCTCTCACCGACCAGAACCTAACCAGGAATTCCCGTCGCGCCGCCGGATCCTCCTCAGTCGCCCGGTATGCGAGAAGCTCCTCCCTGGATGCAATCAGGGTCACATCCTGGTAAAACAGGCGTTCCTCGGGCGGCATACGGGAAAAACCGCGACCATAGTACTGCATTGCCAGGTCCAGCGCTTCCCGGCTTGCGCAAGCCTGCGCCACGACGGGCAACAGCAGCCCTTCGTCCGTCGTTACTTCCAGTGAATCCAGCGCCCGTGAGGGTAAATCCTCGAAGACGCCCGTCTGGACATAGGCCGTGGCCACATCCTGGAGCACGGTCAGGTCCCGCGTTCGATCTACCGACAGAGAGCGCACGTGGGCATCGACGGAATTTTCGTAGTCCTCGATGTCGAAATACAACTGCCCCAGGAGCCGATCGACCAGTTCGAACCCTGGCGAAAGCGCGGCCGCGCGTGTCGCATGGTAGATTGTCTGCTCGGAATACCTTCCTTTTTCTCCGTCCGCCGTCCCCGACCGGTAGGACGCCAGCGCCATCCCGAAGTGGGCCGGCGCAAACCCGTCGTTTTGAGACAGCGCCGACTGAAACGCCTCTCTTGCGCCCGCCAGGTCCGTCTTCAGCAGACGGGCGTAGCCGATCCGGGTGTTCCGGCCGGCCGGATCCGCGATTATTTGAGGCCAGTACGCACGCACGGCCCGCTGTACCTCACGGTCGGGTGCAGAGTCGGCGGTCGTGTCAGACGCGGTCTGAAGCGGCGATTCCTCGGCACCGTCGGACGGACCTCCCGCCAGGAAAAGGGCCAATCCGGCAAGCCAGGGGACCATCGTCCGCGGTAAAATCCGGATCATTGTACTCGTCCTCGTTTCGGGTTTGCGCAAATGCGTCAGACCGCACCCGCATACTAACTGGAACGGGTGCCGGCACCTTGTATTGCTACCTATAAATATAGGATGCCCACAGACGCATTTGGTTGCAGAAAATCACAAAGGCGGGGAGACGGGAGACGCAAGACGGTCGAATGAATAAGGGGAGACGGTAGAGGTGAGACGGTAGAAGAAGCCCTTGCCAATTTGTTCCTCCGGCTCGCCTGCGGCCCGACAGGAAACCTTACACGGCATGCGATCTCTACCCTCTCCCGGCTTACGTCTCACCAGGTGGTGGGGTGTCGTGTGGTTCTCTATCCTCTCCCGTCTACCCGCTTTTGGGCTTTTCCATCTTCCATCTTCCTTTCTACTTCTTCCTATTGCCTATTTCCTGCTTCTCATATTAAGAAAGGAGGACGATCCGGGGGACCGTCCTCCTTTAATTTAACCGCGCATCGCGTCCCTAGAACGTCCCGCCCACGGACAAACGCAACGGGGGATCGAAGATGCCCAGGTCCGCGTTGTGGTAGGAGAGGTCCACGGTGATCAACTGACCGCCCGGCAGTTCGTGCTTCAGACCGGCGCCGACACTCCAGCTCTCGAGCGCCGTGTGCGTCCGGTAACCCGCGCGAAGCGCCAGTGTGTTCTCCAGCCAGAGTTCTCCGCCCATGCGGGTAATCGGCCGGAAGTCCGTCACGAACTCGTGTTCCAGTGAGAGCGTGAAGTACCCGGGATCGCCCTTCTGACCGAAAATCTCCATTGCGCCGCCAAGGGAGTACGTGGTGGGCATCACCGCCGTGAAACCGCCTTCCGTCACCTTGACGTTCGGACCCAGGTTCCGGAAGCTCATGGCGATCCTGCTGCTGCGGTACCCGGTATAGAAGTGGGTGCCGATACTGTAGTCCAGCGTAGAGACCTTCTCGAGGTGAAGATCTTCCTGGATCCAGCGAATCTGGCCGCCCAGCATGAATTTGTCGGTCATCTTCTTGGCGAAAACGGCGCCGAGGGCGATATCGCTGCCTCTGAACATGGTACCTGTGCCCCAGGGGGCCGTCGGCGTGGTGACTTCCATCTCCTCTGTCTGAAAGCTGGTAACCGTAAACCCGATGGTACCGAACCCTGCGTTGAACGCCAGCGCACCGGAAACCAGCGAAGAGTTGGACAGCCAGCGGGTGTAGTTCAGCGTATAGCCTACGTTCTCGATGTGCCCGAGACCCGCGGCATTCCAGAACGCGGAGGTGATATCGTCGGCAATTGCGGTGTAGGCCCCGCCCATTGCCTCGGCGCGGGCGCCCTGGCCGATTTTCAGAAACGGGAACTCGGAGAGTCCCACGCGCTCGACCCAGAGGCCCCAGGCCTTGTCAACGTTCTCCATCTTCGGATCGATCAACGCCCCGTCGCGCGACCCGGTCCCCGGCGCCGGCTGCTCAACCGCCATCGCCGGCTTCACGGACAGGAGAGCGACGGTCACGAGGGCCAATCCCAAGATGAGCCATCCTTTTTTCATAGCAGTTCTCCTTAAAACGTCGCGAGGTTCGTTATCGGATCACGACAAACGTGCCGGTCTTGATCTTTCCGGCGCCTGCCGAACCTTCAACGCCGTGCACGGCATAGAAATAGATTCCCGGACCCACAAGCGCCCGGATGGTGGAATACGGACGGCCGGTCCATCGCGTCTCGCTGGAAGCATTGTTCTTCTGACGCAGGACCTGAATCAGCTGTCCGGCAGTGTTGAAGATATAGATGAACGAGTTGGACGGCACGTTCACGAATCGGATTGAAAGCCCGCCGCCGTACTCGTTGGTACCATTGGCCATGTACGGGTTCGGGACCACCACGATATCGCGTTCCAGCGCGTCCGCGGCCGCCACGAACGGCAGCACGGGCGACCCGCGATTGACCTGCAGGAAGTTGGAGAACGGCCCCTCCTGCCCGTTCTGCAGAAACTTCTGCGCCCTGGGCGGGAGGTCCGCGAAGGTCATCGTGCCGTCGTTGTTCATCCAGTCGTCATGCGGTTCCTGGTAGGCCCGAATGCTGTAGTAATAGAAGAATCCGGCATTGGAACTCGCATCGGACCATCCGTACATTCCGGGACGGGCGGCGCGCCGGCCGTCGCTGGCCTGGTTCGCCAGCCCAACCGCCGTGCTTTCATTGCCCTCCGCGGCGGCCACGGGCCAGTCGGCGCCCGCATCGTAAGTGACACCCGCCGGCAACGGCCCGCCCACGGGAATGTCGCCGACCAGCGAGAACGGGCCGGTGGCTGTGAGCGTCCCACGCAACCCGCGGTAGATGCGGAAGCCGGCCACGTCGGCTGCGCCGTAATCGGGATGAACCGCGCCCTGGGCCTCGGCGGCCCAGAACAGCTTCACCTTGGCGTTCTCGTCGCTCTTCACGTAGACGTCGACGTCAGGTGGGCCATCCGGAATGTCAAAACCGCTCTGATAGGCGAATAACGCGTGTTCCAGGTGTTCTACGATCGCCTGCTCGCCCGAAAGGAAACTGGCCTTGTCGGCGGTTAGCGACCACTGCCAGATGTCTATGGGGCTCTTGCCCGGACCGGCATATTCGGCGCCGGAGCCGGCCACGTACGCCACCACGACCTTGGCCTTGTCGCCCGGACCAAGCGCCCACGGCCCGTACACCTGTGCGTTCGTGTAACCGCCCACCGAGGTGGGGTTGTCCTGCGCGGACGTCGCGGTCAGTTTCGCAAACGCCTCGGCAGGAGTCTCTCCTTCGAGGACGGGCTCGTCGTAGTCGGCCGTGGTGCGCACGTTCCACCAGCCCTGGTAGACCGGCTGGTCCCCCGCGGGCTGCACGTACTGACCCGCGTCGTGCATGTTGAATGCGTGTCTCGGGTCCTCGGGGCTGTCCGCGAACGCTACCGGCGCCATGCCCACGAATGAATGGGCGGACAGCTTGCCGTCGGGGAAGGCCATCTCCTTCAGGTCGGAGGTTTCGATGTCCTTGATCCAGGGGTCGCCTGTATCCTCCCAGGCCTTGAACGGGCTGTCGCCGTCGAACTGATAGCTCAGCTTGAGCCCCTGCGCCCTGGCCGCGCTGATGGCAACCGGCCCGCCGGGGCCGCCGTCCACGTAGTTTCCGGCTTCCGTGTACCGGAAGTGATCGTCGAGACCGTCGTCCAGCCAACGCCACCAGCGGCCGCCGCCCTGGTTGTTGTCGGACGTTTCATTGATTTTCCAGGTGGCCACCAGCGGGAGGTACACCTCGTTGTGACGATCGCTGCCGGTGTTTTCCAGTATGAATTCCGCGATGACGAAATCGTCGAACATCTGGTGGGACCAGTTGTGGACCTTACGGGTGATGGTGATATCGAACTTGTTGGTCCACTTGGCGACCAGGATCTCTTCCGCAAACGCGTCGTCCGGCGTGTATTCTCCGGGCGAGAAGTTCCAGATCAATCTTGGCGGTGCGCTGACGTCATTTTCGTCCGGTACGTTCGCGCCCTGCCAGTAGTTGCTGGGTTGCGTAAACGACGCCCCGCGCCCCTGCTCCCACTCCGTGGCCGCGCCGAGATGCGCCTCGGGCCCGCTGGACGGATCATAGACCAGTGGCGTGATATCGACGCTCTTGCCCCGGGGGCCGGTCCAGGCCGCATCCACACCTCCGGGCCCCACGACCATGATCCAGGTACCGAATCCGACCGCGTTGCCGCCCCGGCGGGTATAGTTGGAACTGGCGTTGCTGCTGGGGATGTTTGCCCAGCCGGGATACCAGAACATATCCGGCTCTCCCGTCTGCCCGCTTCCCAGATTCCAGCCGCCCATGGTACCGTCCGAGTTCCAGCTGATCTGGAGGTGACCCCGGCTTGTGGAAAGCCTCGGCGTGTCGCTCTGGTCAACCGCCCAAGCGCCCACTGGCAGGAGCAAGCCGCAAACAAGCGCCATAAGCTTGATGCCTGGTTTCATACTTGCTTCTCCCTTTCGTTAAGACCGGGGACGGGGGAAAACCCGCCCCCGGTAACGTTGAACACGATTAGAAGTTGACTTTGAGTCCCACGCCCACCTCACGCGGCTTCCCGTAGTACCGGGTCAGTTCGTTGTAATCGCCGTACGTAAGGTAGTCCTGGTCGTTCGGCCTGGGTACGTTCAGACCCCAGCGGACGTAGTCGGGATAAGAGCCGCCGACGGGGCTGTCCTGCTGGTTGAACAGGTTGAAGATCTCCACGTAGAAGACGGCATTCCGGTGCCCGCCTTCCACGAGCGTCTTCTCAACCTGCAGGTCGGTCCACGTGCGGATGGGCCTGTGGCGCAACTCCGGCTGCTTGCCCGGCGGCGTGTACCACTGGGGCCTGCCGCTCTGGATGCGCCAGACCAGATTGGTGCGCAGGCCGCCCACCGCGTGGAACTGACGCAGCCCGGGACCGAAGTCCATGGGCGTGTCCACGTACAGCGAGAGGCTGGACTGGACGCGCAGGTCGGAACCCTTCGGATTGAACAGCCGGCCGCCGCCGTACGTGGGCTGCCACACGCCGTTCATGTTGGCCGGCGCGTCGTAGGCCTTCTGGATGTCCATGAACTCGAAGATCACGAACTGATAGCTGTTGGTGATGCCTCTGGCCCTGCCTCGCCACCAACTGGCCACCCTCGTCGCAAGCTTCATCCGCTCTTCGAGCGAGAAATCCTTGCGTACGTAGGCCGAACCGTTCCATTCCCAATCGTGATACTGATCGGGGTTCATCACGTACGAGGAATCCGGATAGAACATGGTGGCATTGGAGCCCACGCGCGCCGTAGACGCCCAGCCGAAGTTGATGGCCGCGTTGAACGAGAAATAGTGGCTGAAGCCCTTGCGCACGTGCAGCTCAAGCCCTCTCATATCCTGGTAGGAACTGGGCTTGCGGCCCCAGACCCAGGTTGTGCGCTGCGGCTCGTACCAGTACCGGCTCCCTGAGGAAATCTTGCCGATGGCGCTCTTGTAGTAGGCCGCGATACCCGCCGTATAATCTGCCACGAAGTTCCAGTCGGCGCCCGCCTCGTATGCCCGGGTACGCGTGAGGGCAACGTAGGGGTTGGCCATGCGGACCTGACCGTGCAGACCCCGGAACGCGTCCCACGCCACGTGGGCGTCGGGGCCGTTGGCCCGCCACTGCTCGCGGAAGTACTCGAACAGGTCGGGCACTTTGGCGTAAAGACCTGCCGTGAAGTGGAAGGCCGACCGCTGCGTGATGGGATGCGAGATCCCGAAACGCGGGCTGAACTGGGTCGCCCACTGCGGGTCGACAGTGACCATATCCACGTGCTTGATCAGCCAGCGGTTCTGCGGCGTCTGAAGCTGCGATACGTTGTAGAACCGATGGTTGGTGTAAAGCGCGTCGAACCGGACGCCCGCGTTCATCACCATCCCCTCGAACTCCATCTTGTCCTGCAGATAGAACCCGATCTGGATGGGGTTGATGGGAGCTTTCACGTCGGGCAGATTGCCGGAGTGCGTGATGAAGTCCACGATCCTCTGGCTCGGGTTCGGCGAATTGTAGTTCAGGTAATAAATGCTGAACCGCGTGAGATCCATCCCGCCCTTGACGAAGTGCCCCTTGGTAACCTGAGAAGACACGTCCAGCTTCAGATTCAGCCGGCTCCGGTCGGCGATGGTGTAATTCGCAACATTGGCGGGCCGTACGTTGAACCAGCCGTCGAGGTCCTTCTCGCCGAATACCGTTGTGGGGAAACCGAAGCTGTCCCTCGGCCATTTGGTTTCCTGCGTATCTTCCAGCGTCGTGTAGAACGAGACCCTGGCTTCGTAAAACGTCTTCGGGGATACGGTGTGGGTCAGCGACGCGTAGGTGACCCGATCGGTCACTTTCCGTCCGCCGGCGCCGGACCCCTCCGGCAGAAAGATATTCTGACCGTTGGACGCCCTGTCGCGCTGGGTGTTCGTTCCCCTGTTGTAATATTCCGCCGTGGAGTAGATCTGGCCGATGCTCACTTTCGCGTCGGCCCCCGGCCGGAACGTCAGCTTGGCGTTGCCGCGGAAATCCAGCGGTGTCTCGAGTGTGGGAAAACCGCCCGACATCACGCTGGTCAGGCTGGTCGCGCCGAGGCTCGGATCGAACGTGGCATTGCGGACGGAAGTGTTCAGAACGTCGGTGGGCTGCCTGGTCCACCGGGCGCTGGCGAAGAAACTCGCCTGGTCGCCCATCGGGCCGGAGATGCCGCCCTCGATATAGTATCCCTTGATGTCCGTATATTCCACGGCCCTGTGCGCCAGGCCCACCTCGTCGTCGGGCGTGCCCGGAACGCCGTCTTCGCCGTCGCTCAGGATTACGGTTTCCGCCCGCCACTCACTGTCGTCCCACTTGAGCCGGTCGCGGTGATACGCGCTCTCATAGAGATTGGAACCCCAGTGCTTCTGGCTTGGGGGCGTGTAGCGTAAATCGCCCCAGCCGCGGAAGTCGCGACCGCCGTCTTTCGTGATGATCGAGACCGCGCCGGACTCCAGGTTTCCGTATTCGGCGCTCGCGCCGCCGGAAATCACGGTGATTTCCTGAACGGCCGTTTTGGAGGGTCCCGTGAACTGCCGACCGTAGCCGTCGTTGTTCGGCAGAACCACACCGTCCACCATCAGGATGCCGTCTTTCGAGTCCCCACCGCGGATGACGTTGGCATTGTTGAGCTGCACGCCCGGATTCAACGTCACCAGGTCCGTGACCGACCGCGCCATGGGCAACGCCTCCAGTTGCTCGACGCCCATCACGTAATGGCTGGTGGTCTTGTCGGGTTCCACCGGCGGGCGTTCGGCCACAACCACGAGCTCTTCGGCTTCGAGCGCCGTTTCCTTCAACTGGAAGTCGACGGTCGTGGTAAAGTCGGCCTGGATTCGCACGTCGGTTTTCGTGACGGCGTTGTAGCCGACCATCGACGCCACCAGCGTAATGTTACCCGGATCGACGGAAATGACAAGATAGTACCCGTCAGCATCCGATTGGGCGCCCCTGCGCGTGCCTTCGATCACGACGTTCACGCCGGGAAGCGGTTCGCCGGACGCCGCGTCCATGACGCGTCCGGTCAGTTTACCGGTCTGGCCCGCAACCGCGTCCTGGGTGAAACCCAAAAGCACGAAGAGCGCGACCGGCAAGGCCACAAACAACTTCCATCTGTTCATCTGAATACCTCCTCCGAAAAGACTCCGCGGTTATTTCCCGCTGAAGTAGAATTTAACCCCGGCTCCGAAGTCCAGCATCTGCAGGGGGAAGGTCTGGGTGAGTTCCCAGTCTTCTAGGCCCCGAAGGTCCCCTATCATCATGTTGTACCGCGCCCGAAGGTCCACGGCCACGTTGTCGATCACGAATGCCTCGACACCCAGTCCTGCGTTGATGCCGAGCGCGTACCGCTGGTCCGTAAACGGCTCAAGTTCGAGGACAAGCTCTCCGGTCTGCCCGGGCCAAAGCAACCCGCTGACGTCGTTTCTGTACCGGTAAAAGCCGCCCCCCACCGCGACGTACGGGGCGAAACTGCTGGCAGAGAACGGCTGCCCGATCTGCCGCAGCCTGACAAGGGCGTTTACCAGCAGACTGTTCAGGCTCATATTGCTGGACGCGTTCGGGCTGGTGTAATCGTTGCCGTCGGTCCAGGTGAACGTGCGGGTCAGCAGGCTCCCGTCGGTGAAGTTGCCGCTGTGAAACTCAAGCTCCACGGTTACGTTCGACGCGGGCACGTAGGCCGCGTTCAGCCCGAACTTGGAATCGTTGTCGTACCACTCGCCCAGACCGAAGACCGGCACGTTGTAGTTCGCAAACACGCCGACTCCCCAACTCCCTTCCTGGGCAACTGCAGGCCATGCCGATACCGAGAATACAAGAATCAACAGGCCGACAACCCTGAACACCTTCATAAACACCTCCTTATTAGGAAGATGACTAATCTCCTCCACACTGCCTTACACCTGCAAACTGCTCCAAAAAAAGAACCCGGCAATAATACCTGCAAAATTCCCCGCAGTCTGCTTGATTCCTCACCCCCTCTCGAACATAAAAAAAGGGCAATACTGTCCGGTTACCGGAAGCGCCCCGTTAACGCACTCCTGCTTCGATCCTGTCGTGCTACATGATAAGCGACTACGCGGTAGCAATTTAACATAAGCCCACCGGTGTATCGCACAGATTCGTGATTAAGCGCACAACCGCAGGGTATTCCACAGAAGATATATAAGGATTTCTCAAATGTCAATACTTTTGTAACGTATTTTTTAGCGGGTCCGGATTCCGAATCAGGCTGTCCGGGCCGCTGCCGGCCCGGGCCCGGCGCCGAGGACCTCAAGCACGGTTTCTCCGATATCGGCCGGGCTTCCGCAGACGTGGATTCCGGCGCCCTTGAGGGCGGCTACCTTTTCCTCCGCCGTGCCCTTGCCACCCGAAATAATCGCGCCGGCGTGACCCATGCGCCTGCCCGGAGGCGCGGTCTGGCCGGCAATGAAGCCGACCACGGGCTTCGTAAAGGAAGTTCTCACGTAGTCCGCCGCCTGTTCTTCGGCCGAGCCGCCGATCTCGCCGATCATCACGACGCATTCGGTGTCGGAATCCCGTCCGAAGGCATCGAGACAGTCTGTAAAACTGGTGCCGATGACCGGGTCTCCCCCAATGCCCACGCACGTGGACTGGCCCAGGCCCAGGGCCGTCAGTTGGGCGACCGCCTCGTACGTCAGCGTTCCGCTGCGGGAAATGACACCCACGTTGCCGCCCCTGTGAATATCGGCCGGCATGATTCCTATCTTGCATTTCCCGGGAGCGATGATGCCCGGACAGTTGGGGCCGATGAGCCGGGTGGAGCGCGAGCCAAGATAGTGTTTGACCTTGACCATGTCCAGTACCGGGATGCCTTCGCTGATACACACGACCAGGCGTATTCCGGCATCCGCGGCTTCGATAATCGCGTCAGCGGAGAACGCCGCCGGGACGAATACGATCGAAGCGTCCGCACCCGTGGCGTCGACCGCATCGGAAACGGTATTGAAGACCGGTACTCCTTCGACGCGGTGTCCGTCCCTGCCCGGCGTGACGCCCGCTACGATCCGGGTGCCGTAGTCCAGCATCTGACGCGTGTGGAAGGATCCTTCGTTGCCGGTAATCGCCTGCACCAGAACTCGGGTGTCGTTATCGATGAAGATGCTCATTGAATATCCCTGTTAAAGACCATATCCGACAGGTGTGTTACCGCGATTCCTGAAGGGGTGAGACGAGTAGAGGAGAGAGTGGAGAGAAGTGAGAAAAGAGAGAAGGCAAAAGTCGAGGAGAGAGTGTAGAGTAGTGAGTAAAGAGAGAAAACGAGTCAAAGGCCTCTCACTCCTCTTTCCTTTCGCGTTTTCCGATCTGCTTTCTCTCACTCCTCACTCCTCTTACCTCACTCCTGTTGCGGCGGAAGGGGGCTGCGGTCTGTATCGCTCTTCGATGGTGCCGTCGGTCTTGCCGATCACGATCTGGTGCGCGAGGCCGACAAAGAGGCCGGATTCAACGACGCCGCAAATCGCACCGATACGCCGTTCGAGATCCTCGGGGTCATCGATGGCGCCGAAGGCGCAGTCCAGAACGTGGTTGCCGTTGTCCGTGACAAAAGTCCGGTTTTCACGGACGCGCAGAGTTGCCCGGCACCCTAGAGCCTCGAGTTTCAGTCGAACGAACTGCCAGCCGAAGGGGACCACTTCCACCGGAAGCGGGAACGCACCGAGGCGTTCCTTGAGTTTGGATTCGTCGGCAACGATGATTTCCCGAGTGCTGGCCGTCGCCACGAGTTTTTCGCGAAACAGCGCGCCGCCGCCGCCCTTGATCAGGTTGAAGGCGGGATCGATCTCGTCTGCGCCGTCAATTGTCAGGTCTATACGTATGGTTTCCGCGAAATCGACAAGCGGTATCCCCTCGCGTTCCGCCTGGATCCGGGACTGCTCCGACGTGGGGACCCCGCGAATCGGGAGCCCCTCGCGCACACGCTCGCCCAGCTTTTGGATTGCGTAGAAAGCGGTCGAACCGGTCCCCAGACCGACGATCATCCCGTCATCCACCAGTTCGGCGGCCCGTTCACCTGCTGCTTTCTTCGGGTTGGCGGACACCTTACCTCTTTAAAATTCATAAAATCAGAACTTACAAGGATATACAGGATGAACGGGATAAGAGCCCAAAGGCAGTAATACACCCTATCCCAAACCTGTCCAAAAACGGGTCTGATTCACTACGAATGACGCGAATTTGCGCGAATCCACCCCAGCCCAAATTCGTCCTTTCCAAATTATCCTGGACAACAGTGATCGAACCTGGAATCCTATCCTTAAGTGTGGCCACAGAATCTGGTAGAACCCCCAAGTCGCTACACCGGACACGAGCGCCCTGCCACCGAAGGCAATCTGCCCACGATCACGACGTGATCCACCCGCATCCGAAGCGAGGGCATCCTGCCCTCGAACTTCGCGTCACACATCAATACCCGGACCCTGCGCTTATTGCTTCCTTTGCATCCGAAATCATATTGGAAAGGCCGGCGCCAAGGCCTCGCGAATTTGCCGTCGAGGGCAGGATGCCCTCGCTCCCGGCACACCGGTCCAAAGTCGGTCTCTGTCTTGGACAGCAGTGGCTCCAGGTAAATTTCCGGGCCCGATCCGAATCGCGTGGAATTTATATACCGGTGACCCGTATTGCAACGACAAATGACGGAGATATACGAACGTCACGGCGTTCGTCGTCGGCGTAAAATCAAAAACAATTGACAATCTCGCACATATATATCATATATATATTGGATTGTCGCTAAGAACGACTCCGCCAATTGCGGACGACCTGTGAACGAGGGAGGACAAGTGGCGTACGAAACACTCGAGGACTTTTTCGGAGATATCGTCGGAAAGGCCAGGCGCGGACTGGGCCTGTCCGAATCATCGCTCGCAGATGCAACAGGGTTGAGCGCAGGAGATATCGGACTGATCGAAAGCTACGAACTCACGCCCGACGAAAGCGAAATTCTCGCCCTGGCCGGCGCGCTGCAACTGGACGGGAAAAAGCTGGTCGGGATTGCGAGAGGATGGGTGCCGGCGCACGGAAACTCGCCTCACGACGACGTGCGACTGTCCGTCGAGCGGACGATTCTGGATGCCGGCATGGAAGTGAACGCCTATGCATTGAAGTGCAAGACGACCGGGGAAGGCGCGATCGTGGACGCGGGCGGGCAGGCGGAGCGGATTCTTGCGCTGGTGGATGGTATGGGCCTGGCGTTGACCCACGTGCTGCTTACCCACGGTCACGGCGACCACGTTGGCGCGCTTGCTGAAGTCGTGGCAAAAACCGGCGCCAGGGTCTGCTGTTGCGAACGGGACTTCGGGCTTCTCGGAAACCTTAAGGGACTCGTGACCGATCCGGTGGACGACGGCTGGCGGACGAACGTGGGAAGCGTCGCCATCGATGCGGTAAGCCTCCCAGGCCATACGGCCGGCGGAGTCGGTTATGGTACGGACGGGGTGTTTTTCTCGGGCGACGCGCTCTTTGCGGGGTCCATGGGCGGCGCGACGGGTCCGGCCTATGCCGGTCAGATCAGGGCGGTGACGGAGAAGGCCCTGTCCCGGGATGAGAAAACCCGCGTTTTTCCCGGTCACGGACCCATCACGTCCATCGGTGAGGAACTGGCGAACAACCCGTTCTTTACGCGCTGAGCAATGGCGGAAACCCGATCGGCGGCGGCAGCAGAAGCCGACGGAAGGCCGTGTAAGCCGGCGTTTTCATCTCGATTTCCAAGCGATACGGTACACGATTAGGCTTGTCTAAAATTCAAGGAGCTTGGATATGTCCAGGTGGTTTCTTATACTCGGAATCGTGTTGTTCGCGTGCGGGGTGGCGGGCGGGCAGGAGTATTTCGGCAAGAACAAGGTGACGTATGACGATTACGACTGGCATTTTCTGGAGACGGAGCATTTCAAGGTCTATTTCGACAAGGCGTCGCAGCCTGCGGCGGAGTTTGCGGCGAAGGAGGCGGAGCGATCGCTGGTGCGTCTGGAGAAGGATCTGAAGTATACGCTGAAGGATCGCTATCCGATCGTGATCTACAACTCCCACAACGGGTTTTCGGTGACGAACATCCTGCCGACGGAGCAGTCGGAGTTCACGGGCGGTTTTACGGAGTTCGCGCAGGGTCGGGTGGTGATCCCGTATACGGGGTCGTATGCGGATTTCCGTCACGTGATCCACCACGAGCTGGCGCACGTGGTGACGCTGGAGATGTGGACGGGCGGGGGATGGCTGGGTGCGATGATGACGCAGACGGCGTCGCTGCCGCCGCTGTGGATCGCGGAAGGGGTGGCGGAGTATCTGTCGCAGGAGGGCTGGGACCGCGAGGCCGACAATTTCATGCGTCACGCGACGATCACGGGCTTTGTTCCTGGGATGATGTCGTTGAGCGGCGCGTTCGCGTATAAGGGGGGACAGTCTGTCTTCGTGATGATCGAGGAGGAGTATGGCAAGGACAAGGTGGCGGAGTTCATCTCTTCGTTCCGTTCGGCGCGGTCCGTAGACAAGGCGCTGAAGGCGTCGGTGGGCGAGGGTGTGGAGGAGCTGGACGAGAAGTGGCAGTTGTGGTTGAAGCGCCAGTATTGGAACGAGATCAACCTGCACCATCCGTCGGAGGAGGTGGCGAAGCAGCTGACGGAGGCGGGCGCGGGCCGGGGTTTCTACAACATCGCGCCGTCGTTTTCACCTCAGGGCGACAAGATCGCGTATGTGACGGAGCGTCAGGGGACGTTCGACATCTACCTGATGTCGGCGATCGACGGACAGGACCTGGGCCGGCTGGTGGAGGGTGAGCGCTCGTCGGACTTCGAGGGGTTGTTCGTGCTGCGGCCTGGCATCACGTGGTCGCCGGACGGTAAGCAGATCGCGTTTGCGGCGAAGTCGCGCAACAAGAACACGCTGTATACGCTGGACGTGAGGAAGAAGCGGGTGACGAAGCGGTTCAAGTTCGATCTGGACGGGTTGTTCGAGCCCACGTGGTCGCCGGACGGTAAGCAGATCGCGATCGTGGGGTTGAAGGACGGGTGGTCGGACGTGTACGTGGTGGACGTGGGTGACGAGTCGTTGCGTCGGATGACGCGGGACCCGTATGACGAGAAGCACCTGGACTGGTCGCCGGACGGGAAATGGATCGCGATCAGTTCGGACCGGCCGTCGGCGGACCTTTCGTATGACGGGTCCAAGGACTTCGAGTTCGGGGTGTATGACGTGTTCGTGCTGAAGGCGGACGGGAGCGAGATCCGTCGGGTGGTGGAAAGCGACGTGAACGACAGCCATCCCACGTGGGGGCCGGACTCGCAGACGCTGGCGTTCGTGTCGGACCGGACGGGCGTGGGCAACATCTACATCGCGCGCGTGGACGGCACGCAGATGTATCCGATCAGCAATCTGCTGTCGGGGGCGCGGTATATCGACTGGAGCGCGGACGGCAGGAAGCTGGCGTTCACGACGTTCCACCGCGGGGGCTATGACATCTTCGTGATGAAGGACCCGCGCAAGCAGAAGCGGGGGATGGAGGACCTGCCGCTGACGCGTTACGCGAAGCGGCTGGCGGGCATCGAGGACCGTCCGTTCGTGGAGCTGCAGCGCGAGCGGCGGCAGGAGCAGAAGGCGGTTGCGGAGGCGGATACCGACAGCGGGGGTGTGGCTGCCGGGGAAGACACGGCGGCAGTGGTTGCGGCGGCGGACAGGAAGGTGGAGACGTGGATGTCGGACCAGATGGCGCTGGCAGCCGCGGAGGCGAGCGGCGACGACGAGGAGGCGGCCGATGCCGACTCCCTGGACGGCAACGGCGACCGGGAGCTGACGCTGCGCGACTGGAACAGGGAGTTCACGGTGAACAAGTACCGCGTGAAACTCAAACCGGAGTCCTTCGGGGCCAACGCGGGTTTCGACACGTTCTACGGTGTGAGCAGCCTGCTCCAGCTGTCCCTGACCGACGTGATGGGCGACCATCGCGTCGTCATACAGACCGGGCTGAGCTTCTCTCTCAAGGACAGCGACCTCTTCCTGGGATACCAGAACCTCAAGCACCAGACCAACTATTACCTCAGCGCCTTCCATACGCGTCTGTTCTTCTTCGACCGGGGGCAGTTGAATGCCGATCGGTATTTCGGCGCGGAAGCCAGCCTGGTCAGGCCGTTCAGCCGTTTCAGCAGGTTGGAGTTGGGCACGAGGGGCATCAGGATTTCCCGCGAACGCCTGGAACGGGAACGTTACGACAATCGGTGGGTTCGGCGCGGTTTCACCGGCAGCAGCCTGCGCGGGCTTTCGGGCACCGAAGTCGATTCGCGTGGAGCTGTGGTTTCCTACCTGGCGCTGGTGGACGACAACTCGCTGATGGGGGGGTTCGGCGCCGTGGACGGGCGACGGGTGCGCCTTGGCGCTGAAGGAAGCTGGGCGGGCATGCGATTTGCGGCACTCAACGCGGATCTTCGCCAGTACCTGCTCGCGCTGGGCGAATATACGCTTGCCTTTCGACTCTCCGCAGGCACCAGCTTCGGCCCCAACAAGCGAGTTTATTTCGTGGGGGGCGTCAACAACCCCGTGAATCCGAATTTCTCAACATTTGCCAATGTTGATCAGGACCGGATATTCTTTTCCAGTTTCGTCTGGCCGCTGCGCGGCGTGGAGTTGTTCGAACTGGCTGGAGATACCTATGTGCTGGGCAATGCGGCGTTTCGTTTTCCCCTCATCCGGGAACTGGCGATGGGATGGCCGCTGCCGCTCTTCTTCCAGAACGTCCAGGGTGAACTGTTCCTGGACATCGGCGGCGCCTTCGATAGGGCGAGGTGGCGGGACGGGTGGATCGCCCGCGACGGCGGGTTCGAGCTCAATGTGCCGCAGCACTTCCGCCAGGGAAGGTCCAAACACGGATTGGAGAAACCGCAGATGGCCGCGGGGTACGGATTCGGCGTTCGGGTGAACCTGGGTTACTTCCTGTTCCGGTACGATCTGGCCTGGCCCACGGACTTCGCACAGACCTACCACCCCCACCAGTATTTCTCAATTGACATCACGGGGCATTTCTAGTAAGACCAGGAAAACCGGGCAGCTTCGAAAACGCCGGGCCATCGGGCTGCTGTCCGTTGCGAAACGGATCGGTGGCTGAATTCAGATTCTCGGGAGAACGTGTGACGTGGCGGCCAAAGACCACTACAGGGAAGGATTGAAGCTGATTTCCTCCGGCAGCCTGGACGGGGCCTTCGAGATGTTTCATAAGGCGCTGGAAGAAGACCCGGATTTCTACATGGGACATCTGGGCCTGGCGCAGGTCCTGGACAGGCAGGGCAAGGTCGACGATGCCATTCTGCACGCGCGGGAAGCGATTCGAATCGCGCCTGAGGAGCCGCTTGCCCATACGAGTCTCTCAAGGCTCTACCAGCAAAAGGGAATGATCGAAGAGGCGGAGGAGGCGATGGAGACGTCGCGGCGGCTGCAGTCCTGAACGCAGGAAACTGTTGGCAAACGCGAGGCGCGAACCTATTGATTGGTTCGCGCCCTTTGTCTATTTGTTCTCTTTGAAATCGCCATGTTGCACGGCGCCCATCCGGCGGGCGAGCAGAAGGCGTATCAACCCCGGTCCACCGGCAACCAGGTAGGTGACAAAGGCAATGCCATGCATCACTGTCGCATAGGCAAGCGCGTCCGCAAGCGGTACGTCGAATACCGCGTTGAGGGTCTGGCTGCAGAAATAGTGGTACGTGCCCGTCCCTCCCGGTGTGGGGATGATGACGCCGATGGTCGAAATGACCAGGACCACGACGGCGTCCAGAAAACCAAGGTCGTACCGGGACGGGAAACCGAACGCGAAGAATGTGACGTAGGTGACGAGAATATAGACCAGGTTGAGAAGAATGCTGGACACGAGGATGCCAATATAGCCCGATGTTGCGTGAACGCCGCCCAGTCCTTGAAACACCGAGCGGAGAATGCCGGTCAGCCGGTCGGCGGCCGATCGGGAGACCCACCGTACCGATAGACGCACGATATTCAATGCGCGATCACCGTAGATCGAAAGAAGCGCGAAGAGTACAAGAATACTCACCGTGGCCGCCAGTGCGAAGAGCGCGACCCCTTCCATCCACGGGAACGCCGCGGCGATTTTCTCTCTCGAAAAATAGAGGACGCCACCCAGAAAGATGAGGAGAGCCAGCATGTCGATCGCCCGTTCTACGAGGATCGTGGCGAGTACACCGCTCAACGGCAGGCGCTGGTCCCGTTGAAGCGCAATCCCGCGCGCGATCTCACCGGCACGGGAAATGACGTTGGTGGCCGCGTAGCCCACGAGTATGGCATGGCTGGCTTTCAGGAAGGATACCCGACGGCTGACAGGTTTCAAAAGGATCCGCCAACGCCAGGCGCGGGGGAAAATCGAGAGGAAAAGCAGAAAGACACTCAGGGCAAGCCAGGAAGCGCTGGCTTGTCTGACTGCAGACCACAGTCTGGCGGGCGCAACGTCATGAAAGGCCAACCACAGAAACCCGGCGGCAAGCGCCGCACCGATGGAAAACTTGAGCAATGTCTTTATCGCGCGAGGCACAGTTGGAGTCCACGTTCAGTAGCCGAAACCGCGCAGGGCCTGTTCTTTCTTTCGCCAGTTCGGAAAGACTTTCACCCGCAGTTCCAGATAGACCGGAGCGTCCAGGAAGGCCTCAATCTTGCCTCGCGCAATCTTGCCGATGGATTTGAGGGTTTTGCCATTCCTTCCAATGACGATGCCCTTCTGCGAATATCGCTCGACGACAATAGAGGCCCGGATATACGTCCTGCGGCTGTCTTCCCGGTATGCCTCCACCTTGACCGTCGTCGCATACGGCAGTTCCTGACGGAGTTGCAGGAAGATTGCCTCCCTGATCAGTTCGGTGACGAAAAACCGTTCCGGATGCTCGGTGAGCATGTCTTCAGGGAAGTATTGGGGTCCTGAAGGCAGCGCCTGCTCCAGACTGGTCAGAAGCGGTTCGACATTGTAACCGGTTTGGGCGGAAACCGTCATGACTTCCTTTACGTTGGCTTCTTTCCTCACGGTATCCTCGCACCGCGTTGCCCGGGCCGGTGAAACCAGGTCTGATTTATTGACCGCGACGATGCGCCGGCTCCTGACCCTGCGGAGGACTGCGCGCATTTCCCGGTCGAAGGTGGCATCGAAGTCCGAGGCGTCAACCACCCCCAGAAACACGTCCGCGTCACTCACGGAACGCCTTATCTGATCGCACATTCTCTCGTGCAGACGACAACGGGGCTGAAACAATCCCGGCGTATCCAGAAAAATCATCTGAGACGTCCGCGAGGTAAGAATGCCCGATACCCGGTGCCGCGTGGTCTGAGGTTTCGCGGTCACGATGGACAGGCGCTCGCCGACGAGCAGGTTGAACAGCGTGGACTTACCCACGTTGGCTTTCCCCGCGATTGCGATATATCCGGATTTGAAATCGGCCGCACTTGACATAGACGAGTTATCGGTTCAGAAATACACGGAACCCGAGATGCGATAGGTGTTGTCCAATTCACCGTGTTCAAGAAAGGCGAGGTCGAAAGCGACGCGTCCACCCAGCCGGACGCCCGCGCCCGCGGTAAAGTGATTCCCCCTTGCGCCCAGACGGAAAGCCAGCTTCTTCCGATAGAGGTATTCGACGCCAACCCTCGCACCCTGAAAACGGTCAGCGGCGGATTTTTCCTCGCCGATGCTGACACTTCCACTGCAGGTGATCCGTCCGTCGACCGCCGAAACAGGCCTTGCGAGCGCAAGACCGAGGACGAGGACCGGCGGGACCCGGTCCGAAGATCCCGAGTCGAAGGTGATCTTCATGGGGATGAGATTACGAATCATCAATCCCGCAGTCAGGTCCGCCCGGGGCATATAGAGCATGCCGGCGTCGATCCCGAATCCCGATCCGGTGCCGTCGCCGAGGCTGCGGGATACGAGCTTCACTCCGGCGCCGGCCAACAGATTCGACCTCAGGCCTCGGCCGAATGCAAGATGGAGGTGGTACTCGGTTGTATTCGTGACGCGGGAAACGACCGGACGGTTATGGGGACCCGGCGCAAGCGCAGGATCCTCCAGTGTGGTGATCTTGACGCCGTCTACGCCGAGGCGGGTCAGCCCAACGCCGAAACCGCCGAGGGGAGAGGGCCCGCTCAGGGTAAAGACATCGTGGTTGACCGTACCGCCGAACTGCTCGGCATGTTGTATCTGCAACTCCCGTCTCTGGAGCCGCTCAAGTCCCGCGGGGTTCCAGTAAATGGCTGTTGCATCGTCACTTACGGCCACAAAAGCGCTGCCCATCCCCAGTGGTCTTGCGCCGGCGCCGAGCAACAGGGGGTCTTCCGAATAACGGGTTTCATCTTGCGCGGCAGCCGGACCGGGTCGCGTCAGGGCAAGCGTCAGAATCGCGAGGAGAAACGGCTTCACGGGACGGACTCTTACCAGCCCGTTGAAAAAGCCCATCCGGGCTAGCCTACAGAGCGACTTTATCAACGGACTGTTACGGTGTGAAATCCACGGACGGAACGAGTATTGCGGCGCTTCCCGGCCGAAGCGCGGAATCCAATGCCTTGACGTCGGACGAAACGAGGGCGATGCCGAAGGTCCCGGCCGGCAGGGGAAGTTCGTGCGGCTGGATGAGCAGGGCAGGAGAAAAATACAGCCTGGAACGACCCCGGGGACCCTCTATCAGCCGGCCGCTGAAATCGATCGGCAGCCGTCTGCCGCGAAGCCGGAGCCCGGAGTTTCCGGGTTCGACACTGTGCGGTTCGATCCGGTCGATCAACCGGAGTTGCGATGAAGACAGGCTCAACGCTCCCGCAAGCCGATAATGTTGTATCGCGCAAACCCTCAAGATGTGTGCGCCGGCCTTCAGATAGACGTTGCGGGAGGGAAGGTCGATGACGAGATAGTACGCGTCGGGGTTCTCGCTGACGAATCGAAGTTCGAGGTGCAGGGCCTGTTTTCTGTTGAGGAGCGCCTGTTCGAGCGAATCCGGAACGCTCCCGGCCCACGCCGGGGTCAACGGTGCGGACAAGGCGACGAGGATGGCGGCAGGGAGCGTCAGTAGATGAAGACGCGGCTTCCGGTTTGTGCCATGGCGAACGTCGACTCGAGGTCGGCGTCGTTCAGACGGATGCATCCGTGGGTGATGTTCCGCCCGATCAGATTCGGGTAGAGATTGCCGTGAATCTCGTAGCCGTCGCCCAGTTCCAGGGCGAACTTGCCCAGCGTGACCGGATCCAGGCGTCTGAAATCCCATGGAAGTACGGGCGTCTCCAGACCTGCTTCCACGAAAGCCCATTCCGGCTTCTCCCAAATCGGATTCACCACTTTTCGCCGGATTTCGAACGGTCCCTTCGGCGTGTTGAACCGCCATGATTTGCGATTGTCGCTCAACAGGATCTTTCCGCTTCCGGTTGCGCACACCGCTTCCTCAACCAGACGGTTCCGGCGCCAGATCTGCAGGCGATTGTGTACCGTGTCGATGACGATATCCGGCTTTTCATCCATCAACCCGTCGAGCGCGGCTTCCAGCCTCCGGATCTCCGCCTTGAGACGCTTCGCATTGGAGGACAGAATCGGTGTCGCCGCCAGCTCGGAACGCGGGCTCGGGGGCTCGGGTGAACCCGACCGGCAGGCGACGGCGGCCACGAGTGGCAGAAACAGGATAAAACGAAACCGGAGCATGCAGAGCGGACCTAAAACTCGAAAACCGAGAAGAACGTAGGCTTCTCGGTTTTCAAGATGAACAGCGTAGGATTCATTCGAATGAACTATCGCAGATACCAGGCTTTGTTTTCCTCTTTCCAGTCTTCGATCTTCTGCATTGCGACCTTTACCGCATCCTGAACTCCGCCCAGCTTGCCTTCCGCGGCCTGGGCCTGGGCAAGCGCATCCATGAACATGCCGTTCTCGAGGCTGCCCTTTGCACTATTCAGGGACGCTTCGGCTTCGCCAAGGTCTGCATCGAGCTGGTCCAGATCCTCATCGGCGCCTTTGCCCCGGGGTGCGGCGCTGAGCGATTCACGGGCTTCAGCCAGACCTGGAGAAGCCGAATCGATGATCGCCTGAGCGTCGTCCCGTGTCTTGGCCTTATTTGTTTCCGCCTGCGAGACGGACTGGTTCGCGCGTTCCTCTGCCTCGATAGCGGCAGCTCTGGCCTCCGTATATTCGCCTTTTTCTGTCTTGTCCTTGGCATCCTGCAGCGTGTTCGCGGCTGAACGGAAAATCTCCTCGGCATAGACGTCGGCCTCCGCGGCCTTCGCTTTGCTGAGGGCGCCTTCGGCGGCTTTGATTTCTTCTTCGGGAGGTTGTTCGCAAGCCGCGAAGGCCGCGGCAAAACAGACAGCAAGGCCGATTCTCAGGACAGATCGCATCTCCCCTCCTTGGTTGATAAGACCTCGAAAGTTGCCGACAAGTCAAACAGAAATAACTATTTCCGAAACAACTCAGCTTGAATGCACTGATACAGGAAGAAGATACACCTTACATTATACAATGTCAAGCGATTTCTCCAGAAATTTCGCCATTGCGCGGGTTGGGCGGACTCAACTCGCACGGGCTTATTCCGGAGAACTCTCCGACGGTTACGTTGTGGTGGAGTCGACGCGAGCACTGCATGAAACACTGGCAACGAGACACGTGAATCGGGGGATGGTACGCGGTGGCCGGGGACGGATCACGGCCCGCCCGATCAAGTCAGGCACGTTTCCCTTTGGGGTTGTGTGCCCACCGCGCTGACGTTATATTAGCGACGTTGTCGGAAACCGCCCGGGCGTCCGCTCGACTGAGGCTACTGCAAGACTCAACAGGAGGAATCCATGGGTTTCGAAAACCAGCTGGGTGTGGCAGCGCTTTCCGTTCTGGGAGCGTTGCTTCTCCGATGGATTGGAGTACCCAAACGTTGGACGCCGGTGACGCCCCTGGTTCTGTCGATGCTCATTGTCGCGTGTTTCGGAGAGCTTGAGACCGCTGGCGACACATTCAGGATCGGTCTGGTCAGCGGTCTGTTCGCCAATGGATTCCTATTTCTTCTTCTGGGCACCCGGAATGGATGATCTTATCCGCAGACGATTCAGGTCATCCAGAAGCTGCCTGGCGTCGAATACGACGGAATTCTTCGAGATGCGTTTTTCCTTGCGCACGTAGGCCTCGAGCGCTTCCCGGGCGTCATCGTGCCGGCCGTCCCGAAAGCATGCCAGGCCCAGGTAATAGTAGGCGTCTATCTGGAGTGAATCGGACCTCACCGCGTTTTGAAGATGGGTGATGGCGCTGTCGTAGTTGCGAATGTTGAAGTATGACACCCCCAGTTTCAGAAAGACGGAGGCATCGTCGGCTCCGGCGTCAGCCGCTTTCCCATAGGTGTCGACGGCGGTTTTGTAATCCCCCCGGTTAAACGCGAGATTGCCCAGACTGACGTACGCCTCACCGTAATTCGGGTCGATCTCCAATGCCTTCAGGTAAGCGTCCTTCGCTTTCCCGAGTTTCCCTTCCTGGGCGTAGGCCATTCCCAGATTTCTGTAGATATAGCGGCGCTCCGTGGCGTCGGGCTGAAACCGAAGCGCCTGTTCGTAGATTTCAACGGCTTCGTCCGGCTTTCCCGTGTAAATATAGGTAAGGCCCAGATTGAGGTACGCGTCCGTAAACTTGTCATTCAGCTTGACGGCGCGTTTGTACTCCGCAACTGCCTGATCGGCGTATCCTTTATGGTAATAGGCCAGGCCCATCAGGTTTCGCACGAAAGCCGACCCGGGTTTAAGTTCCAATGCGGCTTTGTATTGCGCCAGAGCCGAGTCGTAATTCCCTTTGTGATAGTATGTTCTGCCCAGATCGACCCGCGCATGGAAGATTCGGGAATCGGCCCGAATCGACCGTTTCAGATATTCAAGCCGCTCATCGGGCCGGCTCAGCAGACGTCCGTACAGGTAGAGCCTTGCGGCCGAACCGGGTCTGGCCTGCAGGCGCCTGAGGTATTCGGTAAGCAATTCCCGGCGACGGTCCGCCCTGATCATCAGGTCCTGGTAGTGCATATTCGCCTGGATGTCCTCAGGCCGGACGTTGATCAGGCGTCGGAAATGGGCCAGTTCAGCTTCATTCCCTCCGACTTCAGCGCCCTCAACCGGGCTTCCGAACCATCCGATGCCGGGTAGAATGAGGAAGATCAGACGGGTTAACACAGGCGCCCCGGGGAGACAAGAGTCAGACGCAGAACAGGATCCGCGTTCCGGCATTGGGGGAATCGGACCGCCGCTTATCTGTCTTTCTTCAGAAGGACCTTCAACGGTCGTTTGGGCTTATAGAGGTAGATGACGTCGGCGGGGTCGAGCATGGTATTGAAGATTGCAATTTCGTCGATCTTGCCGGAATAGGCGTAATTGTTGAACCGGATGGCCAGTTCATCCATGTTCCAGGTAATGTCGCGCCGGATATTCTTCTTCCGTCCGATTTCCTCGCCGTCGACGAAAAGAGCATATTCGGCATCGGCGTTTCCGCTGTTGATATTGGACCAGGTGACCACAATGTGGTGCCATTGGTCGGACTTCCAGTTGAGCCTGTCGTACCTGATCGTCCACTTCTTTACCAGTTCTTCCCCGACGGCTTGCGTCTTGTCAGGGTAGCAGCCGAAACGAAGTGCGCTGGGAGGCCGATCCTTCCGGTTCTTGTCGAAGTCGACGAATATGACGGCGTCGTCCCACTTCTTTCCCACTGAAAACGGCTCGGGGAACTTCTCCTTGAAGTCGCTGTTGGGATCTACGCTCAACCAGAAGGAAACCCCGCCGGACCACGAGCTACCGGCACCGTAAGGAAAGTTGCCCCTGGCCTGATAGCTGAGATACGTCGCGCCGTTCGCGAATGAAACGAAACCGTCCTCTTTGCCGCCGGTGAACTCATGGCGGGGCGGGCTGCTCGTTTCCATTGCAGCGACCGTGCCCTTCTTTTTCGTAAACGCCTCAAAACGGGATCTGTCGTCGAAGTTGGCGAAGAAGAGTACATTCGCCGCGAGCTTTTCCTCGATTTTCTTTTCCGGACCGCCGCAGGAAGAAAGACAGAGTGCGGCAACCGCAATTGTGATCGGGCGCAGGAGACGGGGAGCGCACCGGGTCATAAGGCACATCTCCTTTCGGGAGAGGATAAGTACGATGAACCCGTTCAACTTGCCGTAACAGAGGGTCACCAATATAAAAAATGCGTGTTCGGGCGCAAGGGTTTTTCTCTTTTCTTCTCCTCGGACACCGTTTTCGAAAGCCGCGAAGGCCAGAAAAATCAGATGATTAGAGCAATGGAAAATGCCTTGACAACGGTTTTCTTATTTGTTATATCCAACATTTTGTGAATTGCCCTGAACGGCCGGGTTTTCGAACGAATCCTTCGGTCAACGGCGGATGGATTCGGCGACCGTCCGAAATGTGGTCCATGCCGGTCCAACCCCCGGCAGGGCCGCTGTCGGGCACTTTAACGTGACTCGCCGACAGGGCCGGGCGCCCTGGTGTTTCACAAGATTCAGGAGTTGAAGATGCTGCGCAAACTCGGCGGCGTGATCCTTTGGCTGATCGCGATCTTCATGCTTTCGTCGGTTACCGTGTTCAATCCGGGACAGGTAACCGACTTTTTCGTACGTGTATTCAATATCAGGCCGAGCGTTCCCCAGTTGCGTGAGGAAAGGCCCTCCCTGAGAGACCGGCGCATCCAGGATTTCGCCGATCAGATCCCGGAGGCTCGTCTTCGGGAAACCGTATCCGCTCTCTCGGGGATGGGGTCCCGCGTGCCGGGGTATCCGGGGCACAGGAAGGCCTTCGAATACGTCAAAAACCGTTTCGAGGTTCTGGGCCTGGAAGACATTACGATCGAGGAACACCACGTCACGGTGCCGATCGACAAGGGCGCGAAACTGGAGGTCCTTGACACTGGCGCGAAGATCCGGCTTTACGGACTCTGGCCCAATCATGTGCAGACGTCTTCCCTTCCGGAACAGGGCGTTACGGGCGCGCTGGTCGACGCGGGAGACGGCTCCTTCAAGGCGTTGAATTCGAAGCCGATGAAGAACAGCATCGCGTTGATGCAATTCGACTGCGGTCAGAACTATCTCAATCCCCGCATGCTGGGTGCGCAGGCCATCATTTTCTACGACAACGGCGGCGTCAGCAGAGGACAGGCACTCGAGAAGATCCTCCAGGTACCGGTTGACGTACCGAGGTTCTGGGTGGAAAGAGACGACGCGGTACGGCTTGCGGAACTGGCGGAGTCCGGCGCCGCGCTCGTGAACGTCACGGCAAGAATGGACTGGGAAAAGGTCCCCACCTGGAACATCTACGCCACCCTGCCCGGCTCCGAAGATTACGTCACCGAGCGTGAAGAACGGAAGTGGAAGGACGAGATGGTTGTCCTGAGTTCATTCTACGACGCCATTTCCGTCGTGCCGGCACTGGCCCCCGGTGCGGAGAATGCCACAGGACTGGCCACCCTTCTCGAAGTCGCGGCGGCGTTGAAAGACCGATCCTGGCTGGACGCGTCTTCCCGGCTTGCGCAACTGCCGAGGTACACGGTCAAATTCCTGGTAACGGGCGCCCATTTCCAGGGGTTGGCCGGCATCAACGACTTTCTTTTCAGGCATTCCAGGGAAAGCGACCACTTCCGGGAGAAGATACCGGACGAACAGAAGATCGATTTCCGCCTGTACGTCGGGTTCGACCTGTCGAGCGAAACGGACCAGATCGCGAGTTTCTCACACGGGACGTTCATCAACCCGAACTGGTCCACGAACAACTACGAAAACAACCTGCTTGCACCCTATGCGAAGAAATTCAACAAATACCTGGCCAAAGTCTATCCCGGCGAGGAACGCCACGTCGACGCCGTTGCGCCGCCGAAGAGAACCTGGAAGAACTACATGCCCATCAGGCTGGGATTCGACAGCGAAGCGGTCAAATTCGTCGGCAAGGAAGGAATTACGCTTGCGAGCCCGTCCACAACGCGCGAGAAGGTGGATACGCCCGCAGACCTGCTGGAACACGTCAACTTCGCCAATCTTGCCCGCCAGACACGCACGGCAACGGGCATGCTGCTGAAAGCGCTGGAAGATCCCGAGTTCTTCCGGGTGTCCAAGCTCAAGCTGCAGGATCTCGGGCACAGCATGAAGGGGCGAATCCTCTGGTTCGAACGGGATGCCGATTTCGCCATTCCACGCGTGCCCGTACCGGGGGCCATCGTCACGTATCAACAGCCCGGACCGGTTGCGAGCTGCGGCGGAGTCCGCACGCTCATTGTGGACAAGACCACGGAGGGCCCGAGGTACGTCAGCGATCGCTCCACGGGGCCCATGTTCGGCACGAAAGAGGAAGTGGACGCCACCGGCCGGTTCCGGTTCGAAATCATGCGCAACCGGTTTACCAATCAGATACTGGCATTCGAAATCGACGACGACGGCCGAATCATCTCGGCGCCGGACCTGGGCACGGAGGGCGAGGAGAAGTTCCCGACAAGGCAGGGCTACGGATGGTGGGAGAACGAGATGCTGGCGGTCCTTTTCAAGTGCCGGTCTCTCAGCGTGTTTGAAATCATCGATTCCAGCTACCTCTCCGCCCTGGATTTCATGACCGTGTTGAATGCGGGCGATTCACAGCCGATGGAATACGGCTATTATTACATCGAAAATCAGAGTATCAAAGAAGGCGACGTCACACGGGCAGCGGTCGCGTTTACCGCCATCAACCCCACGACCGGAAGTCCCGATCCCATCAAGATTCTGATGAGTACGGGTCTTTTCGGCGTAAAATACCTGCTGACCAACGCACCGGAGGAGTTGCTGGAACAACCCGTGGACAAGTGGGCGGTGGACGACGAATTGCTGGAGCGGTCCCGGGGCGAGGGTTATCCGCCCGGCGTCATTCTTTACCCGTCTTACAAGGCCGCCAAGGATATGTGGGTGGTCGACGATATCCGGATGAAGCAGCTTGCCCAGTACGGAATCACCAACGCGCGGCTGGAGAAGCTGCACACGCACGCGGCGGACGCGTTGAAGCGTGCCAGGGAGAATCTGGCCGGCCACGACTACGAAGGGTTTATCGCCGCGTCCAGAGAGGCGTGGGGTCTGGAAGCGCGCGGTTACCCCGAGGTCATGTCCACGGCAAACGACACGGTACGCGGGATAATCTTCTATTTCATCCTGCTGCTTCCGTTCTCCTTCTTCTGCGAACGGCTGCTCTTCGGATTCCCGGATATCACCCGACGCCTGGTGGGCTTTGCGGGAATCTTCGTGCTGTTTTTCATTATCCTTCGATACGTGCATCCGGCCTTCAAGCTGAGCAGCACGCCTTACATCATCTTCCTGGCATTTGTGATCATGTCCCTCGGCGGAATTGCGATGTTCATTGTCGTCTCCAAGTTCGGCGAGGAAGTCAGGAAGATGAAACAGGCCTCCGCGGGCACGTACGAGGCGGACGTGGGACGATTGAGCGCGACTGCCGCATCGATAATCCTGGGCATTTCCAATCTGCGAAAACGACCGCTCCGCACCGGACTGACCGCGATCACCCTGACGCTGCTTACGTTCACGGCCCTTTCGTTTACATCGGTGCAGACGTCCATCAAGTTCTATCGATTGCCGAGGGACAACCAGCCGCCGTACCAGGGGGGCCTGGTTCGGGATCGATCCTGGCGGGGATTGCAGGAATCCGTGCTTCAATACCTGACCAGCGCATTCAAGGGCCGTGCGACCATTGTTCCGCGCGCATGGTATCTTTCGCAGGTTCGCGGGGAACGGGCGTACGTCAATTTTTCGCGGACCACGGACCAGACTTCCTACCTGGGCTCAAGGGACACCTACGTCGATTTTGACGTTGGTATCACCACCGGAAAAGACAGCTTTGTAAACGGCTTGCTCGGTCTCACGGCGGAGGAACCCCGGATTACCGGCGTGGACCGATACCTGATGAGCGGACGATGGTTCGAACCCGGTGAGACGAACGTGTGCATTCTCCCGAACGATCTCGCGGAACTGGTGGGTATTTTTCCCGAAGACGCCGGTAGCGCGAAGATCGAAATGCTGGGCGGCGTCTTCACCGTCATTGGTATCATGGACTCCGAGGGGTTCAACAAATACAAGGATATGGACGACGAAAAGCTCACGCCGGTGGATACCGTAAAGGAGAAGGACGACCTGGCAGACGCCCAGGACCAGGACCCGCGGGTTGTCGCGGCGGCGCCGATCGAGACGTTTACGCACCTGGAATCGACCAACGTGATGATATTGCCCTATGACTACGTCCGCAATATCGGAGGCACCCTGAACTCCGTCGCATTGGCGAACTTCGTGGACTCCCAGGGCAATTCCAGGGCGAACTTCCTGCCGGATGTCGAAGAATTCATGACCCGGGTATCCCTGACGATGTTCGTGGGCCACGAAAACAAGGTCACGGTATACAGTTCCATCGGTTCAACCTCATTATCGGGATTGGGCACACTCTTCATTCCAATTCTGATTGCCGCACTGATCGTGCTGAATACGATGATGGGTGCGGTGTACGAACGGTTCAACGAAATCGGGATTTATTCGGCGGTGGGGCTGGCGCCCAATCACATTGCGGCGCTGTTTCTGGCCGAGGCGACGGTATTCGCCACGGTCGGCGCCGTGTTCGGATATCTGATCGGGCAGGTACTGGTCCTTGTGCTGTTCACCCAGGCGCAGGCCCAGGGACAACTGCTGAGCCTTGAATTGAACTATTCTTCGTTATCCGCCATTTCGTCCACATTGATTGTAATGGCAACGGTATTCCTCTCTACACTGTACCCTGCAAAGAAGGCCGCCGATATGGCCGTGCCGGACGTCACGCGGAAGTGGGAGTTTCCGGAACCCGAGGGCGACAGATGGGTGTTCGACTTTCCGTTTACGGTTGGCGGCGCGGAAGTCCTGGGAATGTACACCTATCTCACACGCGTCTTCGAATCATACGGCGAAGGTTCCGTAGGCGACTTTGTGGCCGATTACGTACGTTTCACGTCGCAGGACATGCAGGGTGAACCGCAGTACGAAATCAACCTCACGTGCTGGCTTGCGCCTTACGACCTGGGCATCAGCCAGGAGGTGGCCCTGCTTGCCATTCCCACCCGGGAACACAACATCTACAAGATCGAGGTCGTCATCAACCGGCTGAGCGGTGACGTGGCCTCGTGGAAACGGATAAACCGGGGTTTCCTGAACGTCCTCCGGAAGCGATTCCTGGTCTGGCGAACCATTCCACCCGAGTTGAAGCACCAGTATGCGGACGAGGGCGCCCGCATGCTGTCAGACAAGGTGGAAGAGGCGGCAGTATAGGTAGAAAACAACCCGGATCGCGGGTAAACGGCGGGCCGCAACGCAACCCGTGACTCACTGCTCCCAACGAGGAGGGGCGGTTTTGGCAATCGAACCCAAGGACCCAAGAGAAGAGCAGGAACAGTACGAAAACATCATGCCGGTCGACGCGCCGTTCGAAGATGGCTTCAATATGAAGACCATGTGGGCGACGCTCTTTGTGGGTCTGGTGATGCTTCCCGGCGCCATCTATCTCGGCCTGGTGACCGGACAGAACATGGCGGGCGCGTCCGAATGGGTGACCATCATCCTCTTCCTGGAGATCGCCAAGAGGTCCTTCGTGCGGCTGAAGACCCAGGAGGTCCTGGTCATTTACTGGGTTGCCGGCGGGTTGCTGGGCGTGGGCGTACGGCTGGGCAGCGCGGCGCTGGTGTACGGAGGGCCGTTCGGCGGATTGATCTGGGATCAATACCTGATCCAGTCTCCGGCGGCGAGAGGTCTCGCGGATTTCATCCCGGACTGGGTGGTACCCAGGATCAGCGAACATCCCGAGATTTACGCCGAACGTACGTTTCTGCACGCCGCGTGGCTGAAGCCGATCGGCATCCTCGTTGCACTGACGCTGTTGAGCAATACCGCGAGACTGTCGCTTGGGTACGTGATGTTTCGGATTACCAGCGACATCGAACGGTTGCCGTTTCCGCTGGCGCCCGTGCAGGCACGCGGGGCCACCGCGCTCGCCGAGACGTCGGCCAAGCAGGAAGGCTGGAGATGGCGGGTATTCAGTACCGGAGCGTGCATCGGACTGGTCTGGGGCCTCCTGTACGTTGTCGTACCAACGCTTTCAAGCATCTTCCTGACCGATACGGTCCAGATCCTTCCCATTCCCTGGATCGATTTCACGGAACAGATCAAGACCATCCTGCCCGCGGCGCTTTTTGGAATTGCGACCGACCTGGGTCACCTGATTGTCGGGTTCGTGTTGCCGTTCTGGGTGGTTATCGGGTCTTTCGCCGGCGCCGTTCTGGGGAACCTGGTTGTAAACCCGTTCCTGTACAGATGGGAAATCCTGGACCGCTGGTCCGCGGGCATGACGGCGATCCCGACGTCGATCTCCAACCAGTTCGACTTCTGGCTGAGTTTCGGGATCGGCACGTCGTTCGTCATCGCGTTCACCGGATTCTACCAGGTGTTCCGGGTGCTAATGGAGCAACGCCGCCAGAAACAGCAGACAGGGCATCATACGTCCGGTATCGACCTCGAGGACCTGCCGGAGGGCCGCTCGGATATGAAGATGGTTTACCCAATTCTGTTCTGGGGCGCCGCCACGTTGGGCTTTATCATTATGTGCCAGATGCTGGTTCCGGAGTTCCACTGGGGCTGGGTCGTGTTCTTCGGGCTCATCTACACCCCGATTTCCTCCTATATCGGCGCTCGAATGATCGGTCTGACCGGAAGTCCGTACGGGGCGAGTATTCCCTATTTGCGTGAAGCGGGAATCCTCCTCTCCGGATACAAGGGCGTGGCGGTCTGGTTTGCCCCCCTGCCGCTGCACGACCACGGCCTGGCCGTTCCTACGTACAAACAGATGGAACTCACAAAAACGAAGTTCGTCAGTTACGTGAAATTGACCGCCGTGACCATGGTCGTCATCTTCATCTTCAGCTTCATCTTCTGGGAATTCATCTGGCGGCTCGGCCCCATTCCGTCATCCAGTTACTACTATGTGCAGACCTTCTGGCCGTACGACGCCACAATGACCACAATGTGGCTCAAGTCGACGATGCCGGACCTCGAAGGCCATGGAACCGTCGGTGTCGAGCTTCTCAAAGATATCATCAAGCCGCATATCATCGGTGCCGGATTTGCCGTCGGCGGTCTCATGTATCTTATTCTGGCCGCGTTGAAGGCACCCACGCTGTTCTTCTTCGGCTTTGTGGGCTCGCTCGCCACGTGGCCGCATTTCGTGATTCTGCAGTTCGCCGGCGCGCTGCTGGGACGCTACTACTTCTCCAGGCGTTTCGGGGAATCCAAATGGCGGGCGTACGCGCCCATTCTGCTGGCCGGATATTACTGCGGGATGGGGCTCATCGGGATGACTTCGGTTTCCGTTGTGCTGATTTCAAAGGCCGTTTCGCAGGTCGTTTTCTAGTCTCGCAGACCTGCGATGCATCAGCAGTCCGTTGAAAAAGTCCATCCGGGCTGCGGCCGGCCCTTGCAGTCGAAATACTTCGTTGCGCTTCCTCGCCGAATCGCAGGATGGGACTCGGTCGCGCGCCTTGTCTTCGACCACAATGGCTCGGCCTCGCCTGCAGAGCGACTTTATCAACGGACTGTTACGGAACGCCGCCCGGATTCCGGGTGTCTAAGGAACACCGAGGACGCCCGATCCGGGCCGAATTACATCCGCCTGAACCGAATTTCAACCCCATGGAGGTTTCAATGACACGAGGCGGGAGGATCACGGGGCTTGCGCTGATTGCCATTGTCGTATTGGCGTTTGCCGTGGATGCGGCGGCCCAGCCAGACCGCAGGGGCGGTCGCGAACGCGGACGGCGCGGGGGTGCGGGCCGTCTCAGAATGATGTTGCCGGTAGAGCAGACGCTGAGCTTTCTGGCGTTTGACGCCAAGATCGCGTTGAAAGACGACCAGTTGATCAAAGTCCGAAACGCCCTTATGGAGATTCACGGCCAACGGGCCGAACTGCAGAAGGAGATGCGGAACGGCGCCGACCGTCAACAGATTATGGAGAAACTCGGCCGCCTCCGCGGCTCGATGTTCGAGAAGGTCAAAACGGTGTTGAACGACAAACAGGACAAGATTCTGGACGATTATCTGGAGAGGATGCGGCGAGGGTTTCAACGTGGACGCGGCGGTGGCCGGCGGGGCGGCGGAGTTTGAGGTCTTCGGATGGATCTCCAGGAGGTTGGCGAACGAATCGGGAAGCCCTTCACGTTTGCCGTGGTGGGCGACACGCATTTCCTACATCCCAGGTTCGGACGAGCAACGGCCGGGACCGGCGGTTCGTTTCGTCCCCTGCAGGTTGACCAATACCTCGAAAGCGTTCAATATGTCCTGATGCCGATGATGGCTTCCCTGAAGGAAATCTCCCCCGCATTCGTGGTCATGACCGGAGACCTGGTGGAGGGGCATCACGACGTCGAACTCGCCGTCGATGAGATCAAGGAAGGGCTGGAATTCTTCGAGGGTTACGGGATTCCCCTCCTGTTCGCGTGCGGAAACAGGGACCGGGTTGAGGCGTTTGACAGCGTTGTTCGTCCGTATCTGGGCCGCTGGTTGGGCAGTACGCCCCGGGAGCGGTATTTCTTTCTTGACGTCGCCGGCTGCCGGCTGGTTTTCCTCGACACCCCCACCTGGAAGAGGAAAGGCGCACAGCGGAAATGGCTGGAACTCACGTTGAGTGACCGGGAGGCTGCCGGGATCGATCGGACGTTTCTGTTCGGACATCATCCCGTCTGGCCGCTTGCGCGGGCCTTTTTCACCAATATCGACCTCCATCTCGATCTACCCGAAATACTGCAGAAACACCCTGTAGACGCTTATTTTTGCGGACATACGCACAATCAGAACGTGTTGCTTCACCGTACGGACGGCCAACCGGTCCTGCAGTGCATGTGCGCTTCAATCGGCCTGTCCAGCGAGATGCCGACGCCTTTGGATCGTGTGCAGGACCTGCTGCCGTATCCCCAGGACGTGGTAACCTGCTGGCCGGGCTACCTTGAGAATACGGCGCCAGGCTGGTTTATCGTTCAGGTCGGCCGGGATTCGGTCGAAACGTCGTGGCACCACCTGAATAGAGGCGTCGAGACACGACTCGTCTGGCATCGCCCCGGAAATCTCTCGGCATTCGAAAAAATGGACCATCCTCCGGATGCCCGGTTGATTTACGACGACTTGAATCATATTCGGCGCGCTTCGCTCCGGTTCTGCGGATGGCATGCGTTGCGCCAGGACAAAGAGGTATTCCTCAACGGCGCGCTGGTTGGCAACCTCCCTCCCGCGAACGACTACGCGCCGATCCGGATGGAATTACCGGCGAAATGCCTTGAGCATCTGCGCATGGAGAACCGGCTCGATATCCAGGTGCCCCGGAACGAGGCATGTACGCTGGGCAATTTCATACTCGAAGCCGTATTGCCGGGTGGACGATTCGTGCGGACCCGCCCCACAGGGGAAATCTTCACCTGGTCCGACAGATGGGGTGCGTGGAATTCAAGCTGGCTGATGAAGATGAAACCGGGTCGGTCGGCTTCAACATTGTTGTGTTTTCAATGAGCAAAACGTAAACCAGGTGTTCGAAAGCCGCCATGGACAAACCGCGATTCGCAAACAGGTTGGCAAACGAGACCAGCCCCTATCTGCTGCAACACGCACACAACCCGGTGGATTGGTATCCGTGGGGCGACGAAGCCTTTGAACGCGCGAGAAAGGCAGACCGACCGGTTTTCTTGAGTATCGGATATTCGGCCTGTCACTGGTGCCACGTCATGGAAAGGGAGTCGTTCGAGAATGAAGCAATCGCGGACGTAATGAACCGATTCTTCGTAAACGTCAAGGTAGACCGCGAAGAGCGTCCGGACGTGGACGAAATCTATATGAATGCGGTACAGATGATGACCGGCAGCGGCGGATGGCCGATGAGCGTGTTTCTCACACCCGACGGAACACCGTTCTACGGCGGCACCTATTTCCCTCCCGACAGCCGATACGGCCGCCCCGGATTCCCCGACGTACTTCGCTCCGTGGCCATGCATTACCGTGACAACCGGGGCAAGGTGGGAGAGGCGGCCGAACGCCTGATGGCCGGATTGAAACGGCTGACCGACCTGCGAAACCGGGATGGAGAATTGTCGGGAGCGTTGTTCTCTGAAGGGTATTCGCAGATTGCCCGCAATTTTGACTGGGAAAACGGAGGGTTCGGATCGCAGCCGAAGTTTCCGGGCACCATGAATCTGTCGGTCTTCCTGCGGGAATTCGAGAAAAGTGGAAATCGCAATGCATTGGACATGGTACTGCTCACCCTGCGGAAGATGGCGCGGGGAGGGATATACGATCATCTGGGTGGCGGATTCCACCGGTACTCGGTTGACCATCGCTGGCTGGTCCCCCACTTCGAGAAGATGCTATATGACAATGCGCTGTTGACCGCGCTCTATCTGGAGGCCTTTCAGCACACCGGAGAGCCGCTGTTTCGGGAGATCGTGCAGGAGACACTATCCTATGTCATTCGTGAGATGACCGATCCGCAGGGCGGATTCTATTCCACTCAGGACGCGGACAGCGAAGGGGAGGAAGGCAGGTTTTTCGTCTGGGATCAGGAGGAGGTGCACGCTCTGCTGGGGCAGGAAGAGGGCCGGCTGTTCTGCCGGTACTTCGATGTGCGCCCGGAGGGTAATTTCGAACACGGGAAGAGCATTCTGAATGTTCCCGTTGAAGCGACTGAATTGGCCCGATTCCTGGATGTGGACCTGGATCGCCTGTACGAGGCGACGCGGCGCGGCCGGGAGGTATTGGCAAAGGCCCGCGAGAGCAGGACCAGGCCGGATCGAGACGAAAAAATCCAGGTGAGCTGGAACGGGCTGATGATCTCGGCCTTTGCGCGCGCCTTTCAGGTTCTCGGACAACCGGAGTATCTGGAAACGGCACGGAACGCGGCCCGTTTCATACTCCAACACATGGTGACGGAATCCGGATGTCTACTGCACACGTACAACGCCGGGCGTGCGCGGTTTCCGGGTTACCAGGACGATTACGCCTTCTTCAGCAGCGGACTGCTCGACCTCTACGAGGCCTCCTTCGATCCGCGATGGCTGAATGCGGCGGAGTCGCTCACGGAGACGATGCTCAAGGAATTCTGGGACGCGGATCAAGGGGGTTTCTTTTATACGGGACGGTCGAATGAAGAACTGATCGTTCGCTCGAAGAACCCGTACGACAACGCAATCCCATCCGGGAATTCGATGGCCGTATCCTCGCTGATGCGTCTGGGTACGATTCTCGACCGGCCGGATCTGTGGAAAAAGGCGGAGCAGACCCTGAAGCTGTTCGAACCGATGCTCAGAGAAATGCCCTCCGGATTCGGCCAGATGCTTTGCGGTCTGGACACCTTCACCAGACGTCCGGCTGAGATCGTATTGGTCGGCGATCCGGAGGATTCAGCGACGAAAGATCTCCTGAAGACCGCATACGGACGCCTGCCATCCAGCCGGGTGATCGTTCTTTCGAATCCGGACGAACGGGAAGATCTGTCCCGGCGCATTCCGTTGCTTGCCGACAAATCGGCGGTTAATGGAAAACCGACTGCGTACGTGTGTAGGGATTCGGTCTGTTCCGCGCCGGTAACAACACCTACCCAACTGGACGCGCTGTTACGGAAACCATCGTGAGGGAACGCGATAGCGCCAAACCCACTCACAAGATGCATTAAACGAACTGACAGGAGGATGTGATGGCATCGGTATTGGTGGTAGGTGATGGTCCGGGAGGACTGAGCGCGGCCCTGTTTCTGGCCAAAAACGGCATGGACGTGGCGGTGTTCGGTCAGAATACAACCCCCATGCATAAAGCCATGCTCTATAATTACCTGGGAATTCCCGAGTTGACCGGGAGCGAATTTCAACGCATCTCCCGGAATCAGGTCGCGGCACAGGGTGCGAGCATTGAGGACGTGCAGGTCGCGGGAATAGAAAAATCCCGGACCGGATTCACCTTGACCACGGAGGAAGGGGCCACCCGCGAAGGGCAGTATCTGATACTGGCGGCCGGCACCAATGTGAAACTGGGCGTGAGTATCGGTCTGGAAAGAGGCCAGGACGGGCTGGAATGCGACAGGGACGGTCGCACGTCGATTGAAGGACTCTACGTCGTGGGTTGGAGTACGCGGCTGCGCAAGACGCAGGCGATTATATCCGCCGGCCAGGGCGCGTCGGCCGCGCTCGATATTCTATCGATTGAGGCAGGCGAGGACGTACACGATTTCGATGTGGTGTCGTGAAACGCCCATGCGTATGCATCCTCGTGATCTTCACGCATCGAGGGCACGGCGACGGCCCGGCAGGTGCTTGAAACGGTACCGCCGGTGTCAGGGCGATTCCTTCCCGCGGTCAGAAGTACCTGGGTGTCTTACGGGGCGCGGCCGGTTTCGGAGGCGCCTCGTTTTCAGGGATGCCATGGCTTTCCATGATGCCGCGAACCACGTGGACCGGAAGGCCCATTCTGACGGCCAGCGCCATTGAATCGCTTGGACGCGCGTCCAATTTGAATGTTGTTCCATCCGGACCCTGCAGGGTAAGTACGGCGAAATACGTGCTCCCCAGACCCCCTTCTTCCAGCGGACGAAGTTCGTCGATCACAATGGATCTGAGGCGAACGCCGGCCTCCTGCAGCACGTTGTGGAACAGATCGTGGGTGAACGGTCGAGGAAACGTCTCGTTATTCAGTTTGCGCCAGATTGCCATCGCTTCACAGGGACCGATCCATATAGGCAGAAGTCGTGCGGTCTCGCTGTCACGCAGAAAGACGATGTATTGATCTTCCGAATCCCGCCCGACCTGATGGACCTCGGTCTTGACCAGGTCCTTTTCCGATGGATGTGCCGAAGGCGCGAGGACACCGCTCAGACAAAAAAACAAAGCGCAGAAGTGCATCGTCGCAGAACGGTATCTATCGTTCATTACGGTTCCTTTCGGTGCGTGTGAAGCCGGCGCGGACCGACGTGATATCAGTGCTTTTCGTGAATATACGCCTGCGCCTTCAGCCGGGCAATTCCAAATTTCGGCATCGCGACTGAGAAGCTGTTTTAAAATTCCCAGCGGTCTTCGCGCGGCTGCAAAAGCGTCGGTCGGCGTTGGCCAAACCCACCCAAGAGTGGCGAGGGGCGCGCAGCCACGATACATTAAATATGGGCGGATTCGCCCGCCTTGACCGCCACTTTTTCGCTCGCGCTCGGGAACTCACCGGTAATTTTAAAACAGTTGTCATGGCCCGTATGGGGCACCCATAATGATGAAAATCGTTGCATTGTCAGGCTGACGTGCAACATTGTGGTTTTGGGCCTCTTGAGGCAATTGATCTCAGCCACAGATTTTTCGTCCTTTCGTTTTTCGTCTATTCGTCTTCTCGCTTTGCGAAACTACGAATGCACGAGGGAACGAATGTACGAAAGAGCGGGAATACTTCATTCGTCTTCTGGTTTTCTCGTCTTTCGTCTATTCGTAGTCTCGCAGTCTCGCAGTCTCGCAGTCTCGCAGTCTCGTAGTCTCGTAGTCTCGCAGTCTCGCAGTCTCGTAGTCTCGTAGTCTCGCAGTCTCGTAGTCTCGCAGTCTCGCAGTCTCGTAGTCTCGCAGTCTCGTAGTCTCGCAGTCTCGCAGTCTCGCAGTCTCGCAGTCTCGCAGTCTCGCAGTTTATTGTGTTGTTTTCTAAGCAGCTTCCGGGGTTTGTGGGTTGACAAGTTCTGTTGAATGTGCTATCTTTTTGAGTTTCATAATTTTACACGAGTTGGACGGTATTGCGCCGGGAGAACGCATGGTTGTCAGCATGACGGGTTTCGGGAGGGGAGAAGTCGAAACCGGCGGCTATCGAGCGTCGGTGGAGCTGCGGTCCGTCAACGGGCGGTACGGCGAGGTTTCCGTCCATCTGCCCAGACACCTGTCTCCCCTGGAACAAAGAATCAAGGACCTCGTGCTCTCGGTTTTCTCCCGCGGACACATAAGCGTCTCGCTGAAAGTGGCTGGCGACGCGCTAGGACAGAGTATCCCGGTCCTGAACGAACGTGTCTTTGAGGGATACCGGGACGGGCTTGCCCGGCTGCAATCTCGCCTGGGGGTATCCGTTGCACCCGATCCCCTGCAGGTCGCGATGATGCCGAACGTATTCGAATTCGAGTCCAGCGCACCGGATCTGGATGCCGTCTGGCAGGCGGTTGCGCCGGCCTGTGAAGAGGCCGTTGCCCAATGCCAGTCGATGCGCGCCGCAGAAGGAAGGCAGCTGGCCGCGGATCTCGTCCAGCGCATTCATCTTCTCCAGGATCTGATTGCGAAGATTCAGGAATTGGCGCCCAGACAGGTGGAGTCCACGCGCAGGAGGTTCGACGAGAAACTCCGGGAGCTCATCGCTCCGGAGCATGTCGACCAGAACCGCCTCCTTACCGAGATCGCCCTCCTCTCGGAACGCATCGACATTACCGAGGAGACGGTCCGCTTCCACAGTCACAACGAACAGTTCCTGAAGACGCTCGACCGCGAAGAACCGGTGGGCAGACGTCTGAATTTTCTTCTCCAGGAGATGCACCGGGAGGCGAACACAATCGGGTCCAAAGCCGCGGACGCGGAAATTGCGCATCTGGTGGTCGGGGTCAAGGAAGAGATCGAGAAGCTCAAGGAACAGGTTCAGAATATAGAATAACAGCGTGATCGGTTCCACAGATGGAAAAACCGTTCGGAATTGAGGCCCTTCAAGACCGACTGGATCGCCATCCCGAGTCGTTCGTCGTGATTCTCTCGGGTCCGGCGGGCGCAGGTAAGACGTCCATCAGACAGGGACTTCTGGATCGTGACAACACGCTGCGGCGATGTGTGACGACCACCACGCGCGCGAAACGCCATGACGAAACGAACGGCATCGACTACCATTTCGTTTCGGAGGATGAGTTCCGTTTCGGGTTGGAGGAAGGCTGTTTCTTCGAATGGGCGGAGGTGTACGGTTTCCTCTACGGCGCAACCTTCGAGGCAATAGCGCGCGCAATTGAACGGCGCGGCGTCGTGCTGCTCGTGGTAGACGTACAGGGTACGGCGGCGTGGAAGCGTTTGCTCAACAAACGGTGCGTAAGCGTGTTCGTACTCCCGCCATCGGTCAAGGTGCTTGAACAGCGCCTGGGTGGGCGTATGACCGAAGCGGTTGGGGCCTTGAAGCGCAGGCTGGAGAATGCACGGTGTGAACTTGACAAAGCCGTGGAGTTCGATTATCTCGTCGTCAACAGCGATCTGGATCGTGCCATATCCGATGTGCAGGAACTGATTCGCGTTGAGCGGCGCAGGCCGCGGCGTACGCCGGATCTGCTCGCTGAATTCCGGCGCCGGAGTGTGCCTTAGAATGTATTTGCGACGGGCGGTCAAATCGTCCGGATTACGTGCACGTAAAGCGATACGGTTTCGACAACGGGCAGCCATGCCCCACACAGACGGAGGATTTGGTCCAAATGTCACGGATTTTCTTTCTCGAAGAGATCAGCAACGACGATATGAACCCATACGAAGCGGTCAGCGCCGCGTCGAGAGAGTCCCGCCGGATCAACCAGGCCCGTATGGCGAGAGACGTTTCGGGCGAGGCGGAAAAACCGACAACGCTGTCGCTTGATCGCCTCTCGACGGGAAAAGTGAAGATTTCGTACGACGTCGATGACGAAATGGAAGCGGAAGATGGCAATGCCGTCAAAAACGAGGATCCTGCTGGGAGTTAGCGGCGGGATTGCCGCCTACAAGGCCGTTGAAGTGCTTCGCGGCCTGCAGCGTGAAGGCGCCGAAGTGCGGGTTGCGATGACTGCGGCGGCAAGGAAGTTCATCCAACCGCTGACGTTTGAGGCACTCTCCGGCCACCGAGTCTACGCCGAGCTGTTTCCCGAGGCGGGAGACCCGGAGGTTATTCACGTCGAGCTGGGCGAATGGGCCGACCTGATCCTGATCGCGCCGGCAACGGCCAATGTGATCGGCAAGATGGCAAACGGCCTGGCGGACGATCTGCTTACGTGCACCGTGCTCTCGAGTGAGGCGCCCGTGATGGTGGCGCCGGCAATGGAAACGGCAATGTACCGCCACCCCGCGTCACAACGCAATCTCCAGCGGCTCGCCGATATGGGATACTGCCTGATTGGTCCCGAGGAAGGCGCGCTTGCATCGGGCCGCAGCGGAATGGGGCGGCTTGCGGACCCGCAGCGAATTGTCGCCGAAGCCGTCGCCGCGGCAGTGACATCCGGAGATTTTGCGGGTCGAAAGATCGTCGTTACGGGAGGACGGACGGAAGAAGACATCGACCCGGTTCGCTTTATCACCAATCGTTCCACGGGAAAGATGGGGTACGCGGTAGCCCGCCGCGCCAGGCAGCGCGGCGCGGACGTCGTTCTGGTGAGCGGCCCGGGCAATCTGGATCCGCCCGCTGGCGTGGACCTGATCCGGGTGAGAACGGTTTCTGAACTGCGCGCGGCGACCGAATCGGCATTTGAAGGGGCGGATGCCCTGGTCATGACGGCGGCCGTTCTGGATTTCAGGCCTTGTGCCGTCTCCGACGCAAAAATCAAGAAAAACACGAACGGACTAACGCTGGATCTGGTTCCGAACGAAGACTTCCTGGTGGATCTGGGCGCCCGGAAAGATGGCCGGATCGTGGTTGGATTTGCAATGGAAACCGAGAATGGTCTGTCCAACGCAAGAAAGAAACTCGAAGAGAAATACCTGGACTTGATCGTATTGAACGATCTGAACGTATGGGGCGCCGGATTCGGCGTGGATACCAATGTGGTCACGCTGATCGATGGGGGTGAGCCGGAACCGCTGCCGAAAATGCCCAAGCTCGAGGTTGCAGACCGGATTCTGGATTGGGTGAAAAAACGGTGGACCTAGAAACTGAGACGAAAGAGACCCTGGAAGCCGTCCGGACGTTCGTTGAAACGCAGGCGGAATTCGGTCTGAGCGAGTTCAGGCTCGCGCGCGCCGACGCGGATACGCGGCTTGCCGGCTTTCACGAAACGATCCGCGACTGCCGGATGTGCGGACTCTGCGAGAGCCGGCGCACCGTTGTCTTCGGCAGCGGCAATCCGGATGCCGGTCTGATGTTTATCGGTGAAGCGCCGGGTGCGGAAGAAGACAGGACGGGACTGCCGTTCGTCGGCCCGGCCGGAGAACTGCTCACGCGCATGATCGAGGCCATCGGGTTTCAGCGTGACGAGGTCTATATTGCGAATGTAATCAAATGCAGGCCGCCGGGTAACCGGGACCCGAAGCCGGAAGAAGTGAGGAAGTGCAGGCCCTTCCTCGAACGGCAGATCGAGCTCGTACAGCCGGTTGCGATCTGCGCACTTGGTCTATTTGCCGCGCGGACCCTGTTGGAAACCGATGAACCGATGGGCAGTCTGCGCGGTCGGCAGTTTTCGTACCGCGGCATACATCTGATTCCCACCTATCATCCGGCCGCGCTCCTGCGAAACCGGCATTGGAAACGCCCCGCCTGGGAGGATTTGCAACTGCTCAGGCGCGTGTACGACGACGAGGCCGGTTAAGTTCATCCACGTGTTCTCGATTCCTCGTCTGGACAAGATTCTGCTCATTGCGTGATCCTATGGCGTCCCAACCATCGAGCGCACAGACTCCCGTCGACCGTCCGCAGCCGCAGGCGCTGGAGGTCGAGCGGGCGGTTCTCGGCGCTATGTTCATCGATAACGCGGCCATCAGCCGGGTGATCGAGGTCCTTGGCGACGAGACGGCGTTTTACCATACGGCAAACCGCAGGGTCTATGCGGCCGTACTCGCATTGACCGAACGGGGACTGCCGGTGGATGAGGTGACGGTTGCGGAAGAACTGAAACGCCGCGGGCAATTCGAGGACGTGGGCGGGTACGCCTTCGTTGCCAGCCTGGGCGGCGAAATGGCAACCGGCGCAAACGCGGAATTCCACGCCAGGATCGTACTCGAACGGGCTCAGCGCCGCAGGTTGATCGACGCGTCCACGCAGACAATCGCGGAATGTTACGACGAGGCGGAAGAGGTCAACGAGGTCATCGACCGGGCCGAACAGCGCGTGTTTCGAATTGCTGAAGGCGAACTCGGACAGGGCGTCGTTTCGCTGCAGTCGAAACTGCACGAGACATTTGAGCTTATCGAAAAAGCCCAGAAGCAAGCCGGCGCACTATCGGGCGTTACCACCGGATACGCTGATCTTGACAGGATAACGGCCGGACTGCAGCCTTCCGATCTGATTATCATTGCGTCCCGCCCTGCAATGGGAAAAACCGCGTTGACGCTTTGCATGGCGCGAAATGCCGCGGTCGAAGAGGAAATACCGGTACTCTATATCTCGCTGGAAATGAGCATGCAGCAACTCGCGATACGTCTGCTCTGCGCCGAAGCCCGGGTGTCGTCGCACGGACTGCGTACCGGAAGGCTGTCAGCGGAAGAATGGGAGCGGTTGGCGACCTGGACCGGAAAGCTGTCGCAGGCGCCGTTTTTTATTGACGACACGCCGGGTGTCTCCGTCCTGGAGTTGCGGGCCAAGGCCCGCCGCGCCAAGTTGGAGCACGGCATCGGAATGATCGTCGTGGATTACCTTCAGTTGATGACAACTTCAGCGCGGGTGGACAACCGGGAACAGGAAATCGCGAGTATTTCACGATCGCTCAAGGCGCTGGCCAAGGAACTCGACCTGCCCGTCGTCGCGTGTGCGCAGTTGTCCCGCGCGGTTGAGTCCCGGACGGACAGACGGCCGCAGCTTTCCGATTTGCGTGAAAGCGGCAGCATCGAGCAGGACGCCGACGTGGTTGCCTTTCTGTACCGGCCGGAGGTGTACGGCATACCCGATGAAGAGGGAAATCCACAACAGGACAAGGCCGAGGTCATCATCGGCAAGCAACGCAACGGACCTACCGGGAGTGTGGATCTAAGGTTCATGAGCGACTATTTGCGGTTTGAAGAGTACGAAACCTACCGGGACGATCCTTTCTGATGCATGGCCCTCGACGGGTCGGATCGGGCCGGCGCCCTGCCGGCCCGTGAGGCAACAAACTCCAGCGTGTTCGAACCGAATCGAAACATTGGTATTGTCATTCCGAGGGAAATATATGGACGATTACAGATCTCAAGTCAGGGTATCCAAGCTGCTTTCACTGATGCTCAGGCATCGGCCGGAAGAGTTCTGCATCCAGGTCGACGGGTTCGGCTTCGCGGATTTCGACGCCGTGATATCCGCGTTAAAAAAACAGGATGCCGACATCGAAGCCGGGGACGTAGAAGCACTGGTTTACAAAGCCGACAAGAAACGATTTGAGATTGTCGACGGGCGGATCCGCGCCCGCTACGGTCATAGTATTCAGATGGATCTGGGAACAGATCCCGTGAAACCACCGGAACACCTTTACAAGGGCGCAACCGTATCCGAAGTGGAAGCCATCCTGACGAGGGGCTTGAAGCCCGTAGACAGGCAATACGTCCACCTCTCCTTTGGCGCTGACGTTGCGCGAAGGCTTGCGGGACACCGGCGGGGTCCGGGGGCCGTCATACGGGTGGACGCAAGAAAGGCCGCCGCGGACGGGGTTCAATTCTTCGACTGCGGACCCACGATTCTCGCTCGGGAAATCCCGCCCCGGTTTCTCTCTGCCGAAGATGCGCCGAGGCCGGATTCGGATGGCGGTGTGACCGTGAATCAGAGCGAAGAACCGGTAACGTACGGCAGGAAGCGCCGATTCGGGTCCCGGAGATAGCAAACGTGGCGAAACAGAATCGATCCAGAGCACACGCGTTGTTGAAAACGGCCGCCGGTCTCTCCGGCGAGATTGGCGCAGATCTCGTGCTGATCGTGGCGGATTCCGGCGTGACCAGGCCCGCGGTGCAAACCCTGAATGAATCCTGTCCGGTGCTGCTGGTTACGCGTCGCAACCGGTTTCTTCAGGGCATCGAGAGTTTGGGCGTTCGCCGGTTGACGCTTGATTTCGACGATGGCTCCCACCTGGAGAGGGTACGGCATGGCATTGTGCTGGGCATGGAGGCCGGTCACATCAAGAAGGGAAGCCGGCTGATCTGCCTTGCAAATGTCATGGAACACGGCGGTGTGGACACACTCATGACCGTGGACACCCGCTGGGAGTTCGAGGACTTTGATCCGGAGAGCCTGGCTCAACTGGCGGGCGATCTGCCCGTTGAGGTGGTTAAATCCGTGCTGGATATCGCCCTGGACATTGGACGTGAAGGCCGGGAAGGAGAGCAGGTCGGCACACTCTTCGTGCTGGGCGACTCCGACCGCGTCCTGGCCAACTCACGGGTGATGACGTACGATCCGTTCCGCGGGTATTCAAGACGGGAGCGGAACATCTGCGATCCCGATAACCGCGAAGGCGTTAAGGAGGTTGCATTGATGGACGGCGCCTTCATCGTCCAGGAGGATGGCGTCATTCGCTCAGGTTGTCGCTATATCACGTCATACGTGAGGGGTCTTACCCTGCCCAAGGGGCTGGGTGCGCGTCATGTTGCCGCGGCAGCGGTATCCAAGAACACCAATGCGATCGCGGTGGCGGTTTCGGAGTCTACAGGTACGGTTCGGGTTTTCAAACGCGGCGAGATTGTCCTCCGGCGGGACCCGGGCCGCCGCATCGTCCGATAGACGGTCGATTTCAGTTTCCATTAAATGAAGACACGATGAAAATCCGGTTGATCCAGCGCAAGAACGGCCTCCTGGCCGTTATCGGTGGCAGTGTTCAACCTGTAGCCCGGGTCGCGAGGGCGTTCCCGAAGAGCAACCCCGGCCGCTTCGTGGGACTGTTGGGAGAAGACGGACATGAAATCTGCCTGATTGAAGATCCCGGTGCACTGGACGCGGACTCTCAGGGGATTTTGAACGCCGCGTTGAAGGACGCCTATTTTATTCCACGGATTCGGGAAATCCTGTCGGTGGCGCCTCGCGGAACGGGCGGTGAATGGACTGTTGTCGCGGAAGATGGTGAGATCGTGTTCCGAACCCAGGACCGGGAGGCGCTGGACGGTTCGAAACCGCCGGCGATCACGGTTACGGACGAGAACGGCCGGCGATATTGGATCGAGGACTACTGGGCAATGGACCGGGAGAGTCGCAATACAATCCGCGAACTCGTACCGGATGAGGTTCTGCGGCGCAGGGCCAGGGTTGTTTCGATCCGCCGTTAGTATTCGCTTTTCCCGGAAAAGACACTGTGTGAATACGCCTGTCAAGCGGTGCATGTATGGGGGTCGGGCAAAGCAGATTCTTGATTTTCGGCGTCTTGATCGGCGTTTGCGCAATCGGCATACTGTCGCTGGGTGAAACCCGGCACAGGATGCCGCTTTATTTTCTTCTGTTCGGCCTGTGGATGGTGTTCTATCTGGCGGCGGTCTGGCGTTGTTCCGGGGCTTCTCTGAAGACTGTCGTGGTGTTTGGCGTTCTGTTCCGCGTCATTCTGCTGTTTTCAGCGCCCGGCCTCTCGGACGACGTTTATCGGTACCTGTGGGACGGACGGGTGCAGGCTGCGGGGATAAACCCCTACCTGCATCCACCTGCTTCCGAAGCGCTCGCCCACCTCAAGGACGACGAGGTCTTCCCCCATGTAAACCACCCCGACGTACCCACCATCTATCCCCCGCTGGCACAGATATTCTTCCGCGTCTGCTATCTCATACATCCGTCGATCTGGACCATCAAGGCGGGCCTCGTCCTCTTCGACCTGCTGACGGCCTGGTTTCTATTGGGCCTGATACGGCTTTACGATCAGCATCCGGGACAGTTGCTCATCTACCTCTGGCATCCCCTGCTGCCGGTGGAGGTGGCGGGCAACGGTCACATAGATGCGCTGGGTGTTTCCTTCATGGTCTTTGCATTCCTCTATCTTCAGATTGGCGGTTACGCGAGGGCATTCGCCGCGCTGGCGCTCTCCTTCTTGAGCAAGTTCTTTGCCATCTGCCTGGTACCGGTTTTCTTTAGATGGATCTGCGGCAGAATCTCCCGAAGTTCCGAGGGGAGCCTGCCGGCCGGCTTCAGACCTCAGGTCATCTGGCCTGCGCTGGTTTTCATCGCAGCGGCAGCAGCCGGCTACCTGCCCTACAGGGAGGCTGGAGACACCCTCTTTGCAGGGTTCCTCACTTATGCCGAACACTGGAGCTTCAATGCGCCGGTCTTCGACATCCTGAGTTACGTGCTGGACAATCCGCTTTGGGCGCGCGCCGTCATTGCGGTCGGGTTTGCCGGAGCGGTGATTCTCTTCACGTTCAGCAGGATGCCGCCCATCCAGGCAGGGTTCTTCCTTGTCGGCGCGTTCCTGTTACTCACGCCAACCTTGCACCCATGGTATGCGATCTGGATGATACCCTTCATGGTCTTCTACAGGCAGCCGGCGTGGCTGATCTTTACGGGCCTGATCGCGGTTTCATATCACGTCCTGATCAGATTCGCGAGCGAAGGCGTATGGGAGGAGGCGGTCTGGGCGAAGTCCGTGCTATTCGGCGGGTTCGCCCTTGTCTGGGCAATCGAATGGATGAAGAAGCGGCGCGTGAAGGCATGAGATCCACAGGCTAGCAGTCCGTTGAGAAAGTTGCTCTGCAGGCGAGGCCGAGCCATTGTGGCCGAAGACAAGGCGCGCAACCGAGTCCCATCCTGCGATTCGGCGAGGGCGCGCAACGCAGTATTTCGACCGCAAGGGCCGGCCGTAGCCCGGATGGACTTTTTCAACGGGCTGCTATACCACCTTGCCGAACAGGAAAGCAAACCGCACGAAGTCCGAGAATCCGACGTTGCCGTCGTCGTCCAGATCGAACCGGGGATCGGTGGAGCCGAAGGCGCCGGCGAATAGCAGGAAGTCTGAAAAATCAACCCTGCCGCTGTCGTCGAAATCGGCGACAGCCGCAGAAGGATACGTGGTCCGCCCGGACGTAAACGATAGGGTCCGGTATCTGGAATCGAGGGGTACGCCGGTCGTGTCAGCGGCCATGGTACACGTAACGGTGTACTCACGGCCGGCTTCAAACGGGATCGAAAACGACAGCAGGGCGCGCCGGCCCGTACGGTCAAGAATTACCGAGGTCGGGTGACCGAGATCAGGGGCGACCGAATATCCCTGCGGTTCGGCCGTTTCGGCCGACATCGGTTCGCTGAACGTGAGCGAGAGGTTGTTCTCGTGAAGGACTTCCACGCGATTCAGTTCCGGCGCGGGGTTGGGACGCAGGGCGCGTGTTTCGGAACGTATTTCATCGCCATCCGGCAGCGTGGCAACCACCACGTATCGATAGGTTCTGTTTTCGTCCAGGCCGGTGTCCGTGTACGTATTTCCTGTAAGCTTGTCCACTACGGCGTCAAGCGAACTTCCTTCGACGCCGCGCAGGATACGATAGGCGGCGCCCTCCAAAGGCGTCCAGGCGAGCCGGACGCTGTCCGGTCCCAACGGATAGGCATGAACGAGCTGCAGCAACCTCCTGATTCCCGGTTCCGTACGTTCCATCAGACGCACGGCGCCGTCCCGGTTGTAGAGCAACTCCGCGTAACCATCCCTGTCCAGATCCGCAATGAGGGGACGGTACGTCAATGAAACGGTCTCGTGCCAGACGGGCTCGTACGAATCCGGCCCCGTGGCGCGGATCAGGTAGAGGTCCGGGAGCAGACAGACGGCGAGGTCGGGTATACCGTCGCCGTCCACGTCCCCGGTCGCAATGCCGTTTCCCGTGGAAATCACGCCCGAGACGCGAATCGACCATTCCAGAGCATAGGAAGTCGGTCCGTCCGCGCTGTAGATTTCGAGGTTCCACCGCCCGTTGAGCGCGTCGTTCCGGTCTTCCGCCGCGCGGGCGACGACGAACTCCACGTCGCCGTCATCGTCGATATCGGCGCCGCCGCCTATCCAGTGGGTGTTGGTGCTGTCGCTACCCGCCAGTTTCCACGTCTGTGCGAAACCGCCGCCCTGAAGGGCTTCATAGATCCAGAGGTCTCCGTCGTCATCTCCGGAGAGGATTTCCTTCCGCCCGTTGCCATTCAGATCTGCAACGACGGGCCGAAGTCCGGGCCAGTTGGAGCCGTCCGTGGGATTCGAGAGGGAGGCGCCTCCGATGAAGGCGCCTTCTCTGGTACTCTCAAATACACGAATGTCCCTTGTCAGCGCCGAGAGGGCCACGATCTCGTTTCTGCCGTCACCGTCGACGTCTATGATTTCGCCGCCCTGGGCTTCAGGGAGATCCAGCAGGGTTTCGGACGGAAACGGAGTCCCGACAAAGAGCCGGAGGCGCGCGATGTTGGTGCGGGGAAAGTTAATGCCCAGAAGGTCGGTGCGTCCGTCGTTGTTCGCGTCGCCCAGGGCCCAGGGCAGAAACGCGTCGTTCGTTCGGAAGACGGTTGTGAAGTTTCCGTCGTCGCCGCGTTCCATGATCAGATTCGCGTTGTAGGGACGGCCGCTGACGTAGGGCATCAGTACGACTTCGGGCCGCCCGTCCATGTCGAAGTCGGCGGTCTCGTTTGCAAGATACCCGTCGGGCAGGGCGGCGACCTGAACGAAACCGCGTGAGGAGAGGCGAAGCGGATTCACCTCGAATGACAACGCATCGGAGACCACGGCCTGTCCGGCGGCGTCCCGGGCCATGATCCGGTATACCAGGGGACCCGGCGCGAGGTCCGGAGGCAGGGTGACGCGATGTCGGGTGTAGATGATTTCCGAGAACAGGGTGTCTTCCCGCGTCGCCGCGGTCGATCGATAGAGCAGGGCGCCGCGGGAAGGACGTCTGGTATACCACTCGGCGTGGTATGTCTGACGGTTTCCGATGAGTATGGGTGCGAAAGACGCCTTCGATATCACCAGCAAGTCCGGCCGGATGCCGATTCGTACCCGATCTTCCACTGCGGTTCCGTCCGTCAGCCGGGCCAGCAGGCGCAGGATGGCGGTGGTGTCGGCCTGTGTATCGGGCGTCCAGGAATGCCGTATGTTCGATCCCGGCGGACCACCTGCGATCCGGGTCCAGGATTGAGGATCATCTCCCGTGCCCGAGTACAGTACGTAACCGGCAACGTTGGGTCCATCGGCCCGGGCGATGATGTCGACGCTGCGCCTGGCGCCGTTGTCCGTCCTCGGGTGGTCGAATCGCACGACGGGGGGATCGGTCCACCCCGTCGTTCTTTCGAGCAACTTCAACCCATCGATCCGGCCGGCGCCGCTGCTGCTGTCCCAACCCTCCTCCCCGAGGTCGATCACGGACGCCGCGAGCAGCGTGCGGACCTGTTCGGCGTTGAGATCGGGACGACCGGAGAGAACAAGCGCCGCCAGGCCGGAAACGTGGGGCGCCGCGAAGGACGTGCCGGAGGCGTACGCGTACCGGTTCCCCGGAAGGGTCGTCAGCGTGCCGGAGCCGGGCGCGACGAGGTCGAGCGGGACCCCCCGGCTGCTGAATGCCGCAATCCGGTCTTGCGGCGCCGTAGCCCCCACGGCAATGGTTTCGTCCATTGCGGCCGGGTAGGAAAGACCCAATTCGCCGCTGTTTCCGGCGGAAGTGACGAGAACAATGCCGTTGGCGGCCGCATAGCGCACCACGTCGCGGATGAGGAACGCGCTTTCCGGCCCTCCCCAGCTCATATTGATGATATGTGCGCCGTTTTCCACGGCATAGAGTATGGAGGCGGCGAGGTCGTCTTCTTCGAGAAACGTAAGGTCGGATTGCAGCGTCACGCCCGCGCGAAGTGACATCAGCGCGGCGTCCGGCGCCACGCCGGCGATACCCAGGCCGTTGTCCGTTACCGCCGCGGCAATACCGGCAACACGGGTGCCGTGGCTGGATTCGTCCATGGGATCGTTGTCGGGCAAGAGGTAGTCTCCCTTTGCAGGGAGCGTCGGGGTGTGGGTGAAGTCCCATCCGCGAATGTCGTCCACGTACCCGTTGTTGTCGTCGTCGATGCCCGGCCGACCGGATGCTTCAACGGTGTTGATCCAGATATTGTCCGCCAGGTCTTCGTGGGTATAGTCCACGCCGGAGTCGATGATGGCGACGATGACGTCCTGTTCGCCCGGCGGCAGGCCATCCACAAGGTTTTGCCATCTGATCTGCTCCAGGCCGTACTGATCGGGCAGCCGGGGGTCGTCGGGCGCGCCGTGATGGGTGAAGAGGTGGACGGGCTGTGCATAGAGGACGTCCGGGTGCTCCGTGTAGGCGGCCGCGGCTTCCACGGGACTTGCGCCCGGGTCAATCTCGAGGCGGTAAACCTGCGCCAATCCGAGGGCGCGTTTGGCCGGGGCGGCGGCTGGCTGAAACACGGGCTCGGGCGTGCCGGCGCCAAACCGCACATGCAGGCTTTCCAGGCTTCCCGCAGCGGTCTTGGCCGCCGCCGACCTGAACCTCACAAGAATCTGTCCCGGAGAGTACGCGGGCTGAGCCTTTGCGGAACTGAAGGCAGAAGACAAAATCAAGACTTGAAATATGGCTGAAATCGCCTGCGCCCGGATGGTTCGATTCAAAGTCCCTCTCCAGGAAAATGACGCTTCGTCACTCTGCAAATCCGATCCGTCTGCTTTCGATGGCCCATTCGTTATGGACGGAACACCCGGCCGGAGGTTCCGTTTATGTCGATTGACGATCCGATAGAGCTCCGGCGCCTCCCCGGTCCGGGGTTCCCGGCAGTGCGGCCACCAGCGCGGCGGACGGCAGCAGAATGAGGGACACGCAAGCCAGGGCAAACCCCATGGTTGTGACATCTGCAAGGAGACCGATGACCGGAAGCATAAGGCCCGAGATGCCCCATGCAAAACCCATCACAAGTCCCGTGGCCGTGCTGGCGTGCTGCGGCAGGATGCGCTGCGCAAGTACGATATTGGTCGTGGCGCCCAGGTCGAAAATGAACCCGGCAAAAAGAAAACACACGAGCGAGACGGGTCCGGAGGTGAAGCAGAAGACAACGTAGAAAACGGTCGAGAACGCGCAGGACCAGCCCAGAAGCCTGCGAGGCGCCACGCGGTCGCCGAGATACCCGCCGGCCAGACGGCCCAGCGTGGCCGCGATCAGATAGGCGGACAACACCCAGCCGATTTTGGAAATCTCCCACAACCTTTCGTGGCCGAGTATGGAGATGAAGCTTACGCAGGCCGCGTGTACCAGGGATCGGAACACCGCAATCGCATACAGGATCCAGAGGGGACGCATGGCCGACGTCCGAAGTAACGCAAAGTTGATGCGGACCGACGCCTTCGTGCTCTCGGGACGAGCGCCGGTCCCGTACATGCGAAAAAGCACCGCCGCGGCCGCAAGACAGGGAAAGACAACGATCCAGAGGGACTCCAGGCCGTAGCGCGAAACGACCTGGGTCCCCGTTACCGGAGCGATGGCCATGCCCAGAGGTCCGCCGGTGAGGAAAATGGCCATTGCAAAGTTGGATCGTCCGGGCATTGAAGTCGTCACCAGACCGCCGGCCGTGGGATGAAACAGAGAGGAACCCAGCGAGGCCAGAACCAGAAAGCCGGCCAGCACCGCCACCGTGGGTAACGTACCGATTGCGGAAACGCAGAGGCCGCACGCGAGAACGCCGAGCGCGGCGAGCCGAACACGATTGGTCCGATCGCCGATGTAGCCCATGAACGGTTGCGGGATGTTGCCGAAAAGAGAAACCACCATCGGCAGGAGGGAAGCTTCCACCAGCGTCAGCCCGTAGATTTCCTTGAAGAGGGCCAGCAGCGGCGGAAACAGGGTCATATAGAAATCGACGGTGGTGTGCGCATAGGTAATCAGACAGACCCGGAGAAGTGGACGTTGCGTCAATCGCATCTGAGTTCCCGGTTGCCGGCGGTGCGGTGAAGTTGAGCGGGATCCGTAGAAAGGAAGAAACGTGAGGGGAGAATCATGCGAGGCCCGCGCGTTCGATAACGACCTCTCCGATTTTGTCGTGGATGCCCAGGGGTCCTGTGACCCGGAATGCGACGCCCGGAAAACGAACCGCGGCCCGTTCGACCATGGCGGGAATGTCGCGCGTGGCGTGGCGGCCGGGCGAGAGCATGTAGGGGTGAACGATCACTTCGGCTGCCCCGTCGCGAACGCAGGCTTCAACGCCATCTTCCAGGGTGGGCCGGGCGAGTTCCATATGGGCGATGTGCACAATCAGCCCCGGACGTTTCCGCCTCACGATTTCTGCAACGTCTTCCAGCATACGATTGGCTTCGTCCAGGGTTGAGCCGTGATCGACGATGAGAAGAGCCTTGGACATGGTAGATTGACGCCCGGAAGCAGCTGAGACAAACGACGCACCTTGCGGCTGGAAGCGTCTACTCAACTGTTGGAGTTGTTTCCGCCATAATTGTCAACGTGACGCAATTCCGGGACGAGAGCAGAAGAAATACCCCTCATCGCCGGTGCCACGTCTGTGTCTTTTGAGATGCCGAGAAGACCCGCCAGCGGCTTCAGTGCAACCATCAGGAACAGGGGATGGGATTCGGCACCAATTTCAGGTTCCTGATTCTGATTCAATTTACCCAGCGCTTGAATCCGGCGTGGACAACCTCGAACGTGTCACCCGGCTCAAAGTCGTAGCGGAATCCCTTTGTGTAATCCAGGTCGTCCACCATACCGCGGACGAAATTCTCGTCGCCGACCCGGATGAAGGTCCTGTCGTTCTTGCGCTCGACGCTTTGGATCCGATAGCAGGCATCGCGTTCATTTTCGTTTCGGATGGAGATGTATTCGCCTGAGAGGGGTCGGTCGGGTGGTGGTTCTGTTGTGTGGATGACCCCGGGCTCGCGGGTGGAGACGATGCCGGTCCAGGCGGCTTCCGACATCCGGATGCCGTGCGACTCAGTGCCGATGACGGTCCCGCCAACGAGCGTGGCCCATTGCGGGCCTTTTTTTGATTCTGCAAAAATCCCGAACCTGCCGTTGAAGCAAATGCGGCCGTCTATTTTCACGTAGCTGTGCCCGTCGCCGAAAATGACTGTGTGGATACATTCATCCGGAAGGCGGACCCTCAGGGCACGGAGAGCGGGTCCGCCAGGGAGGTCAACCTCTTCAATTCGCACAAGATTCCGTTTTCTTCTGAATGCCTCGATGATGCTCAAATAGCCGGATTCGAGGGGCGGTTCACCCTCATGGGCGACGATGCCATAGGTAAGCCGTCGGGGATTGCCGGGTTTGTTGCCAGGTGGATCTCCGTGACAGAGGGCAATCTCGCCAGGGGGATTTATCAGGTTCCATCGCAGGTGAACGTCGGTCGCGGCGCCGGGCCCGGATGATGAGGGGAGCGCCTGCCACGTATCGGTAATGGTCCAGTCGACGGAGACCGTCCCGGCCGCGGCTGCACAACGCTTTACGTCGTAAAGGTACTGGAAGCCGCTGCCTCTGTAGTTACGTACTTCGCCATCGTAAAATTCTCCGAACTTGACGTTTTCACCCGCGTAGGTGCCTTTATCCTGCGGCGTCAACTCGAGGCCCCCGGTCCTGACGATCCCTTCGGCTGCGTGGAAGAGGAAGTGGTGTGACGAACCGCCGGCGACCTGGAAGAGGTCTGCCGCATAGAAGTCCGTATCGGAAATGCGCACCAGCGCGCTCGTGCGGCGGTAGACCGAGCACTGCGGGTAGACGTCGGAGGATGAAACGGAGACCACCTGAGCTTCCCCGGTGGTTGCGCAGAAGTCGAGCTTTCCGGAGTAGCCGCCTTTCTGTTTGCTTCGATCGACAAGGACGGTGTTGTGGGAGACGGTATGGCTGGTCCAGCCTGAGCGTTTCGGCCATACGCGCGCGTGTTCGGGATAGCCCAGGTCCGGCAGCAGGTCCAATCCGAAGGCGTAGAGGCCCAGATTCAATCGATCCGCATGCCCGTGGCCGGTGTTGCGGCCGTAATAGAGCCACAGGGTGCGTTCAGTGTCCTCCGCGCCGTCTCTGAGAAGTGCCAGCCCATACCCCGTCATCACGTCAGAATCGAGGCGGAAGGGCCCGTGCCGCGCTACGGCCTCTGCCACCCGACGCCGGATGGCTTCCGGATCCCCGCTGAAGATGCTGCCATGAATCCGTGTCAGGTCTCCGCCAACGAGGTGGTGCGCAGCTCTGGCGAAAATGGGATCGCCGAACAGCTCCAGGCCTTCCAGACATTGTTCGACGGTGAGACCGCAAAGGTTGGGGTTACCGGTCTGGCCCGTGTCGCCGATGTTTGGGATGTATCTGCCCAGACAGATCATGCGGATGTGGCCCAGGAACATCTGCCTGTACCGCAGGTATCGACGGATGTTGTGACGGGTGTACGAGCGCCGGCATCCAAGTACACGGTCCAGATCGTTCATGCCCTGGGATTTGTGGAGCCAGCCCAGGCTGTAGGACGGCGCGGCTTCGGAACCGATCCCGTCCCGGTCGATTTCTCCCGCGAACAGTATCGGGATGTGTCCGCCGCTCGGCTTTTGACCGCGCAGTTTGCCGGCCTTGAAGACCCAGTCCAGCCAGTGGTCGGTATCGTCCGCATCCAGGGCGACGGAGAGGACAGCCATCGTAACCTGGTCGCCGGGTTCGTTTCGGGCGACGTCTCCCGCGAGGATGGCGGCGATGCCCTCGCGTATGATACGACTTTCAATATGGCGGCACAGTTCGTCCACGTTGTTCTGAGAACACAAACCATGGACGATCTGTTTGCGTGAGAGAAACGTGAAGAGCGGGTCATCATCCCGCCACGCGGTTCGGACGGCATCGTAACATTCCGAAAAGGCGATGAGCAGGCCCGGCTCCCAGATTCGGCCGTAGATACGACCCCGGCCGCTCAATCCGTCCGAGTTGAAGAATCCGAGTTCCGCCCAGTAGGACCAGTGCATATAGGGATAGACGTCGGCGATTCTGGCCAGGAGAATTCCGGCCTTGTGCGCGTACGCGGGGTTGCCCGAGAGCAGGAATGCCCGCTTCAACCCCTGGCAGGCGGTCCTTATTTCGTTCCAGATACCATAGTGTCCATAGACGCCAATGAGTTTGAATGATTCTCCGGTATCGTCGGTCCAGCCCGTACCGTCGTCCACGCACCAGGTGAAAAGAGGGTCGTTCCTGTCCGGATGTTGCGTATTGAAGAGCAGGCTGCGGTCGGCATTTTCGGGGCGAAAGCGTCCGTCGAGACCGATGCCGCTCGTGTAGAAAGCGGCATAGTCGTTGCCGGGGAACCGGCCGCCGCAGTTGGGGCACGTAATTTTCCAGGGGTCGCGGAAGACGTCGACTTTGAAGGCGCCTCCATAAAGATTGATGCCGTCGCCGCATTGCGGACATCCCTTGACGACGCTTGCGTTGGTGCTGCGCCCGATGGTTTGCCCGGTCACCAGCGACCACAGGGTGTCATCGTCAAGATCAAGCCATCGTTGGGCACAATCGACGGCAGCATCCCGCTCGGCGGCAGCCCAGGACATTCGTTCAATGTTGCGGCGCGCGTTGGCGATCTCTTCGGAGGCGATGAAATGTTCGCCGGGCATGGGGCACCTTGAAAGACGGGGACTCGAGGATGTCACGCCGGATAGCGCTCAAGCGGCGGCAAAACACGCGACGACCCTCTCCCGGACGGAGAGAAGGCGGCCATCGGATGACGCTTCGGTCCGGCCGATTCGAGCATCAGGCAAGATCCCTGAGGATTTCCTGCGCGGCATTGTGGCCCGGAATGCCACTGACTTCTCCGCCGGGATGCTGCCCCGCGCCGCAAAGGTACAGGCCCCGGTGCGGGGCCCGATATTGCGAGAGCTCCGGAAGGGGCCGGTTCCAGAAGAGATGTTCGCCGGCGTGCTGCACGTGCCAGATACATCCGTCCGTCAGGCCGTTCTCACGCTCGATGTCGTGCGGCGTCCGGAAGATATGGTTTCGAATGGAGGATCTGAAGTTGGGAGCGAATTGGGTGATCTGATCGATGATGCCATCGGCGATCTCGTCCCGGACGTCGTCCCACGCGCCCTGCCGGAGCCGCGCGGGCGCGGGATAGATCCACACGGAAGCCGTGTGATAGCCGGGTTGGGTAAGGGTGGGGTCCGCGAACGAGGGCATTGAAAAACTGATGACGGGTTTCCGAACCGGCAGGCCTGCTTCCAGTTCATCGTATGCCGCATCGACCTCCGGCCTGGATGCATTCAGGGTGATGGCGCCCCGGTAGGGCTGTTCAGGATCACCGTCCCAGAACCTCCATTGCGGGGCTTCGCTGATAACGGCGAGCAGCTTGTAGCAGCTCACGTGGGTGATCAGACCCTCGAGGCGCTTGCGCAGCCTGCCGTTAACCGATTCGGCAGGCATGAGCCTGAGGAACGTGCGCTTGGGGTCCAGGTTGGAGACGGTGATTCGGCTGCGGACTTCCCGTCCGTCTTCCAGTCGCACACCGATCACGGCGTTTTCATCCACGAGGAATCCGTCTACGCCGGCATTGAGATGGATGGCCGCGCCGGCTTCTCGCGCCGCGTCGGCAATGGCATTGCTCACGGCGCCCATTCCGCCCTTGACGTAGCCGTAGGGATGGGCCTCGCCGGTTTCGGCGTCCGGGCGGTTGATGGAACTGTACGCAAAGTGAAGTCCCAGTGGATTTCGGCCGACCGCGGCGCCTTCCGTTGCGTGGAGGTCCTTCAGGTGGTCGGTGGACAGGAATTCGTCCTGAAGTTCACGGATCCGGGTCGAAATGGCCCTGTCGAGCACCTGGGCCGACGGTGTGCCGGCAATCGTGGAACGTACCTCTTCAAGCGGTGGGGGCGCCTGGAACCTGTAAGGGGTCACGACGTCCGAGAGCGTCCGCTTGAATTCACCGTACCGTCGAGTGTCCGCGCGTTCGCTGCCGGTGAGGCGGCTCCGGTGGGTTCGATTCCTGGGCGAGTCGTGATCCGATGGTCCATGATACGTGCCGTCGGGACGAAGGCGGATGTACCCCTCGCGGGGCAGCATTTTCATTCCGCGTTCGTAGAGATCGAGGTCCCGTATTATCCTGGGGGGCAGGCCGTGGATCATGTGGGCACAGGTTGAAAAGTGAAACCCCGGCCAGAGTTCTTCGGTGATTGACGCGCCGCCGACAAAGGACCGGCGCTCGAACACGCTGACGTCGAGCCCGGCTCTTGCCAGGTAGGCGGCGGCAGTCAGGCCGTTGTGGCCGGCGCCGACGACGATGACATCCGTATCCATTGATTCGTTCCCTTCGATGTGAACCGATCCCGTTCGCTCGTCGCTAACAGTCCGTTGATAAAGTCGCTCTGCAGGCGAGCCCGGATGGACTTTTTCAACGGGCTGCTAAACAGGGTGGTCCCTTGAAATGACGTGTGGCTGCGGCCTTACGGCACCGTGCAGACTGCGAGACGCCCGGCCAGCGATTCCGTTCGACGCGTCGACGTATGCCTTCAGATGCGTTAAGGCGCTGCCGCTCTCGATGGCGTACCTGGCGCGTTCGATGGCCGTTGACGGGTCGGCATCAAATCCCAGCAGATTGTCTTTTGCTGCGGCATTGAGTACGATCTGGTCGTAGATCCAGCCTTTTTTGCCTGAAAGGGCGGCAAAGCCCGCTCTTGCAAACGCGTCTGCAGATACGGATTCGGGTCGCGGCTGAAGTTCGTACCCGAATCCGGCGTCGACGGGGTCGACATCGCGATCGTATGTTTCAATTCGCCCGTCGACAGTCCGGAATCCCCTTACGTTGTTGATGGCTTTCCTTTCGCCGTCGGAGGGTTTGCCCAGCCGCAGCCCCAGGGAACTGCCGCCTTCCATTCCCTTGACGACAAGGCATGAGTTGAACCCCCGGTCCACTGCCAGTTGAAGAAACATATCTTCGTACCCCGGATGGTAATAGCCCACCACCATGTGGTTTTCACCCGGGCACGCGAAAAGCTGCTGGGCCTTCTCCGTTGCCGCCCAGGGAGGCCGCTTTCCGATGTGTGTACGAAGTTCCCTGGAAGCGTAGGCCGCGGGCGAGAAGATGCGCTGGCTGACGTAGGCAAAACCGACCTCGGGGTTCTCGATCAGACCTCCGGCCTGGTCAAGAGAGAGATCGACGTTCGCCCCCAGCGCTTTCAGGATCTGTTCGTCCGTGACTCCCCATTTCGGCGGCATCCCATCCACCCCGTGCAGTACCGTCGGGCGTCCGAGCGCCGCCCTGGCCGCCGCGACGAAAAGGGTCGGCCGGAAGTATCTCTTCGATCCGTCGTAGGGTTCCCCGAAATGGGTGAGCGAGCCGACGTTCAGCGCCACAACGCCGGACGGGTCAAACGCGGCGTCCAGGTATCCGCGCGCCTCGTCGTAGGTCTCGCGATTCATCCGCTGGCCGATGAGGGCCGCGCCATAGAGCGCCGCTCGCCCATGCCCGCCAAGGATGACGCCACACATCCGGCGAGTCTCGCCATAGCTCAGGTGATCACCGGCGAGGACCTTGCCGAGCGCGGAAATGAGAACAGCTTCCTGATCGTCCTGTGGTCTCAGCTTCGAGGACGGGTCCAGCAGAAAGAGCATCTCCTTCGGCAGGCATTGGCGAAGGGCCTCACGATTCCCTTCAAACGCTTCTGTCTCGGCGCAACTCCACCGGGTCCGGGAAGGAAAGCCGCGCCGCAGCGTCATGGCGACGAAGAAAGCACCCATCTGGACAGGCGATGCACGCATCGTCTCAGGTAATTCCTCCCTGACGGAACGCAGGATCAGTTCCAGAATGCGGCCGGGCCGGGGGTCGGCGGGTTTCACCCCCAACGGCCGGGATTGATGAGGTCCGGTGCAGACACGGGATTGGGCTTCCAACACCTCGAGGTTCGGGCCCGTGTAGCGCTCATTTGTCATGGCAAACACATCCTCATAGGAAATTAAGAAGCTGTCTTAAAACCCCCAGCGGTCTTCGCGCGGCTGCAAAAGCGTCGGTCGGCGTTGGTCAAAAGCACCCAAGAGTGGCGAGGGGCGCGCAGCCACGATACATTAAATATGGGCGCCTTTGACCGCCTTGACCGACACATTTTCGCGCGCGCTCGGGACTCGCCGGGAATTTTAAAACAACTTCTAATCGGCGATAGTATACAAGAATTCCGGTGTGCTATCAAGCGGGTCGGGCTGTGCCTCAGATCTCCGGGCAGAGAGGCCGGACCGACGGAGGGCGACCGGCCCGGAGCCCGTCGGGATTGAAAAAACGGTTTGAACATATGGTGTTTTTTGTTAAATAAGACGTGATTGACCCATTCGGGATTCGTCCCTCACTTGAGAAGCTGTCTTAAAATTCCCAGCGGTCTTCGCGCGGCTGCAAAAGCGCCGGTCGGCGTTGGTCAAATCCACCCGTATAGACAAATATGGGCGGATTTTCCCGCCTTGACCGCCACTTTTTCGCTCGCGCTCGGGAACTCGCCGGTAATTTTAAAACAACTTCTGAGATCGAAATGACTGTATTCCGGTTGACGTTGTGTCTGTTCATATTGGGTTCGACGCATACCCGGCTTCTGGGTGAACCCGTCCGGGTGTACGCTGCGGCCAGTCTGATCGGTTCAATGAAGCGGATTGAAGGGATATTCGAAAGGGAAACCGGTTTGGAAATCCGCTATTCATTCGCCGCGTCTTCCACGTTGGCAAGACAGATCGAACGGGGTGCGCCTGCCGGAGTCTACATCTCCGCGAATCCGGCGTGGATGGACTACCTGGAGACCCGAGGGCTGATTCGACCGGATACCCGGACCGACTTGCTTGGAAACTCGCTGGTGGTTGTGGTACCCGGCGGAGAGGGGTTCCCTATCGAATGGGAGAAGGGTTTTGACTTTGCCGCGGCGTTCGAGGGACCGCTTGCGGTAGCGGACCCGGAACTCGTTCCGGCCGGAATATACGCAAAGCAGGCGTTCGTCCGGCTGGGATGGTGGGGGAATCTGAAGGGCCGTCTGGCCGTCGGTCAGGACGTGCGTGCGGCGCTCGCGTTCGTGGAGCAGGGCGCATGCGCCGCGGGCATCGTGTACGCGACCGACGCGGCTTCCAGCGACGGGGTGGACGTGCTGGCCGTGTTTCCGGCCGACACGCATGGCGCGATCGTCTATCCCGTTGCGATCGTGAAGGGGCGGGATAGCGCGAATACGCGGCGATTTGTGGACTTTCTGAAGTCGGCGCCGGCTCTCGGGCAATTCAGAACGTATGGCTTTCGGGTTCCGTACTCCGGCGAAAGTTCAGGCGCCCCTCAAGGGACTGACGCATCGGGCGTTGTGCCGACGTTCGCGACTGCGCGATAGCGGCTTTCCGCCAATGGAATCCCGATCTCTCGGATGCGGTCACCCACCCCGCGGCGGATCGCCGGCATAGGGTGTTCCTTTGCATTCAGTCCGGAAAGGGAATGAAGGCATGGCAGTCCTGGAAAGGTTGAATATCGGCGTTGCTGGAGCGGCGGGCAGAGGCGGGAGTTTTCGGGCGGCCATTGACGCGCATCCCGCCGCCCGTCTGCATGCCGTTTGCGACATCCGGGAGGACATGCTGGAAGGGGCTGCAGAAAGGCTGGGCGCCTCGGAGACCTATTCGGACTACGGGGAAATGCTGCAAGGATCCGACCTGGATGCCGTGATTATCGGCACGCCAATGCAGTTCCACGCGCCGCAGGCGATCGCCGCCCTGGAGTCCGGCGTCCACGTGCTGAGCGAGGTGACGGCCGCGGTTTCGGTGGACGAGTGCAAACGCCTGGTCGCCGCGGCCGCAGACACCACCGCCTTGTACATGATGGCCGAGAATTTCACGTATATGAAACCCAATGTGCTCGTGAAAGAACTGGTGAGGCGCGGGCTGTTCGGCGACGTCTATTACGCGGAGGGAGAATATGTCCACGAGTTGAAAGGATTGAACGAGATAACAACCTGGCGGCGGAAGTGGCAGACGGGGATCGACGGCGTCACCTACGGCACGCACAGCCTGGGCCCGATTCTTCAATGGATGGTGGGCGACCGCGTGGCGCGGGTCTGCTGCGAGGGCAGCGGGCATCACTACACGGATCCCAGAGGGAACCAATATGAGAATCAGGATTCCTGCGTGATGCTGTGCAAGACCGTGAGGGGTTCGTTGATCAAGATTCGTGTAGATATGCTGTCGGACCGCCCTCACTCGATGGCGAACTACGTCCTTCAGGGGACTACGGGATGTTACGAGTCCGCACGCGCCAGGGGTGAGGCGAACCGGATCTGGCTCGCGGATCTGTGCGAAGACAGGAATTCCTGGAAGGAACTGTCGGAACTGGAGGAAGAATATATGCCGGAGATCTGGCGCAATCCGTCCGAAGAAGCGCTGCAGGCGGGCCACGGGGGTGGGGATTATTTCGAGATTCTGGATTTTGTAAACGCCATCATGGGAACGGCGCCCTGCCCCATCGGGATCCACGAAGCCATGGACATGACGCTTCCCGGACTGATCAGCCAGGCATCGATCGCGAATGACGGCGCCTGGCTGGATGTTCCGGATTCGAGGGCGTGGGTCAAGTGAAAAAACGGTGGGGCGCCGATCCCGCGTTACGAGGGCCGGGGCGTCAGTGCGTCCGCGCCGAAAATGACCGAAAACGCATTGCCGCGCGCCGACGTTGTTGCCGCGTGCATGTAACAGGCGCTGAACGCCCTGCGGGGAACGTCCGTCTGATTCGTGCCGGAACTGTGTAACAGCCAGTTGTGCAGGAGAACGACCTCTCCCTCGTCGAGTTCCAGAAAGGTGTGCTCTGCGCTTCGCGTCCTTTCGTCGATCTGGTCGGGACTCAGGAACCCGCTCGCGTTATCGGGGTTGACCAGGCCCCATTTGTGAGACCCGGGGATGATTCTGACGCAGCCGTTTTCAACCGTGGCGGGGTCTAACGCCGTCCAGACGGTAATGAGTGGGTCCCGGTCGAGGTCGGTCCAGCGGTCCTGGTGCCAGGTCAGGTCGTGGCCCTTCCCGGCCGGTTTGTTCATAAACATGGCGCGGAAGCAGGCCACCGGCGCATTCGTCCCGTAGACGCCGGCGCAGATGCTCCGGAACAGCGGTTTCTGCATATAGGCGAGAAACAGGTTATCAAACTCCAGATCCTGGATTTTCCGGTAATTCAGTGTGGCGCCCTTATGTCCCCTGGTCTGGGGTCCCGGACCTTTCCGGCCTTCAACGACGTCCAGTTGCATCAACATACGGCTGTAGTCCAAGGGTGCCGTGCCGAGCATGATATCGTCGATGCGCTGCTTTAGAGCATTCAGTTCGTCCGCGCCGGCGACCCTGCCAAGATGGAGATAGCCCTGACTCTGGAATTGTCCCCACTGCTCGTCCGTGAGGCAGTCCATATCGCTTCCTTCGAATGTGGCCTGAGATTCCCCGTTCTCCGGCCTGACTATAGAAGAAACGGGGGCAAAGTCACCGTCGATTGACGGCGGGCGACGGATGCAAGATAAAGAACATCGGATCGCAGATCAAGTTTCCCCCGGGAGCGACCAATGTCCGAAGACGTATTGTATCTCTCCAGAAACGACGTGGAAGCGGTGAATCTCTCGATGACCGAAATCATCGACGGGCTGGACCGGATGTTCGTGGAGAAAGGAGAGGGCAAGGTGGAGATGCCTCCCAAGCCGGGCATCCACACCCAACCGGATGCGTTCATTCACGCGATGCCGGCGTATATACCGAGCCTTGAATCGGCGGGAATGAAGTGGGTGTCGGGATACCCTGAAAACCAGGCAAAGGGGTTGCCGTACATCAGCGGGTTGCTGATACTGAACGATCCTGAAACCGGCATTCCCACGTGCGTTATGGACTGTACGTGGATCACGGCGATGCGGACGGGCGCGGCGACCGCGGTCGCCGCGAAATATCTGGCGCGCAAGGACAGTTCGACGGTTGGCATTGTTGCCTGCGGCGTCCAGGGCCGCGGCAATCTCGAAGCGCTCTCGTGCGTGTTCGATATTCAGGAGGTCAGGGCCTACGACCTCTATCCGGACCTTGCCGTTCGATTCGCGGCCGAAATGGGACCCCGGCTGGACGTGCGGATAGAGCCGGTTCGCGAGGCTTCGGAAGCGGTGAGTGGGCTGGACATCGTGGTGACCAGCGGCCCGGTTCTGAGACGTCCTGAACCTGTGGTTGGCAGCGGCTGGTTGTCCGAAGGGTCGTTTGCGTGCCCTCTGGACTTCGATTCATATATTCGAAACGATGCGTTCCGCGAAGCGGACAAGCTGGTAAGCGACGATACCGGCCAGCTGAATTATTACCGTCAGGCCGGCTATTTCCGCGACACGCCCCAGCCGTATGCCGACCTCGGTGAAATCGCGGCGGGACTGAAACCCGGACGGGAGTCGGCGAAGGAGCGTACGATTGCGATCAATCTGGGGCTCGGCCTGGAAGACATGGCGACTGCAATCCTGGTTTACCGTCGTGCGGTGGAGTTGAAAATCGGAACCGAGTTACCCCTGTAATCAGGCCCTTTGGATTTACATGCCGGGGAGGCGCAATGATTCGACACACCGAGAACCCGGACGAGATCGGGTTATCCGAAGAAGGCATCCGGTCGGCTTGCGGGATTCTGGAAGAGGCCGTGGTCCGCGGAAAGCTGATGGGCGCCGTGCTGCAGGTGTCGCGGGGCGGAATCGCCCTTCCGCCAGCGTGTTTCGGGCGTCGTACGCTGGCCCCCGCAGGTTCTCCGGTGGAGCCGGATACACGGTTCCTGGTTGCATCCATTACCAAGCCGATCGTCGCGGCGGCCGTCATGCTGCTCGTGGAACGGGGCAAGGTCTGCCTGGACGACCCCGTGACGGAATTCGTAGCGGAGTTCGGTCGGGCGGGCAAGGAAGGGGTGCAGGTACGGCATCTCCTGACCCACACTTCCGGACTGCCGGACATGCTCCCGCAGAATCTGGCTTTGCGGTCCGAACACGCGCCGCTGGACGTCTTCATACAGCACATTTGCGGCGTGGAACTGCTTTTTGAACCCGGAACGCGGATATCATACCAGAGTTGCGGTATCGCGATGCTGGGCGAGATTGTCCAGCGATTGGAGGCGGCGCCCGTCCGGACCTTCTTGAAACGTTCCTTCTTCGATCCGTTGGGACTTGCGGATACGACGCTTGGGACAATGAAACGGAACCCGCGGGAATCCGAAGTCAAAATCCGCAGCGGCGAATACGGCGGGGCGGACGCCGTGTCGTGGAACTGGAATTCTGACTACTGGCGTGGATTCGGCGCCCCGTGGGGAGGACTCTTGACGACTGCATCTGAAATGACGGCGCTCTGTCAGGCCTTTCTGTACGGCGGTGCGCTCAACGGAATCCGTATTCTGAAGCCCGCGACGGTTGCCGCAATGACAACGGATCAGACGTCGGCGATGCCGGACCTGGTCCGGGCGGACAGATTCAGACAGCGCTGGGGGTTGGGATGGCGTTTGCGCGATCGGGTGAGTTCAATCTTCGGCGATCTGACTTCGGACGACACCTTCGGACACGAGGGGGCGACGGGCACGGTGGCGTGGGTGGATCCCGAAACGGAGACGACGTGCGTATTGTTTACCAACGACCCGCAAGGCGCGGCTCCTCTGCGGCCACGGGTGGGCAATGCGGTCGCGGCCTCGGTGATGTAGTCGCAAACCGTACCGCGGCCGCCTCCTTAGTTTCGTTCTCTTCGTAATCTCGTAGTCTCGTAGTCTCGTAGTCTCGTAGTCTCGTAGTCTCGTAGTCTCGTA